>JAJEIQ010000033.1 GCA_022827905.1 Pseudomonadales bacterium | reverse complement strand
GAGCGGGGGCTGGAGCACCAGCGGGACATGGCGGTGCGGCAGGCGCGGCTTAGGTTTGGCGACGCGATCTCGAAGCGGCTATCGCCGATCCTAGGCCACATCACGGACCCCACGACACTGACCAAGGTGGGCGACTGGGTGGTTCAGTGCCGCGACGGAGCAGAGCTGCTGGCCCGTGCGGAGGCCACTGCGGGCTCTTGACCTCCACTGCGGTGCCTTTGACGCGCTCCCGCCGCTAGGAAACAATAGCCCGCCTCCAAACACCGCAGTTCCACCGCCATGCATCATCCCAAGGGCCTTTGGGTTCTGTTCATTGCCGAGATGTGGGAGCGCTTCAGCTATTACGGCATGCGCGCCCTGCTGGTGCTCTACCTGATCAGTTCCACCAGCGAGGAGCTGGCCGGCGGGGCAGCCAACCTGAATCCGGGCTTTGGCTGGTCGGAAGAGGCGGCCTATCTGCTGTACGGGATCTACACTTGGGCCGTTTACCTCACGCCCATCGTCGGCGGCTGGCTGGCGGACCGCTTCCTGGGCACCCACCGCTCCATGATCATTGGCGGCTGGATCATCGCCGCCGGGCACATCCTGCTGGCGGGGACGGAGTTGTTCGGCATCACCGCCGGCGCCGCGGTCACGCTGCAGACCGGCCCCGGCGCCCTGCTCTGCTTCGTTGGCGGGCTGGCGTTGATCGTCGTCGGCACCGGCTTCTTCAAGCCCTGCGTCAGCGTCATGGTCGGCCAGCTCTACGGCCCCAATGACGAGCGCCGCGACGGCGGCTTCACGATCTTCTACATGGGCATCAACGTCGGCGCGCTGCTGGCGCCGCTCATCGCCGGCACCCTGGGCGAGCCGTCGGCTGGCACTGGGGGTTCGGGTCGGCCGCGATTGGCATGATCCTCGGCATCACCGCCTACCAGGCCTTCCGTTCGCGCTATCTGGAGGGCATCGGCCTGCCGCCGAAGGCCCAGGCCAAGCCGGTCGGCGAAACCACGCCGCGGCCGCCGCTGAGCCGCATTGAGTGGCAGCGCATCGGCGTCATCCTGGTGCTCGCCTTCATCGCCAACATCGCCTTCTGGGCGGCCTTCGAGCAGGCCGGCAGCTCCATGAACGTCTTCGCGGCCCAGAACACGGACCGCACCCTTTGGGGCCTGCTCGACTCGCCCTTTCCAGCCACTTGGTACCAGTCGGTCAACCCGGCGGCCATCATCCTCTTCGCGCCGGTGTTCGCCTGGCTTTGGGTGTTCCTGAACCATCGGGGCTTGAACCCCTCCACGCCCACCAAGTTCGCCCTGGGCCTGTGGCTGCTCGGCCTCGCCTTCCTGTCCATGGTGTTCGGGGCGATGGACGCCCAGGACGGCCTGGCCGCGCCCCATTGGCTGCTCATCACCTTCGTGGTTTACACCTGGGGCGAGCTTTGCCTGTCGCCGGTGGGGCTGTCCATGGTGACCAAGCTTGCGCCCGTGCACCTGCAATCGGTGATGATGGGGCTTTGGTTCTTCTCCTTCTCGCTGTCCAACCTGCTGGCCGGGTTGGTGGCCCGCTATTCGGTTCAGCTTGAGCGCGGCGAAGCCACCTTCCTGATCGAAGGCCTGCCGGGCTTCTACTTGCTGCTGGTGATCGCCCCCATTGCCACCGGCTTCCTGATCTGGGGCATGTCGCCGATGCTGCGCCGCTGGATGCATGGCGTGCAGTAGCTTGGGACGGCAGCGCAGGAGAAATCCATGACAAGCCAGCACCAGACGGCAACGGCATCCGCTGACTTCGACATCGCCATCATCGGCATGGGGCCGGTCGGCGCCACCGCCGCCCTGTTTCTGGCCCGTGCCGGGTTGACGGTGGTGGTCATCGAACGGGATGAAGCGGTGTACAAGCTGCCCCGGGCGGTGGCCTTGGATGGCGAGATCATCCGCGGCTTCCAGCGGCTTGGCTTGGGCGAGCAGGTCGCCAGCCTGCTGCAGCCCTTGCGCCCCGGCGAACACGTCGGCTTCGGCAATTCCAAGCGGGAGTGGCTCTTCAAGCAAGTGCCCACGCCATTCAACAGCAACGGCTGGCAGAGCTTCAACATGTTCGACCAGCCCGAACTGGAGGGCTTTCTGCGCGAAACCGCGCTGGCCGAACCGAACGTCACCGCCCACATCGGCGCCGAGGCCACTGCCATCAGCGATGCCGACGGCCGGGTGGTCATCGATGGACGGCAGTTGGGTTCCGGCGAAGCCTTCCAGCTTTCCGCCCGCTACCTGATCGGCTGCGACGGCGCATCGAGCTTCGTGCGCCGCAGCATCGGCAGCGGCTGGCATGATCTCGGCTACGACCACGACTGGCTGGTGGTGGACATCGTCACCCACCCCGACCACCCGCTGGACCGCAACACCATGCAGGTTTGCGACCCGGACCGGCTGTCCACCTACGTGCGCACCAAGGACCCCTACCGGCGCTGGGAGTTCAAGCTCAATCCCGGCGAGACCTGGGAGGAGATGCTCGAACCGGAGCGCATCCAGAGCCTCATCGATCCCTGGGCGGCGCGCGGCACCTACGACATTCGGCGGGCGGCGGTGTACCAGTTCCATGCCGCGGTGGCGGACCGGTGGCGCAGCGGCAACATCTTCATCGCCGGCGATGCCGCCCACCAGACGCCGCCTTTCTTAGGCCAAGGCATGAACGCCGGCATGCGCGACGCCATCAACCTGGCCTGGAAGCTGCCGCTGGTGATGTCTGGCGAAGCCAGTTCCGCGCTGCTCGAAAGCTACCAAGCGGAACGGCTGGCCCACGCCACCGACCTGGTGGACTGGGCGGTGGCCATCGGCCAGTTGATGGAGCACCTGGCTGCCGTGGAAGACGCCGAGCGCAAGGGCGAACCGCGCCCGCAAGTGCCCGACAAGCAGCAATCCTCCGGATACGGCCAAGGCCGGGAGATGCCGCCGCTGCGTGACGGGGTGATCGTGCTCGGCCAACTCAGCGACCACGGCTCCACCGGCTACCTGTTCAGCCAGCCCATGGTGCGTGACGGCAACGGCCACGAGTTTCGCCTTGACGAGGGCTTGGGTCCGGGCTTCGCGGTGGTGGCCCGGGACGCGGACGCCCTCAAGGTCAGCCCCGCGTCAGAGGCCGCACTCGACCGATTGGGTGCCCGCCGCGTCACGTTGGATGGCCTGGATGCCACCCAGGGCAAGTTCGACCGGCTGTTCGACGATGCCGCCGCCGCCATCGTGCGCCCCGATCGCTACGTGTTCGGGCACACCGACGAGAGTCACGGCCTCGATGATCTGATCGCCCAACTCGCCAACCTTCTACACTTAACCCACTACAGCAATTCTCATTCTGGCCGGAGCGAGGGCATCTTGCCCTCGAACTAAAGCCGGGGATCCAATCGAGGGCGGGACGCCCTCGCTCCGGGTGTGATCTTGGAGCGAGGGCGTCTTGCCCTCGAAACTGTATCACGGGATGCTGTCGAAGGCGGGACGCCCTCGCTCCGGCCAAAATGAGAACTGCTGAACCCACTGAGACGCCATGGACACACCCAAAACCCTAGATAACGGCATTCGCGGCGAGGTGCTGCGCATTCCCACCGCCAATCCGACCGGCTTCCACCAAGCGATTTCGGAACCCGAAGACATGCCCGCGACGGAGATCTTCGGCAATCTGTTTCTGCCCCAAGGCGACGGGCCTTGGCCCGTGGTGATCGTGGTGCCGGGCAGCTTGGGCGTCGCCCCATCCCACGTCGCCAAGGCCGTGCATCTAACCGAAGCGCAGATCGCCGCCTGCGTCATCGACCCGTTTGGTACTCGGGGCGTCACCTCCACCGTGGCCAACCAAGCCCAGTACTCGTTCGCCGCCAGCGCCTGGGACGTCTTGGCGACCGCTGAGCTGTTGGCGGCCCGCGCCGACATCGACGGCATGCGCATCGGCGCACAGGGCCACAGCCGGGGCGGCTCCGCCATCCTGTCCGCCGCCTGCATGGCAAGGCTGGTCAAGGACGGCGCCCAACCCTTCGCGGGCGTGTACGCCGCCTACCCTTGGTGCGGCCAGCAGTTCAAGCGCCCGGAAGTGGGCCGCGCCATCGTGCGCTCGGTGATCGGCGACCGCGACGAATGGTGCCTGCCGCAGCAGGTGCAGGGCCACATGCAGGCCATTCGCCTGTGCGGCGGCGAGGCCAGTTGCCGCATCTTCGCCGGCGCCCACCACAGCTTCGACCGCGACACGCCCATAGAGATGGTCGCCGACGCCTCGGTGGCCCCGGACGCGCCAACCACCTACATCGCCGAGAACGGCGCCCTAATCGATCCCTGGACCGGCCAGGCCGACCCGGCACTCAGCGAACGCGACCTAATGATCCGCAGCTTCCGAGCAGGCTACGGCCGCCGCGGCGCCCACATCGGCACCACCGACGACCAAGCCAAGCACTTCCACGAAGACATGATGCGCTTCTGGACAACCCTAATGGCCAACCCGCAACGCTCATAACCTCAATCGAGGGCGGGACGCCCTCGGTCCGAGCTTTGTTCGGGGCCACTCCCCGAATCGAGGGCGGGACGCCCTCGGTCCAAGCTTTGTTCGGGGCCTTTCTCCGGACCGAGGGCGTCCCGCCCTCGAAACGAATCGGGGAATGCCCTCTAACCCTGTTGTGTCCTACTGAAACTGCTCCAAGGCCAGTCCTCCGGCTTAGCGCACAATCCAGCCTTAACCGGGTTCCAATGAATGTAATCCACCGTTGCCGCAAAATGCGCTTCGTCGCGCATGACCCGATCAAAGTAGTCCACCTGCCAAAACTTGCCTTCGCGCCCCAAGTGTCGGTTTGCCGAATTCGCGGTAAAGGACTTCCAAGAGTGCAGGATGGCTGACAAGTGTCTCCCGCTCAGTGCCGTCATTAGCGCATGGACGTGATTGGGCATGATTACCCATGCGTGCAGGATGTACCTAGCGTGGTCAAAATACAGAAGCGCCTCCCGGACCAGCGCGGTGATCTGAGGGCGGCGCAGCCAGCAGGCGCCGTAACCTCGATCAAGCACCGCTTCCATCCGTTCGCGCATTTCAGCAGCGCGCTCTGCTTCGGGCAGACCGGTCAACTCCGAAATCAAACGCTTAAGGACCACTTGGGGAAGGCTGTCGGCCAGCCGGAAGCAGATGTGCTGGGGTACTTCGCCCGCCTCAAAGTGAGGCAGGTGGGTTCGATGGTATTGGCTGGCGGGAGTGACCTCCCGAACTTGGCTGGCTTGCTTCATGATCGGTGACGCGCCGGTTCGGCTACTTCGCGGTGCGGCAGTCTACTCCAGTCATGCTCAGGAATCCTGAAGCATCGCTTTGCGAAACGGATTCTCTCAACTCCAATCGAGGGCGGGACGCCCTCGGTCCGGGGAGCCCGCTCGAACGGATTCCCCCAACCCCAATCGAGGGCGGGACGCCCTCGGTCCGGGGAGCCCGCTCGAACGGATTCCCTCAACTCCAATCGAGGGCGGGACGCCCTCGGTCCGGGGAGCCCGCTCGAACGGATTCCCCCAACTCCAATCGAGGGCGGGACGCCCTCGGTCCGGGGAGCCCGGTCGAAGCGAGAGCGTCTTGCATTCTTTGCACCTGTCGTCTATATCGCGGCAGTGGCCAGACTAGAGGGGAGTTCCATGGGCCGGCTCATTGCCGCCGTAGCGGCCTTGTTCTGCACCGCAGCCTCTTGTTGGGCGGTTGCCGAAGCGGTCCCCGGCGGGGTTTATCTATTCCCGATGCCGACTGGCTACGACACGGCGCTGTTCCAGGAGCGTCCGGTGATGATCCACCGGGGCCAAGCCTTTGTGGGCCTGCACATAAGCACTGAGCCTGGGGAGTACGAACTGCAGCTTATGGGCACCGCCGGCAGCCAAAGCCATCGCTTTCAAGTCATTGCGAAGCAGTATCCCGAAGAGCATCTGACCATTGCCAACGAGCGCTTGGTGAATCCTCCGGAGAGCGATCTGGCGCGCATTCGCGAGGAGACTGCCCGGCAGTTGGCCCAGTACCGGCGCTTCACGGCGCGCCCGCTCGACCTCTCTCCTTTCGTGCAGCCGGTTGCCGGCCGGGTGTCAAGCGTCTTCGGCCATCGGCGGGTGCTGAACGGCCAGCCGCGCAATCCGCACTCCGGCCTCGACCTCGCCGCCCACACCGGCACGCCCATCCACGCCCCGGCACCGGGCGCGGTGGTGTTGACCGGGGAACTCTTCTTCAACGGCAAGACCGTCTTCCTCGACCACGGCCAAGGCTTGGTGACCATGTACTGCCACATGAACGCCATCTCGGTGGCGGAGGGCGATGAGGTGGCGCGCGGCCAGATGATCGGCGAGGTGGGCGCCACCGGACGGGTCACCGGCGCCCACCTGCACTGGTCGGTCAGCCTGAACGGCAACCGGGTGGACCCGGTGCGCGTGATGGCAATCCTGAACGGCGGTTAGCCGGGACTATCCATGTCCGCGCTCAACTGATCGTCGAGCGCGGTGGCCCGCTGCTGGGCTGGCCGGGCACTTACCCGCTCGGAGTAGTCGATGAAGGCCGGCCGCTTCTCCAAGGTCTCCATCATGTTGAGGCCCCAAGTGATGTGCGCCCCCACGTACACGTCCGCAGCGGTGAAACGGTCGCCCGCGATGTAGTCCCGGGCCGTCAATTCAGCCTCTAGCACGTCCATCACTGTCCCGAGGTTGCCGTAGCCCAGCATCAACTCGTGATCGGCGCTTACCTCCACGCCGATGGAGCGGTTGGTGACCGCCGCCTCAAGGGGACCGGCGCCGAAGAAGAGCCATCGGTAGTACGCCCCCCGCTGACCGACGGGCGGGGCGAGGCCCGCTTCCGGGAAGGCGTCGGCCAAGTAGGCGCAGATGGCCGCCGTCTCGATGACCACCTGCTCGCCGTGGCAAATGGCGGGCACCTTGCCCATCGGGTTGATCCGTCGATAGCGCTCCGACTTCATTTCGTCGCCGTACTGCCAAGTCTCCACCCGGTACGGGACACCCACCTCCTCAAGCATCCAGCGCGCGATGCGGCCCCGGGATTGGGGGTGGGTGTGGAATACCAGTTCATCTGCCATAAGACTCTCCTCCGCGATTAGGGGCTGACGCAGTCGAAGTTGCGCTCGTCGTTCTGATCGCCCTCGCCCCGGTACTTGGCGTATTCGGGATAGGGACATAGGGGTCGGGTGAAGCGGTTCGGCTGGACGGCCCTGGCGTCCGGCGCCAAGTGGTCGAAATCAACCGGGCCGGGCTGTTCGCCGATGATCCGCTCCGGGGCCTTGCCCTCCTCCCGCCACGCCACCAAGGGCTTCACGTAGTCGGCCTGCCAAGGCCCCGGCCCGCCGGCGCAGTGGGTCATGCTAGGCACCATGAACAGGCGCAGGAAGTCGCGAGTGGCCTCCGCGCCGCCCATGCTCCGCTCGACCTTGGCCAGGTAGTCGATGGCCCGCTGCGGGCGCAGCGGATAGTCGTTCCAGCCTTGGTACATCAAGAGCTTGCCGCCGCGGTCGCGGAACTCGGACAGGTCCCCGGAGCGCACGTCCAGCGGAGACGTGACATCGGCGATCTGATCCCGATCTTCCGCCGGGTCGTACTCATCGACGTTGAAATCGGCTTCGAAACGCATCAACGCGGTCAGGATGTCCTCCATCAAGCCGATCGGCGAAACGCCGTCCATCTGTTCGTTGGGTTTCATCCAAAACGCCCAGTCGCCAGCCGCTTCCGCGCCGGGCGGCACGCCGTAGGAGACCACTTCGCCAGCGGCATTGGTCAAGTCCTCGTAGTGGGCACGGGCGGTGGCGATCTGGCCTTCGGTCAGGCAGCCCTCGGTCTGTCCCTCCGCGCATGCCAAGACGTCGAGGTCGAGCACATCGGCGGTGCACAGGCGGGGGTCGTCGATCACTCCATCCTCCAAGCCGTCGAGGCCATCGCAGGCCTGCCTTGATGCGTTGTCGAGCAGCAGCAGGGATTCGTCGGTCAGCGGATGGGCGCTTTGCAGGCGGTGCATGGCGATCATCCAGGAGGCGAACTCCTGGAACCGGAAGGCCGGCGCGCCGGCGATGATGCCGTCGTAGTCAGCCGGGAAGCGGATCGCTTCCATCAGCGCCGCCCGGCCGCCGTTCGAACAACCCGTCAAGTAGGCGTGTTCGACATCGCGGCCATAGAATTGGGCGATGACCCTTTTCGACGCCAGGGTGGCCAAGTGAACGCCCCGGTAGGCGTAGTCGATCAAGGCCTCCGGCTGGTGGTAGTAGTCCAATCCCTCGCTGATCTCATGCCCGGTGTCCGTGGAGGCCATGGCGAAGCCGTCGGCGAGCAGGGAGGTGGTGTCGCCGATCACCCCGGCCCCGCCGCCCACGGCGGTGAACATCAGGCGCCCGTTCCAATCCGCCATCGGCAAGCGGACTTCAAAGCGAATGGCCCGATTGACCACCCCGCGCACCCGGCAATGGGCCGGCATCCCGTCGCCTGCCGCGACTAGGATGCCGGGCTCGATGGCGTGCGAAATGTCCGTCAGCCGGTACAGCTTTTGGCACTCGGTCTCCATGTCCGCCTGCGCGCTGACGAAGCCAAACGCCATAAGCAACGCAGCAACGGTTAACTGGCTGATGTTTCGCACAATTCTTAAATCCAATGTCCTCACGTCATCCTCACTGATCAATAGCGCAACGCACCATCTTGCCCTCGCTCGAATTCCACCACAAGCGGCCTATTCGAGGGCGGGACGCCCTCGATCCGGAGGGGGATCCCGGAGCGAGGGCATCTTGCCCTCGAACTGATTCGGGGGAACCCATCGAGGGCGGGACGCCCTCGCTCCGGAGGGGGAACCCATCGAGGGCGGGACGCCCTCGCTCCGGAGGGGGATCCCATCGAGGGCGGGACGCCCTCGCTCCGGGAGCCCGCTACTTTTTCAGCTTGCGGCGGCGCACCATGCGGGTGCGCTTGCGCTGCTGACGCGGGGTTAGGGCGTTGACTCGGCCTGCATAGGGGTTGCCGCCGCTGCGCAACGTTAGGCGGACGGGGTTGCCAACCAGATCGAAGGCCTCCCGAAAGCCGTTCTCCAAGTAGCGCACGTAACTGGCGGGCAGCGCCTCGGCCTGGTTGCCGTGAATGCCGATCCGCGGCGGATGCTCGCCGAGCTTATGCGCGTAGCGCAGTTTGATGGGCCGACCGCGGTTCGACGGCGGCGGGTGCCCGCGAACCAAGCCGTTGAGGGCCCGGTTGAGGGCGGCGGTGTTGACGGCGAACCGGCCCCGGCGAAAGACGGCCACGACCTCCTCCATCAAGCGTCCAACCCCGTGGCCGCCCAGGGCGGATATGAAGCGCAGGGGCGCCCAAGGAATGAAGTCGAGGCGGCGGTCGAGGGCCACTTGCCGGCGGCGCTTGTCATCGCCGCTTAGCGCATCCCACTTGTTGACGGCCACCACCAGCCCGGCGCCCGCATCGGCGGCGAGTTTGAGAACGTGCAGGTCCTGGTCCACCACGCCCTCCTCGCCATCGAGCATCAGCACCACGACATGGGCCCGTTCCATGGCATCAAGCGCCTTGACCACCGAGAATTTCTCAACAACGCCCTCGACCCGGCCCTTGCGCCGCACCCCGGCGGTGTCGATCAGCAAGAACCGCTCGCCCCGCCGTTCGTAGGGGATCTCGATGGCGTCGCGGGTGGTGCCGGGGCGGTCAAAGACGATCTGGCGCTGCTCGCCGAGCAGCCGGTTGACCAAGGTGGACTTGCCCACGTTGGGACGGCCGACGACAGCCGTGCGGATGACCTCCGGGTCCGGCTCCGCCGGGGCTTGCGCATCCGGCAACAGGCCCGCCAGAACGGCGGTCAGGCCGGCAACGCCCCGGCCTTGGCTGGCGGCGACGAGATGGGTG
Source organism: Pseudomonadales bacterium (assembly GCA_022827905.1). GTDB lineage: Bacteria > Pseudomonadota > Gammaproteobacteria > Pseudomonadales > Azotimanducaceae > Azophilus. The sequence goes on along the minus strand of JAJEIQ010000033.1, from coordinate 32,566 downwards.
TCAGCAAAGCCGAGACGGGCAAAGTCCGATGCGGCGGCTTCGGCATCGAGGCCATCGATCTTGTTGATGACCAGCACCACCCGCCTGCCACTGCGCCGCAAGTGCTCGGCAATGGCTTCATCGCCAGCAGTCAGCCCGGCCCGGGCATCGACCAGGAGGAGCACGCAATGGGCATCGGCCATGGCCATCTCGGCCTGCTCGCCGATGAGCTCGGCGAACTCGCCGTCCGCACCGAGTCCGCCGGTGTCGATCAGCACGCAGGGCTTGCCGCGCAGCAGGGCGCGACCGTAGCGCCGGTCCCGGGTCAGGCCGGGCACGTCGGCGACCAAGGCATCCCGGCTGCCGGTGAGCCGATTGAACAGAGTGGATTTGCCGACGTTAGGGCGGCCAGCCAGCACGATTTGGGGTATCACCGAGCCTCGATCTCGATGGCGTACAGGGCGCCGGAATTGCCAAGGACGTAGAGGGTGCGCCCATCGACCACCGCCATGCCGGAGCGCAGGCCGTCGCCATCGAGCTTGCGGCGGGCGAGGAAGCGGCCGTCGCTTTGCGCCAGCACGTGCAGGTAGCCGTCGTCGTCGCCGACCACCAAGTAATTGCTGAAGGCCACGGGGCTGGACAGCTTGCGGCGGTACAGCGCCTCCTGACGCCAGACCTCCTCGGCGGTCTGCTCGTCGATCGCGATCACTGCATCGGTCTCATCGACCACGTAGATTTGGCCGTATCCGGCGGCGAGGTCCAGGTAGCTTGAGGCTTCCCGCTGCCACACCGCAGCCCCGTCGGCCGCCCGCAGCGCCTTCAGGCGCCCTTGGTAGGACACCGCGTACAGCAGCGGCCCGTTGATGAGCGGCGAGCCGTCCACGTCCACCATGCGATCGAGTTCCGAGCGGCCTTCCGGCAGCATCACCCGATGCTCCCAGAGGGGCTCGCCATTGCCGGTGCGGATGGCGCCGACCATGCCGTTGGCAAAGCCGGCATAGACGATGTCGCCGCTGAACACCGGCGAGGCGCTGCCGCGCAGGGTGAGCACCGGCACCTGGTTGTCGAAGCTCCAGCGCACCGTGCCGTCGGTCTGCTCAAGAGCCAGCAGCCGCCCGTCGATGGTTTGGATGAAGATGGCCCCGTCGCCGGTGGCGGGCCGGCTGAGAATCTCCGCGCCGACATGGATTCGCCAAACCTCGCTGCCGTCGGCTGCCGAAAGGGCCACCAGCGCCCCGCCGGTGGTGCCGATCAGCACGAAACCGTCGCCGACGCCGACACCGCCGCTGACGAAGCTCGGGTCCCGGCGATCAAAGAGCCCGAGCCGGATTCTCGGCACGAAGCGCCCCACGCCGGACCTCGGCGAGCGGTCCGCTCGCCCGTCTTGGCCGATGTTGGCGCGCCAGACGCGCTTGCCGGAAAAGCGATCCCGGGCCTCCACCACGCCGTAGCCGTCGGCGGCGACGATCCGGTCCGCCAAGGGCGCTGGATCCAGGCGCAGGTACTTGCGTCCGAGTCCCTTGCCGATCTTGGACCGCCACAGTTGCCTGATGCGCGACTCGGGCTCAAAGTCCACCAGTTCGGCGGGCTTGAGCACATCCTCCTTGTCGTCCTTGCCGCCGATGCCGGGGATCCAGGAAAACCAACTGCAGCCGCCCGCCAATAGAGCGGCGACGAGCAAGGGCAGGATGCGGGCGAATCTCGGCCTAGAACCATGCCGCATTGCCTGCGACAGTTCGTTCGAGGGCGGGACGCCCTCGCTCCGGGAGTCAGCCTGGAGCGAGGGCGTCTTGCCCTCGATTCTCCGATGCGACGGATGTTTGCCGAGCAAGTGGCTCATTCCTGCAACGCCTCCGAACTCTCCGGTTCTGGCTCTGGTTCTGGCTCCGGCCCCGTAGCCTCCGGTGCCGGGGTGTCCGGCGGCGCGGTGTCGTTGATTTTTATGTCGAGAATGGGCCGGTTGCTGCCCTCGCCCATCTCTTGGCGCGCCGAGCGGTAGGCCTCGTGGGCCAGGGACTTTTCGCCCTGCTCCGCGTGAATGTCGCCCTTAAGCTCCTGGGCAAGCCCCCGGTAGCCGCTGCCCCGCACACCCGCCAGAACGGCCAGCGCCGCGGCGCTGTCGCCGCCCTGCTGATGCAGGCGGGCGAGGCGAAGGCGGGCTAGGTCCTTGAGCGAATCCGGGGTGCCGGCGTCAATGACGCTTTGCAGGTAGGCCGAGGCCGCCTCGACATTGTCGGTCTCCACGGCTTCCCGCGCCCTGTGCAGCAGCGCGAACGCTTGGTAGGCGCTGCCTTCGATGTTCTCGTCAAGCTGTTCGGCCAAGGCCATGCGCCCTTCGCCTTCGGCCGCCAGGAAGGACTCATAGAGGTCCGACGCGGCGTGCTGCGCTTCGGTCGTCGAATGGTCGTACCAGCGCCACCCGACCAACCCGGCGACGGCCAAGGCGAGACCCGCCAGCAGGCCGGTCCCGTTCTGGCTCCACCAAGTCTTCAGCCTATCAAGCTGCTCTTCATCACTGAGATAGTCGGACACTCACCGCACTCCTGATTGCGCCCAAAACCGGACCGTCTCCACGCCGCTCAAGCCGTCCCGCCGAGCAAACGCTCGATCACGGCCTCGGCGGTCAGCGCCTCTTGGGGGGCGCCGGAGCGCAGATCCTTCAGGGCCATGCGATTGTCCCTCAATTCATCTTCCCCAAACAACAGCGCCCAACGGGCACCGCACTGATCGGCGCGCTTGAGCTGGCTCTTCAGGCGGCCACCGCCGACGTGCACCCGAAAGCGCAGCCCCGGCAATCCGTCCCGCAGCCGCTGCACGGTGGCGAGTACTGCGCCCTGCCACTGCGGTTCCAGAACGCAGCAATAGACATCGACCGGCGGCTCCGGGTCCGCCTCTTGAACCGCTTGCCGCAGCAACAGCACGCGCTCCAGCCCCAACGCAAAACCGGCCGCCGCCGTCGGCTTGCCGCCGATGATCTCAACGAGGCCGTCGTAACGTCCGCCGGCGCACACTGTGCCTTGGGCGCCCAAGCGCTCGGTGATCCACTCGAACACCGTCCTGCCGTAGTAGTCCAGGCCGCGCACCATGCGCGGATTCACCACGTAGGCGATGCCCAACTCATCGAGCAGTCCCTTGAGCGCCTCAAAGTGCGCCGCACTTTCGTCGTCGATGTAGTCGTCGAAACGGGGGGCATCGGCCAGCAGCGCTTGGGTGTCCGACGACTTGCTGTCGAGAATGCGCAACGGATTGCGGTCCAGGCGGCGGGCGCTGTCGGCATCGAGCGCCGCGCGGTGCGGCCTGAGATAGGCGGCCAAGGCATCGCGCCAAGCGGCCCGTGCCGCTGGTGCGCCAAGGGTGTTGAGTTCCAATTGAATGTCGCCGGTGAGATCCAAGGCCCGCCAAATCTCCGCGCCGATCTGGATCAACTCCGCATCCACGTCCGGCCCCGGCGGTCCGAACGCCTCCGCGCCGATCTGGTGAAACTGGCGGAAGCGGCCCATCTGCGGCCGCTCATGGCGAAACATGGGGCCGCGGTAGAACACGCGCTGCGCCTGGTTGCGCAACAGGCCGCTCTCCAGCATCGCCCGGGCGCAGGAGGCGGTGCCCTCCGGGCGCAGCGAGATGCTGCTGCCGTCCCGGTCGGTGAGGCTGTACATCTCCTTCTCAACGATGTCGGTCGCCGCGCCGACGCTGCGGGCGAAGAGCTCGGTCATCTCAAGCAAGGGCAGGCGCAGCTCCTCGTAGGCAAAGCCGTCGAGGACTTCGACGATCCGTTCCTCCACCGCGCGCCATTGCCGGGCTTCCTCCGGCAGCACGTCGCGCATGCCTCGCACCAAGTTCGCCACGGCTATCGATCCGAGAACATGGCTATGGCGCCGCCGATGGCGGCGACCAGCGCGGCAACCGCACCGGCGACCCACCAAACCAAGCCACGCCGTCCTTCCAGGGTGTGGGCCACCGAAAAATCACCCCCGGATTCGCCGCCGGTGGCGCCTTGCCCGCCTTCCAGCAGTTCCTCGTCATCCAAGGCCATCAACCGGGCATAGGCACGGATGTAGCCGCGCACGAACACCGGCGCGGGCAGCCGGTCCCAATCGTTGGCCTCCAAGGCGGCCACTGCCGCTGAAGAGAGCTTGAGCTGATCAGCCACTTGCGGGACGCTGAGCTCGCGCGCCTCGCGCGCCGCCTGCAGCGCCGCGCCCGGGCCTTCATTTGCCTCAGCCACGACTAATGCCCAGCCGCCACTTGCACGCGGGCAAGATAGCGGGCCTGGCGCTTGGTCCGGTCGCTGACCGCGCCGGTCAACTGGCCACAGGCGGCGCCGATGTCGTCCCCCCGCGTGGTGCGCAGCATGGCCGCATAGCCGGCGTCGAGCAGCGCGGTTTGAAAGGCCCGCACCGTGCCGGCGCCCGGGCGCTCAAAACCCGACGCCGGGAAGGGGTTGAAGGGGATGAGGTTGATCTTGCAGCGCAGGCCGCGCAGCAGCCGCGCCAGCGCCCGTGCCTGGGCGAGGCTGTCGTTGACGCCCTTGATCAGGGTGTATTCCACAGTCAGGGCGCGGCGCTCGCCTAGGCCGGCAACGTAGTGGCGGCAGGCGGCGAGCAGTTCGCTTAGGGGATACTTGCGATTGATGGGCACGAGCTCATCGCGCAGCGCGTCATCCGGCGCGTGCAGGGACACCGCCAAGGACACGTCGCTCACCTCGGCCAAGTCGTAGATGGCGGGCACGACGCCGGCGGTGGAAATCGTCACCCGGCGCTTGGAGATGCCGAAGGCGAGGTCGTCCATCATCAGGTTGACCGCGCGAATCACCGCATCGAAGTTGAGCAGCGGCTCGCCCATGCCCATGAGCACCACGTTGCTGACGTTGCGCCCCTCGGGCTTAAGCGCCTCGTTGGCCAGCCAAACCTGGCCGATGATCTCCGCCGTGGTCAGGTTGCCGTTGAAGCCCTGCTTGCCGGTGGCGCAAAAGCTGCAGTCGAGCGCACAGCCCGCCTGCGAGGAGACGCACAGGGTGTTGCGGCCCGGTTCCGGTATCAGCACGGTCTCCACGGCATCGCCGCTGGCCAGGCCCATGGCCCACTTGATGGTGCCGTCCGCCGAGTCGCGCCGGGAGCGCACGTCGGGCACCGCGAGGGTGGCCGTTTCCCCGAGCCAGGCGCGCAGGCTCTTGGCGAGATCGGTCATGGCGGCGAAGTCCCGAACGCCGCGGTGATAGACCCATTTCATGATCTGGCGGGCGCGAAACGCCTTGTGTCCCGCCGCTTGAAAAGCCGCTTCGAGCCCCTTGCGGTCGTAGTCGAATAGGTTGTTCATCCGAACGGCCTCAAGGGCCGGAGAGAATCTCCGATGGTTCGAAGAAGTAGGCGATCTCGCGCTGCGCCGACGCCGGGGCGTCCGAGCCGTGCACCGAATTGGCGTCCATGGACTCGGCGAAGTCCGCGCGGATGGTGCCCGGCGCCGCCTCCGCCGGGTTGGTGGCGCCCATCAGCCGGCGGTTCACGGCGATGGCGTCCTCGCCTTCCAAGACCTGCACCATGATGGGCCCTGAGGTCATGTAGGCACACAACCCCTCGTAAAACGGCTTGCCCTCATGTTCGGCGTAGAAGCCGGCGGCCCGGGGCTTGTCCAGGCGCAGCATCTTGGCGGCGACGATCTTCAAGCCGCCGCGTTCAAGGCGCGAGTAAATCTCGCCAATGAGGTTGCGGGCCACCGCATCGGGCTTGACGATGGATAGAGTGCGCTCCACGGCCATAGAGGTCTCCGCAATTCCGTTCAACAATTCAGGAAGGGTGTGTTCCGGCGCAGGACCTTTGGCCCTGCCTTCGGGGCGCGCATTATACGCGCTTTCATGAAACAACCAGAAACGAAGTGTTGTCTATTGTCCAGACTGACTGGCCAACCGATCGCCGGTTGGTGGTTACTCTGTCGCGAGTCTGGCAGCAGCGGCGCGCCGCAATGAGGCAAGCTTCCTCCATTCTTACCCGAGAAAATCCGTCGCAGCAGGCCTTTTGATATCCCTCGCTGAGGGAGCCGCTACTTCACATCCGGTTCCTCAAGCGGCTTGTGCTGGCCGCATCCGGCAAGGGCGTCGGTCAACGGCCATAGGAAGATCGGCCGAGGTTGATCCAAGTCAAGACTCTGCACGCACATTCCCATCGGGGCATTGAACCGGCATTCCCCCCGGTCTGGACCATGGTGTGGAAACCAATGCGCACAAGAGTTGCAGGTCAGGAACTTACTCACGGGGTTGACGCCTTCGGTCTCAGCAGTCAATCCTTTGGGACGTTCCCGCCACTAGGGCAGGATATGGAAAGTACAGACCTGCGGTACCGCTACGAATGTAAACCAACGCTTGGGTGCGATAGTCGTCATCCTTGTGGCAGTACAGGCGGACCAGTGTTTCGCTCTGGGACCAACTACCTCTACTACCATATTCGTAAAACCCGCCTGCCATCGCCTCAATGACCCATCGGGTGAAGATCCACCACGCTGTCTTCCTAGCGATGGTTGAATACAAGTCGTAGTGGATATCGTGCACCCCTTGCAGCACATGGCAGGAGCCGTGGATTTTGCCGTGAAGATAGTCCGGTTCCGTGTGGGACACATGAACATGGTTCGCAATCAACGGCGCACAGGTCACGATGTTCCAAGTGACGTTACCTGAGCTATGGGAGCCTTGAGAATTCGACAAGACCACAACGTTCCGGGAACTGCTACTTGAGGCCGATGAACTCTTGAACCTGAAAGTTGCCTCGCTCCCTTTGCCTTCCGAATAGAGATACTCAGTGCCGAACGGAGTCGGAACCTCGATCGTGCCTGGGCTGTACAACTCGAACACGCGTTCCAAGTCATTGACAGACTGAATGGTCTCACCTTCCTCCACGAGCCGGTCATTCATGCCATCTATGAGGTCCCGGACGAGCCCCACATCAACGGACGACGGCAGTATCTTATCGTGCAGGTGAAGGAGCCCATCACGCACTTCGATGGCACGCATTACATCAGTGACGAATTCGATTGCATTGTCGTCATCGAATACATGCGTCGTTTCGTTGAGCATGTCGACGCCCGATGGAGTCTCGGCGCTCTTTCTGACGATGGCCACGACTTCGCCATGCATGGAATCCGTGTCTAGGCGATCAATCAGATTGCTTGCGACGTTCAAATGCAGGCCGTCGATCTCTCTGAATCCAAATGGGATCAGTCCGTACAGATCGTTGTTGTTGACAATAACACGCTGGAGCGTACTGACACTGCCCATCTCCTGCGGGATGCTGCCACTCAATCGGTTGTGCTGCAGGCCTATCGACTGTAGAGAGGACAGTTCGCCGAACACTTCCGGTATCTCGCCCGTGAGGGCGTTGTAAGACAGGTCCATGCGCTTGAGTCCGGACAGCAAACCCAACGAAGGAGGTATGGATCCAGTCAGTTGGTTGCCGGAGAGTAGGAGCGTTTCCAGTGACGCCAACCCTCCTAGGCTTGCTGGAATGAGCCCTGTGATCCGATTCCAGCGCAGGTCTAGGGAGTTGAGCCGGTCGAGTGTGGCGAGTGCATCCGGAAGTTCGCCACGCAATCCATTATCAGGCAGTTCAAGACCAACGATGTGGCCACCGACCACTTCGACCCCGTACCAAGCGTCCAGCGGGGCATCGGTCAGCCAACCACCCGACTGAGTCCACTGATCGCCGTCCAGCGCCTCGTAAAATGCCTCAAGGGCGGCACGCTCGTTGGCGTACGCCACGCCCATCGTCAAGACGACTACAGCCACGATCAAAGTCACTCGTATTTCCATAGTATGAGTTCCTTGTTGTTGTGAGTTTACGCCAAGCTTTGACATCCGACACTTGTAGACCTGCACCTTAGCTCAGCGCCGAACAGTATGCACCTGATTAAGACTGCAGTCCCTGAACAACACGAGGCGTTGCCCTTAGATTCGCTCAAAGTCCCCGTGGCGTCCCTTGCCTGCGGCGAAGCGCGCCGCACCGCGCCGGGTTTCGCCGGAGGCGAGCACTTCCAGGCCGAGGCGGGTCTCCTCCTTCAGCGCTTCATCAAGCGGCAGCGTCCACTGCTTGTAGGAGGACAGCCGGTCATTGCGCAGGCAAAGCTGGGGAAAGGCGGTGAGGCTTTCCGCCAACGCCAAGGCATTCTCCAAGGCCTGACCCGGCGGCGCCAATCGATTGGCCAGGCCCATGGCCTTCGCTTCCGCCCCCGCCACGCCGCGGCCAGTGAGGATCAGGTCCAGCGCGTGGCTGTGGCCGACCAAGCGAGTCAGGCGGATGGTGCCGCCATCGACCAGGGGCACGCCCCAACGACGGCAGTACACGCCGAACACCGCATCCTCGGCAGCCACCCGCATGTCGCACCAGAGCGCCAACTCCAGGCCGCCCGCCACGGCAAAGCCCTCCACGGCGGCGATCACCGGCTTCGACAGCAGCATGCGCGTGCAGCCCAACGGTCCCCGGCCTTCGGGCTTGAGCTTCGGCGCGCCGCGCCCTTCCGAGACGGCCTTGAGGTCGGCACCCGCGCAAAAGACGCCATCCGCGCCGGTCAGCACGGCAACGTCAAGATCGCTGTCGCCATCGAAGGCGGCAAATGCATCGGCCAGCCCCGCCGCCGTTTCCCCATCGACGGCGTTGCGGACTTCCGGGCGATTGATGGTGACCAGGGCCACCCGGCCATGGACTGTCGATTCCACTTTCATTTTCGTACCCTCCAAGTTCATCTTGCCGGAACGGGCATCCTGCCCCCGGCATTGAACCGTGAAATCCCATCGAGGGCGGGACGCCCTCGGTCCGGGTGCGCAACAGGTCCGGGTGCGCAAAGTGGACGCACCCCGCCAGCTATTGCATACTCAACCGCAATCATCGCACAACGGGCAACGGGGCATGAGGCCATGCGCCTGACCACCAAGGGCCGCTATGCGGTCACCGCCATGCTCGACATTGCGCTGCACCGTCAATCGGGGCCGGTGAGCGTGACGGACATCGCGCAGCGGCAAGGCATTTCGCCGTCCTACCTGGAACAGCTTTTTGGCCGCCTGAAGCGCGCTGGGCTGCTGAAGAGCCTGCGCGGGCCGGGCGGCGGCTACCGGCTCGGACCGGCTGCGGAGTCGATCAGCATTTCCGAGATCATCGCCGCAGTGGGCGAAGGCGTGGACGCCACCCGCTGCCACGGCAGCGCCGATTGCCAGGACGGCACCATCTGCCTGACCCACGATCTGTGGAACGACCTGTCCATGGAAATCGACGGCTTTCTCAAGCGGGTCACCTTGGCCAGCTTGGTGCAGCGCCGGGAGGTGCAGTCCATTGCCCTTCGGCAGGACCGCCGCGCCGAAGAGGTGATCCTCAGCCAACTGGCCTAGCGCCCCGGCGGCGGGACGGACTCGACTGAATGGCGGAGCCTAGGGGAACCTGAGTGCGCAAAGCGGTTTATCTCGACTACTCGGCCACCACCCCGGTGGACCCCCAGGTGGCGGCCAAGATGAGCGCCTGCCTGCTCGCCGAGGGCAACTTCGGCAACCCAGCCTCGCGCAGCCACACCTTCGGCTGGCAGGCCGAAGAGGCGGTGGAGGCGGCCCGCGCCGACGTGGCCCGATTGCTCAACGCCGACCCCCGGGAAATCGTTTGGACCTCCGGCGCCACCGAATCGGACAACCTGGCCATCAAGGGCCTTGCCGAAGGCGCATCCCGCCGCCACATCATCACCAGCGCCATCGAGCACAAGGCGGTGCTCGACACCTGCGCCCACTTGGAGGCCCAAGGCTTCGAGGTCACTTGGCTGGTGCCCCCGGCGGACGGCATCATCCGCCCCGAGCAGGTGGCCGAGGCGCTGCGCGTGGACACCTTGCTCGTCTCCCTGATGCACGTGAACAACGAAATCGGCGTCGTCAACGACGTCGCCGCCATCGGCCAAATCTGCCGCGCCGCCGGGGTTCGCTTCCACGTTGACGCCGCCCAGAGCGCCGGCAAGCTCCCCTTGGACGTGCAGGCCATGGCCATCGACCTCATCAGCCTGTCGGCGCACAAGATGTACGGCCCCAAGGGCGTCGGCGCCCTCTACGTGCGCCGGGAGCCGCCCATGCGCCTGCGCCCGCAGATGCACGGCGGCGGCCACGAACGCGGCATGCGCTCGGGCACCTTGGCCACCCAGCAAGTGGTGGGCATGGGCGAGGCCTGCGCCATCTTAAGAAGCGTCATGGAGACCGAAAACGCCCGCATTCTGGCCCTGCGCAAGCGCCTGTGGTCGCACTTGAAGCAAGCCCCCGGCGCGGTGCTGAACGGCGACGAGGAACGGCGGCTGCCTGGCAACCTCAACGTTGGCTTCGCCGGCATCGATGGCGAAACCCTGCTAATGGCCCTCGACGACGTCGCCGTCTCCAGCGGCTCCGCCTGCACTTCAGCGAGCATCGAGCCGTCCTATGTCTTAAGCGCCCTCGGCGTCCCCGACGAGATCGCCCACGCCAGCCTGCGCTTCACCATCGGCCGCTTCACCACCGAGGAGGAAGTGGACTACGCCGCCCAGCGGGTGGTTGACGTCGTGACAGGGCTTCAAGCCCGCACACCATGAGGAAACTCGCAGTCAAACTGTTGGCCGGGTTTCGCAGGCTCCTGCTTTTCATCCGACGGCTTACCGGCAAGACGCCCGACGACCTCGCTGCCGAGCGGGTGGTCAGTGGGCGGGCGTGGGATGAGTTCTGCGACACCCTGAAGGCTGCCGGCGCGTCGTTGAGCTTCCCCGGCACACCCCAGGACGCCTTCAACCAGGCCGAGGGCTATCGCTATCTCAGCCGCTTGGCGCGCGGGGGGTTGATGGCCTTCGTGGAACACGCCGACCCGAAGGCGCCGGTGCTGCATCGGGTGGCTCACGAAACCGTCAAGCTGGGGGCCGACAACCCAGACAATCACTACCTGACTGCGGCGATCAACGGGGATTATGAATACCGGATCAGCGGACGGCGCAACACCGTGACCTACCTCGTCTTCGGCACCCATGTCGGCCACTATGGACAGGGCGGCGGCCTGCCGCCCACCGGCCACATCGACGCCACCGAGATCGAGCTCGACGCCGACGGGCGCTTCGAACTGATCCTGAGCCAACGCCCCCAGCCCAGCAACTGGCTGCCGATGACCTCCGAGACCGGCACCTTGATCGTGCGCCAGACCTTTGCCGACCGCGACCGGGAAGTGCCGGCCGAATTGACCATTGAGCGGATCAACTGCCGAGCGGTGGATAAGCGCCCCTCGCCGTTGACGCCGCAGCAGTTGGACGAGGGCTTGAAGTCCGTGAGCCTGCTGGTGGCCGGCGCATCCCTGATGTTCGCCAAGTGGGCGCGTGACTTTCAGCGCCACAGCAACGCCCTGCCCCGCTTCGACCAGGACGTGTCCAACACCGCCGGCGGCGACCCCAACATCGCCTACTACCACAGCCATTGGGCGCTGGCCGAGGACGAGGCGCTGCTGATCGAAGTGCTGCCGCCGGATTGCGAGTACTGGAACTTCCAGCTCAACAACTACTGGATGGAGTCGCTGGACTACCGCCACCACCGGATTCATACCAACCAACACTTGGCGCACATCGAGGACGACGGCAGCATTCGGCTGGTGGTGGCCCACCAAGACCCCGGTTTGCCGAACTGGATCGAAACCGCCGGCCATGAATCGGGCACCATGTGCTTTCGCTGGGTGCGAGCAGTGGCCAATCCCGAACCCGCCACCCGGGTGGTCAAGCTCGGCGAACTCGCGGCGCTGCGGCAACCGCCGGCCGCGTCGTGAAGCGCATCGCGGAAACGCCGACCGACTACGCCCGCCCCTACCGGCCTTGGCCCGTGGCCGCCTTCAACGCCCTGGCACGCCGAACGCCGCGCGCCGGCCCACTGCGGCGGCTCGATGCCGACCGGATGCTCGCCAATGCCCGCAAGCGCACCAAGCTTCAGGATTTGGGCGATGAGCGCTGCCTGACGGCATTGCGGGTGCTGGTGCGCGCCATCAACGATGAGGCGGAACTCACCCCCACCGGCGTGCTGCTGCAAAGGCAGCGCATCGAGGGCGCCTTGGCGAATCGGCTCAGAGCGCAGCAGATGCTCAAGCGCCACCCTGAAATCCATGACTTGGAACTGGGCAAGGTGGTGCTGATCGCCGGCTTGCAGCGCACCGGCACCACCGCGCTGCACCGACTGCTGGCCTCCCATCCCCACATGCGGGCGCTGATGTCCTGGGAGGCCCTCAATCCCGCGCCCCTGCCCGGCGAGGGCGAACGGGGGTTCGACCGGCGGCTGCGGCACGCCCGATTGGCGGAACGGACCATCGCCTATCTGGCGCCTGCCTTCTTCGCCGTGCATCCCATCGCCCACGATGCGCCAGAGGAGGACATCCTGCTGCTCGACCTATCGTTCATGAGCCAGACCCCGGAAGCCACGATGCACGTCCCGAGCTACGCGAAGTGGTTGGAAGGGCAGGATCACGTCCCCGCCTACCGGGAGCTTAAGACCCTGCTGCGGATTCTGCACTGGCAGCGGCCCGCCAACCATTGGGTGCTGAAGACGCCCCATCACCTGGAGCATCTGGATGCGGTGCTGGCGACCTTTGCCGATGTGACCGTGGTGCAGACCCACCGCGACCCCCAAGTGGCCCTGGCCTCGTTCCTCAGCATGGTAGCCCACGGACGGGGGGTGTTCAGCGACCGGATCGATGCCGAGGCAATCGCCCGCCATTGGACGGCGAAGGCTTGCAGGATGATCGAGCGCGCCGAGGCGGCGCGCCGCCAAGTGGACCCAGACCGCTTCGTGGATGTGCTGTACCACGACCTGATGCGCGACCCGCAGGCACAACTCGAGCGGATCTACCGTCAAGCCGGCATCCCCTTTTGCACTGCGGCGCAGGAGGCTGCGGCCCGCACCATGCAGCGCAATCCGCAGCACCGCCATGGGAAGCACGTCTACAGTGCCGCCCACTTCGGCCTCAACGGCACCGAAACAGCGGATGGCTTCGCCGCCTATCGGGCGCGCTACCGCATTCCCAGCGAGTCGTCCCCATGAAGAGCATCACCGGTGCCCTTCGCGCAGCCATCGGCCAACGGGCCAAGGAACGGCCTGCCATCGAGCCGGTGCCCAAGAGCCAGCGCATCGACGGCAAGGTCTGCTTGGTGACCGGCGCCAACAGCGGGCTCGGAAAGGCAGTCGCCATCGATCTGGCGGCGCGCGGCGGCCGCGTGCTGATGGCCTGCCGCGGCGGCCATCCCGAAGCGGGCGAGGAGGTGAAGCACCGCTCCGGTTCCAGCGCGGTTCAGATGCTCAAGGTGGATCTGGCCGATCTGGCGAGCGTCCATCGGCTGGGCGACGAACTGCGCGCCGCTACGCCCCGCATCGACATCGCGGTCTTGAACGCCGGGCTGATGCCACGCCAGGCCAGCCAGTCGAGACAGGGCTTCGAACTGATGTTCGCGGTCCATTTCCTGGCTAACCGGGTCTTGGTGGCGCGCCTGCTCGAGGACGGCCTGCTCCAGCCGGCGGATGCCGGCAGCGAGGCGCCGCGCATCGTTCTGGTGTCTTCCGAAACCCATCGCGGCGCCGAGCCGATCGACTTCGACCGTCTCGGCGCGTTTGTCAACTACTCGTTCAAGGATGGCCTCAAGCACTACGGACAGAGCAAGCTGACCCAATGCACCTTCGCCCAGGAGCTCTCCCGGCGATTGAACCCGACCGGGGAGACCCGCGTTGCAGTGCATGCGCTGTGCCCCGGGCCGATCAATTCCAACATTGCCCGCGAAGCGCCGCTGCTGCTGAGGCCAGTGCTCGCCCCGATCATGAAGGCCTTTTTCTTAAGCCCCGCCAAAGCTGCGTTGCCGGTGACCTACCTCTGCTGTTCCGATGCCGCCGGGGAGCGCACTGGCCTGTACCTCCACATGATGCGCGAGAAGTCCCCGGCGCCGGAGGCCAGCGATCCGCAGAACGGGGCCAAGCTCTGGTCGGCCAGCGAGGCGCTGCTGCGCCCGCACGCACCCGGCACCAGTTAAGGACCCAAGATGGCTCAAACCCACATCCCCACCATGATCCGCGACGGCGTGGTGCACTTGGCCCGCCTCCTGGGTCCGAAGCCCAAGGCCAAGCCTCGTGACATGACCGGCCGGCAGGTCATCGTCACCGGCGCCTCACCCGGTTCCATGGGCTACGCAGCCGCCCTGCAGTTGGCCCGCTGGGGCGCCGATGTCGTGGCGACCCGGCGACGCGACCCCGACGCGCTGCAGCAGGCGCTGCGGGCCGAACTCGGCACCGACGGCGGGAGCGTGACGGCGCGGGCGCTGGACCTCGCCGACCGCGACAGCGTCAGCGCCTTCGCCGATTGGTATCGCGAGCGCTCAAGCGCACTGCACGTGCTGGTCAACAACGCCGGCATCCTGCACGACCTGCTGGCGCTGCGACGCCAAGTGGAGCGCTCGGCGGACGGCTTCGAGGTCCACTGGCGCATCAACTACCTCGGCACCTTTCAGCTCACCAGCCTGTTGCTGCCCCTGCTGCTCGACAGCGCGGAGGCGGACGGCGATGCCCGGGTGCTGAACGTGACCTCGCACCAACACGTGCGGGGCCGCAACGAACGCCTGTTTGCGGAACTGGCAAAGCACAACCCTTGGGACGCCTATGGCCAATCCAAGCTGGCGCTGATCCACATGGCGCAGGCGCTGCATCGCCGACATGGCGGGACGGGCCGATTTCGCGCCCTGTCCCTGCATCCCGGCTCGGTGTACACCAACCTGGTGACCGGGGGGCTTGAGTCCTACACCCCAGTTCGGCCAATTCAATGGTTGCTGGCAGCGCCGGTGAAAGTGGCGCTGCTGTCGCCGCTGCAAGGCGCCCAGACCACCCTCTTCTGCGCCACGGATGCCAATGTGCAAGGCGGGCGCTATTATGATCGCTGCGCCCTCAGCCAGCCCTCCGCCGATGCGCGGGATGCCTCAGCCGCCGAGCGGCTCTGGACGCTGTCGGAGGAGTGGCTGGCCCAACCATAGGAGCTTGATCCATGTTCAACCACGTGCTGCGTTCCGACCAAGTCACCATAGACGCGCCCATCGACACCGCGTGGCGCGTGCTCGCCGCGGTGGAGGACTACGGTGCGTGGAATCCGTTCACGCCCTCGGTCAAAACCGACCTCAAGATGGGTTCCCGGGTGGATATGCGGGTGCAGATGGGGCCCATTCGCATAAAGCAGACGGAAGTCGTCTGCGCCGTGGAGCCACCTCGCCTGTTGGCGTGGTACACCACCATGGGCGCCCGCTTCCTGCTGCACGCCGTGCGCGAGCAGCGGCTTGAAGCCTTGGGCGAGGGCCAGTGCCGCTACGTCACGACGGATGCTTTCACGGGCCTGCTGACGCCGTTGGTGATCCTGGTGGCTGGCCGCACCGTTGAACGGGGGTTCAACAGCGTCGCCCAAGGATTGAAGAAACGGGCCGAAGCGCTGGCTGGCTAGGAATTGGAGCACCGGTGCGAGGGCAGGATGCCCTCGCTCCAATTGGATTTTCAGCACGAGGAAAATCGAGGGCGGGACGCCCTCGCTCCGGGCCTAGGAGTCGAGGGCGGGACGCCCTCGCTCCGGGCTTAAGAATCGAGGGCAGGATGCCCTCGCTCCGGGAGAGTCCCTTGGAGCGAGGGCGTCCCGCCCTCGATTTTTTCAGCTGATGCCTGCTTGTTTTTCCAACTGGGTGGCGATGCCGCGCAGCATGCGCACTTCGGTTTGGTCCAAGCCGGCGCGGGCGGCAAGGCGGCGCAGGCGAGTCAAGGTTTGGCCCGGGTTTTCCGGGTCGAGGAAGTCGGCGGCCACCAGCAGGCGTTCCAAGTGGGCCAGCATGGCTTCCACTTCGGCGGCGGTGGCTGGGGGGCGGTCCCATTCGGGTTCAAGCGGCACCGCTTGGGCAGCGAATAGCTCGTAGGCGACCACCTGCACGGCCATAGCCAGGTTCAAAGAGGGATACGCCGGTGAGGCGGGAATGCGCAGATGCGCATTGCAGCGCTGCAGCTCCTCATTGCTGAGACCATCCGCCTCGCGCCCGAACAACACCGCCACCTGACCGGCGGCAGACTCAGCGAGCAGCTTCTGCGCCGAAGCGCGGACATCCGCCACCGGCCAGGGGATGCGTCTCGACCGGGCGCTGGCGCCAACCACCCAATGGCAATCCGCGATGGCCTCATCGAGGCTCGCGCAAACCCGGCACGCGTCCAGCACGTCGGTGGCGGCGGCCGCCCGCCACTCGGCCTGGGGGTCGGGGTAGCGCAGGGGATTGACCAACACCAGTTGTGACAGGCCCATGGTCTTCATGGCCCGGGCGGCGGCGCCGACGTTGCCCGGGTGGCTGGTCGCCACGAGCACAATTCTGATGTTGTCGAGACTCATGTTGCGGTAGGCTAACCGCCCATGCAGCCGATGGCCAACATGGCGTTGCGGGCCGCCCGCCGCGCCTCACCAATCCTCCTGCAGGCCATGGACCGGCTCGATGAGCTCAAGGTGGAGGAAAAGGCCCCCAACGATTTCGTCTCCAGCATTGACCGGCAGGCGGAGCGGGTCATCGTCGATATGCTGCTCGATGCCTATCCGGACCATGGGATTTTGGCCGAGGAAGGCAGCGGCGAGGACCGCGCCGACGCCGAGTTCACCTGGCTCATCGATCCGCTGGACGGCACCCTCAACTACCTGCAGGGGATTCCCCACTTCGCCATCTCCATCGCGGCGCGGCGCGGCCGGCAAGTTGAGCACGCCGTGATCGTCGATCCGGTGCGCAACGAGGAGTGGGTGGCGAGCCGGGGCATGGGTGCGCAACTGAACGGCAAGCGCATCCGGGTCAGCCAGACGCGCCATTTGAGCGATGCCGTGATCGCCACCGGACTGCCACCCGGCGCCCGCGGCCGAGTGGACGTCTTCAACGCCGCAGTGGCGGAATTCACGGACAGTTGCCGCAACATCCGCCGCCAGGGCTCAGCCGCCCTCGACTTGGCCTATGTGGCCAGCGGTCGGCTCGACGGCTTCTGGGAAATGGGCCTGGCGCCCTGGGACATCGCCGCCGGATCGCTGCTCGTCAAGGAAGCGGGCGGATTCGTTTCCGATCTTGAAGGCGGGGAACGACACTTCGAGAGCGGCGACATCGTGGTGGCCAACCCCCGATGCTTCAAGCTGATGGTGGCCTGCCTCCGGAGACATCTCACGGGTTAAGGATAGGACTCCTTGGCGCTCTCCTTCTCCGGCACGACCAGGTCCTCGCGGGAGATGTTCATCACCATCAGCATGTTGGCGGCGATGTAGATCGATGAGTAGGTGCCGATCACCACGCCGACGGTGAGCGCCGCAGCGAATCCGCGAATGCCCTCGCCGCCGGCGATGAGCAGGGCCAGCAGCACGAACAAGGTGGTCATGGAGGTCACCAGGGTGCGGCCCAGGGTCTGGTTGAGGGAGCGGTTGATGACATCGACGGGGGCCCCCTTGCGCAGGGTGCGGAAGTTCTCCCGGATGCGGTCCGAGACCACGATGGTGTCGTTGAGCGAGTAGCCCACCACCGCCAGCACCGCCGCCACCACGGCGAGGTCGAAGGTCCACTGCAAGACGGAGAACAGGCCCAGCACCAAGGTGACGTCATGGGCCAGGGCCACCACCGCGCCAACCGAGAACTGCTTGGTGAAGCGGAACAGGATGTAGAGCATCACCACCGCCAAGGCGGTGAGAATGGCGAGCCCCGCGCTCTCGGCCAGTTCCTCCCCCACCACCGGGCCGACGAAGTTGGATTGGCGCATCTCGGCCGCCGGCGCCTGCTGGCGAATGGTGGCCAGAATGCGGTCGCCAAGGCCCGCCGGATCACCGCTCGCTTGGGGCGGCATGCGGATCAGCACTTCCTTGTCGGAGCCGAAGTGCTGCACCACGCCGTTGACGAAGCCGGCGTCGTCGAGTTGGCTGCGCAGCGCTTCGGGGTCGGCGCTCTCGGGAAAGCCCACCTCCACCAGGGTGCCGCCGGTGAAGTCGAGGCCGAAGTTCAGGCCGTTGACGGTCAAGGAGGCCAGCGACAGCAGGACCAAGCCGATCGACACGCTCCCCGCCAGCTTGCGGCGGCCCATGAAGTCGAAATTGAAATCCGGAAACTTCATATCCTCAAAACCTTCAGGTTGCGGCCGCCGTACATCAGATTGACCAGCGCCCGGGTGCCCATGATGGCGGTGAACACCGAGGTGACAATGCCTACCGCCAAGGTCACGGCAAAGCCCTTGACCGGCCCGCTGCCGATGGAAAAGAGGATGATCGCCACGAAG
The DNA here is from genome assembly GCA_022827905.1 of Pseudomonadales bacterium. Lineage (GTDB taxonomy): Bacteria > Pseudomonadota > Gammaproteobacteria > Pseudomonadales > Azotimanducaceae > Azophilus. The sequence goes on along the minus strand of JAJEIQ010000033.1, from coordinate 14,307 downwards.
AAGGTGGTGATGTTGGCGTCGAGAATGGTCAGCAGGGCGCGGTCGAAGCCGGCGGCGATGGCCTGCTGCGGCGCCCGCTCCTTCAATTCCTCCCGGATGCGCGAGAAGATCAGCACGTTGGCGTCCACCGCCATGCCCACCGTGAGCACGATGCCGGCGATGCCGGGCAGGGTGAGGGTGGCGCCAAGGACCGACATCACGGCCACCAGCAGCGTCAGGTTGGCGATCAGCGCCAGGTTGGCGGCCAGCCCGAAGCCACGGTAGTAAATGACCATGAAGATCATCACCAGGATGAAGCCAACCACCACCGATTGCTGGCCGCGTTCTATGTTCTCTTCGCCCAAGCTGGCGCCGACGGTGCGCTCCTCAACGATGTACATGGGCGCAGCGAGCGCCCCGGAACGCAGCAGCAGGGCCAGATCACGGGCCTCGCCAAGTTCCAGGCCGGTGATTCGGAAGTTGTAGCCGAGCGCCGATTGAATGGTGGCCACGCTGATCAGGCGGCGCTCCTCCACGGTGTAGCGCTCCACCACCTCTTCGCCATCCACCGTGACGGTGCGGGTGCGCGGCTTCTGCTCGATGAAGATGATGGCCATGGAGCGTCCCACGTTGTCCTTGGTGGCATCGTTCATGCGCTGGCCGCCATCGCTGTCGAGGCCGATGCTGACCTGCGGCAGGCCGGTCTCCGGATCGTAGTCTTGGCTCGCCGAGGTGACTTGGTCGCCGGTGACGATGTTGCGCCGCAGCAGGGTGGTCGGGGTGCCCCGGTAGTCCAGGGTCTCGGTCTGCGAGGCGCGGTCGCCGGGCAGCGCCACTAGGCGGAAGTCCAGGTTGGCGAATTTGTTGATGATCCGCTTGGCTTCGGCGCTGTCCTGGATGCCGGGCAGGTCGAGCACGATGCGCTCCCGGCCCAAGCGCTGCACCAACGGCTCGGAAACGCCCAGCTCGTTGACCCGGTTGCGCAGGCTTTGCAGGTTTTGCGAGATGGCCGCGTCCTCCAACTGGCGCAGGTACTCATCGACCATCGTGAATTCCAGCGCCGGACGGCCGTCGACGTCGGTTTCGGAAATGTCAAAGCCTTCGAACTGCTCCGCCAGCAGGGTCGCCGCCTCATCGCGCAAGTTGGCATTCTGAAACGGGATGCGCAGCCTAGTGCCATCCACCCAGTCGCGCCCGACATAGCGGATGCGCTCCGCAACCAGCGCGTCGCGGGCGGTCTCCTCCATGCTTTCCATGCGGTCGCCGACGAACTTGTTCATATCGACCTGCAGCAGCAGGTGGACGCCGCCGGACAGGTCAAGCCCCAAGGACATCGGCACAGCGCCGAGATCAGCCAGCCACTGGGGCGTGGTGGAAGCCCGGGTCAGGGCAACGATGTGGTGGTCCTCGCCGCCGGCAAGCGCCTGCATGACCACTTCCCGAGCGCGCAGTTGGTCCCCGTCATCCACTAGGCGCAGAAACCCGGAACTGCCCTCAATCTCAGCGGACTTTAACGTGATGCCGGCCTCCGCCAAGGCCGTGCGGGCCCGCTCCAGGGAGGCGGCGCTTAAGCCGCGATCAGGGTCCTCCGGCTTGACCTGCAGCGCCGGGTCCGGCGCAAAGACGTTGGGCGCGGCGTACAGCGCACCGAGCGTGACCACCACCAGCACAAACAGGTAGCGGCCCAAGGAGTAAGTGTTGGTCGCCCGCTGCTTCGCCGGGGACAATCCGAGTAGGCTCTCGCCAACCATCAACCATCACCTCGTCGGAGCGAGGGCGTCCCGCCCTCGAACGAAGGGCACTACCCCTCATCCAAGGACTTGAGGGTGCCCTTGGGCAGGGTGGCGCTGACGGCGCTCTTTTGCAGCCTAAGCTCGATCTGGGAGGCCACCTTGACCTTGACGAAATCGTCCTCCACCTTGCTGACTTGGCCGACGATGCCGCCCGCCGTCACCACCTCGTCGCCCTTGGCGAGGCCCGCCATCAGCGCCTGATGCTCCTTGCGGCGCTTGCTCTGCGGGCGGATGAGGAGGAAGTAGAAAATCAGGACAAAGCCGCCGAGAAACAGCAGGTTGAGGTAGCCGGCGCTGCCGCCGCCCGCTTCCGCCGCATAGGCCGTGGTTTCAAACAGATTCATGGTCTTGGGTCCAGTCCTTTTGCAGGCGCTTGATAAGGCCGGGCAATGTACCCGTTTCAATGGAGGCGCGCAATCGCGCCATCAATCCATGGTAGTAGTGCAGGTTGTGCACGGTCATCAGCATGGCGCCAAGCGGCTCGCCGCAGCGGTCAAGGTGGTGCAGGTAGGCCCTTGAGTAGCCTTGGCAGGTTGGGCACCCGCACTCCGGATCGAGCGGTTCGTCGGCGTCCCGGTGGCGGGCGTTGCGGATGCGCACCACGCCCCGGCTGGTGAACAGGTGGCCGTTGCGGGCGTTGCGGGTCGGCAGCACGCAATCAAACATGTCGATGCCCAAGGCGACGCCGAGCACCAGATCCTCCGGCGTGCCGACCCCCATCAAATAGCGGGGTTTAGTTTCCGGCATCTGTGGCATGAGACCCTCAAGCACCGCCTGCATCTCGGCCTTGGGTTCGCCCACCGACAAGCCGCCGACCGCGTAGCCGTCGAAGCCGATATCCGTCAGACGGGCCAAGCTCTCGGCGCGCAACCCTTCATGCATTCCGCCTTGAACGATGCCGAACAGCCGGCGCTCGCCCGTTTCCGAGCGCTGCCACAAGGCGCGGCTGCGTTCGGCCCAGCGCAGCGACAGTTCCATGGAGGCCCTCGCCTGGGCCTCCGTGGCCGGATAGTCTGTGCACTCATCGAGCACCATGACGATGTCGCTGCCGAAGCGGCGCTGGGCCTCGATGGCCCGTTCCGGGGTCAGCCGCACCTCATCGCCGTTGATCGGCGAGCGGAACAGCACCCCTTCATCACCGATCTTGCGCATGCTCTTGAGGCTCCAGACCTGAAAGCCCCCGCTGTCGGTTAGGATGGCCCCCGGCCAGTTCATGAACCGGTGCAGGCCGCCCAGGCGCTCGATGCGCTCATCGCCCGGCCGCAGCATCAGGTGAAAGGTGTTGCCGAGCAGAATTTGGGTACCGGCCGCCGCCAACCCCTCCGGGGTCATGGCCTTGACCGAGCCGTAGGTGCCGCAGGGCATGAACACCGGGGTCTCAATGGTGCCGTGCGCGGTGGCAAGGCGCCCTCGGCGGGCGGCGCCGCATTGGGCGAGCACTTCAAACATCGGCGAATCGCTCGGTGAACATGGCGTCGCCGTAGCTGAAGAAGCGGTACTCCGCCGCCACCGCAGAGCGATAGGCTTCGAGCACGCGCCGTTGCCCAGCGAAGGCGCAGACCAGCATCAGCAGCGTCGACTCCGGCAGGTGGAAGTTGGTGAGCAGGGCATCGACCGCCCGGAAGCGAAATCCGGGCTTGATGAAGAGCCGCGTTTCGCCGCAGCCCGGCCGAATGCCGCCGGGCTCGGCAGCGGCGGTCTCCAAAGCCCGCACAACAGTGGTGCCCACGGCAACGACTCGGCCGGGGCCCTCCTGGACGGCGCGAATTCGCTCCGCCGCCGCAGCGGAAATTTCGTAGCGCTCGGCATGCATCTGGTGGGCACCGAGGTCATCGCCCCGCATCGGCGCAAAGGTGCCCGCGCCAATGTGCAGCGTGACTTCCACCATGCCAGCGACGCGCCGGCGCACGGCTTCGAGCAGGCGCTCCGAAAAGTGCAGGCCCGCGGTCGGTGCGGCAACGGCGCCCGGAGCACTGGCATAGAGCGTCTGGTAGCGGCTTTCATCGGCAGCCTCGGCGGCGCGGTCGATGTACGGCGGCAGCGGCGTCGTGCCGTGCCTTTGCAGAAACGCCATGACTGGCTGCGGAAAGAGCAGTCGGTGGAACTCGCCCGCCCGCGCCACAATCTCCAGGCGCTCGCCGCCAACCGACAGCCAGCGCCCCGGCTTCAGGGGCTTGCTGGCACGCCCTTGGCACAGGGCGGTGCGCTCGTCCTCGATGCGCTCGACGAGTACCTCAACCGCCCCGCCGCTGTCCTTGACGCCACGCAAGCGCGCCGGAATCACCTGCGTGTTGTTGACCACCACCAGGTCGTCGGGCCGGAGCAGTTCCGGCCAGTCCGCCACCGTTCGGTGCGCCATGGTGTCCCGGCCAAGGTGCAGCAACCGGGCTTGGTCGCGTTCGGCGAGCGGCTTCTGAGCGATGCGCTCGGCGGGCAGGTCGTAGGCGAAGTCGGACTTCAGCATAGGTGGAACCAATGGGTAAGGCGCACCGTCCCGGCGGTCCTCCATCAATCAGAGATTCTCGCGATAGTCGGCGTTCACCGCCTCGTCAATGGCCGCGGCAGCCTCTGGCGGCGCGTTCTTGGCGGCGGCGAACATCTTGCCGAAGGACACCTCGTGACGCGCTCCCCAAGTGTCGGGGCGCCACAGCTCAGAGCGGATGAAGGCCTTGGCGCAGTGGAAGAACACCTCCTCGACCGCCACCCGAATCACCAGCACGGCGGGCTTGCCGCGCGCGGCCATCCGATCGAGCAATTCATGATCGGCACAGAGCGACGCCCGGCCATTGACCCGCAAGGTCTCCGGCGTGCCGGGGATCATGAACAGCACGCCCACCCGGGGGTTGACCAGCATGTTCTGGTGCCCGTAGGCGAGGCGGTTGCCGGGACGGTCCGGGATGAGCAGATGGCCTTCGTCCTCGACCTCGACAAAACCCGGCGCATCGCCCTTCGGCGAAGCGTCGATGCGGCCCTCCGCATCCGCCGTGGACAGCACGAGAAAGGGCGACTTGGCGATGAAGTCCACCGCAAACCCATTGAGCCGCGGCTGGTTCTTCTCCGCCAACCCCGGCGGCTCCGCACCGATGACGGCGCGCAATTCAGCTTCGGACTTGATGGCGTGCATGGCAATCCTCCTGCGGACAATCTTAAGCGACGACAAACCGGCGCCCATCTTACGCCCGCTGACCGCCGCCCCCAAGGAGACTGACGACACAACGAACCACTTCGAGTTGGCGCACTGGCTTGAGGTTGCTAAGATTCGCGCCCCCCCGTGCCTGGGTGGCGAAATCGGTAGACGCGCCAGACTCAAAATCTGGTTTGGGCAACCAAGTGAGAGTTCGAGTCTCTCCCCAGGCACCAATTCCCTGCCCGCCAAACCCCGTCTGGCGCTACGAGTCGGCGATCTGCTTCAGCCGCTTCTCGAAGTTGCTCCGTGTGCGGTACATGAGCTTCCGGCCCTGCGTGTAACTTTCCAAGAAGCCCTGTTTGTCTAGGGTGGCGAGGTCCGTCCGGGCTGTCTCGTAGGTGACGTTGTGCGAGCGGCGGTGCCCCTTGATGTCGTACCTCGCCTCGGGGTGCTTCAACATGTGGCCGATCAGTGCGATCTGGCGGTGGTTGAGAACCGCCGCGGCCCTGGAGCCCCGCAGCAGGGTCTCCAGCCTGCTTGTTTCCCTGACCTTGCGTGCCAAGTACACATGCAGCAGCCTGATGGAGTCGAGGATTACGCGCAGATTGTAGTCGAGGAAATACGTCACATCGCAGTCATCGATCTCGGAGAACACGTAAGCCCGCACGTACTGGGCGGGCGACTTTCTGATGATCGTCGAGATCGAGAGGAACTCCATCAGCCAGTAACCTGACCGCGCCATCGCCCAGTAGAACAGTGCTCTCGCGGTCCGACCGTTGCCGTCGACGAAAGGGTGCTCGTAGCCGATCATGAAGTGCAGGAGTATGGCTTTCACTACCGGATGCAGGAACTCGTCCTCCTTGGTTTTCGCGTTGGCGAAGGTCAAGAGGGACTCCATGCGTTCTTGGAGACTGCCCGCATCCGGCGGCGTGTGCACGACTTGGCCGTCCCTTTGGTCGACGACCGCGACGGCGTCGGTCGGTGTCCTGAATCGGCCAACCGCAGTGGGTTCGATCGTGTCTTCGGTCAGAATGCGCTGAAGTTCAAGCATCATGGCCATGCTGAGGTTTTCGTTCGCGTTTTCGCGTACGAACTCCATGCCTAGGTAGTTGTTGACGATCATCTGCTCGCTGTTGTCGCGGGGCGGGCGCCCCGACCTCAGCATTTGCTTGGCGACGCGGCGGGTCGTCACAGCGCCTTCCAACTGGCTGGAAGTGATCGCCTCTTCGATCAACGAACTCATGAGGTAGCGCTCGCGGTTGCTGCTGTTCACGGCGTCGACGTGGGGAACCTCGATCCGTCCGCTCGCGTCCCGGTCGACCTGGTGGAGGCGGCGGTAGAGATCGCCGGTGTCGCTGAACGAGAATTGTTCCCCATTGGCATTCCGCAAGGGCAGAACATGGCGCGAGCCGTTGCGCCTAAGCTTGATGGCCAGCCACCAGTCCTCGCTGGTGAAGCCTTCCGGTGGCGCAAGGTGCCGCAGTTTGTCCCAGTGCGGGTACTTTCCTTTCGGAACACTGCCGATGTCCGACGCGACGACGGTCATGAGACGTTCCGGCGTGTAGGCCTGCACCAGCTCGTGGAGGGGCTTCGGTTTTCTGGGCATTTTCATGGTCGATCGACCCGCGGCCGGTACGTAACGCTAATCTACTACTAATTTACTACTAATCTAGTCAAAATTAGTAGTAGGACGATCAGGCCGCAGTTAATTCGGTCCCGGACCGGCAAAAAGCTCCGGTTCTCCGCATAAGCGGGAAACGCTCTGGGCTGGGCAGCTGGTCGGCGTGTTCAGCGTTGCAACGGCAGCGCAGCGATCTGGATCCGGGCGGCAGCGCCAAACAGCCGCGCCGCCTCTTCATCGACACCAGCTTCGGGGTTCAGGGACGGCCAGAGTCCTTCGAGCCCGGCGATGATGTCCTGCAACTGCGCCGCCACTGCTGCCGCACTCGCGCTGTCCGCAAACGCTGCCGAACGCGCCCAGGCGTCCGCGACCTGCGTGAACCCCCAAGCGTCCTGGTACTCGTGCAGATTGTCGATGGCGCCGTCGATGACGCCGATCTGATACTCGACCCCTGCGGTTCGCAGGAGGTTTTCGATCACCTTGGCGAGCACCGCCGGGTCAGTCGTGTTGGCGGACTGCTCGCAGCGGGCGATGTTCGCCGTCAGTCCCTCGTAGATTGCGGCTACTTCTTCTTGGGCGGCGCGCGCCGTAACCGCCTCGGTGAGCGCCGTCAGGTCGTTCGCGAAGCCTTCGCAGCCGCGCGCCTTGAAGGCCGGGACCACGGATGCGTATATCTCATCCTGAGGGTGCTTCATGTGGGTTTCGGACAGCAGTGGCAATTCGCGCTGATAGAGCGCGTAGCCCACCGCGAGATGACCGCGGATCAACCCGAGTTGGGTGAGATAGCCCACGTCGTCGGTGGCCAGTTCAGCCCCGGCGGTTGCGGCGCCCTCGCCTTCCATAAGCGGCTGGGTGAGCGCGGCCGCATCCTCACCGTCGGCCGGTTGGGTCGAGGCACCCTCTTCGCCGCTGCATCCAGCCAGGGCGCTGGTCACCAGCCAGGTCGCGGCGCCCAGCGCGCTGACGGTCTTCCAACGGAGCCGGTTCACGCTTACCGCCAACCAGCGCGGTCATAGATGCGCACTGCCTCGGCTTGGTTCTTGCCGAGCAACCCGGCGCTAATACCGTCTTCCTTGAAGCCGCCGAGCGCCGTGATGGGGCCGGACGCTTCACCGACCACGGGATACTCATTGTTGCCTTCCGCGAAGACCCGCTGCGCGAAGTCGCTGGTGAGGTACTCCAGGAATCGCACGGCATTGTCGCGATTCGGGGCATGCAGCGTGACGCCCGCGCCGCTGACGTTGACATGGGCGCCACGATCGTCCTGATTGGGGAACACCACGGTGAGCCGGTCCACCATGCGCTGATTTTCTTCATCCGGGTTCGCCAGCCAGCGCCCGAGGTAGTAGGTGTTGGCCAGGGTCAGCCCGCACTCGCCCGATGCCACCGCAGTGAGATTGCCGGTGTCGTTGCTTTGGGGCGGGCGCGCGAAGTTCGCCACAACACCCTGCGCCCATTGCTCCGCGGCGGTTGCGCCGAGGGCATCGATCAACGACGACATGAGCGACAAATTGTAGATGTTCGATGACGAACGCATGCAGACCGTGCCGCGCAGTTCGGGGTTGGCGAGGTCCGCATAGCGCGCGACGCCACCCGCCAGCTGGCTGTCCTTGGCATGGACAATGACCCGGGCGCGTTTGGACAGCCCAAACCAATGGCCTTCCGGTTCGCGAAGATGGGCGGGGATGCGCTGTTCGAGCACTTCGGAGGCAACCGGCTGGAATATCCCGCGCTCCTGGGCCCGCCATAGTCGCCCGGCATCCACGGTGATCAAAATGTCGGCTGGCGTGTACTCGCCTTCGTTTGCAATCCGCTCGATCAATGCGTCGCTGCCGCCTTCAATGAGGTTGACCTCGATGCCTGTGCGTTCGGTAAAGGTGTCGTAGAGCGCGAAGTCCGTGTCGTAATGCCTCGCTGAGTACAGGTTGACCTGTTCAGCGGAGAGGGCCGGGGCCGAGGCCACAAGGCCGGCGAACGCCAGGACAGCCAGCTTGGCGGCCGCGCGCGAAAATCTCTGGATCATGCTTCGAATTTACTCCTTAGCGGTTGGAATGGATAGGTGAGCTTCAGGACAAATGAGAATCATTACCATGTTTATGGTAAACGAGCACTCCGCCCGGATCAAAGGCCAGCTTAACCCTCGCGCCCAGCGCAACTTCGGGATCCCTCCCGTGCAGTGTGCGCAGGCGCTCGCCGCCTGCCTCAAGGATGACGAGATGGCGGTCGCCGAGGAACCGGCTGTCCACGACCCGGGGATCGCCGGCGGTGCCGGGCGTGAGTTGCACGGACCCGGCCCGCACAATCACCAGGTAAGGCTCACCGTCCCGCGCCCCCACGCCATGCAGGCCAATCCGCCCGAAGCCGGTTTCAACGCCATCCGCCGCGCCCACGCCCTCAATGGCGTTCGAATCGCCGAGCAGTTCCGGGATGAAGCGCACCGCGGGGGTGCGCCAAACGGCCGCGGGGGTATCGTCCTGCAGGATCCGGCCTTGGTGGAGCACGGCGATGCGATCGGCGACTTCCATCGCCTCCCCGGCATCGTGCGTCACAATGATGCTGGGCACGCCACTGGTGCGCAGGGCGCTACGGGTGTCTTCGCCCAAGCGGCGACGCAGGGTCGCATCCACGCTGGCAAAAGGTTCGTCGAGGAGCATCACAACCGGCTCCGGGGCCAAGGCCCGGGCCAGCGCCACGCGTTGCTGCTCACCACCGGACAGGGTGTGCGGGTAGCGGTCGCCGTAGCCCTCAAGCCCCACCTGCCCCAGGTGCCGGACCACTCGAGCATCGCGTTCGCGTGCGTCGAGCCCACGCAACCCGAACGCCACGTTGCCCGCAACGGTCAGGTGCGGAAACAGCACATGGTCTTGAAAGACCAGGCCAAATCGACGCGCTTCCGGCGGCGGCTCGCGCCCCGGCGTGGCCAGTTCGGCGCCGGCAAAGGAGATGACCCCCGCTTGCAGCGGTTCGAGCCCGGCGACGATGCGCAGCAAGGTGCTCTTGCCGCTGCCCGATGCGCCGAGCAGGCAAACGATCTCGCCAGCGCTGACGGACAGGTTCACGCCTTGGAGCACGGGGGCGCCGCCATAGCCATGGCTGACTTGGTCGAGCCTGAGCGTCACCCTTGGCGTGGCCGCCGCCTCATCGGTGCGCTCCCGCTTTTCGTTACAATCCTCACCCATGTTCGATCAGGCGCCAACGTCGGCTCGTGCCGGGCTGCGGTTGCCCCGCGCGCCCTCGGCATGGACCTTGGGCGCCTTGGCGATTGCCTTGCCCATCGCTGTGCCGATCGCTGCCATTCTGCTCACCTTCGTCGCGCCGGAGTCCACCGTATGGGCACATCTGCGCGAAACCGTGCTCCTGGAGTACCTGCTCAACACCGCGGCGTTGCTGCTGATGGTGGCCATCCTGGCCCTGCTCCTTGGCGCAGGATGCGCCTGGCTGACCGCAACCAAGGACTTTCCAGGGCGCCGGATGTTCGTTTGGGCGCTGATTCTACCCTTTGCAGCGCCGGCCTACGTGGTGGCCTACGCCTACGCGGACATCCTCGCCTACGCCAGCCCCTTGCAGACCTGGTTGCGCGACTTGGACCTGCTGCGCGAGGGGCTGCCGGCGATCCGTTCCCTGCCCGGCGCCGGCCTGATATTGGGTTTCACGCTCTACCCCTACGTTTACCTACTCGCCTACGTCGCCTTCGCCGACCGCGCCGGGCCGCTCACCGAGGCGGCAAGGACGCTGGGCGCCAAGCCGCGCCGGGCGTTTTTCACCATCGCCCTGCCCCAGGCGCGCCCGGCGATTGCCGGTGGGCTGGCGTTGGCGCTCATGGAGGCCGCAGCAGACTTCGGCGTGGTCGAGTTCTTCGGCGTGCCCACCCTCACCAACGGCATCTTCCGCACCTGGTACGCCCAGGGGGAGCATCAGGCCGCCATGCAACTCGCTGGCTGGCTGTTCTTGGTTGTCGTGGTGCTGGTCGTGCTGGAGCAACTGGCGCGGCGCGGGCTGCGCGCCAACCCGGTGTCGAGGAACATGCCGCCGACCCGCGCGCGGCTGACGGGGTGGCGCGGCGCCCTCGCCACGCTGGCTTGCGCGGTTCCACTGTTTCTCGGCCTGTTGCTGCCCGCTGCCGCGCTGTTGCGGCATGCCCTCGCCAGTGGCGACCCGAGCTTCGGCACCGCCTTCATCGGCTATGTGACCAACAGCGTCACAGTGGCGGCGATCACGGCGCTGCTCGCCGGGCTCTGCGCGCTCTGGCTCAACTACGCGCTGCGCCTCGAAGGCGGCGCGCGGCTGCTGAAGCTGGGTGTGCGCACGGCCACGCTCGGCTACGCCATTCCCGGCATGGTGCTCGCGGTCGGGCTCATCGGACCCTTGACCGCACTGGACAAGCAGCTGGCGGGCTGGCTGGACAGCGCCTTTGGCGTGCGCACCGGGCTTCTGCTCACGGGGAGCATGGCCGCATTGGTGTTTGTCTATCTCGCGCGCTTCCTGACCGTGGCCTTCAACAGCCTGGAGGGCGGCATGGCGCGCATTCACCCCAACTACGACAACGCGGCGCGCAGCCTCGGCTCAAGCCCCGGCGGGCTCCTGGCGCACGTTCACCTGCCCCTGCTCACGCCCGCGCTGGCGACCGCCATGCTGCTGGTGTTCGTGGACGTGATCAAGGAACTGCCCGCAACGCTCATCCTGCGGCCGTTCAACTTTGAAACCCTGGCAACCCGCGCCTACCGCCTCGCTTCCGACGAACGCTTGGCCGAGGCCTCGACGGCCTCGCTCATGATCCTCGCCGTCGGCCTCGTGCCCACACTGGTACTCGCCTGGCGGAACTTCGCGGGGCGTCGAAGCGGTTAGTCGATTTGGCCGGGCATCGCCTCGTCCAGCACATCCGGCCCGTCGTTGCGGACATTGTTGACCAATCGGCTGACCGGCCGGACCCGGTAGGGGCCGGGATGCGGGTTGCGCACGATGTCCAGCAGCGCATCCTTCGGGGCGTCCGGCGCCAGCCAGTCGTGGAAGCGCCCCGAGTCGACGATGGCGGGCTGGCGCGCATGGACGTGGGCCAGCGCCGGGGACGCCTCGGTGGTGATGATGGTGAACGACTCGAGCGGGCCGTCCGGGCCATTCCACCGCTCCCAGAGCGCGGCGAAGGAAGCGATTTGGCCGTCCGCCAAGGCCAGGAACCGGGGCGATCGGTCACCGCCCTTGCCGGCCCATTCGAACCACCCGTCCGCGGGGACCAGGCAGCGCCGCGACCGGAACGCGCTTCGGAACGCAGGCTTTGAGTCCACCGTTTCGGCGCGGGCGTTGATCAGGCGGGCGCCGATTTTCGCGTCCTTGGCCCAGAAGGGGATCAGGCCCCAGCGCAGGCGGGCGGCGTTGCGGCGGCCGTCGCGGTCCAGCCGGCAGGCGGCGAAGTCCTGGGTCGGCGCGCCGTTCCAGCGCGGGCGCATGTTGTCCGGGGGCGCAGCGGTGAGCAGGTCGTAGAGCTCACACAGCTCCCGCCAAGTCAGCTTCTGGGTGAACCGGCCGCACATGCGCACAGGGTACTGGATTTCAGGATGTCGTCCACGCCGGACCGGCCGGTGCCTGCGGCATTTGTTCACAGGTTTGAAACTGTTTGTTCATACAGTACACTCTTCTGCTGGTTGGGTGCGGTACGCAGACAATGCAGAATCGGCCGGGGCATGTGCAGCGGGGCTGGCAGGAAACCGACGAGCGCATCAAATACGGGTTCATCCGCGCGCTTCGCCGGGGCGACTACGACGAGGCGCTACGGCTGGCCCCGACCGAAACGCGCATGGCGGACTGGCCGGCAAGCCAGCGCGCCGACTGGCAGGCCTGGATTGACCTGACCTATCGCATGAAGGGGCAGCGTGACCACGAACGGCGGACACGCGCCAAGGCGGGGCGTCGGCCGCGGGGGCGGGGCGACTGGTGAGGGCTGGAACCCGGCCACGCCGCTACTCCGACGCACCCACTCCAGCAACGTAGCCAGCCGCTTCCTGCCCCCAGGCAACTTCCCGGCCCTGCCAGCCTGACTCAAGCTGGGCGTAGGCCTTGCGGGCCTCGTCGGCATTGCCGAGCGCCGCATGGGCGCGGGCCAGTCCACGCAGGGACAGGGGGCGGTTGGGCATGCGCTGGAGGGAGCGCTCGAACACGGCCAGCGCCTCTTCGGGGCGGCCGGTGGCGAGCAGGGCTTCCCCGTAGAGTTCGTGAGGGGGTTTTAGGGGGTTCGGCGCGCCGTTGGGCGGGCGCATGGATTCGGCGATGTCAACGCCCTCGCTCAAGAGCGCCAAGCCCGCCTCGGCGTTTCCGCGGGCGATTTCGAGCAGCCCAGCCACTTCCTTGCTCATGATCCTCAAGGGTTTGTCGGTGAGCGAGTAGTAAAAGCGGAAGTCATCCGAGGATGCGGCCTCCTCCGCTTTTTCCGCAAGCCGATTGGCGATTTGTTCGGCCAGGTCGTAGTCGCCGGTGTGGACGGCGCCCAAGCCAGAGGCCAGCAATTGTGTCGCCTTGGTCTGGTCCGTGATTGGTTCCGGCTGCCAGGCTTCCCGCTCGATGGTGTAGCGGGCCTTGACCCCGGCCGCCATCGTGGCCGCAAAGTGGCTGTCCCCGGCCCGTTCGACGATGCCTTCCATAAGCTCAACCCAGTGCAGCGCCCGCTCATAGTCGCCGCGCTGCAGGTCGCCGTACTGGCCCCAGTCAAGGGCATGCACCATGTCGTTCAGCCGGTCGCCCGGTTCATACCCATCGACCGCCGCCTCGTAGGCGGACTGATTGGATGCAGCGACCTGATCCCACATGCCCCGTTGAATGAAGATGTGGGAGGGCATGTGCCGGGCGTGGGACACCTTTTCGGCGATGCGGGCGAAGACGCGCGCGGCAGGCAGGGCCAGCGGCGCATGGATCGGATCATCAAAGGCATGGATGGTGTAGTGGGCCGCACCTGGGTGATTGGGGTTCGCATCGAGCAATTGCAGCGCGACCGCACCCGCCAGCACATTGGAGCGCATGGCATCTTCCCCACGGCCTGCGGACATCAGCAGCGACAGCGCGTAGAAGGCCGCAACTTCCTGATCCTCCGGATAGGCCTCGTAGTGATCGCGCATCACCGCCATGTAGGCGCGCCGTCGCGTCAAGGTGTCGCCGTCACCGAGGAACAGCGCATCCACAGCCCGCACGAAGCCCTTCTCCCGGTGCGTGGGCGCCTTGGCGAGACGTTCTTCAAGGGTGTCGCCCAATCGCATCAGCACAGCCTTCGGCGTCTCCCGGTCCCACTCGCCAATCAGCGGATGGTTGTAGCAGAGCGATTCGCCCCAGTAAGCCATGGCGAAATCGGGGTCCAGCCGCTGCGCTGCCTGGAATTCGGCGCGGGCCTCCTTCCAGCCAAAGCTGTGCATTATGGTGACGCCGCGCAGGAAGTGATCCTGAGCGGGGCCGCTGGCGGAGGTGGGAAAGGTGACGGTCCCAAGCCCCGTCAGTTCCGCCGAATGCACCCATGGCGAGACCACCAGCACCAGGGCGACAGTGAAGTGAGCCAGTGATTTCATTTTGGGCACCCCAATTCCTCTCTCTTGTTCCGCAGCATGGTGCGACAGCCGGGACGTGCTTGCAAGGTTCTGCGGAACAGGCCCAGGGAACAGGTACAGCCTTGTTGAGAACAAATAAATTGTCCGGTCTTGTAACACATGAACTGTCCGGTTGCAGACTGCCCCGAACTTCATCGGTTTGGGAGCGGCGATGGGCATTGTTCAGGTCAACCAGGACAGGAGGATGGCGGTGTTCGAGGACGC
>JAJEIQ010000068.1 GCA_022827905.1 Pseudomonadales bacterium | reverse complement strand
CTTGGCCTCCGGGAGTGAAATCCCGAAAGGGCACCAAACGGCGCCGCCGCGTTCAAGTCAGCACCACCAAAATACGCGGAAAAACGTCCCTTATTCATGCAGTTATGTAAACTACGGGCTCAGTTAACCGGACACTAGTGAGGACAGAAAGCGTTTTAGCGGGACGCCATCCTGCTCGCGAAGCGCCCCGTCATCCACGTAATTCGGATCAACAATCACGCCCATGCACCTGCCGCCGAAAGCTCAAGCCCTGTCCTCGGGCTCTAGTAAAGCCGTGTTCATATGTCCACCTTAGCATGGCACGGATGCGGCCAGTCCGGGTGCCGTAGTGAGGCGCTCGCGCCCGTCGGGACCTCAACCGGTGGAAGGCGGCCTTTGTCACCGCGCGAACTGTCTACCGGTGTAGGATAAAGGGTCTATTTCAGGGCTTAAAAACACATCTAAATCCCGTACAATGCCTTTTATGGACAACCGAATGGAAAAGCCGGGCGGGCTTCCAGCCGCACGGGCACTCCGTGCGCTAGGCGCCGACATCGCTTTGGCCCGAAAGCGCCGCCGCATGCGCCAAGTTGATCTGGCCGCAAAAATGGGCGTTTCCGTGAAAACGCTGAAGAGAATCGAGCAGGGCGATTCCGGCGTCGCCGTTGGCCATGTCGCAATGGCCCTGTTCGGGTTGGGCGCAGTCAGCAAGCTGGAGTCGCTCATGGCGCCGGAGTTCGACCACTTGGGCCTCTTGATCGACGCCAACCACCTACCGAAACGCATTCGCCTGTCCCACAAGGAAAAGGAGGCATCCGACCCCGATTCCGCCAAGCCCATGCCCCTATGAACAAGCAGGACAGCCTCGGCGCCAGAACCTTCATCGTCGCCTTGGGCGAAAAAGCAACGCCCATTGGGCGGTTGCAGCACAGCGCCATTCGCCACAAGGAAGCCACAACCTTCTGGTACGACCCCGCTTGGCTCTCCTCCCCGAGCGCCTTCGCGCTCACCCCATCAATGCCCCTGCAACCCCACCCGTTTCACTTTGCCGGGGTTCAGGGCGCAAACGACCAACGGGCAAGCCTGCCGCCAGCCCTGAGAGACGCCACCCCCGACGCTTGGGGCCGTTCAGTCATTCAGCGGGCAGCCGGCAGAGCCTGCGCCGAAATCGACTTCCTCACGCGAGTCAATGATCACACAAGGCAAGGCGCATTGCGCATCATCGACGACAGAGGCAACCCGCTGTCGACGGATCACCCGCCCATTCCCCGGCTCGTGGACCTGCCGAAGCTCAGGGCGCTGACCGCGAAGCTGCAAGCCGGCGAGGGCAACCTCAAGGAGATTGCGCTCGAAATTCAAGGGGCTACAGCCAGCTTGGGCGGAGCTAGGCCCAAGGCTATGGCTCAAGACGACAAGGGGCACCTCTTCCTAGCCAAGTTCACGACCGCCAGCGACGGCCTGCCCATTGAGCGCGTTGAAGTCGCCACCTTGCGCCTAGCGCAATCCGTTGGCATCAACGCGGCCAACGCCACGTTGGCCCTCCCTCGGACGCGGTGGCCCATTGCGTTGATCGAGCGCTTTGACCGCGCTCCACACCCCGCTGCCGAAATGCGCCGCCTCCACTACCTCTCAGCCCACAGCTTCATGGATGCCGAAGGCGCGGGGCTAGGCATTGCCTACACCGATGTGGTGGACCAGCTCATGGGTTGTTCAACCCCCCAAGCGGTGGTCGACGCCCAAGCCCGTGAACTGCACCGCCGCATCCTTTTCTCCATCCTGGTCAGCAACACCGACGACCACTTGAAAAACCATGGGTTCCTTCTGTCAGCAGGAGGTTACTGGCAACTTTCGCCAGCATTTGACGTCAACCCGCAACCCGAACGGGCCAAGCAACTGAAAACGGCGATCTCGCACGAAACCGGGCACCAGCCGACCATCGACGCCTGGCTACACGCCGGTCCCCGCTTTGGCGTTAAGGAGGACGAAGCCAAGGAGCAAGCCGCGCGAATGGCCATGGCCATCAGGGGGACTTGGCGGCAAGCCTTGCGGCGTCAAGGCGTAACGCCCCCGCTCATCAATGCCTACGTGCCGGCCTTCGAGCACACTGAGGCCGAAAAAGCCATCGGCTTGGCAAACGTTCGGACCGCGATTTCGGGCAAGGCGGAACAGCGGGCAAAGCACGAAGCGGAAGGCTCGGTGGACTAGCGAAAACTCTCGTTCAACCGTTCGAGCGCGGCTTCGCCTGGGCAGAGGTCGGCCTCGGTCAAGGCGTTCAAGGGCGTTTCCACGGTGCCGAGAATGTCGTGGCAATCGGCGGCGTCGGGGTCCACGTAGAGCAGCCCGGTGGCCACTTCACCCCGTTCCTGGCTGCGCTGCACATACTCCAGGGCACCGATGCGGTCGTGGACGTCGAAGTCCCTGGCCACCTTGGAGAGCCGCAGAATGGAGCCGTCAGGCAGGCGCACGTTCTCGGTGGTGCCGGGGTCATAGTCGGCGGTGATTTCTTCGCTAGGGGCCACGAAGTCCGCCTCCATCAATCGTTCGCTGTGGCCGCGCACGTAGTCGAAGCTCTTGGTGGAGCCGTTGTGGTTGTTGAAGGCCACGCAGGGCGAGATCACGTCCAGGAACGCCATGCCCGGATGCGCCAGGGCGGCCTTGATGAGCGGCACGAGCTGCTTCTTGTCGCCGGAGAAGCTGCGGGCCACGAAGCCCGCCCCGATCTGCAGCGCCATGCTCACCAGGTCGATGGGCTCATAGAGGTTGGGCACCCCCTTCTTGCTGGTCGAGCCGCGATCGTTGGTGGCGGAGAACTGGCCCTTGGTCAGCCCGTAGGTGCCGTTGTTATCGACGATGTACACCATGTTGATGCGGCGGCGAACGATGTGCGCGAACTGGCCAAGGCCGATGGAGGCGCTGTCGCCATCGCCAGAGACGCCCACGCAGTAGAGCGACCGATTGGCCAGGTTGGCGCCGGTGGCCACCGACGGCATGCGGCCATGCACCGAATTGAAGCCGTGGGAGTTGTTGAGGAAGTAGCTCGGCGTCTTTGACGAGCAGCCGATGCCGGAAATCTTGGCGAAACGGTGCGGCGGCAGGGAGAGCTCGGCGCAGGCGGCGACGATGGCGGCGCTGACCGAATCGTGCCCGCAACCGGCGCAGAGCGTGGAGACGGCGCCCTCGTAGTCCCGGCGCGTGAGGCCTAAGTCATTGACCGGCAGTTGCGGATGGCGAATGCGTGGCTTGACGACGAAGGTCATGAGCCCACCTCCTTAAGCCGCGGCAGCCGCTCGGCCTTGTAGTGCTCGTGCACTTGGTCGCGAATGGTGTCGGCGGAAATCGACAGGCCCGCGTAGTAGCGAACCGAGACGAGCTTGGCGGGGTCGGCCACTCCTTCGTTGATCAGCAGCGAGCGCATCTGTCCGTCGCGGTTTTGATCCACCACGAACACCCGCTCGTGGCGGCTAATGAAATCGCGCACCTCCTCGCCAAACGGAAAGCCGCGCACGCGGATGCGGTCCAGGGCGATGCCTTGCTCTTGAAGCAGCTCAAGCGCCTCGGTCATGGGCATGGCACTGGTGCCGTAGTACAGAATGCCGTTCCGGCGCCCCCCATCAGCGATCTCGGCCATGGGCGTCAGCGCCGCCGCAGTGGTCCACTTGCGCTCCAGCCGCTCCATGTTGCGCTGGTAGGCCTCCGGGTTTTCCGTGTAGCGGGCATACTCATCGCGCGAGGTGCCGCGCGTGAAGAACGCGCCCTTCTCGGGGTGCGCGCCCGGCAATGTGCGTTGGCCGATGCCATCGCCATCCACGTCCAGGTAGCGCCCGAAATCCTCGGCGGCGTCCAGTGCCGCCGCGTCCAGCACCTTGCCCCGGTCGTAACGCCGCTCGTCGCTCCAAGCCAAAGGCTCGGAGACGTTGTCGTTCATCCCCAGCTCCAAATCGCTCATGACGATGATGGGCGTTTGCAGCCGATCGGCCAGGTCCAGCGCCTCGGCGGCAAAGTCGAAGCATTCCTTCGGCGAAGCGGGAAACAGCAGCACGTGGCGGGTGTCGCCGTGGGAGGCATAGGCCGCCGCGGTCAGGTCGCTTTGCTGGGTGCGGGTCGGCATGCCCGTGGAAGGCCCCGCCCGTTGAATGTCGAACACCACCGCCGGAATCTCGGCAAAGTAGGCTAGGCCCAAGAACTCCGACATCAGGGAAATGCCGGGGCCGCTGGTGGCGGTGAAGGCCCGGGCGCCGTTCCAGCCGGCGCCGATGACGATGCCGATGGCGGCCAGCTCGTCCTCGGCCTGGATGACGGCGAACTTGTTGGCGCCGGTGGCCTTGTCCTTGCGCAGGGCGTTGGCGTGGCGCTCGAAGGACTCCGCCATGGAGGTGGAGGGCGTGATCGGATACCAAGCGCAGACCGTGGCTCCGCCGTAGAGTGCCCCAAGGGCGGCGGCGGTATTGCCGTCAATGAGGATCTTGTCGCCGTTGGCGCTTGAGCGCCGCACTTGGTACTCGATGGGGCCATTCAGGTAGTCGAGGGCGTAGCGGCGGCCAAGCTCCAAGGCGTGGATGTTGGGCGCGATCAGGTCGTCCTTGCCCCGGTACTGCTTGGCCACCATGCCGGTAATGACCTCGAACTCGATGTTCAGCAGCGCCGACAGCGCGCCGAGATAAACGATGTTCTTGAACAATCCCCGCTGCTTCAAGTCGCTGAACTCCGGCAGCAGCAGGGTGGCGATGGGCATGCCGATTTCGTTGATGTCGCTGCGCCTGAGCGCCGCCGCCAAGGGCTTGGAGTTGTCGTAGAACAGGTAGCCGCCCGGCTTGATGTCAGCGATGTCCTCGGCGTAGGTCTCGGCGTTCATGGCCACCATGATGTCCACGCCCTCGCGGCGGCCGAGGTGGCCCTGTTCGTTCACCCGCACCTCGAACCAAGTCGGCAACCCTTGGATGTTGGAGGGGAAGATGTTGCGCGCCGCCACCGGAATGCCCATGCGGAACAGCGCCTTGGCGAACATGCCGTTGGCGCTCGCCGAGCCGGAGCCGTTTACGTTGGCAAAGCGGATGACGAAGTCGTTGTAGGTGACGTTCATTGCGCGTAGGACCCGAGCTGCGGAATGTGAACCACGGATCGCTGCATGTCCCAGGCATTGGTCGGGCAGCGCTCCGCGCACAGCCCGCAATGCAGGCAGACGTCCTCGTCCTTGACCATCACCCGATTGGTGGGCAGGTTGCCGGAAACGTAGAGATCCTGATCGCCGTTCACGGCAGGGGCCATCAGCCGTTGGCGCAGCTCGGCTTCATCACCGTTTTCGGTGAACGAGATGCAGTCCATCGGGCAGATGTCCACGCAGGCGTCGCACTCGATGCACAGCCGATCCGTGAAGACCGTCTGCACGTCGCAGTTGAGGCAGCGCTGGGCCTCCTTGGCCCCCAAGCGCTTGTCGAAGCCGAGCTCCACCTCGATCTTGATGTTGCCCAAGGCCTGCCGCTTGTCCGCGTGGGGCACCAGATAGCGCACCGCCGGGTCGTGCTCGCTGTCGTAGCTCCACTCGTGAATGCCCATCTTGGTGCTGATGAGGTTGACGCCCTCCGGGGGGCGGTCGGCCTTCAAGTCCTGGCCTTGGCAGAACAGGTGGATGGAGATGGCGGCTTGGTGCGCATGGGCCGAGGCCCAGATGATGTTCTCCGGGCCGAAGGCCGAATCGCCGCCGAAGAAGACCTTGGGGTGGGTCGATTGCAAGGTGACCTCATCGAGCACTGGGCAATCCCACTTGTCGAACTGAATGCCTGCGTCGCGCTCGATCCACGGGCAGTGGTTCTCCTGGCCGATGGCCATCAGGATGTGGTCGGCGGGCAGGAACACGTCGTCCTCGCCGCTCGGTTCGTAGCGCAGCCGCCCGTCATCGCCCTTGACCGGCTTCACGCAGCCGAAAACCACGCCGGTCAGCTTGCCGTTCTCGTGCACGAATTCCTTGGGCGGGCGGTTGTTGATGATGGGGATGCCCTCGCTCATGGCATCCTCCTTCTCCCAATCCGAGGCCTTCATCACCTCGAAGGCGGAGCGCACCACAACCGTGACGCTGTCCGCGCCGAGCCGCTTGGACGTGCGGCAGCAGTCCATGGCGGTGTTGCCGCCGCCCATGACGATGACGTTACCGGCAATGGAATCGGTGTGGCCAAAGGCGACGCTGGACAGCCAATCGATGCCGATGGAGATGTGCTCGTCCACCTCTTCGCGGCCCGGCAGCTTCAGGTCCCGTCCCCGAGGGGCGCCGGTGCCGACGAAATAGGCGTCAAAGTCCATCTCCAGCATCGCTTTCATGCTGGTGATCTCGTGGCCGAAATGGCACTCGACGCCCATGTCAAGGATCAGGTCCACTTCCTCCTCGAGCACGTCCGCAGGCAGCCGGAACGCGGGAATCTGGCTGCGCATCATGCCGCCGCCCGCAGGATCCTTCTCGAATAGATGCACCTCATAGCCAAGCGGCAGCAAGTCCCGCGCCACCGCCAGCGACGCCGGCCCCGCCCCGAGCAGGGCAATGCGCTTGCCGTTCTTGGCCGTGGGCACCCGGGGCATGTAGGGGCGGATGTCACCCTTGTGGTCGGCGGCCACCCGCTTCAGGCGACAGATCGCGACCGGCTTCTCCTCGGTGCGCACCCGGCGGCAGGCCGGCTCGCAGGGCCGGTCGCAGGTGCGGCCGAGAATGCCCGGAAAGACGTTGCTGTCCCAGTTGAGCATGTAGGCTTCGGTGTAGCGCTCCTGGGCGATCAGGCGAATGTACTCCGGCACAGGAGTATGCGCCGGACAAGCCCACTGGCAGTCCACCACCTTGTGGAAGTAGTTGGGATCCTGGATGTTGGTGGGCTTCATGGCGTCAAAAGGCCAAGCAAGGACTGCGCCAAGGCAGCCCCGGCAGGGGAAGGTTCAAGGCACCTCATCGGTGGCAATGTTTCAGCACGGGCGCACTCTACCCGTTTGCGCGTCACTTTGGAAGCTGTTTGGCGTGCCGTTGGCGAGCTATTGGCGTGCCCTTGGCGCGCCTTTGGCAAGCCGCAAGCCGTTGATTTCGTTGGCGGGTGGCCGTGATGTGAAAGCCATGCCCCAATCCAGTGCTAGAATGCCTGCCCCGTCCGCGCCATGGACATTTCCCGGCCGTTTTCAATGACCCCGGACCTGAAATGACCGCGTCTGCACTTGAAGCCCTGCCTGCCGAGGCGTTGGCCGTGAAGCCCGGCGAACGCCTCGCCTGGGCTGGCCTGGCGGACGGGGCGGCCAGCTACTTCGCCGCCCAAGCGGCGGCAGCGCATCCCGGGCTGACGCTGATCGCCACCAACAACGCGGCGGCTGCGGTTCGGTGCCTCGATGAAGTGCGCTTCTATGCGCCGCCGGGCATGGACATCCTGCACTTCCCGGCTTGGGAGACGCTGCCCTACGACGCCTTTTCGCCGCATCAGGACATCATCTCCGAGCGGTTGGCCACTCTGCGCCGAGTTCCGGACATCGAGCGGGGCATTCTGGTGGTTCCGGCGGCGACGCTCATGCAGCGGCTGCCGCCGCGCGCCTTCATCGACGGCCAAGCCCTCTCGCTTAAGGTCGGGGAACGGTTCGACCTGCACGCCGAGCGCAGGCGGCTGGAGGCGGCGGGGTACCTGGCGGTGGACACGGTGACCCATCGCGGCGAATTCGCCGTTCGGGGTTCGCTGATGGATATCTTCCCCATGGGACTGGACAACCCGGTGCGCATCGACCTCCTTGACGTGGAGATCGACACCTTGCGCACCTTCGATGTCGAGACCCAAATGACCATCGAACAGGTGCCAAGCATCGATGTGCTGCCAGCCAAGGAATTCCCCTTCGACGCCGCCAGCATCGCCCGCTTCCGCAACAACTGGCATGACGCCTTCGACGTGGACGTGCGCCGCTGCAGCGTTTACCAGGATGTCTCCGCCAACCTGTCGCCGAACGGGGTGGAGTACTACCTGCCGCTGTTCTTCGGCGCCGAAGGCCTGGCCACCCTGTTTGACTACCTGCCCGCCAACACCCTCATCCTGCAGCAGGCGGGGATGGCCGATGCGGTCGATCAGTTCTGGAACCTGGTGCAGAGCCGCCACGAGAGCTTGGCCCACGACATCGAACACCCCGTGCTGGCACCCGAAGCGCTCTACCTCAACCCGGAGGCGTTCAACCGGCAACTGAACCAGCAGCCGAGAATCGCCCTGGGGCCGGACTTCAAGCATCGCCAGCAATTCGACTGCCCGCCGCTGCCACCGCTGGAAGCCAACGCCCGATTGAAGGAACCCGCGCAAGCGCTGCTGAACTTCGTAGCGGAGCAAACCGATGCGCGGATTCTGTTCACTGCGGAAAGCGCTGGCCGCCGCGCCCTGCTGGAGGAATTCCTGGCCCACGCCGGCATCGCCACCCAGGACTGCGCGGACTGGGCGGACTTTTGCGCCCGCCAGTGCCCGCGCGGCCTGACCGTAGCCCCCATCGACCGGGGCCTGCGGCTAAAAGACACCGTCGTCATCACCGAAAGCCAGATCTTCGGCCATCGACCCGCCACCGACCGCGCCATGGGCACCCGCACGGTGGACCCCGAGCAGGTCATCCGCAACCTCACCGAACTGTCCATCGGCTCCCCGGTGGTGCACGAGGAGCACGGCATCGGCCGCTACCGGGGGCTGCAGACGCTGGACATCGACGGGGCGCAGAGCGAGTTCCTCACCTTGGAGTACGCCGACGGCGCCAAGCTCTACGTGCCGGTCACCTCGCTGCACCTGATCTCCCGCTACGCCGGTGCGGACGAGGAGTTGGCGCCGCTGCACCGGTTGGGGTCTGACCAATGGGAAAGGGTGCGCCGCAAGGCGGCGGAGAAGGCGGTTGACGTGGCTGCGGAACTGCTCGACCTGTCCGCCCGGCGGGCCGCCCGCACAGCACCTGCGCTGCGCTCCGATGCTGCGGAGTACGAGCGCTTTGCCGGCCAGTTTCCCTTCGACCTCACCGCCGACCAGGCCGCAGCCATCGACGCGGTGCTGACCGACCTCGGTTCCGAGAAGTCCACCGACCGCCTGATCTGTGGCGACGTGGGCTTCGGCAAGACCGAAGTCGCCATGCGGGCGGCGTTCGTGGCGGTGCAAAGCGGCCGGCAGGTGGCCGTGCTCACCCCCACCACCCTGCTGGCGCAGCAGCACTTCGACACCTTTCAGGACCGCTTCGCGGACTGGCCGGTTCACATCGAAGTGGTGTCCCGGCTGCGCAGTGCCGGGGAGATCGAGAACATCGGCAAACGCTTGTCCGAAGGCCGGCTCGACATTCTCATCGGCACCCATCGGTTGCTCGGGGCCGGCATCGACTTCAAGAACCTCGGGCTGATCGTCATCGACGAGGAGCACCGCTTCGGCGTTCGCCAGAAGGAGCGCTTGCGGGCGCTGCGCGCTGAGGTGGACGTGGTCACCCTCACCGCCACGCCCATTCCGCGCACCCTGAACCTGGCCTTGGGTGGCCTGCGCGACCTGTCGATCATCGCCACGCCGCCCGCCAAGCGGCTGTCCATCAACACCTTCGTGCACGAGAAGCGCAACCACATCATTCGCGAGGCGCTGAACCGGGAGTTGATGCGCGGCGGCCAAGTCTTCTACGTCCACAACCAAGTGCGCACCATCCACCAAGCCGCCGATGCCGTGAAGGCGCTGGTCCCCGAAGCCCGAGTCGGCGTCGGCCACGGCCGGATGGGCAAGCGGCAGCTCGAAGGGGTGATGAGCGACTTCAACCATCGGCAGGTCAATGTGCTGGTCTGCACCACCATCATCGAAAACGGCATCGACATCCCCAACGCCAACACCATCATCATCGAGCGCGCCGACAAGTTCGGCCTCGCCCAACTGCACCAACTGCGGGGGCGGGTGGGACGCTCCCACCGGCAAGCCTATGCCTATCTGCTCACGCCCCATCCGAGCGCCATGACCCCTGACGCCGGCAAACGGCTGCTGGCCATCGAGGCGGCGGGCGAGTTGGGTGTTGGCTTTACGCTGGCCACCCAGGATCTGGAGATTCGCGGCGCTGGCGAACTGCTCGGCGCGGAGCAATCCGGGCAAATCGAGTCGGTGGGGTTCAGCCTCTACATGCAAATGCTCGACCGCGCCGTCAAGGCGATTCAGGCGGGCAACCCGCCGGACATGGCCAAGCCCTTCACGCCGGTCAGCCGGGAGGTCAACCTGCACTGCGGCACGCTGATTCCCGAGGACTACCTGCCCGACGTCCACCTGCGGCTGATCATGTATAAGCGCATCAGCGCTGCCGCCACCCAAGGCCAACTCGACGAGCTGCGCGCGGAGATGATCGACCGCTTCGGACATCTGCCGCCGCCGTTGGCGCAACTCTTCCAGGTCACCGCCTTGAAGCTGCGCCTCAACCCCTTGGGCATCACCCGCTTCGAACTCGGGGAGCGGGGCGGCAAGGTCGAGTTCAGCGACGCCACCCCCGTCAACCCGGCAAGCGTCATCGCGTTGGTGCAACGCAGTCCATCCACCTATCGGCTGACGGGCGGCACGGTGCTGCGCATCACGCACGGCATGGCAGACTTGGCGGCGCGCTTCGCGTTCGCCGATGAACTGCTGGCGGCACTGGCGCCGGAGACCCCAACCGTCAACGCGGCCGCCGCCGGCGGATGAAGGGCCATCGCTATTGGCTGGGCGCATTGGGGGCTTTGGCAGCTCTATCGGCCGCCGCCAAAGTCGATGATCCGAACGACTTGATCCGGGGGCAGTGGTACGCCACCGAAGTCATCATCTTTGAGCGAACGGACCCGGCTGGTCCAGGACCCGAAGAGTTGGTTTGGGAGCGCGGACGGACTTGGCCGGCCAGGGTGCGCGCCTTCGCCGAGCCGGAGCCCTGGCGCATCGCCAGCCTAGACCCGCTGACCCGCGCCTGCCTTGATTTTCCCCGCCTTGACGTGGCGCCATCCCAGGTTCCCGAGGCCGAAGGGTTCGACCCCGAAGCACCCGAAATTCAATCTCTCGAAGCAGACCTGGATGCAGTGCCGCTGGACGGCTTGGCCCCGCTTGAGCCAATCGCGACGGTCCCGCCACCGCCCATCGATCCGCGTCTTTCGCCGCACCCCCTGCTCGATCTGCTTAGCGCCGCCGCCCGGCAGCAAGAGGCACAGCAGCGCGACAGCTATCGTTGGCTGCCAGCCCAGACTCACGTGCTCAAGACCGAGGCCCGGCGCCTGCGCAGAACCCAAGGACTGAACATCATCTGGCACGGCCGTTGGATACAGCCTGTTCCGAACCGCTCGGCGGGTGAACCCCTGATGCTGGCCGTACAATCCACTCCAGACCGCAACCAACTTTACGGAACACTCCAGGTCACGCTCGGCCGCTATCTCCACTTCGCCGCCACGCTTTGGCTGGAACAGGCTGCGCAGAGCCAAGCCGACGTTCTACCCTACATGCAGCTCAAGCAGGCCCGCACCATGCGCAGCGGCGAACTGCACTACCTCGACCACCCGAGGATGGGCGTTCTGGCTCGTATCGACCCGCTGGCCCCCTCGCCAGCCCTCGCACAAGCGCTGCAAGCTTGGGAGGCATCAGCCGGAGGCTAGCCCAGCAGCGCCTCAAGCAGCCGCATGACCGACGCGAAGCCGCGTTCGGCGGCACGCTCAAAGCCCGCCATGTCGATCCGCCCGGGATCATCGCCTCGGCCCGCGGCGGCGTTGACGACGATGCACAGGCTCGCCATGGGCAGCCCGATTTCCCGGGCCAAGCCCGCTTCGGGCATGCCGGTCATGCCCACGACCGTGCAGCCATCCCGCTCCAAGCGATCAATTTCGGCAGCGGATTCGAGGCGCGGCCCTTGGGTGGCGCCATAGACGCCGCCCTCAACCAAGGCAGCGCCAGCCTGCCGGGCAGCGGCCGCCACGGCATTGTTGAGTTCATCGTCATAGGGACGGGTGAAGTCAACGTGGGTGGCGCCGGTTTCATCAAAGCTGTGCTCCCGGCCCCAGGTGTAGTCGATGATTTGATGGGGAGCGGCCAAATCCCCCGGCCGCAGCGCCCGGTCGATGCCGCCCACCGCGTACACGGCAATGAGGCGCTTAGCGCCCAGCGTCTTGAGCAGCCAGAGGTTGGCCCGGTAGTTGATGGCGTGCGGCGCCAAGCGGCGCGGCTCGCCGTGGCGATAGGACACCAACAGCGCATGGCTGCGCACCTGTCCTTTGAAGAAGCCATCCGAGGCGGGGCCGTAAGGGGTGTCGAGGCCGCCGATGCGTTCGAACCCCCCGGGCAGGGAAACCTCACCGGAGCCAATGATGAGCCCAGTGGCCATCAGCCGCCGTCTTCCATGTCCTCGGGCAAGGCGCGGATGTCCGGTAGGTTGCGCCAATAGCCCTTGTAGTCCATGCCGCAGCCGATCAGGTAGCGGTCGGGGCACTGCAAGGCGGCAAAGTCCACCTCCACCGCCCGGTTGCCGGGCACGTCCTTGCGGTTCAGCACCGTGGACCAGACCTTGGCAGCACCCGCCGCCGCCGCCCACTCGCACACTGCGGCCAGGGTGTCGCCCTGATCGAGCACGTCATCGACGATGAGCACCTGCCGGCCGGTGACGTTCTGCACGGGCGAGGCGATCCAGTCCAAGGCGCCGCCCGCCGTGCTGTCCCGGTAGCGGGCCACGTGGACGTAGCCCAGTTCAAGGGGAAAGTGCAGCCGGTCAAGCAGCCTGCCGCAGTAGGGCAGCCCGCCGTGCATCACGCACAGCAGCAGCGGATTGGCGTCCTTCAGGGCCAGGCTGATGCGCACCGCGGTCTGGTCCACCGCGCGGCTCACCGTCGCGGCATCGACGATGACCTCGGAACGCTGCCACGCGGCAAGCACGTCCTCGGACGCCAAGGTCACCGCGTCGGCCTCTCCAGATGCATGACTTGCGTCGGAAAGGCGATCTCCCCCCCGTGGGACTGAATGATCTCCCCGATCTTGAACAGCACTTGCTGCTTGACGGCATGGAAGGTCTGCCAGTCCGTCGTCTTGGTGAAGGTGTACACAAAGAAGTCCAGGGAGGAGGCGCCGAACGTGACGAAGTTGACCATCAAGGTGCGCTCTTGATCGATGTCAGGATGTTCGCGCAACATCTTCTCCACATCGGCGACGATGGCGGGCAGAACCGGGAAGTCGTCGTAGCGCAGGCCGATGGTCTCATAGATGCGCCGGTTCAGCATCTTCGAGGGGTTTTCCACCGTCAGCTTGGCAAAGGTGGCGTTGGGAACGTACAGCGGCCGCTGGTCGAAGGTGCGAATGCGCGTCAAGCGCCAGCCGATGTCCTCCACGGTGCCTTCAATTTCCTGGTCCGGCGACCGGATCCAATCGCCCACGGAGAAAGGGCGGTCCAGAAAAATCATCAGGGCGCCGAAGAAGTTGGCAAGCAGGTCGCGCGCCGCGAAGCCCACGGCAAGGCCGCCGAGGCCGCCGAAAGCGAGCACGCTGGCGATGGAGAAGCCGAAGGCCTGCATGGCCAGCAACACAGCGACGACCAAGACGACGATGCGCAGGATCTTGGCGATGGCCGCCGCCGTGGCCACGTCCATGTGCCCGTCGCCGGGGGCGGCGTGGATGATCTGGGCCTCAACTTCCCGGATGAAGCGCACCGCAAACCAGGCCAGCACCCAGACCACCGCCACCTCGCGCAGCCGATGGACCTCGTCAACCAAGCCGGCTTCAAAGGCGCCATCAGCGAGTTCCAGCGCCCAAGAGGCGCCCAACACCCAGACGAACCAGCCAAAGGGCTTGCCGATGGCGGCAATCAGGGCGTCGTCATAGCGATTGTGCGTAACTTCCGAACGCCGCCTGAGGTGAGCCAAGACGCGCTGGCCCGCATAGTGGGCGAACGCGGCCACCGCCAAGACGGCGAACGATTGCACCGTCAGCCGGTAATCGGGAACTCGCGCCAGAAGATTCTCAAGGAATTCCATAGCGGAAAAATTCTAACCGGTTTGGCCGCGGATTAGAGAGGGAATTGGCATTCGCTCCGCGATGCTGTATAAAACTCCACTGACTGGTTGTTTGAACATTGCTCCAAGGAAGCCCTTGGCATCGTGTCGGCAAACTGCCGGCAAGGAGATCTAAATGGACGGACTCACCCAAAGGCAGGCGGACGTGCTCAACGTCATCCGGCAGTCCTTAAGCGACTGCGGCTACCCGCCCACACGGGCGGAGATCGCCCAAGTGCTCGGCTTTAAGTCCGCCAACGCCGCCGAGGAGCATTTGAAGGCCTTGGCCCGCAAGGGGGCCATCAAGATGGTGCCCGGCGCTTCACGGGGCATTCGCCTGCCGGAGCCTGATGGACTGCCGTTGATCGGAAGAGTGGCGGCCGGCGCACCCATTCTTGCCACCGAACACATTGAGGAGCGCATCCAGCTTGCCCCCAACCTTTTTCGGCCGGAGGCCCACTTCCTGCTGCGGGTCAAGGGCGACAGCATGACCGATGCCGGCATTCTCGATGGCGACCTGCTCGCCGTGCACAACACGCCGGAAGCCCGCAACGGCCAAATCGTGGTGGCCCGCATCAATGACGAGGTCACCGTCAAGCGCTTGCGCCGCTCCAACCGTCGCAGCCGGCAACTGCAGTTGATGCCGGAAAACGACGCCTACGACCCCATTGATGTCGATCTGCGCCACGATGACTTCGCCATCGAGGGCTTGAGCGTCGGCGTCCTGCGGCGCAGCCCCTAGCTCGCCGCCGCTGGAGCGAGGGCATCTTGCCCTCGAAACCGAACCAGGGAATCCCATCGAGGGCGGGACGCCCGCGCCCCGGCCTTTGGAGCGAGGGCGTCCCGCCCTCGAACTAGCCGCCCCAATCAGCCGTTATGCTTCCAGTTGCCGTGAAACCCGTAGGGCACGCGATGGGGCAGTTCGGCGCAGGCGATGGGGCCGGCGGCCACATCGGTGGCGTCCAGGAACATCAGATCGCTGCGGTTCTCCCGGGCGCGGTAAACCATGCTCAGAATGTAGCCGTCGCCTTCCTCCGCATCCGCTGACCGGGGCACGAACACCGGCTCGCCGGTGACGTCGCCGTCGGGCAGCACGTATTGGCTGCGCCGGCCGGCGCCGAAGTCCTGATGGGCCACCGCGTTGAAGCCGAGGCCCTCCGCGCCGCCGATCGCCGCGCCGTAGTAGCCGTGGCGGTAGTTGCTGCCGGTGAAGCGCTCGTCCAAGCGCGGGAACTCGCCGCTGATGTCGTCGAGGTAGCGGCGTTGGACGCTGTTTGAATTGTCGGCCAAGTCGAAAACCCACTCGCACAGCCGAGCTTGGGCCTTCTCCGGATCCGGCGCGCTGCCGTCGGCGTGGGGAAACAGCGGCACTTCCTCGAACTGCATCACATGGGCAACGATGCGGTTGCCCTCGGTGTAGGCGTTCATCGGGTGGAAAACGTAGCAGGGGTCGGTCTCGAACCAGCGCATGTCCGCCACCGAGCCGTCACGGCGCATCACGCCGATGTGGGTGCCCTTCTCCGGATCCCACGCCAAGGGCGGTTCGCCCTTCATGGCCCGCTCCATGCTGCCGGTGGCCGGGAAGATGGGAAAGATCACGTGCTCATCGGTGGTGATGAAGTCATGCACCATGCTCGCAAAGGGCGCATCGAAACGCTCGGAACGGGTGAGGACGCCGTTGGCATCCACCGTCTGGTAGCTCATGCCGGCGCTGAACGGGCCGGAGACCATATAGCCGAAAAACAGCATCTCGCCGGTCTTCGGGTCAATCTTGGGATGGGCCGTCATCGGCCCCTCGAATTGGTCGTCATAGCGCCAGGTGCCCTTCGACTCCAAGGTGACGGGGTCGATCTCGAAGGGCGGATGCCCTTCCTCCAAGGCCAGCAGCTTGCCGCCATGCCAAACCACGTTGGTGTTGGCCAGGCCCTCGTCCGCCGCTTCCTGGGTGATCGGGTCGTTCTGCATCGGGTTGAACGGGCTGTAGAGGCTGCGGCCCTCGCGCCGCTCCAAGGCCCACTTGGCTGTGCGCACCCAGCGGTTGCGGTAGCGCACCCGGCCGTTCTGAACGTGGAACATGTGCAGCATGCCGTCGCCCGCAAACCAGTGGTGGTCGCCGCGCGGCGGAAACTGCGGATCGGGGCCGTTGCGGAAGTAGGTAATGTCGAGGTCGGCCGGCAGCTCACCGCGAATGATCACGTCGTCGATGTCGCACTCCATGCGAATCGGCGCGAAATTGCCAGTCAACTGGGGGTGGTCGGGATAGGGGGTGGTCATAAGTGTTCCTGCTCAATTGCTGGACGGGGGCGTGACTGTACCAGATATGGCATAGGGGGCGTACGCCGCAGCCTCGCCCGGAGCACTGGGTTGCCGTAGCGGCAAATCCATCCATAATGCCCATTAAGCGCCCAAACAGGACACCAACGTGAAATACCTGCACACCATGGTCCGCGTCACCGACATCGACGCTTCACTGGACTTCTACTGCGACAAGCTCGGCCTGACCGAACTGCGGCGCATCGACAACGAGGCGGGGCGGTTCACGCTGGTGTTCCTCGCCGCGCCGGGCGATGAGTCGGCGCAGGTCGAGTTGACTTGGAACTGGGATCCGGAAAGCCTCTCCGGGGGCCGCAACTTCGGCCATCTCGCCTATCAGGTGGACGACATCTACGCCACCTGCCAGCGTTTGATGGATGGCGGCGTGACCATCAACCGGCCGCCGCGGGACGGCTGGATGGCCTTCGTGCGCTCGCCGGACGGCGTCTCGGTTGAACTGCTGCAAAAGGGCGATCCGCTGGACCCAGCTGCCCCCTGGGCCGACATGCCCAACACCGGCACTTGGTGAATGCCGCTGCCACTGGCCGCCTCCGCAAGCGCGGAGTTTCGCGCCAGCGAAACTCCAAACGCGGCCGTCAGGCCGCGCAGGCTAGTCAGGCCCAATTCAATGTGTTACTTTTCGTAGCAATCACTACGACAGCACCATGACTGCTTGAACGGTTGGGCGCTCCGCAACCGGCCGCAACGAGCATCGGCTTGAAACCGCGCCACAGGGATCCGCTATGCGCTCAACCTACCTCACCGCCATCGTCATCGCCGTACTGCTCGGCATCTGGCTGATCAGTGGGCAACTCGGGGAGGAGGAGTCCCCGCCACCCCTGACCTTGGCCGAGCAGGCCGACTTGCGCGGCGCCCAACAGGCCGACGCCATCCCCGCCCGGGTTCGCGCCCACGTCACCTACGCCTCCGCGCAGGTGCAGCATCTGCGCATTCGCGGCAAGACGGAGAACAAGCGCACGGTGGCGGTGCGTACGGAGATCACCGGCACCGTCACCGCCCGTCCTGTGGAGCGCGGCAGCCGAGTGGCGACGGGGGAGGCACTGTGCCGAATCTCCGTGGACGACCGCCGCGCCGGACTGCTGGAATCCGAGGCGGGGCTGAAGCGAGCGCAAATCGAGTACCAAGGCAGCCTCAAGCTGCGGGCGGGCGGTTTCCAGTCGGACACCTTGGTGGCTCAGGCCCAAGCACGGCTGGCGGAGGCCGAAGCCAAGCTCAAGCGCAGCCAGCTGAACCTGGCCCGCACGGTGGTCAAGGCACCGTTCGACGGCATCGTCGAGGAGGTGCACCTGGAGGTCGGCGACTATGTGAGCCCCGGGGCGCAGTGCGCCACCCTGGTGGACCTCGACCCCATGCTGCTGGTGGGCCGCGTGCCGGAACGGGATGTTCTGCGGGTGCTGCCTGGCCAGCCCGCCACCGGCCTGCTGAGCGACGGCACCCAAGTGTCCGGCCAAATTCAGTTCGTCGGCCAGCAAAGCGACCCCGAGACCCGCTCCTACGCCTTGGAGGTGCAGATTCCCAACCCCGACTACCGGCTGCGCAGCGGCGTGTCCACCGACATCGTCATCCCCGTGGCCGAGGTCATGGCGCAAAAGGTCAGCCCAGCGCTGTTCGCCCTGAACGACGATGGCGTCATCGGGGTCCGCACGGTGGATGCCGACGGGCGGGTGGCGTTCAACCCGATTGAAATCGTCCGCGACGATGCCGACGGCGTGTGGGTGACCGGCCTGCCGGACGTGGCCACAGTGATCACCGTCGGCCAGGAACTCGTGGTGCCGGGCCAATCCGTCGAGGTGGACTTCGAGCCCGTCGAGGAGATGCCGGCCTCGGCGCCGCCGCAAACCGCAGCGCCCGCCGAGATGGTTAAGAGCGCATGAACGCCATCATCGACGCCGCCATCAGCCGGGCCAAGACCACGGTGTTGGTCCTGCTGATGGTGGTGCTGGCCGGCCTCGCGGCCCGCGCCGCCATTCCCGTGGCCAGCGAGCCGAACATTCAGGTGCCCTTCTTCGTCGTCACCATCATCCACGAGGGCATCTCGCCGGAGGATGCGGAGCGCCTGTTGGTGATGCCCTTGGAAATCGAGCTGCGCTCGTTGGAGGGGATCAAGGAATTCAAGGCCTACGCCTCCGAGGGCGCGGCCACGATCATGACCGAGTTCGAAGCTGACCTCGACCTCGACGTGGCCCTGCTGGAGATCCGCGAGGCGGTTGACCGCGCCCGCCCGGAAATGCCGGACACCATCGAGGAGCCGATCATCCAGGAGGCCACCACGGAGGACTTCCCCATCCTGCAGGTCAACCTGGCCGGTGACGGCGTGCCGGAGCGCATTCTGTACAACTTGGCGCTTGAGCTGCGCGACCGCATCGAGATCATTCCCGAAGTCCTCGATGCGGAAATCCAAGGGCATCGCGAGGAACTGCTCGAAGCCATCATCGATCCCGATGCGCTGGAAGCCTATCAGCTCTCCAACGATCAGCTGATCACCACGTTGATGCGCAACAACCGGCTGATCGCCGCCGGCAGCCTCGACACCGGCGAGGGCCGCTTCTCGGTCAAGGTGCCGAGCCTCATCGAGGAGGCCCAGGACGTCTTTGACCTGCCGGTGAAGGTGAACGGCGACACCGTGGTCACCTTGGGCGACGTCGCCACCTTGCGCAAGACCTTCAAGGACCGGGTCAGCCACGCCCGCGTCAACGGCGCCCAAGGCATCTCGCTGAACATCATCAAGCGGGCCAACGCCAACGTGGTGGACGTGGTCAGCCAAGTGAAGGCCACGGTGGAGAGAATGCGGCCGGACCTGCCGCCCAGCGTCAACGTGTTCTACTCCCAGGACCAAGCGCCCATGGCCCTGCAACAGGTCACCGAACTGCAAGGGAACATCTTTACCGCCCTCGCCCTGGTGATGGTGGTCGTGGTGGCCGCCATGGGCATCCGCAGCGGGCTGATCGTCGGCATGGGCATTCCGGTCTCGCTGCTGTTCTCGTTGATCTTCATCTACATGCTCGGCTACACCTTCAACTTCATGGTCATGTTCGGGATGCTGCTTGGCCTCGGCATGCTGATCGACGGCGCCATCGTGGTCACCGAATACGCCGACCGCAAGATGACCGAGGGCTTCGACCGCCGCAGCGCCTATGCGCTGGCTGCCAAGCGCATGCTGTGGCCCGTGGCCGCATCGGTGGCCACCACGCTGGCGGCCTTCCTGCCGCTGATTTTCTGGCCCGGCGTTTCCGGCAAGTTCATGCGCTATCTGCCGGTGACGGTCTTTATGGTGCTGAGCGGCTCGTTGCTCTACGCCCTGGTGTTCGGGCCCGTGCTTGGCTCGCTGTTCGGCCGGATGGGTTCCCGGGACGCCGCCGCCGTGGAGACGCTCAAGCAGCTTGAGGACGGCGACCCCACCAAGCTCAACTCCATCACCGGCTGGTACGCGCGCCTATTGAAAGTGGCGACGCGCCACTCCTGGGCGACCTTGGCCATCACCCTCACCGCCGTTTTCGGAACCATCGCCGCCTACAGCCAATTCGGCACGGGCATGGTGTTCTTCTCCGACTCCCACACCCCCTGGGCGGTGGTCAAGGTCCGGGCCAGAGGCAACCTCTCGGCCCTGGAGGTGGACCGGCTGGTTCGGGAGGTCGAGGACCAAGTGATGCAGATCGACGCGGTCAAGGACATGAACGCCTACGCCTCCCCGGCCAGCGGGCGCGGCCAGGATGTCATCGGCACGATGTTCATCGAACTGCACGACCGCAACGACGTGGACCGCAAGCCCCAGGAGGTCCTTGAGGAGATACGCGAACGCTGCCGGCTGCTGTCGGGCATCAGCGTCGAAGTGCGCTCCATGGAGCAAGGACCGCCGACCGGCAAGCCCTTGGAAATCGAGTTCGCCGCCTACGACAAGGCGGTGCTCGAACCGGCGG
Organism: Pseudomonadales bacterium; assembly: GCA_022827905.1. Classification (GTDB taxonomy): domain Bacteria; phylum Pseudomonadota; class Gammaproteobacteria; order Pseudomonadales; family Azotimanducaceae; genus Azophilus. The sequence continues at coordinate 9,838 of JAJEIQ010000068.1, read as the reverse complement.
TGACCCGCGTACGCGAGTACATCGACCAGCACATTGTCGGCCTGCGGGATGTGGAGGACACCCGCTCCCTGCCGGGCATTGAGTGGAATCTGGCGGTGGACCGGGCGCAGGCTGCGCTGTACGGCGCCGACGTCCTGCATGTGGGCATCGCCGTGCAGTTGGTGACCAACGGCATCAAGGTGGGCGAGTACCGGCCGGACAAATCCGACGACGCGGTGGACATCCGGGTGCGCTATCCATCCCAATGGCGGCGGCTCGGCATGCTGGATGAGTTGAAGGTCAACACGGCCAACGGGTTGGTGCCCATCTCCAACTTCGTGCGCCGGGAGGCGGCGCCCCAAGTCGATACCATCGAGCGCTTCAACGGCGTTCCGGTCAAGTACATCCGCGCCGACGTGGCGCCCGGCGTGCTGGCCGACGACAAGGTGAAGGAAATCCAAGCCTGGCTGGACGAGCAAGCCTTCGACCCCAGCTTGGAGATCCGCTTCCGGGGCACCAACGAGGAGCAGAACGAGGCCACCGCCTTCGTCGGCGTGGCCTTTTCCTTGTCGCTGATGCTGATGTTCATTCTGCTGGTGACGCAGTTCAACAGCTTCTATCAATCCAGCCTGATTCTGTTCGCCGTGGTGCTGTCCACAGCCGGGGTGCTGCTCGGCCTGTTGGTCACCGGCAGTCCGTTCAGCGCCGTCCTCACTGGCGTCGGCATCGTCGCCTTGGCTGGCATCGTCGTGAACAACAACATCGTGCTCATCGACACTTACAACCACCTGCGCCGGGAACACCCGGAACTCGATCCCATCGCCCTGATCGTGCGCACCGGCGCCCAACGCCTGCGCCCGGTGATGCTGACCACGGTCACCACCGTCTTCGGCCTGCTGCCGCTGGCCAGCAACCTGAGCGTGGACCTGATCAACCGCAACATCCTCTACGGCGGCATGCTGTCCTCATTCTGGGTGCCGCTCTCCCAAGCCATCGTCTCCGGCCTGACCTTCGCCACCCTGCTCACCCTCGTGGCCACCCCGGCCATGCTGGCCGTACCCCACCAACTCAGCGCCTTGGCCGAGTCGGTTCGGCAGCGCAAGTGGCGCAAGGCGCAGCCTGCCGCCGCCGAGGTTTGAGCGAGCGAAAACCAACTGGCGCGCAACGCGCCTTGAATGCAAAATAGGCGCAGTTGCCGGTTCCGGCCAGTATCCACCCCCTAAAGGAATCCCCCACCATGCCCCTCTCCCTCGGCGTACATGTTGGCCAACAAAACCTGCCCATGGACGAGTTGCGCCAGCTCTGGCGCAAGCTCGACCAAGGCGGCGTGGACTGGATCTCGGCTTGGGACCACTTTTACGAGGCACCGCCCAAAAACGGCACCGAACCGCACTTTGAGGCGCTCGCCACCTTGGGCGCGCTGGCCGCGGAAACCCGCCAAGCCCGCATCGGCTGCCTAGTGTTCTACGTGGGCTATCGAAATCCCAGCCTGCTGGCCAAGGCGGCCACCACTTTGGACCACATCACCGGCGGCCGTTTTGAGCTCGGCCTGGGCGCGGGCTGGCACATCTGGGAAGCCACCGCCTACGGCTACGCCTTCCCTGACATCGGCACCCGGCTGGACATGCTCGACGAAGCCATACAAGTGGTTCGCGGCATGCTCACCAGCGAACGCACCAACTTCAACGGCAAGCACTTCCAAGTGGTGGACGCCAGTTGCCTGCCGCCACCCGTGCAGCCGCGCTTGCCCATCTGGATCGGCGGCTTGGGGGAAAAGCGCACCCTGAAGATCGTTGCCGACCATGCGGACGGCTGGAACGCGGCCTATCTGTCGGCGGAGGAGTTCGCGCGCCTGAACGGCGTCCTCAACCAATGGTGCGAGGAGGAGAACCGGGATCCAGCCACCATCCGCCGCTCGGTCAACCTCACCTTCAACCTCGGCGTTGACGAGGAGGACGTGGACCAGCAGCGCAAGCAAATCGCCGCCGACTGGGGCGCCTTGGCCGACCGCATTTCCGGCGGTTCCCTGCTCTGCACGCCCGACCAGGCGGTGGAGCGGCTCGCGCAGTACAAGGCGGCCGGCGCCCAGGAGATCAACGTCGCCCTGCGCGCCCCTTGGCACAGCGACGCCCTGGACGCCTACCTAGAGGAGGTCATGCCCCAAGCTCGCAAGCTATGAGCGAGAGTCCGCCGACGTTCGGGTGGCCAGTTCGAGGGCGGGACGCCCTCGCTCCGGGATGGAAGCTCACTGCTGATCAAACCGGTAGTGGAAGCGAGTCAGGTCTTGGCCGTAGAGGGCCGCCACCATCTCCTTGAGTTCAGCGTCGTAGTAGTGCGAGTAGTGGGCGTGCCGGGTGGCGTTGCGCTTTGCCAAGGGCATCGGCGGCAGGCCCAAGCATTGCGCGATCTCGTCGAAGTCGGCTTGCAGGCGCTCGTGCCGGCCAACGCGGTCGAGGGCCAACTCACCCATTGCGTCGATGAGCAGTTCGCTCTGTGGGGCGACGAGCACCCGCTGCCGGAACTTTGGCCGGTTCAAGGCGGCCTTCATGCCCTCGGTGATGCGCTTGGGTTCGCGCTGCCCCCCACCAAGTGAGTTTCGGAACAGGAACAGGTAGGCGGAGACGAAGCGCTCGAAGGGATTGCGCACAAAGCCAAACTTGAAGTAGTTCTCCCACGTGTCCCGCTCCAACCGGGGCGCGACCTCCCGCACCGACAAATGGCCGTGCCCCTTGGCCGCCAACGCCGGAATCGGCAGCCGGGCTTGGCCGTAGAGCGCGTGCTGCTGCCAATCGTCCGGTCCGAGATGAGCCGACAGCGCTTGGCGCACGGCCTGGGTGCCGGTCTTCGGCACGGCGAAGAAGATGAAGCGGTGGGCGTGGGAGACGATCACGGGTTTCAGGCAATGCCCGCTTCCGGCGCGCGTTCATAGCCCAAGCGCTCAATCCAGGGCTCAAGCAAGGGCAGCACCGGCTCCATGTGCCTGCGGTAGCGCAACCAACGGCCGCTGGCTTCGGTGTGGAGGGGCTGGACAACTTGGTTGTAGCTGGCGGTTCGGATGTAGGGCCGGCTTCGCGCCGTCTGTTGATGGTCGAGGACAGCGGCATGCCAAGGCACACCGATGAACTCCAAAGTCCTGCGGCAACCGGACTCGAAGTCAGCAACCAAGTCTTCGTACTTGATCTCGATGAGGTTCAGGTCCAAGCGTTCAGTAAACAACGTCCAAAGACTTAAGACCTGATCGTAGAGATGCGAAGCCTCCTCCAAGGTGTGAAAGCTGGCGTTGGCCGAGGTCTCTACGAAAGCCCGCAGGTAACAGCTCAACACGCAGTCAGCCGGATGCCGAAGCATCAGGATGAACTTGGCGTTTGGGAAGACACGGTGAATCTCTCCGACGTACACCATGTTCAGGGCAAAGCGATCGATCACGCACGATGTCACGTCGGATGCCTGGACCTGCCGCTCGAGCGCATTGAAGTAGAGGGTTCGCGCACGCTCGATTTCGGTGCTGGAAAGTCCTCCCAGGGAAGACAGCCGTTCGTCGGATGCGCCAGACAGGACGTTGACCATGCCCGGCACCGCGTCACTCTCTTCAGCAACCTCTATGGCGGGGTGGCCACGCAATGCCGTGTCAATCAATGTGGTCCCTGACCGCGGGAATCCGATGATGAACACCGGTTGTCGAGTCCAACGCCGCCCGCTCTGTGATGCAGCGCCGATGTCCGTACCGCTGTGTTCCGGGGCTTTTGAACCGTCTTCGTGGTGCAACCCCTGCTCAACGTTCGCCGCCGCGAAGTGCTGCTTCCGATTCTCGACGAACTCAAGAAACCGCCTCTTGTCTATCCCCTTCCCGGCGCACGATTGCCCCGAAAGGCGATTTGCCCCGGCGGCGTATCCCATGACTGCGCCGATATCGCCCAGCCTGTCGCAGATGGCAACCAAGCGGCTCAGCCGCATTCTCTCGTCGTGCAACGCCACCGGGTCCGATGGCTCCATCGGGCAGCTTTCGAGCAGCGCCTTGGCCGCCGCGGCGTCCCCATCGATATCCGCAACCACCCCTTCCTGAAACCGGACCAAGGGATGGTCCGCGCCTAGGGCAGCCCGGGCCCGTGCAAGGGCTGCGCGCAGTTCGTCGTGCCGGTTCGACTGCTCGAGGAACTGCATCACCCCCCGGTGCGCAGGCACATAACCCGCATCGTCCGCCAACGCCAGCTCGTAGTGCTGGACAACCCGATCGTAGTCTCCGAGTTCCCAAAGCAACCGAGCCAGGGCACATCGGGCCTTGTTGTATCCCGGCTCCAGCCTTACGGCCTGTTCGTAAAGCTCAGTTGCCTCGCTCAGCCGCCGCTGGTTCTCTCGGACGACGCCCAAGTTGAAGCAGGGCTCGGCGAACTGGGGGTCGCAGTCGATGGCCCGGGTGAAGCTGCCAGCGGCTTTCTCCACCTGGCCCGAACGGAGATGGGCGATGCCCAAGCTGTTATGCGCTTTCCCGAAATCCGGCCGAATGGCCAAGGCCGCTTGGTAGCTTTCAATGGCGTCGTCCAATCGCCCGAGTTCCAAGCAAGCGGCACCTAGGAGGCTGTGCAGCGCCACTTGATCCGGATGGGCGCGGAGCAGGCCGCGCGTCCGCTTCGCCAGTGTTTCGAACCGACCCGAACGGTACAGGTCGAACAACGAACGCATGATTGAACTGTCGATCATGCTCATTGTGGCTTGCTCGGGGTGACGTGCGCTTGGCGTCGGTGGCTAGTGCACAGGGTAGCGCTCGAGTATCCCGGTGCCCAGGGCTTCCCGCAGGGGGTCGAGGTGCTTCTCGTAGTGGCGCCACCGGTCCAGCCCCTCGCGGAAAATGGGTTGCCGCACCTGCTCGGAGCTCGGTGTGCGGATGTTGCGCTCGGTCCTGTGGAATTGGACGCAGTTTGACTCGAACGGCAGGCCGCAGAAATCGAGGATGCGACGCACTTGGGTTTCCAAGTCATCCACCACGTCCTCGTGCATCACGCGCAGCACGAATCCGGGCAGCACCTCATCCCAGTGGTCCATCAGACGCACATAAGTGCGGTAGTAGCGGCCGACTTCCCCAAGGCCGTAGGAGAACTCCTGCCCTTCGCCAAACAGTTGCTTAAAGCAACTGAAGCAGCAGGCCATGGGATGGCGCCGCGCGTCGATCACCTTGGCATTGGGCAGAATCAAGCGAATCAACCCAATGTGCATGAAGTTGTTGGGCATCTTGTCGATGAAGAAGGGAGCTCGGCCCCGGTAGGTGCGGGTCTGGTCGATGTACTGCTCGCCGAATCGCCGGAAGTAGCTGTCGTCCAGTTCGTGAAGTATCCGGGGATAGCGCGAGCTTCGCTCGGCCTGCCTGCCCCTGAGCCGCTGGGCGAGGGCCAGGACGTTGTGCAGTTCCATGGTGCCGTCCACCAGGCTGTGGGAGGCCAGAATCTGTTCGAGCAGGGTCGAGCCAGCGCGCGGCAGCCCGACGACGAAGATGGGGTCGTTGCACTCGAATCCCACCCCGGCGCGGCGCTCGAACAGGTCCTTCGTGCAGGTTTCCATCTGTGCGCGGGCACGGTTTTCGTTGGCCTCCGCTCGGTAGCGATTCTCCTTCATCTTCAGAGCGTTGCCCCGTTCATAGTATTCGAAGGAGGCATCGTAGTCGGCCCGGTCCTCCAGGGCCTTGCCGGCGGCGAAACAGAGGTGGATGCGGTCGTCCACGGCAGTGCCCGGAGCCTGCTCATAGCGCTTGATATGCCCGATCTCGTCATCGCTGAATCGGTAGGTCTTGGTGTTGGCTAGGCTCCAGAAGGCATCGCCGAAGTCCGGTCGCTGGTGATGAGCCTGCCGGTAGAACTCGATGGCCTCTTCCAGCGCGCCCATGGTCTTATGCGCGTGGCCGGTCAGCAGGTGCAATTGGCTTCGCGTCGGGTCCGCATCGAGAAGCTCCCGGTACAGGGCAACGCCCTCTTCGAATCGACCGAGTCCGACCAGCGTGGTTGCCAAGGTGGTCTTGAAGCTCGGATTGTTGGGCTGCCTGTCCACCAACTGCCGGGCTTGCTCGTTGGCCTTCTCGAAATTGGTTTTCCGGATGAGCAGATTGGCGTAGTCGATGCGCGCCGGAATGTAGTCCGGCGCGAACTCCACACAGCTCTCGAGCAGGAACTCCGCATCGTCGTAGATTTTGAGGTGGACCCCAATCTCCGCCAACAGCCGCATGCCTTCCACATGACGCCGGTTTGCCTCGAGGAACTTCCGGCAGAGCTGTTCGGCCTTGTGAAACTTCCTCTCGTGGATCAGGTCGGTGACGTGAACCAGATCGGGCGGCAGCCGGTTCAGGAACTCCAGCCGCTCGCGGGCGCGCTGGGCACCCTCCCGGTCGCCGTTGCCCTCGCGGAGTTTCGCCAGCGAGCGCCAACTCGCTGTGAGCGCAGGATTCCTCTCCACGGCCCGCGAGTACGCCGCGATGGCCTCCGCATGCCGGCCCTCGGCGGAACAAATGTGCCCTCGCTCCTGCCAGGCCCGGGCGTGTCCCGGATTTTCCCCGTGCAGGCGCTGCAGTGCCGCCAAGGCTTCCGGGAGCCGGTTGCCAAACCGTTTTGCAACGGCGAGAAGGTACAGCGCCTCGCAGCGCTGCTCATCCTCGAGCTGGGCACCGAGCAGCTCCTCCGCAAGGGCGGCCGCCTCGCTGAACTTGGCGGCCTCGATCAGTTTCCTGGCGCTGTCGGCCTTAGTCGGCAAAGTCGTAGGAGAAGCGCAGCCCAACGGTGCGTGGTCGGTTGGTTACGACCTTGGGCACGTACTGCAGCGTGTCGATGTGCAGTTCGGCCCGCTTGTCCGCAAGGTTGTCCACGAACAGTTCCGCGCTCCAGTTGTCCCGCTCGACGCCAAACGCGACGTCCAGGAAAACGTAGCTGTCTTGGACGTATCTGCCGTTCGCGCAGAAGCTCGGGGCATCGTAGGTGCCGCAGTTGCCGCCCGCAAATATGCCGCCTTCGTCGGAAATGGACAGCCCCGAACCGCGCCCCCGGCTGCGCTCAAGGGTGTCCTCCACGAAGAACGCACTGCCGGCGATGCCCGACTTGCTGCTGCCGGAATAGCTGAGGCTGCCGCTGAGATAGGCGTTGGTTTGTCCGTCGAACGCGCCATGGAAATCGTAGCGGGCGCGCAGGCTGCCCGCAAAGTCCGGACTGAACGGGAGTTCGCTGCCTTCGGGCACCGAAATCTCGTTCAACTGCGGGTTGATGCGGGTGATTTCGCTGTCAATCAGGCTCACGGCGCCCGAGATCGTGAGATTCGGCGTCGCCAGCCAAGTGAAATCCGCATCGAGCCCTAGGATTTCCGCGTCACCGACGTTTTCGATGAACACGAGAAACGCGACGTTGGCCGGGTCAAACCGCGAAACCTGAAGGTCCGATATCTCCGAGAAGTAAGCGGTCGCATTGAGGCGCAAGGTATTGTCCGCGAAGTCGCCCTTCATGCCCACTTCCCAGGTTTGCATCTCGTCCGTCTCGGCAATCGCCGGCACCCGGTAGCCATCATAGGCCGGCAGGCCCCGAGGGTTTCTCGCACCAACGCCGGCGTTGCGGTTGGTCACCCCATGCCGGAAACCCTCCCCATAGGTGGCGAAAACCATCAGCTCGTCGTTGACGCGCCAATCGAGCGAAGCCCGGAGAATGACATCGGATTCATTCAGGACGCCGTCATCGTTCAGATCGTCAACGTTGAATGAGCCGTCCTGAATGTCTGCGTAGAGGGACTGCGCGGCACTGAAGTCCATGCCGCGGCTGAAGACGCCGCCGCGGCAGGCACTGGTATCACGCACCTCGGGCCGACAGTTGTCCCGGCCAGCCGCCATGAGCGCGTCCAAGGTTCCCTCTCCAAGAGCCCGCAAGCGGGCCGTGACGTTGTTGCCCGAGGTGCGGCTCGCTGCGTCGAAGCCGCCGCGGCGAACGCTGGAGTCGCACGGCTCATTGAGAGGGGCGTACTTGCAACCGAAGGAGAAGCTGCTCGCGCCCTTAAACTCGAAATCGAGGTCGTACCAGCGGGCGCCAAGGCTTGCCGTCACGTTGTCGGTGAGGTCGAATTCAAAGTGGCCAAACACGGCGATCTGTTCGATTTCGCGCGTGTAGTCGTTAACGAAGGTCACCTTGGGGTTGTATGGCGTGCTCGGCGAATTGGTGCCTTCTCCGGCATCGCCAATCATGGCCATGGCAGGCCAGGAACCGTCCCCGTCGTCGAATGTGGCCGCGTCCTCGAAGGCGCCGACCCCTTCGGTTTTCTGGTCGTCGTAGAAGATGCCGGCGGTCAAGCGGGCCCGGTGCTCCTGGGGCGTGGAGATTCGGAATTCGTGGGTCCAGCGCCTGTTGTCCGTGAACTCCTGGTACTGCGCCTCCGGGTCGTGACACATGACCGGCGTGCTGGAGGCGCCAGTCCGAGCCCAAGTGCCATCGTCAGCGTACCCAGGACAGAGATAGTAAACCTGGTAGCCACCGCCGTTGGTGTAATCCGTGTAATCGACGTAGGCGTCCACTTCCCGGTCCAAGTAGCCCGCCGCATAGATCACGTCGAGCATGCCCACACGGCCCTCAACCGTCAGCATGGTCAAGCCGAACTCGTCTTCCGTGCTGTCGCGGGTGAAGCGATTGGCGCTGCTCTTGCCATCGAGGTTCGGGTCATAGGCGAACACCCCGTCGGTCTCCAGCGATTGTTGGACGTGTTGTACGACGGCGCTCCAATCGTCGTTGAAGTCGTAGGAGAGGCTCACCCGTCCGCCGACATAGTCGGCATCGTTGAAGTCGTTCTCGACCAAGTGGCTGTTGTCCGCTGCTTCGAACGTGCTCGCCGGGTTGACGGGCGATGCGGAAATGTCGTTGCGGTTCAGCAGGTCGATGACCGGCGAGAATCCGCCGTTATCCGGGTCGTTGAGGATGTTGTCGATCCAGCCAGCCTGGTTGTCTCGATAGCCCACGATGCGCAACGCTGCCCGATCAGACAACGGCAGGTTGACGAACCCTTGCTGAGAGTTGCTGATGTCGCCGCCCTTGGTGGAAGAGGCGCCGATTTTGATGCCGGCGTCGAATCGGGTGGCATCGGGCTTGTTGGTGATCAGGCGCACGGTGCCGGATTGGGAGCTTGCGCCATACAGGGTGCCTTGGGGACCGGGCAAAACCTCAATGCGGCGCAAGTCCGCGGCATAGACATCGAGGTTGCGGCCACCGAAGGACACCGGCTGCTCGTCGACGTACAGGGCGGTCGCGGGGGCCGCGCCCTGGATGCTGGCAATGGTGTTCTTGGATTGTTCGGTGGCTGCGCCGCGTATGTAAATCTCGCTCTGGCCAGGACCGACGCCCATCATGACGACATTCGGCAGGTGCTCGACGTAGTCGTCAAAGTTGCTGATTCTCAACTCATCCAAGGCGTCTCCTTGGAGGGCCGAAACGGATACGGCTATGTCCTGGGTGGATTCCGCCCGCTTGGTGGCCGTGACGATGACTTCCTCGATGGTGGCCGTCTGCGCCGCCACCGAGCCTGCGGCGGTCATGGCGATAGCCGACAAAACGGCCCGGTTCAGTTTGCTGCGTTCAAATTCCATTAGTCCCCTCCAGAATGGCGCTCGCTTAACCCGACTGCTTCACGCGAACGATCAATATAGGTTACCCGATGCTATCGCAGCATCCGCCAGCGGCAGGGGAAGCATACGACACTTTGGGCCAGTTTTGCGACATCAGTCTTATCCAACGAGAAGTGAGCCTGAACGGGAGCCGGGTTTCCAACGGGAAGTGAGCCTGAAGGGTCGGTTTTTGGGATCATCGGAGGATGATCGTGACACTTCAGACCGAGCGGATCAGGACGTTGGAGGAGGTTC
>JAJEIQ010000056.1 GCA_022827905.1 Pseudomonadales bacterium | reverse complement strand
GAACCTCCTCCAACGTCCTGATCCGCTCGGTCTGAAGTGTCACGATCATCCTCCGATGATCCCAAAAACCGACCCTTCAGGCTCACTTCCCGTTGGAAACCCGGCTCCCGTTCAGGCTCACTTCTCGTTGGATAAGACTGCGGGGTTGCGGCAGGGTCATTCATGCTAAACTGCGCCGTCTTTTTTCCAGCCACGGCTGCCACCTCACCACCAACCATCGGAGAATCAACGCATGAGCGAGAACATCGTGCACACCACTGACGCCGAATTTGAAGCCGATGTGCTTCAATCCGACAAGCCCGTGCTCGTGGACTACTGGGCTGAGTGGTGCGGGCCTTGCAAGATGATCGCGCCAATCCTCGACGAGGTGGCCAACGAATACAGCGACCGGGTGAAGATCTGCAAGCTCGACATCGACTCCAACCAGCAGACCCCGCCCAAGTACGGCATTCGCGGCATTCCCACCCTCATGCTGTTCAAAGGCGGTGAAGTGGAGGCCACCAAGGTCGGCGTGCTCAGCAAGTCCGCCCTGGAAGCCTTCCTGGACAGCAACATTTAATCGCCAGGCCCCGTCAAGCGGGATGAAATCACCCAATCATTCCGCTTGACGACGCCAACCAAAACACTAAACTGCCCCTTGGGTGGAGGTCGAAAGCAGTTCCCCACCCCGCCGTTTCCAGCCCCAACAATTCCAACCCAGCCGACCGGCAACAAATTTGCGGGCCGCGAAATGGCAAGCCAAGGCGCCGACTGAATCCATCTTCGAATGCCCGGTGCCCTTTTTGGAACAACCGGAGAAACTCTCCCCAATTCGACCCTCGCCGCTTCCAGGCAGCCGACGCCCCGAATCCACGCAAGCCGAAGGCGGCAGTGCTCCCAACCCCAACCCGTTTGAGAAAGAAACCACGATATGGCGATGTATCTGAAAGACCTCAAGGCCAAGCCCGTCAGCGAGCTTGTGGACATGGGCCGCGAACTCGGCCTGGAGAACCTGGCCCGCTCGCGCAAGCAGGAGGTCATCGCGTCCATCGTGCGCAAGCAGGCCAAGGCGGGCGAGGACATTTTCGGGGCGGGGACCTTGGAAATCCTGCAGGACGGCTTCGGCTTCCTGCGCTCCCCGGACAGTTCGTACCTGGCCGGCCCGGACGACATCTACGTCTCGCCCAGCCAGATTCGCCGCTTTAACCTGCGCACCGGCGACAGCCTGGCCGGCAAGATCCGGCCACCCAAGGACGGCGAACGCTACTTCGCCATGCTCAAGGTTGACGAGATCAACTTCAGCGAACCGACCTCCAAGAAGCACAAGATCCTCTTTGAAAACCTCACCCCCTTGTTTCCAACCGAGCGCTTCACGCTCGAGCGCGGCAACGGCAGCACCGAGGACTTGACCGCCCGCACCGTCGATCTGATCGCCCCGGTGGGCAAGGGCCAACGCGGCCTGATCGTCTCGCCGCCGAAGGCTGGCAAGACCCTGGTGCTGCAGAACATCGCCCAGTCCATCACCGCCAACGATCCGGATGTGGTGCTCATCGTGCTGCTGATCGACGAACGGCCCGAGGAAGTGACCGAAATGCAGCGCTCGGTGCGCGGCGAAGTGGTCGCGAGCACCTTCGACGAGCCGCCGTCCCGGCACGTGCAGGTCGCCGAAATGGTGATCGAGAAGGCCAAGCGGCTCGTGGAGCACAAAAAGGATGTGGTCATCCTGCTCGACTCGATGACGCGTCTGGCCCGGGCCTACAACACCATCGTCCCCTCATCGGGCAAGGTGCTGACCGGCGGCGTTGACGCCCATGCCCTGGAACGGCCCAAGCGCTTCTTCGGGGCCGCCCGCAACATTGAGGAAGGCGGCAGCCTCACCATTCTGGCCACCTCCCTGATCGACACCGGGTCGAAGATGGACGAAGTGATCTACGAGGAGTTCAAGGGCACCGGCAACCAGGAACTGCACCTGGAGCGCAAAATCGCTGAAAAGCGCGTTTATCCGGCCATCAACATCCGCCGCTCAGGCACCCGCCGGGAGGAGCTCATCGTCGAAGAGAAGGAACTGCAAAGCGTGTGGATACTGCGCAAGCTCCTGCACGACATGGACGATCTGGCCGCCATCGAGTGGCTGATCAACAAGCTCAAGGACACCCGCACCAACGAGGAGTTCTTCAACTCCATGCGCGGGAAGTAGCGCCGAACGGACTCTAGCCCGAGCGCTGGGGCAGCGGCAGGTCCGGCAAGCCGGTCGGTGCGCCAGCTGCTTGGGTCAACAGCTCACCCCCGCGCCGGGTCTCCCCGAGGGCGATCAGCAGGCGGCCGAGTTCCGCGCGGCATTCGGAGTTCGGCTTGCGGTGCAGGCTTGCCTCAAAGTAACGCCGCGCCTTAGGCCAGTCCGCATTCATCAGCGCCAGACGGCCTGCGGCGAGCAACAGCTCGCCGTCATCCGGCCGATCCTCCAGCCATCGTTCGGCCGTGGCCAATTGATGGTCGGGCGCCGGCGATTTGAGCTGGCCATAGAGATTAACCAAGTCATCGCGCCAATTGCGGCCCAAAGCCTCACGAAGCAGGCTTTCCGCCCCTGCGGCATCGCCGGCCGCCTGCCCGCCCAAGGCGGCGGCCAACGCTAGGTCCAAATCGTCCTTAAGCGCCTTGGGGCGCTTTTCCCAGAGCTTGAGGCCATCGGCGGTGGCCAAGCGGCGGCGCCACGCTTGCTGTTCCATGGCGTTCAACGTCTCGGCATCGGCCGCACCGGCCTTGCGCAGCGCCGGCGCGAGTTCGATGAGCGCTGTCCAGTCCTCCAGCGCCTCATGGCAGCGCCACAGACGCTCCAACACCCTAGGGTGCTTGGGGGCCAACGCTTGCAGTTCACGCAACGACGCCAGCGCCTCGCGCCATTGCCCCGCCGCCATCCGCAAGTCGACTCCGGCCAAACCCGCCGCCGGGGCAGCCTTCGAGTCCTGCTGCCGCGCTTGGCTGAGCAGTTCATCGCGCTCGTCAAACGCGCCCAATTGGTGGGCGGCTCGGGCAGCGTTCAGGTAGTTGATGGCCGGCGCGGCAACACCCCGTGCGGCGTTGACCAACAAGTTCTTCGCCTGTGCCCAGTCGCCCTCCTCAAGCAGCAGCAGGCCGCGGTTGGTCTGCCGTTGCGCGGCGCGGGCGCGCCAAGCCGTGAACAGGCCCTTGCCGCGCAACAGGCGCCCGAGCACAAACAACAGCAAGCGCACCGCGACATAGGCGGCCACCAGCAGCGCCAAGCCGAACCACAGGCTCGTTTCCAGCACCGCGCCATCGTAGGCGAGCACGAGATAGCCTGGATCGCGCGCCATGAACAGGCCCAGAAGCCCACCAATAACGAGGACGGCGCACAACAGCAGTGTGCGGGCCTTCATTCGCCGCCCCGGCGCACCTGCAGGAGCGCGTTCAAGGAAGCGGACAGATCCGGCAGCGGAACGTCGAGCTGCACCTGGCGCAAATCCGCCAAGGCCTCAAGGGTGTCCTGAACGTCTGGGTCATCAAGGTCCAGATAGTTGCGCGCCCACTCCAAGGCCGAGCCGAGGCTGGAATCGAACACCACCTGATCCCGTTTCAGCGCGGCCAACTGCGCCTGCTCCAGCATGAGGCGCAGATTCAATTCCAAGTAAACCGCTTCCTCCGGCGCCAGCAGCGGCTTGGCGGGGGTGTCGATGCGCCGAAATCGAACAAGCTGGCGAAACTCCGCGGCCACCGCATCCAGGACGCCACTGGGCTCGCTGGGGGCTTCCTCCGGTTCCGCCAGGCGGTATTGAGGCTTGGCCAAGGCCAGGGTTTCGAGTTGCCGCTTGAGTGCGTCGAGGCGCAGGTAGAGGCCTTGGACATCGGCGCCCTCAGACCGGGAGAGCGCGAGCATTTCATCGGCCAGCGCGGCGCGAACAGGATGCAGGACCAGATCGTCGAGCGCCTCAAGAATGCCGTCAGCCGCCTGCAGCAGGCCCAAGGCCGTGGCCACGTCCTGCTCCATCAACAGGCGGTGATTGGCGACGCGCAGCAAGTATTCGACTTCGGCCAGCTTCCACTCCCGCTCCGACGGCGGAGCGGCCAGGGTGATTTGGTTCAAAGCCTCGGTCAGCGCCGAGTCTGCCGCCGCCAGCCGCTCATCGACCTGGGCCGTCCATTCAGCCTGCGTTTGGCCGCGACCCTCCTCCGAAAGCCGCAGGCGCTCCTCCGACTGCCGCAGGCGCTCCTCCAACTGATGCACGTCATCGCGCAGCGCGGCCCGCTCACCGGCTGCCTGGGCCAAACCCCTGACCAACCCAGCGCTCGGATCCGAATAGACCAACAGGAAGTAGAGATAGCCCACCGCCGCCAAGGCACCCAACGCGAACAAAAAGCCAAACGCCGCCAGCAGGTGTCCCGGCGCCCTTTTGGGAGGGGCCTGCGGCTCGACGACAATCGACTCCGCCGCCTGTTCGGTCACCTCAGCCACTAAGAGTTTTCCAGATCATCTAAACCAAGTACTCCCTTACTCACTGAACGTAGGGCGGCGAGCACGGCTTCCGAATCGGCTCCGGCGCACTCGACGACGTTGGCCAAGCCCAATTCCGGGCCAAGCGCGCCAACCCGCGCCGACGGCACCAGGACGGGCAGTTCCGGCACACCGCCTGCGGCAAACCATACCCCTGCCGCTTGCCTGAATCCATCGCCGCTTGATGCGACCGCGGCGTCGATTTCGGCGCAATCAACCAACGGCGAGACCGGCACCCGCCGATAGACGTCCAGGCGCTCCACATCGGCGCCTCGACGTTCCAGGCCAAGGCCGAGAATATTGCGCCCGCCAACCCCGCTCACCAAAAGAACCCGCTGATCGGCCATGTCCGGCAAGCTGGCAAGCAAGCCCTCACTGGACTCGGCTTCGGCGGCCCTTGCTTCGATGCCGGATTCAAGCAGAACTTGCCGGGTTTGGCGACCCACCGCAAAGGCCTGTCGGAACCGTCCCTTGACCGATTGAGCGGCCACGCGCGCGCCGTGCGCGGACAAAAAGACCGCAATGTCGAAGCGGTCCCCGGGCGGTTCAAAAGCCAAGGATTCGATGGTTAGAACCGGCGCCTTGAACGGTTTGAAGCCTGCCCCTTCGATGGCTTCGGCCAACGCCGTCGCCCCCGGTTCCGAGCGGGTGATCCAGATGCTCATTGCGCTCGCAACTGACTCAACAAATCCGCCGCGCCCAGGGCGTTGAGGTCACCCACGACGGATTCCACCGCAGCGCGGGCCGACGCATCCCGCGCCTCCGCCCTCAGCAGGGCCTTGCCGTCGGGGGACGCCAACAGGGCGCGCAGCCAAACTTGATCGCCCCGGAGTTCCGCGTAAGCCGCCAGCGGCAGGCTGCAGTCGGCCCCCAAGGCGGCGCTGACGCCCCGTTCCGCCGTCACGCAGGCGGCCGTCACCGGATCATGCAAGGGAGTTAACAAATTAATGATGGACTCATTGCCGCTCAAGGCCTCGATGCCCAGCGCCCCCTGTCCCGCTGCCGGCAGGCAGCGGGCGACGCTGATCGCCTCGTCGGCCCGATCCGCCCAACCCAACCGGCTTAAGCCGGCCATCGCCAACACGATGGCGTCGAACTCGCCCGCATCCAGCTTGGCCAGCCGGGTGTCCACATTGCCGCGAATGGGCCGGACCTCCAGGTCGGGACGAATCGCCAGAATCTGCGCCTGGCGCCGCAGGCTCGAGGAGCCGACCACCGCCCCCGCGCGGATGTCGTCAAGCCGCCCCTGGGGGCTGATCCAAGCGTCGCGCACATCTTCCCGATAGGCAATGACGGGCAGGGCGAACCCATCGCTTAACTGCGCGGGCACATCCTTCATCGAATGCACCGCCAAGTCGGCGTCCCCGCGCTGCAGGGCAGCTTCCAGTTCATTGACGAACAGCCCCTTGCCACCCGCCTCGCTCAGGGGCGCATCAAGCCAGCGATCGCCCGCGGTGGACAGGCCGACCAGCGCCACGTTAAGACCGGGATGGACACGCTCCAATTCACCCTTTACGAACGACGCCTGCCAAACGGCAAGCTGGCTTTTGCGAGTGGCTATGCGAACGTCAGCCATAGGCCATCATACGCCACGCCTTATGGATCCAGCCAAGGCTTCGATGCGGCGACGCACCGCCGGCGCATGCCGCCGACTCACCGGAACGTGCCAATCGACGCCCGCCAACCGTAGCCGATGGCGTCTCGGTGCGGCGCGCTCGAAGCCCTCGATGAACCCGACGCTGACCAAGGCGTTGCGATGCACGCGCAGGAAGGCGTCGGCGAACTCCGCCTCAAGGTCGCGCAGTGATTCGGTGATGATGGTTTCCCCCTTGCCGTGGAAGGCGGTGACGTACTTTTGGTGCGCTAGGAAGCAACGTACATCCAGCACGGGCACCAACTCAATGCCGCGCATCGACCTAGCGGCGATTCGGCTGCGTGCGGTGCCGTCGTCCGGACGGCCAACCGGCTCCCCGGCAGGCAACAGTACATCGCCCCGGCGTCCTGTAGGCAAGCCCTTGCCGCTATAATTCATCCATGAACCATCCATCTAAGGACGCTGGGGCCAAGCTGCTTCAGGGCCGCATTCTCGAAGACACCGACCAATTCGTTGAGGCGTTCACCGCCTCCGTGTCCTTCGACCAGCGGCTTTATCGCCACGACATCCGCGGCTCGATCGCCCATTGCCGCATGCTGGCGCACGTCGGCGTGCTGTCCAGCGCCGAAGCCGAGCAGATTCAAGAGGGACTTGGGCAAATCGAGCGCGAGATCGATGCTGGCGACTTCCAATGGCGCACCGGCCTCGAAGACGTCCACATGAACATCGAGCACCGGCTGATCGAACTGATCGGCGAGACCGGCAAGAAGCTGCACACCGCCCGCTCGCGCAACGACCAGGTCGCCACCGACCTGCGCCTTTACCTGCGCGACGAAATCGATTCGCTGCTGACCTTGGAAAACGCCTTGGCAAGCGCCCTGCTCGATCTCGCGGAGCGCTACAGCGAAGCGGTCATGCCGGGCTACACCCATCTGCAGGCGGCGCAGCCCATCAGCTTTGGCCATCACCTGCTGGCTTGGTTCGAGATGCTGCTGCGTGACCGCGACCGCCTCCTGGACTGCCGCCGCCGAGTCAATCAGATGCCGCTCGGCGCCGCCGCCCTGGCGGGAACGACCTTTCCCATCGACCGGGCCTTCACCGCCCGGGAGCTCGGTTTCGAGGGTGTGGCCGCCAATTCGCTCGACGCGGTGAGCGACCGCGACTTCGCCATCGAGTTTACGGCCGCTGCCGCCCTGACCATGATGCATCTGAGCCGCTGGTGCGAGGAGCTCGTGCTCTGGACCAGCCAGCCCTTCGCCTTCGTTTCCTTGCCGGACCGCTTCTGCACCGGCTCCAGCATCATGCCGCAGAAGAAGAACCCGGACGTGCCGGAACTGGTGCGCGGCAAGGCCGGCCGCGTGTTCGGCGACCTGGCCGCGTTGCTGACCCTGATGAAGGGTCAGCCGTTGGCCTACAACAAGGACAACCAAGAGGACAAGGAGCCGCTGTTCGACGCCGTGGACACGCTCAGGAATTGCCTCACCGCAATGCTTGGCCTGCTGCCGCACATCGAGGCGGACACCGGCGCCATGGCGCGCGCCGCCCGGCAGGGATTCGCCACGGCAACGGACTTCGCCGACTACCTGGTGCGC
Organism: Pseudomonadales bacterium; assembly: GCA_022827905.1. Lineage (GTDB taxonomy): Bacteria > Pseudomonadota > Gammaproteobacteria > Pseudomonadales > Azotimanducaceae > Azophilus. Next base: position 20,796 of record JAJEIQ010000056.1, on the reverse strand, counting down.
CGGGGCGCGCCTTTCCGCGACGCCCACGAGGCCGTGGGCAAGGCCGTCGCCTACGCCGTGCAGCAGGGCATCGAACTGGACGAAATCCCCTTGGCGCAACTCAAGACGCTGGCCGGGGAGCGGGTGGAGGCGGACGTGTTCGACGTGTTGACGGTGGAAGGCTCGTTGGCCGCCCGCGACCACATCGGTGGCGCGGCCCCGGCGGCAACCGCCCAAGCCATCGAGGCGGGCCGCGAACGAATCGCTGCAGCCAGCCCCTAGCAACCTGCGCTGCCCATGACAAGCGAGCGTTTCGATGCCGATTTGGCGCTCCTCATGGCCGAGGACGCCTACCGAGCACATCTTGAAGCCGCCGCGGCCGGTCGTGCCGGTGACGGGCGCCATGGGCGCAAGGTGTTCCGCGCCATGCTGCGCGCCTTGGACGCCCTGCCCGCCCGGTGTTTGGCCCCCGGCATGGAAGACGGACAGAGCACCGTTTGGGTGTGGTCGGACTTGCACTTGGGCCACGAGAACATCATTCGCTACACCAATCGGCCCTTCGCCAACGCCGCCGCCATGGACAGTCAGCTCTACGCCAACTGGGCAACCACCGTAAGCGCGGCCGACACCTTGCTCTTCGTGGGCGACGTGGCGATGCGCAAGGCGGTGGGCGAAGCCACTTGGTCGCGCATTCGCCATGCGCCGGGGCGGATGAAGCAGTTGGTGGTCGGCAACCACGACCTGACTGGGTCCGGCGCCCTGCGGGTGGACGGCTTCGACGACATTTGCTCCTTGCTGTGCGCCCCTGGGGACCCGCCGCTGCTGTTCACCCACATGCCGCTGTCCGACATGCCGGCGGGATGGGTGAACGTTCACGGCCACACCCATGCGGCGCCCGTCACCCGCTCGGCCCACATCAACGTGTCCGTTGAGCACATCCGCTACCGCCCCTTGGCGCTGCCGCGCATTCGCGCCCTGGCCCAGGCGCTGGCCCAAGGGCACTACCCGGCCGGCAACAGCACGATGGAGCGGATTGAAAGCCTGGAAAGCTGACCATAACGACTTTCAGTTGTACTCCGTGCCGCCTTTGCGGGTCAGGTAATCCCCGGATACGCTCTTGAGGATGACGCGCCCGAGGCCGGGCGATTCCCGCTCGGCCACCGGCCGCACCACCACCCCCTCGCGCAGGTGCCGGCCGGCCAAGGCCGTGGGGCCTTCCGTGTGGGCCTTAAGCGCCTGTTCACTGAACGGCCCCTTGTACACCACGGGCGCGAGCCGGAAGTGCTTGCCGATCGACGATGCAAAGGCCGCCGGGGAAAGGTAGCAGCCTCTGCGTGGCGCACCCAGATAAGCATCAAAGGCGGCGAAGGTTGGATTGGCCTGACCGTAGTGCAGGTCCTGCACGCCGCGGCCAAACACCTCGCCAAGCACGTAGATCGGCCCGCCTTCCGGCGCCAACTTGGCGCGAGCCCGCTTGAACGCCGCCTCGTGGTCACGCCAAGCGCTGACGTAGAGGTTGTCCCGATTGGCTGGGTTGAGCTTGAGGACCAACCCTTTGTCGGATAGGCCCTTGGAGGTGACGATGGGGCCGTAGTCTGGATGCCAGCCGAGGCAGCACCAGGTACCGTGCAGCTTCTCGGTGAAAACCACCCGCTCGCCCGGGCGCAGCGCGTCCGGGTACTTCTTGATGTCCTCGATGTCGTAGTGCAGCGTCGCGCCATGGGCGGGTTCCACGTCACCCTGCATGGTGACGGGAATGGGCGGTTCATACTTTTCCAGCTCCAGCAGTTCGGTGACGTCCTCGCCCTCGGACACCAACTTGCCGCGAATCCGGCCATCCTTGAGCGGATAGACCAAGCCTTCCGAGAGCACGCCGCGCAACCGGACCGCCTTCACCCGGTTTTTGCCGCTGCCCGCCAGCTTGTCGACCAAATCCAAGTGGGCGATCAGCCAGCGCGGGCAAATGGCGCCCTCCGGAATGTAGGCCGCCAGTTCGCCGTCGGCGAACTGGCCCTTGGCCACCACGCAGCGGTAGCCACCGATTGCGGCCAACTCCAAACGGTCGGCATTTGGATGCGGTTCAATCCTGAGCGCATGGATACGCGATTCGAAGGTGGCCATGGGGTGTCTTCCCGATGCGGTGACTTATGTCCCGCATTATTGGAAGGGATCGAAACGCTGTGAACCGGGCTTACAGAACCCAACAGGCATCTCGCACAACGATCGGTGAGGTCGCCCCAATGATGCTGTCAAGGTGATATCAAAATCAGAACGTGGCTCAGCGAAACTCCAACTATGCCGCTCTCGGGCCGCGATCCGCCCTCGAGCGCGGAGTTTCGCGTAGCGAAACTCCAACGCGAACCGAAGGTTCGCGCTTGCGCCTAGAGGCGGCTGACCATTAAAGTCACCGCTTACCCATTTGGCGGGGTGACTTTAAGTGCGTTGGTTCCTGCTTGCCTTGGCGGTGTCGCTGGTGGCCACCTGCGGCCAGAAGGGCCCACTCTACCTGCCGGGCGAGGAATCCCGGCTGGCCCACGCCGAACCCCGCCTAGGCAAAATCTAGTGTCCTTCCGCGTTCAGGGCGGCGCGCTCTGCGCTGGCCCGGTTTCGCTCGCCCGCATTGCCGAAGCCGTGGGCACGCCCACCTACGTCTATTCGGCGGACGCCATCAGCGCCCAGTACCGGCGGCTTGAGGCGGCATTCGCCGACTTGGCCGCTGAAATCTGCTATGCGGTCAAGGCCAACTCGAACCTCGCCGTGCTCGGCCTGATGAATGAGCTCGGCGCGGGCTTCGACATCGTATCCGGCGGTGAACTGCAGCGTGTCATCGCCGCCGGGGCGCGCCCCGATGCCGTGGTGTTCTCCGGGGTGGGCAAGTCCGAGGCCGAAATCAACTTGGGCCTGAAGCTGGGCATTCGCTGCTTCAACGTCGAGAGTGCCGCCGAGCTTGAGCGCATCGCGCGGCAAGCGGAACGGCTGCAGCGAATCGCGCCGGTGGCGTTGCGGGTCAATCCCGACGTGGACGCCCGAACCCATCCCTACATCGCCACGGGACTCAAGGAAAACAAGTTCGGCGTCCTGGCCAGCGAAGCGCTTGAGCTGCTCGTTGAAGCTGAGCGCCACCCGTGGCTTGATGCCTCGGGCGTCGCCTGCCACATTGGCTCCCAAATCGAGGCGGTCGGCCCCTATTTGGAGGCCCTGGACCGACTGCTCGACCTGCTCGACGACTTGAAGGACTCAGGAATCGAACCCGGGCACATCGACATCGGCGGCGGCTTTGGGGTCACCTATCGGGATGAGACGCCGTTCGAGCCGCGGGAGTTGGCCGCCGCCGCCAAGGCGCGTCTAGGCGACCGGCCGCAAACCCTGGTCCTTGAACCCGGCCGCTTTCTGACCGCCAACGCCGGTGTGCTGCTCACCAGGGTCGAATACCTCAAGCCGGGCAGACAGGACGGCCAGCACAGCTTCGCCGTGGTGGACGCCGCCATGAACGACCTGTTGCGGCCCGCCCTCTACCAGGCCTGGCATTCGGTGGAGCGGGTGTTGCCCGCCGACGACGGCGCCTTGGCCGCCTGCTGGGACATCGTCGGCCCCGTTTGCGAAAGCGGCGACTTCCTGGCCCGGCAACGAGAGCTGGCCCTGGTGCCAGGCGATTTGCTGGCGGTGGGTTCAGCAGGCGCCTACGGGATGGCGCAAAGCTCCAACTACAACGCCCGGGGCCGGCCCGCGGAGGTGCTGGTGGAGGGCGACCGCTTTCGCGTGGTGCGCCGCCGTGAGCACATCAACGACCAACTGGCCCTTGAACGGACCGACGCCGATGGGTGAGACGCTCCGCTTCGCCAAGATGCACGGTCTGGGCAATGACTTCATGGTCATCGACCTGGTGACCCAGGACTTTCGGTTGACGCCGCCGCTCATCCGCCGGTGGGCGGACCGCAAGACCGGCATCGGCTTCGATCAGCTACTGGCCGTGGAGCCGCCGACGGCCCCGGATGTTGACTTCGACTACCGCATCTTCAACGCCGACGGCAGCCCCGCCGAGCAGTGCGGCAACGGCGTCCGCTGCGTCGTGCGCTTCATTCACGACCGGCAATTGAGCTTCAAGCCCTGCCTGACGTTGGGCTCCGATGGCGGCCGGGTGAGCGGCGTGCTGGCCGGTCGCGATGTCGAAATCGAGTTGCAGGCGCCTTCGACGGATCCGGATGCGGTGCCTTTCAAACCAACTCAAAGCGACGTCTCGCCAGCGGGTCGAGAAGGTGTCTGGCGCGTCAACGCGGCTAGTGGCAGCCTGGACTTAACGCCCCTATCCGTGGGTAACCCCCACGGCGTGATCTTTGTCGATCGCATTTCCGCAGCACCCGTGGCCGAGGCCGGCGATGAACTCAGCCGCCACCCCTGCTTCCCCGAGGGCGCCAACATCGGCTTCTGCGAGATTGTCGATCCAGGCTACGTGCGGCTGCGCGTCCATGAACGCGGGGTGGGGGAAACCCGAGCCTGCGGCACTGGCGCTTGCGCTGCCGTGGTGGCCGGCCGCCTGCACGGCCGGCTCGACCCCAAGGTCAAGGTGTCCCTGCCCGGCGGCAAGGTGTGGATCGACTGGCAGGGGGCGGGTGCGCCCGTTAAAATGGTGGGCGCCGCCACCTTGGTGTATGAAGGTAGCCTAACGCCGTGAGCGAGCCGCAACTGGTTGAAGTGGTCGAACAACAGGTCGTTGATTACCTCAAGCGCTATCCCGACTTTTTCCAAACCCACCCCGCGCTGCTCTCCGAACTGGCGTTGCCGCACCGGTCCGGGGGCGCCATCTCGCTGATCGAACGGCAGGTTGAAGTGCTCCGGGAGCGCAACATTCGGGTGCATCGGCAACTCAACGACCTGCTCCAAGCCGCCCGGGCCAACGATGGCCTGTTCGCCAAAACCCGCTCCCTGACCTTGGCCCTGCTCGACGTATCGAGTTGGCATGAGCTGAACGAGGTGCTGGCCACCCATCTGCTGGTGGACTTCGACGCGGACTTTGTCTGCTGCCATCTGCAGCGCGAGCACCTGAACCTCGACCATCTGCGCGGCCACGCCGACGCACTGCCCACCGCCGGCTTGGTCCATAACTCGCAACCGCTTTGCTCAACCCTGCGGTCCGGCGAGCTCGAGGCAGTATTCCCAGTTCAGGACCACGATGAGGACGGCAGCGCCGTGCTGTTGCCCTTGGCGCTGAAGGTCGGCGAAGGCTGCCTGGCCGTGGGCAGCCGCCGACCGGACCATTTCGCCTCGGACATGGACACCCTGTTCATCGGCTACATCGGCGATGTGCTGGCGCGCATCATCGATCACCTGGAGTGATGATGGATGAGCACCTGCGCGGCTTTCTGGACTACCTGACCTTCGAGAGGCGCTATTCGGCCCATACGCTGAAAGCCTACCAACGCGACATTGAACAGTTCGCCGCCGCCAACGGCACGGCTTGGGGCGAGGTCAAACCCAATCAGGTGTCTTCGATGGTGGCGAAACTGCGCAGCCGGGGTGCAAGCCCACGAACCTGCCAGCGACTGCTCTCCAGCCTGCGCAGCTTTTTCCGCTACTTGGAAACGCAGGGGGTCGTGAACGCCAATCCGGCCGCCGGCATCCGCTCGCCCAAGCGCCGCAACCGCCTGCCCAACACCTTGGACGCAGACCTTACCGCCAAGCTCTTCGACTTCAAGCCCAGCAATGCGCTGGAAAAGCGCGACCTGGCGATGATCGAGCTGCTCTACGGCAGCGGCATTCGCTTGAGCGAGTTGGTGCGCATCGACATCCGTGACCTCAACCTCGCCAACGGCTTGGTTCGGGTAACGGGCAAGGGCGAGAAGACCCGCATCGTGCCCCTAGGCACCCAATCGATTGCGGCCATCGAGTCCTATTTGGCCACCCGCTCCGGGGTCGAACCCAGTACCGCCCTGTTCGTCACGCGGACCGGCAAGCGGGTCAGCCCGCGCACCGTCCAGCAGCGCGTCAAGCGCTGGGGACAAGCCCGCCTCGGCAGCAATGTGCTGCATCCGCACCTGTTGCGGCACAGCTTTGCCAGTCACGTACTCGAATCGTCCGGCGACTTGCGCGCCGTGCAGGAAATGCTCGGCCACGCCGACATCGCCACCACCCAAATCTACACACACCTGGATTTTCAGCATCTCGCCAAGGTCTATGACACCGCCCATCCCCGGGCGGAAAAGCAGCCCGATTGATGACCCCTGCCAATGCCCCGCCTGCGCGTCATTACCTTTGACTTGGACAATACGCTGTGGAACGTGCGCACGGTCATTGGCGGCGCCGAGCGGCGCCTCGTCGCTTGGCTCGAAGCGGAGATCCCGGCTGCGGCGGCGGTCTATCGGGACGGCGCGGACCTCATGGCCATGCGCAGCCGCCTAGTTGCCGAACAGCCCCAATTGGCGCACGACATTTCCCGTCTGCGGGAGGCCATTCTCCAACAAGTAATTCGCCAAGCGGGGCATGGCGAAGCCGAAGCCGGGCGGTTGGCGGCGCGGGCCTTTGAGGTGTTCATCGAGGCGCGCCACGACATCGAGTTCTTCGATGGCACCCTCGGCGCCCTTGCCCACCTGTCGGGGCGCTACGCCTTGGGTTCGCTCACCAACGGCAACGCTGACCCCAAGCGGCTGAAGCTCGACCGCTACTTCTCGTTCAGCTTCTGCGCTGCCGACGTGGGCGCCAGCAAGCCCGCCCCGGACCTGTTTGAAGCAGCACTGCGGCACACCGGCGCGGCACCCCATGAGGTGGCGCACATCGGCGACCATCCCATCGATGACATCGCCGGCGCCGCTGACTTGGGATTGCACACCATCTGGATGAACGGCCCGGTGCAGCAATCCATGCGGGAGGAGCCCGCCACCGCGCCTGCGACAGTGGAGATCAGTCACCTCGACGAATTGGTGGACGCCGTGGAGCGGATTGAGGCCCTTTAGCCGGAACCTGCGTTTGCTTCAACAAACGCCTTCACCGCCTCGGCCTTGGCCTTCAGCACCGTGCGGCGTTCGGGCAGCCCGCGCAGGGATTCCAAGGCCGGGTGAACGGCCACTGGCTCGCCGACGGCTTCATTGACCGCCTCCGGGAACTTAGCCGGATGCGCGGCCCCCATGCAGATCACCGGTCCCGGCACCGACAGGCGGCTGGCGGCGGCCAGCCCCACCGCGGTATGGGGGTCGGCCACATAGCCGGTGGTCCGATGCACCTCGCGGATGGCCTCAAGGGTGCCGCCCGCATCGACCGCCGTGGCCATGAACACTTCATCGCCCGGCGGCGGCAGCCGCGCTTCGCCCTTGGCTTGGAAGTCGGCCATGAACGCCCTTAAGGCCTCGGCGTCGCCATCCAAGTGGTAGTGCAGGAAACGCTCAAAGTTGCTGGCCACCTGGATGTCCATGGCCGGTGAGATCGTGAAGCGGACCTCGCCCCGGCGGTAGAGGCCGGAGGCGAAGAACACCGACAAGATGTCGTTCTCGTTGGTGGCAACGATCAGCTTGTCGATGGGAAAGCCCATGCGCTTGGCGATGTAGCCTGCAAAGACGTTTCCGAAGTTGCCCGTGGGCACGCAGAACGACGGCGGTGCCGGACTGCGCAGGCTGGCGTAGCCGTAGTAGAGAACTTGGGCGAGCACCCGCGCCCAATTCACCGAATTGACCGCGCCGAGGGACAGCCGCCGCTTGAATTCAAGGTCGCCGAAGACGCTCTTGAGCAGCGTTTGGCAGTCATCAAAGCTGCCCTGAATCGCCAAGCAGTGCACGTTGGCGTCCGCCACCGTGGTCATCTGCAGTTCCTGCAGGCGGCTGACGCGGCCTTGGGGATACATGATGAAGATGTTGATGCCTGGCTGGCCGCGAACGCCGGCGATGGCGGCGCTGCCGGTGTCGCCGCTGGTGGCGCCGAGCAGGTTGAGGCGTTCGCCCCTGGCCTTGAGGATGTAGGCAAACAACCGGCCGAGGAACTGCAAGGCAACGTCCTTAAAGGACAGCGTGGGGCCGTGGAAGAGCTCCAGCACTTGAACGGCGCCCGCCTGGCGCAGTTCCACGACGTCGGCGCAGTCGAAATTCGCGTAGGCCGCGTCGACCAGCCTGCCGAGGTCCGATGGCGGTATGTCGTCGATGAAGCGGTGCAGCACCGCCTTCGCCAAGCCGGTGAAGCTTAGCTTCGAGAGCGCCTCGAGTTCGCCGCCGACCTCGGGGATGCGTTCCGGCACCAGCAGCCCGCCGTCGGGAGCCAAGCCGGTGATGACCGCATCGCTGAAGGCGAGCGGCTCGGTTTGCCCGCGCGTGCTGACGTAGCGCATGTCCCTCCTTCGAAGTCCTTTCACAAAAGAAAGCGCCCTAGGCGAGTATCCCGCCTAGGGCGCTTACCGTCCACCTCCTGGTTATTGATGTTCCTCTGCCGCCACGCCCGGGCTCGGGCGTGGCGGCAGCCTCGTGCTCAGGCCTTCACGAACTCCGGATAGGCCTCGATGCCGGTCTCGGCCAGGTCGGCGCCGGTGTACTCCTCATCCTCCGAGATGCGGATGCCCATGGCCATCTTGAGGACGTACCAGACGATCAGGCTGGTGATGAAGGTCCAGGCGAAGATCGCCACGATGCCGATCACTTGCGCTCCCAAGGTGGCCTCGGGGTCGGTCAAGCAGGCCGCGAGCAGCCCCCAGATGCCGGCCGACCCGTGCACTGATATGGCGCCCACCGGATCGTCGATCTTGAGCTTGTCGAGGAAGGTGATGGAGAACACCACCAGGATGCCGCCCACGGCGCCGACAAACAGGGACAACTCAATGCTGCCCGACAGCGGCGATGCGGTGATCGAGACCAGCCCGGCCAGTGCACCGTTCAACGCCATGGTGAGGTCGGCCTTGCCGAACAGCGCGCGAGCCAGGACGAGCGCCGCCACCAAGCCGCCGCAGGCAGCGATGTTGGTGTTGACGAACACCTGCGCCACGGCGTTGGCCTCATCGACGTTGCTGACCTTCAGCTCCGAGCCGCCGTTGAAGCCGAACCAGCCGAACCAGAGGATGAACATGCCCAGCGTCGCCAACGGCATGTTGGCGCCGGGCAGAGCATTGACCTTGCCGTCCGAGCCGTACTTGCCGCTGCGCGGCCCGAGCAGCAGCACGCCGGCCAGCGCGGCAGTGGCGCCGCACATGTGAACCACGCCGGAGCCGGCAAAGTCCACGAAGCCGAGCGCGTCCAAGGCCCCGCCGCCCCATTTCCAGAAGCCCTGCACGGGATAGATGAAGCCGGTCATCACCACCGCAAAAGCAAGGAACGCCCAGAGCTTCATGCGCTCCGCCACGGCGCCGGAGACGATGGACATCGCCGTCGCCACGAACACCACTTGGAAGAAGTAGTCCGAACGGCCGGAGTAGTAGGTGTCCCCGCCCGAGGCCAGCACCGCCTCTGCGGTGTGCTCCTCGCCGATGCCGAGACCCAAGATGGGCAGCCAGGCGCCTTCGCCCCCACCGGGGTACATGATGTAGTAGCCGCAAATCATGTACATGATGCAGGCGATCGCGAACAGCGCGACGTTCTTGGTGAGTATTTCCGAGGTGTTCTTGGCGCGAACCATGCCAGCTTCAAGCATGGCAAAGCCCGGCGCCATGAACATCACCAACACCCCCATAACCAAGAAATAGAAGGTGTCGAGCGCGTAGTTGGTTTGAATCAGATCTTCCACAATCTTTTTTCTCCTGTGCGAGTCCGGCGCTAGACCGCGTCGGACCCGGTTTCTCCGGTGCGGATGCGCACCACGTCCTCCAAAGCGGTGACGAAGATCTTCCCGTCGCCCACTTTGCCTGTGTTTGCGGAGCTGGTGATGGCCTCCAGCACCTGGTCGAGCAGGCCGTCGTCCGCCGCGACTTCGACCTTGACCTTCGGCAGGAAGTCCACGACGTATTCAGCGCCCCGGTAGAGTTCGGTGTGGCCCTTCTGGCGCCCGAAGCCCTTGACTTCGGTCACCGTCATGCCTTGGACACCGATGGCGGAAAGCGCCTCGCGCACGTCGTCGAGCTTGAAGGGCTTGATGATGGCTGTGATGAGTTTCATAGGTTTTCTCCTGTTGGATGTGGAAGATCCTTAAGCGCCGCCCCTAGCCTATAAGTCAGCCACTGGCAGCGCAAAAGGATTTTCGCTCAATTACAGGCTTTTCGATACCGAAACCACGACCGTGGTGTCGCAACCCGAGAAGCCATCGAAGCACTCGCTCTTGCTCAGGTTGGTGCCGACCAGGGCAATGCCCCAGTCCAGGCCCATGCCGGAGGTGCCGAGGCCCACGGAGTAGTCGATGTAGCTGCTCTCGGGATCGTCGACGTCGCCGATGCCAAAGGCTGCGCCGCCGGACTTGCCGTCGAAGATGTTCCAGCCGAAGTGGAGGTCGAGGGAGACGTTCTCCACGAGGCCGAGGGAGTAGTCGCCGTACAGGTACCAAAAGTCTCCGGTGCCAGCGAAGTAGTCGCCGGAGAACGCGGCGCCCACGGTGAGGTCCTGGACGCTGACGCTGCCATAAACCTCAACGTAGTCGAGGTCCGGGGAGGCGTCGTCCTCCGGGTAGCCGTAGTAGAGCACCCCGATGTCGTAGGAGACGTCGTCGGTGATGGCCCCCGCGAAACCGCCGTAGTAATCGGTCTCGATGGTGCCGCCGGACCAAGCGGCCACATTCGATGCCCAGGTGCCGAAATAGAGGCCATTCTCGAGCTCAATGTCGAAGCCGCCCTGAATGGCTTGGGAGCGGTCGCCTTGGGAAATGCCGCGAAAGCGGTAGTCGGTTGCATAGGTCACGTTGCCGGAAAACTCCGCAGCCGAGGCGGCGCCAGCGGCAAGGGCCAGCAAACTCACGAGTAATCTCTTCATGGATGAACCCCTGTCTCAAGTATGTGGATGAGCCGCCAAGGCGGCTCAGCGTCCAATGGGACAAAGAGGATCGCATTCAGGATTCGTGCCAATTGCTAACAACGGACAAAGCTTGAGTCAGACATAGACAGGTTCAGGGACACCTTCGAACAGCATCCCGCGCCCTAGGGCGGTTGCATCACAATGGTGCAATGGTCTGCACCAAAATGGGGCGTATTCTACGACATTTCGCACAGTCCGTTGCGAGATTGGCCGTAGAGAACGCCAAGGGCGCCCCTTAGCATGACTCGTTCCTGAACAGCCAAACCAGTTCGCTCGACCATGGACGCTTCAACGGAGAACAAGCCCGCCAACGCGGCGGTACGCACACGGGCGCAACTGGGCATGGCCGCGCCCAAGGTCACGGTGGAGGCCCACGTCGGCGGCGGATTGCCGCGCTTCAACTTGGTGGGGCTGCCGGAAGCCACCGTGCGCGAAGCCCGGGACCGGGTGCGCAGCGCCATCGAAAACAACCAACTGCGCTTTCCCCAAGGCCGGGTGGTGGTCAATCTGGCGCCAGCGGACCTCGCCAAGCAGGGCGGGCGCTTCGACCTGGCCATCGCCATCAGCCTCTTGGCCGCCACCAATCAAGTGCCAGCCGCCCATCTGCATCGCTTCGAGTTTCTCGCCGAGTTGGGCCTCTACGGCGCTCTGCGGCACACGCGAGGCGTGCTGCCGGCGGCGCTGGCGATGAGCGACAAAGACGCCATTTTAGTGGTGCCGGAAGCCAACCGGATGGAAGCGGCGCTGATCAGTTCACGGGCGGTCGTTCCCTGTGCTCACTTGACTGACGTGCTCGCGTTGCTGGCCGACCCAAGCAAACCGCAGCCTGCCCCCACCTCGCCAAGGCCGGAACCGAAGGCGGCCGTCGATCTGCTGAGCTTGGTAAAGGGCCAGCGAACCGCCAAGCGGGCCTTGCAGGTGGCCGCTGCCGGTGGCCACCACTTCCTCATGGTCGGCCCGCCCGGCGTCGGCAAGACCATGCTGGCCCGCAGCCTGCTGAATCTGCTGCCGAAACTCACCGAATCCCAAGCCTTGGAGGTGGCCGCCATCTACTCGAGCGCCGGCCTCATGCGTGACGCCTACGAAGCGATTCCCTGGCGGGATCCACACCACTCGGCCACCGCGCCCGCCATCATCGGCGGCGGCGGCCAGGCGTCCCCCGGCGAGGCGGCGCTCGCCCACCACGGCGTGCTCTTCCTAGACGAGATGCCGCACTTCCAGCCCCGGGTGCTGAACCTGCTGCGCGAGCCGCTTGAATCCCAACAGGCCTCCATAGCCCGCGCCAACTACCGGGTCACCTATCCCGCCAACTTCCAACTCATCGCCGCCATGAACCCCTGCCCGGCGGGGCGGGTCTGCGTCCAAGGCGCCTGCCGCTGCCAGCCGCGCCACGTGCAGGCCTACCAAGCGCGCATCTCCGGCCCCTTGCTGGACCGCATCGACATGCAGCTCTGGCTGCCCAGCCTGCCCAAGGAAGTGCTCGCGGACCGCGGCGAGCCGGCCACGGACACCGCCGCACAGGCCGCCGCCGTCGCCGCCGTTCGCCAACGGCAGGTCGCTCGGCAAGGGGCCTTGAACAGCCAGCTCTCCGGCCCCATCGCCGCCAAGCAGGCACCCATCGACAGCGCCGCCCAAGCGCTGCTCACCCAAGCCATTGACACCTACCGCCTGTCCGGTCGCAGCTACCACAAGATCATCAAGGTGGCCTGGACGGTCAGCGACCTGAATCAAACCGAAGCCATCGGCGTCAAGGAAGTCGCGGAAGCGCTCAGCTACCGGGCCATTGACTGGGAGAAGATGGGGGGACGTTGAAGCCGATGGCCCCACTTGCATCGGCTCGAGGGCATCTTGCCCTCGCTCTGAATCACCGAGTTTCCGGCGAGGGCATTGCGCTTACTGGGCGCTGTCCACCATGTACTGAATGGCCGCCCGCATCTCATCATCGGAGCAGGTGATGCAGGTGCCCTTGGGCGGCATCAGGCCCCGGCCGGTAAGCGACACGGCGAGCATCTGCCCCATGCCTTGGTCGATGCGCGGCTGCCACTGCTCCAGACTGCCGAACAGAGGCGCCTCGCCAACGCCGGTGTTATGGCAAGCGAAGCAGAATTGATCGTAGATTTGCTGGCCGCTTAGTCCGGTTGCTGCCGCGGCCGTTGCGGGGGCGCTCACCGCCTCCCCGGACCCCCCTTCGAGACCGCCGCAATCCTGGCCGACCCGGCATAGGTCGCCAAAGGGCTTGAGCCGCGCCCGAATCTCCTCTTCGGAATCGGATGCCACAACACCGCCACTCAATGTGCCGCCCACAACGAGCGACGCCACTACCAGCATCAAATTCCGCTTCACGATCAATCCAGTATCCGGGGGTTTCGGAGCGGCGCGATTATAAGGAAACGCCCCGTACCTGCAATTGATTGATCACGGTCTGCGCCGATAGCGGAAGTCGCAGAAGGACGCGCCTTGCATTTGCGTCTGGGTACGCGTTAGCTCCATCCCGGTCCGTGCCGCCATAGGGTAGTCGAGATTGCAGATCAGCAGGTGGCCGATGTCCCGCGCCCCCAAATCCTCCATCATCCGCATGTAGTCGCAGCGGGTGATGTTCACGTCGAACCGGTCACTCTCCGAGGCGATGACGTCGTAGTCAAGGGCGCCGCCACGCGCATAGAGTTCCATGCCCGCCTCCATCCGGCTGAAGTCCGCCTTGGATCCCGGCTGCGCCTGCTCCTCCGCCAACAGCTCCACCCGGCTGGCAAGCGCCTCCTTGACCACGTCCTCGCCGAGCAGGCGCTGCAAGTCGCGCACGAGCGGCACCGCGTACTCCATCTGGATGCGCATGCGTTCGAGGTTGGTCAGTTCGAGTGGGTCCATCTTGGGTCTCCTTTGCTTGTGGACGACAACGCCATGCCTTCAGCACTTCCGCCGCGGCCTGCCTTTCGCATTGCAGTTGACAGCACAGCCACTATTTTGATTGATTGCGGACCAGAGTGCTCCACCAAGCTGAGAATTTCGTGTCAGCTTGGTGGAGCACTAGTTCACAACAGAGTTCCTGGAGGGAAGCGTGAAGATTCTAAAATGGCTGGGTGCCCTGCTGATCGCCTTGGCCCTTGGGGTGGCCATCGCTGCGCCGATCGGTCCAATGCCCGGGTTCTTCATCGGCGGCTCGCAAGCGCAACCCCCTGAAACCTGGCCAGACACGTCTTCGGTGCATGAAGTCAAACTCAAGGTGCCGGGCGGTCTGCCGCGCGTAGTGATTATCTGGATCGTCGAATGGGCCGGAGACCTGCACGTCGTGGGCGGTGGGGACAGCGGCTGGGTGCGCAAAATCGGCGCGGCTTCGCCGGTGGAACTGCGGCTTGGCGACAGCACCTTCGCGTTGAACGCGGTGGCGGTGTCGGAAGACCCGGAGGCAATCCTCACCGCCTGGCTGGACAAGTACGAGCCCGACTACCCGGAGATCGTCGCGGGCTTCCGCAACGATACTTCGGGCGCCAGCAGCGCCGCGGTGTTTCGGCTGGAGCGAGATTAGCTTGACGGCCGGGCAACAGTTAAATGAGCAAGCTGCCTGACCGGGCGCATCGGGGAGCGCCGCCGAGAATCTGAGCCTACGCCAATGCGGCGCGGATCTTCGCCGCGTTGGCCGCGAGTTCGTCCGCATCCGCCATCGACCGCGCGTGCAGGGTGAGCCCCTCGCCCGGATACCGCGGAATGACGTGGAAGTGGATGTGGAAGACGGTCTGTCCGGCGTCCCGTCCGTTCAACTGCGCGATCATCATTCCCGCCGGTTTCATCGCGGCCTTCACGGCGACTGCAACACGCTGCGTGCTCGCCATCAGGCGGCCCAGGCTCTCGCTCGACAAGTCGAAAAGATTCTCCGCCGGCTCCTTCGGGATCACCAGCGTGTGGCCCGGACTTTGCGGCATCAAGTCCATGAAGGCCAGGCAGTGCTCCTCATCAAGGACGACGTGGGCGTTGGCTTCGCCGCGCAAGATCTTGGCGAAGATGTTGTCCGGGTCGTAGGCCATGCCCGCCATGCTACCAACCCAAAGCACATACAATCCACACTCGCTCTACGCCACCCGCGGCGACGCCTGGATCGTGGCCGGTTCGTACTCCGCGCATTGCCAACGGGCTTTCCGGTCCCGGCTGCAGACGGTGGTCTGGCTCGACCTGCCGCTCCGGGAGGTGCGCCAACGCCGGCTCCCGCTCGGTTGTGGATCACGGAATGCGGTTGGCAGCCTCACCTCGAACGCCCTGTCGCCGAGGCACGGCGCTTTAGCGTGAGATGGATAGCAAACGCCTTTCGATCCTGAATCGACACCCGCTTGAAGCCATTCAGGGCTGACTCCGCACCCACAATCATTTGATCGACGTTGGACTTTTGCCAGCGTCCCCCGGCTACATAGTCCGCTTGATGACGTGCGAACTGAGCCCGTGAAAATTCACCAGCAATGTCTTGGACTTCCTCCAGAAAGTCACGAACCAACGACAATTGGCACCGTGCGGCGGCCTGTCGGTGCTCCAGTGCGCGGTATGCCTGCTGCCATGCGGCCTCGCTGCGCCTTGCGCCGACAGTGCCCACCATGGAGTCGGCGCAGCATCGCGCCAAGCAGTGGAACAAGGCGTAGTAGGTAGGGCTGACGGCCCTCCGCAGGTTCGACTGGCGCGGTGCGCCGCGCCCCGTGTTCAGAAAATCGCGGGCGGTTGCTATCAGGTCGTCGGGCCTCATTCTGGATGCTCGTCCCAATCCGACTTGGAGATGTAGTAAATGATCGGGTAGGCCGTGAAGCCAGCCTCTTCAAGGCGCGGGATCAGGAAGCGGGGCACTGAAATCGTTTTCGGGCCCAAGTCTTCGCACTTGCCTCGGTAAACGGCGTGGATCAGCATGTAGTCGCCGTAGTCTTCGCACCACTTGTCACCCGCATAGCGAGCCCTGACCAGGACGAAACTGACGTGGCCGAGCACTTCCTTGAGCACACCGCCAACGATGGTCTCAGCCGTCCCGATCTGTTGTTCCGTTAATTCCTGCATGGTGCCGCCCACTGATGATTCCGCTTGTGGGCGGGGGGAACTGTAGCACCCCCAACAACTGGCTGTCTTTAGCCAAAGTCGCACGAGATTTAGGTGATATCCTCAGTGCGCTTTGGGCGATTTCGGGTACGGCAGGATGCCAACCACTGAAGACAGCGTATGGATCATCAGCGGTATCCCGAGCGCAGGCAAGACCACGGTTTCCAAGATGCTTTGTGCAGAATTCTCCAAGTCTGCCCACATAGAGGTCGATTGGCTGCGGGAGATGGTGGTAGCCGGACATCTCGCTCCGGGACAAGAACCCCTGGCCGAATCCGACGCGCAACTGGAGTTGGGGGCGCAAAACGCGGCGCTCCTAGCGGACTCCTTCATGGACAAGGAATTTACGCCGGTGATCGACGATGTGGTTTTGCTGCTGCAGCTAACGCAGTATCGAAAATTCCTCTCCCGCTGGCCGCTGCGGCTAGTTGTGCTAGCACCGTCCGTGGACGTTGCGCTGGAACGAGACAGCCAGCGAGCGGAAAAGCATGTCGCCGCGAGGTTCTCCTATCTGGACGAGGAGCTGCGCACGCAAATGCAAGGGCTGGGACTCTGGCTGGACACTTCAGAGATGGGCATTGGGGAAACGGTCGAAGCGATCGTTCGCCGGGCGGGCGAAGCGCTTCTGGCGGGTTCTTCTTGACGCTCTGGCGACCCGGCGTCGTCGGGAATCGAGGTAGCTCCATAGCAGAACGCGAAACTGCGGGCCGGGATTCCACTTCACAAGAGGACGGTTCGTGTACCATCAGCGCACAGTTCGCAACGCATCAGGCCCAATCGTCCATGTCCACTGCCGCTGCCCATCCGCCGGTCGCCTACATCGCGCGCACCAAGCGCTATTACGAGGCGCAGGGCTATGCCAAGCCCTATGTTTGGGCGCACTTCGATGAGGTTCCCTTCACTAGGCCAGCCAAGCCGCTAGGGGAATCGAACCTCGCCATCATCACCACCTCGGCCCTTCACGACCGCCAAGCCACCGACCCCCGGGGGGTCGCCTCGGCCTCCACAACGGCAGCGCCGCCGCTGTTCGCCAATGACTTGGCCTGGGACAAGAAGGCCACCCATCTTGATGACCGCGAGTCCTTCCTGCCTCTTGCGCCGTTGCAAGCGATGGTGGAGGCAGGCCGCTTGGGGGCGATTGCGGAGCGGTTCCATTGCGTGCCGACTGAGTACAGCCAGCGACGCACCCGAACCGAGGACGCTCCGGAGATTCTCCGCCGCTGCCGGGAGGATGGCGCGGACATCGCCCTGCTGATCCCCCTATGACCCGTCTGCCACCAGACCGTGAGTCTGGTCGCGCGCTGCCTGGAGGCGGACGGTATCGCAACCGTCGTGCTTGGCTCGGCCCTAGACATCGTGGAGCACTGCGGCGTGCCGCGCTTCGCCTTCACGGACTTTCCGCTGGGCAACCCCTGCGGCCGGCCATGGAACCATGCCATGCAAGGGCAGGTGGTCGCCTCGGCGATGGCCCTGTTCGAGACGGCAGCCGGGCCACGCACCACCGTGCGCTTGCCCTACCGTTGGGGCGGGGACGAGAGCTGGCGGGACAACTACATGGCGATTCGCGACGCCGACCTCAAGGCCCTGCACCAGCAAGGCGAAGCGCGCCGGGCGCTGCGCCGTAAGCTGCGCACTGAAGCGGAATCCAACCCAGCCAGGCGGTGAGCGGCAGCGCCACCGCGCCCAAGCGCTGCGACCCAGCACCCACCCACGGAGAGAGACGTGGAACTTGGCATCAAGACACCTCCCAGGCACTGCGCATGGCAACACATGCTCGACGTCCGGTGGACCGTCTCCATGGCGTTTTCCTTGATGGCTGGCTATTGCCATGCGGACGTCACCGCGTATCAGGGCGCAACCCTCATCGACGGTACGCACCGTGCTGCGGTTGAAGACGCGACCGTCTTGGTGGAAGAGGACAAGTTCATCGCTGTCGGCACTGGCGTGGCCGTTCCCGAAGGCGCAAAGGTGGTGGATGTGAGTGGCAAGTGGATCATTCCAGGGCTGATCGATTCACATGTGCACTTCATGACCTCGGGCCGCATGTACACGCGGCCGGCCTTTATCGATCTGACTGACAAGGTTCCTTACGAGGAAGAGATAGAATGGATCAAGACGCACATTCCAGACACATTGCGGGCGAACCTGTGTTCCGGCGTGACCAGCGTTGTTTCCTTGGGCGGTCCGAGCCTGGAGTACGAAACGCGTGATCTTGCCTCCCGGACGGACGCCGCGCCAACCGTGTTTGTGGGCCACGGCGTTATCGCGCCAATGCCCGAATTCATCGCGAAGCAGATGATCCCACCCTGGGATGGCGAACTCACGCTCAAGCCAGGGATGTCGGCAGAAGCCGCAGTTGCTCATGTTCAAGAGGCGGTGGCGCGAGGTGCCGACCTAATCAAGACCGCGATCGATGATCGCGGCAGTCGCATGATCAGTGCGATGCTTTGGTTCGCTGACTGGCGGCAATTCCAACAGGCGGTGGTTGCGGAAGCGGCCAAACACGGCCTTCAAGTCACCACTCATGCCCATGCCTTGGAATACGCGCGTGGCGCTGTGAACGCCGGTGCTGCAAGTCTGCAGCACGTGCCGGCGGATCGGCCTGTTGATCAGGCATTCATTAACTTGTTGAAAGCCAACGAAGTGATCGTGGTGCCGACTCTGGCAATCCGCAAACGCACCTTGATCGAGTTGTTCACTAAGGAGATGGAGTTGTTGCCCATCGAGCGCAAGTGTTCGGTGCCGGGTGTGGTGGAGTCTTGGGATGAACCCATTCCGCCAGCCGATGACCAGTCAATTCGCTATCGGGCGCAAGGCGCACTGGCGGCAGCGAATGTCGGAGCATTGTACGAAGGGGGTGTTTCGTTAGCTGTCGCGACGGATACCGGCATGATTGGCATCCCTGCGGGATCCGGGATGCATTTGGAGCTACGGGACATGCATCGGGCAGGCATACCCGCGGACTACTTGATCCACGCTGCCACTTTCAACTCCGCCCAGATAGCTGACAAGGAGGATGAATACGGAAGTGTTGAGGCCGGCAAGTTCGCCGACTTCCTGATTCTTGGCGCGGACCCCTTGGCAGACATTGGGAATCTACAGCAGATCGAGTGGGTCATTAAACATGGCAAGGCGTTTCGTCAATCCGAACTCTTGCCGGTCCACTAGAAGACCGTTCCGTCCCGCCTACTTCGGCATCCGCCCCTCGATGTAGTCGTCGATCAGTTCGTGGTAGCGGCGGATCCGCGATTCCTGCTTGGCCAGGTACACGCCCTTGAAGCCCCGTGAGCGAAAGCCGCGCTGCTGGGTGACGAACACCCGCACATCGTCCTCGATGCCGGGGCCGATGGACACGCCGGAACCGAAATCGAGCAGGGTGCGCTCCACTTCGTCCTGGCCGCCGTGATTGCGCTCGGTGCCCGCCTCCAACGAAGCGGGGCTGGCGTACCACCAGTTGTCAAACAAGCACTGCTGGGGGTCGTCCGGGTGCGGGCGCGCCCGCAGGAAGTGGAAGCCGTCCGACCACAGCGACACCGCGAAGTTGGGGAACAGGGTGTAGTGGAAGGCATCGGTCAGTTGCGCATCGGGAACCTTGTCGTAGTGGGTGAAGCCACGGCTGGCCCCGAGCCGCCGTTTGGCCTCCTGCAGGGCCTCGCGGGTGCCTTCCGGCTTGCCCTTGAAGCGCTCGGGGTCGATGTCCCAGTAGCGCAACTGGCTGGCCAGCGGCTCCAGGACGTTGCCTTCCTTGTCCGTTGATCCGACGCCGTAGCCGCCCTCCATGATCATCCGGTTGTGTCCCTCGTCGGAGAGGTCGAAGCGGGTCTCCTTGAAGTAGGTGTTGATGTGGCCGCGAATCTCCTTGCGGTTGGTCTCGGTGGTGGCGCCCATGTGCACCGTGGGGACGTGGTAGGACTCGTTGAAGTTGTCCAGCACCACCTTCCAGTTGCAGGGCAGCCACATGCTGTTGGCCATGGTGCGCCGCCACGTGTGAACATCGCGCAACTGCCATTCGTCCCAGATCGGCCCCAGGTACTCCTTCAAGCTCATGCACTTCGGGTCCATGTTGACCCAGATGAAGCCGGCGAAGGTCTCACAGCGCAACTCCGCCAAGCGCACCTTGCCGCAGGGGTTGCCTTCCGGGAAGTCGTCCTTGTCAGGGGCGAAGTTGAGTTCACCGTCAGGCGTGTATGCCCAACTGTGGTACTTGCAGACGAAGCGCTTGACGCTGCCCTGGTCGTCCTCAACGAGCGGGTTGCCGCGATGCTGGCAGACGTTGTAGAACGCCTTCACCCCACCGTCCTTCTGGCGGACCATCAGGATCTCCTCGGCCCCCACCGGCTCCATCTGCCAATCGCCAGGGTTGGGCAGCTCCGATTCGCGGCCGAGCAGCAGCCACACCTTGGTCCACATGCGCTCCTGCTCCTTCTCGAAGAACGCCCGCGAGGTATAGCGATAGCCCTCGAGCAGCGACCCGCGCGTGCGTTGCTCCGGGTAGGCGTTGATGTCGTAGATTTCCGCTTGTTCAGACATGGCCATCCTCCTTTGCCGCCTATGATGGGGCTCTATTCTGCCAGATAGAACGCGGGTTGTTTCAACTTGCCGCTTGCCACCCTCCCCGGAGCGAGGGCGTCCCGCCCTCGATGGATTCCCTCGATTCAAATCGAGGGCAAGATGCCCTCGCTCCGAGGAAGGCTCCCCGCGTTCCGCCCTCGCAGTGTTTTCCAATATGGAAATGAGCCTGAAGGAAGGGGGTTGCGGGGAAGTCCTGCCGGGCCGGTCTCCGGGGGTTGGTTTGAGCGCTGATGATGGTCCCTCCGGGCGCTCCGCGCAAGCGGAGGGCGGCCCTTGGAGG
>JAJEIQ010000021.1 GCA_022827905.1 Pseudomonadales bacterium | reverse complement strand
GAACCTCCTCCAACGTCCTGATCCGCTCGGTCTGAAGTGTCACGATCATCCTCCGATGATCCCAAAAACCGACCCTTCAGGCTCACTTCCCGTTGGAAACCCGGCTCCCGTTCAGGCTCACTTCTCGTTGGATAAGACTGGAGGTCGCGCCTCGGCTAGGGCGTGGTAGAGTGTGCTGCGAACCCGATTGCGCTCGGCTTCTTGCTGAAGCCGTACAGCGAGGCGTGCGGAACCCTGCCGCGAGTCGCTGAAGCCAAGAAGCCGCCTGCCTTTGCTCGGGAGGTCGTCGGCTCTTCTTTGCATGGGCGGCGCATGCTCCAGAGCCGTCGGCACAATGGTGGACAAAGCAAATGGAGCTCCAATGCGCAGTTCCCGGAATAAGTCTCCCCCTCGATCCTTCTCGTCGCAACAGGGGCATCTCAATCCATCGACCTCCAGCGGCGATAGTTGAATCGGCAGTCCGGGGCCATCTTTGCTGAGGAGTCCGTCCGCACTCAGCCGCCAGTCTTCGACTGCTTTGAGGTCCGAGACACGTCCACAAAGCAAGCGCTGGCTTACCGAAGAAAATTGTGGCTCCTCTTCTTCAGCATCTTGGTCAGGGTCGACGTCGAGCTGAAACTCGTCGATATGGGTTGTTTGAAAGAAGGCTTCTAGGCGGGACTCCCCGGTGTCGGCAGAGAACTTTTCGTCGGCGGAAAGATATTCATGCCCACACGAGGTGCAAGCGACGACTTCAAAAACGGAGTGCTCACAATGCGGGCATCGGGCTTGCCTGTGAGGGAATATAGCGCCGAAGGTCCAGTCGTCTCCTAGCGCCAGATCTTCCTTTCCGCTGCAAGATCCATTAGCGCATGCCCAGAGTCCGCGTTGTGCGCGATGAAATAGATGAACGCGCAGGGGA
This sequence comes from Pseudomonadales bacterium, assembly GCA_022827905.1. GTDB lineage: Bacteria > Pseudomonadota > Gammaproteobacteria > Pseudomonadales > Azotimanducaceae > Azophilus. Next base: position 43,839 of record JAJEIQ010000021.1, on the reverse strand, counting down.
AGAAAAGCCTCGTCGTCCTTGCGGGCGGAGGAGCCTTCCTCAAGTATCCGCGTAACACTTGTGGTGCTAAGTTCCGTTAACTGGCACAACGATCCAAGTGTTGCCGGGGCTTTGGCGAGACGGCTGCGAATGTCACGTGCAGCGGGCTCGCCACAGAGGATGTTGTAGCGTTCGCCCGGTGTGGTGCTGCTTGGGGTGCGCGGGGGAGCCACGGCGTTTGAAGGGGGAAGCGGCGGAACAAAGCGTTCACCATTCACGACATGCACCTGATCGAACGGCGCGCCGGATACATCGGCTAGAAAGCGCTGAAGATCTTCCGATGCACCTTCACTACCAATGGTTGCCGATGTGGCAATGAACCGCACATTTTTTGGGTCGACGTTGAATCGATGCATGACGCGTCGCAGCAGCAACGTCATCTCCGCTGCTTGGGATCCGACATAGGTGTGGGCCTCGTCGAGCACGATCCAACGTAGCCTACCTTGAGACTGCTGAAGAATAGGGCGATCCTCGCTGCGCACCAGCAGGTATTCCAACATCGTCGAGTTGGTGATCAGCAGCGGTGCGGGGCCTTCACGGAGGATTCGTCTCGACAGCTGTTCCGCTCCCGCTTTTGCTTGTTCGTGAGAGGGAACGGTTTCTGGTGTCTCCCCGTTGTATAGGCAGAAGGGAACGTCGCTTCCGAAGCCCCCACACCATGCCCGGAGACGGTCTCGTTGGCTGTTGATAAGGGCGTTCAACGGGTACAGAAACAGCGCCCGTACCCCACACAACGCTCCTGTCTTCTCACGCTCACGTACGAGGTCTTCCAAGATCGGGACTAAGAAGCACTCGGTCTTACCGGAGCCGGTCCCGCTCGTGACCAGCACTGATCTGGGCACTTCATCTAGGAGGTGTTCCCAACAGTCGAGTTGGTGTTTGTATGGCTTGCGGTGATTAGGGAACGAATGCTCTCTATACTCCGGGGGTGGCTTGTGCAGGGCGTCCACCAAGTCCCGGTGGAGTAGCTGGCGTTTAGCGAGGGCAAGCATGTCTGAATCTGCCAGTGTCCACCCAAATGCAGCTTCAAGCACCGGTTCGGCCAATAGCGCTCCTTCTTGGCCAGGTGGGAGGGCGTATAGGTTGGCCAGGTACTTGCGCAGAGCATTGGAGCGAAGACCAAGTTGGGACAATATGGCTCGGCCTGACCGAGTGGTAAGGTCACTGATAAGCTGGGAGATGCTGACGTTTTGGTTCATTCTTGAGTGCGCAGTTGGTCGGCTCTATGCGCGAGCTGCCACCAAGCAGCGTTGTATGCGGCCACGAACCAATCTGGATCGTGGGCCTGCAAGCGCTTGACAAGAAAAGCTGTGCGGTACGTCGGTGCGTCGAATATGCAGCACCAAGCAGCCGCGATCGGTGTATCGAAAATCGGCTGTCGGGCGCGGTGTAGCTTCGGATCTAGCCAGAGGTCCAGCTGGTCAAGCAAGTCGCCGCGCATGAGTTCGTCTCGCCACTCCTTTCGCCCGTATCCCAAGGGCCAGTCGTCCATGTTCGCTCTCAACCGGATTTGCTCGGGGAGCCTGCGGTTCCTTTCGTTTACGACTGCTTCGACAAATTCCGAACTGACGGCCCCACCCGCCATTCTCACCCGGCAATCGGTGGCGACTGTGTGTAAACCGGGATGATGATCTGCCCCTTCATCGAGAATGGAGCCAATGTGCTCTTGGGCTATGTCATTGGCGTCTGCTCTGTCGGTCAATTGGCTGCGGAGGCGACTGTATTCCAGCTTTGCCTCATTCCACCATGTTTTTCGTGATATCAGCAGCCAACTGAATGGAAGCTCGTCCCTTAGGCGCCAAAGCAGGCTCCTCGGAGTGCTCTCCAATCGAAAGATGCAGCGAACAAGCAGTTTTGGCTTTGTCACCAGCACCCGCAGCAGGTCAAGTGAAGTCGCGGGAAGATCCTCCGCACGAAGCAGGGCATCAGTTAGGAACGCCCACTCGCCGTCAGCGTACTTTTCGCTTTCGGACGAGACCAAGGCATCCATCGCCTCGTTTAGCATCCGCTCTCGCGCTTCTTGATCACCGTAGGCCAATGCCTGCACGAGGCTTGGTGGTGGGGCGTCTCGAACGCCAAGGTGGTCGCGCTTGCCGCCGACCGTGATAGGCTGTACCTGCATGTGGCTCCCATGTCGCACAACAGCCAGCCAAGGTTCGTTCAAGTCTGAGTCTTGTTGCGGCCATAGTGCCCCAGATGGGGTGGCGTTGGGTCCAACAACCTCAAGTCTCATCGGGTCGCGATCTGGACGTGTTAAGGGCAGTGCTTCAAAGACAGGTGGTGCCTCGGATTGCATAGGTGGTGCGAAGGAAAGGAACGTCATCTCCGGTTCGTAGTCGAGCGTCGCGGCAAACCTCACTATCTCGATCTTGGCGTACTCGGTCTGGGCTCGTCCAATGATCCGCAGTACGACTCTTGCGTTTGGATCTGCGGAGGCAGCGAGTAGCATTTCAACTTGGGGTCGCACATCGAACAGGGCCAGCTCATAGGCTGCGCCCGACTTTTCCAATTGACGTTCGAAGTTGGCGATGCCAAGCAAATCCCGCAAGTCGAACGCTTTTAGCTCCGCTTCAACGCGAAATTTCTGCGAACTATCCGCGGCCATTGCAGAGGCGCGCACTCCGTACAGATCATCCATGGCCAGTGTGCCTTCCAGCGGCCTGCCATCCCGAACAAATCGGCCACCCTGTCCTGGGAATGGCGTGATGACGGTTACGGTAGTGCCGCCGGGCCATTGCAATTCGAGTTTCACTTGGGCTGGAGGGGCCGCAGGATCAGCTGCTACGAGTTGTAGCCGAAGCCTTTTCCCCACTTGTTGATGCGTCAAGGCGACGCCGTCATCGTTGGTGGCCACTCTAGGTGTTGGCGTTCCAGCCAAAACAAGAGTGCCTTCGCTGATGTCCTTTCCCGGCTGGATTGACAGGTCGAAATCCTCGGGGAGAATTCCCGCTCTGCTAAGGTGCTTCAATTCACCGTTGCGAAAGTGCCGAACTTCCCACAACCCGTGGGCATCATCCGGCTGGTCGCGCCAGTTGCCGCCCGTTTTACGCCAATTCGCTTCGCTGGTTGGCACAGCGCGGCGAGCTTGCCCATCTATGGCGACATAGAGTCTTGGAACCCCGCGGAACAGTGGCCAACCGGATGCGGCGCCGAAGAATCGTTGGCCCGACAGTCGGTAGTCCGCCTCGGCCGACTGTTCGGAAGCAGGTTTCACTTTGCAGGGTCCATGACTGGTATCGATGGTGGTGTGGTCCTTTAGGCGGAGCAAGTCACGGTTCAAGACACGCCCTTCAACTGCCGTCCCGCTTGTCGTTGTGCTGCCTTGGGGGATCAACACCAGAATCTCGGGCTCCCGACTACCAACGCTGCCCTCGCCGATCAAAGCGCAGTCGTCCTCGCCGCCACGAAATGCCCAAGGCAGTTCACTCATCTGGGCACCGTAGTTCGGCAGGATCGAGTTCCCGATCGATGTCCGTGCCACGAACCGAAGCCTGATCTCCCCGGCCGCCTGCTCGTCCCACATTTCAGTGGAATCATCCTGTCGGTTCGGGACAAGCAGGTAGTCGTCTGAGCTCTTGGCGTACATTCCAACTACAACAACCCGATCAGCTTGAATGCGCACCTGCATTCGCAGCGGCAGATCATTGAATGACAGACCAACATGTTTCGCTAGCGCCTCCGCCGTAATCTCGCGCGGCAATGCCACTCTGGCACCGAGCCGCCAGCCAATATCCGTTTTGCGCAAAAAACGTTCAACGCGAAAGTGTGATACGGCGAGAGCCGAGTCTGCCCGCCTCGCGTCACGAAGCAGAGCGAGCAAAACGTCTCGCGCCCTTTGGTCTTCCAGATTCAACGGCATTTTTTTTCGCCAACCGGGGCGCCCGTCGTCAAGGGAGGCGATGGGGTCTTCTCCCGGAGCGTGGTCCTTGAGGTCCAGAACGGCCTCAATCAGGTCAGCAGCCAACCGGAAGACGTAGTCCCGGCGCAGTGTCGGCGGACGAAGCACATGTTGCTTATCCTGTGCCAGTTCGATGGGGTCGTTCACAAACTGGCGGTAGGCAGTCGTGTGCTTAAGAACTGCCCGGAGGTAACGGGTAACTGGGCTTTGAGGATCCCGCACAAGGGCGAGCGGAAGCCCGCCCTGACAGGCGAATGTCCCCAAGTAACGCGTTCCCGCATTGGGAAGCCTTACCAGGTCGATCTTCCACCATCGACACGCATTGGTGACTGGCGGATAGAGATCAGGGTAGTCCACCGACCAGCCAATGGAGGCCAGAACAGGTTCCCATGCCCATCGTTTCCCGTCGTATCGGCGCTGCCACCACTCCGCGGCGTAGAGGACAAATGCCCGCACAACCACGTTTCTGGGGACTTGGATGCCTGTCGATTGGCTTGAGAGCACTTCGGTTAGTGAAGCGAACTCCCTAGCATCGCATCTATATGCATAGAGCGGACGCCCGTCGGGATGCTCCATTTCCCGACACTCCAAAAAAGCACTGATCCAGTCTTGGGGCGTTCGAGTCATCGCGGCTGCATGGCGTTCCTGTCACCTCTCGCGTCGGGATTCCGAATCGAAACGCAAGCTTACAGCGCTTTGGAACTGAATTCCTAACGGGCACTCACCTCCCTGCCGATGGGTTCGCCCCCATAGACAATCGCGGTGCGAGCCTAGACTGTCGCGCCCGCGGCTTTGCTGCCCAACCGCCGGCCTCCCGGAATCACATCTACCTTTTGGGAGCGGAGCGGTGCTGCTTTCGACCAAAATTGGCAATCGGCACCGCGGCGCATAGTATTCTGAACCCAGGTCGAACTCGCGGAACCTTTCCATGCAAACCTACGACATCAGCCGTTCCCAAGCCCTGTATGCCCGCGCCCAGGAGGTGATCCCCGGCGGCATCTTTGGCCACTACGGCTACTCCGTGCGCGAGGACGGCCCGAAGTTCTTCTCAAGGGCGGAGGGCGCGCACTTTTGGGACGTGGACGGCAACGATTACATCGACTACATGTGCGCCTACGGGCCGATGATTCTGGGCTACCGGCACCCGGCCATCGAGGCGGCGGTGGAGGCCGAGCAGCGCCACGGCAACACCGTGAGCCTGGCGGCGCCCATCATGGTGGAGTTGGCCGAGACCTTGGTGGAGACGGTGGCCGCCGCGGACTGGGCGCTGTTCGGCAAGAACGGCGGCGACGCCACCGGGCTGGCCGTCATGGTGGCGCGCGCCGCCACCGGCCGCGCCAAGATCGTCAAGGTGGACGGCGGCTACCACGGCGTTGCACCGTGGATGCGCGAGGGTTTTCCGGGCGCCATCCCGGCGGATTTGGAGCAGGTGCTCAAGGTGCCTTGGAACGATGCTGACGCCTTCGAACAGCTCATCAGCGACCATGCTGGCGAAATCGCCTGCTTCATCTCATCGCCCTACCACCATCCGGTGTTCGCCGACAACGAACTCCCGGCCCCCGGCTATTGGGCGCGCATGGAGGCCCTGTGCCGCGCCAACGGCATCGTGCTGATCGTCGATGACGTGCGCTCCGGGTTTCGCCTGCACCCGGCCGGCTCCAACGTGGCCTACGGCTTCACGCCGGACCTCATCTGCTTCGGCAAGGCCATCGGCAACGGCCACCCCTTGGCCGCTCTGGTTGGAACGGATGCGCTCAAGGACGCCGCCAAGGACGTTTACTTCACCGGCACCCAGTTCTTCAACGCCGCGCCCATGGCAGCGGCCAAAGCAACCCTGGATGAGCTTGGCAAGATGGATGCCGTCGGCAGAATGACGGACCTCGGCACCAAGCTGAGCGACGGCTTGGTGAAGTTGGCGGGCCAGCGCGGCTATGAACTCATCGCCTCCGGCATACCGGCCATGCCCTACTACCGCTTGGCCAACGTCAGCCAACGCACCCACTTCGCCTGGATCGACGAGTGCGTGAAGCGCGGCGTCTACATGCTGGGCTACCACAACCACTTCCTCTCCACGGCCCACACCGAGGCCGACCTGCAGCGCACCTGGGAGGTGGCCGATGCGGCCTTCGAGGCGCTCGGCGAACCGGAACTGGCACCGGCGGCTGCGGCCGGTTGATCATGTCAGACCTCACCCTCGTCATCGCCAACAAGAACTACTCCTCCTGGTCGCTGCGCCCTTGGCTGGCCATGACCGAGTTGGGCATCCCCTTCAGCGAACGCATGGTGAAGTTCGACTCCGAGGACTGGGCGCGCAACATCGGCACGCTCTCGCCCACCCGCTTGGTGCCGGTGCTTTGGGAAGGCGAGCCGGGCGCGGGCTTTGCCACCTTCGACAGCATCGCCATTCTGGAGCGCCTGCATGAACTGCATCCGGAGGCAGGCATCTGGCCGGCGGACCCACGCGCTCGGGCGCGGGCGCGCTCGCTAGCGGCCGACTTCCACGCCGGCTACTCGGCGCTGCGCAACGCCATGCCGATGAACATCCGCAGCCGCCATCCGGGCAAGGGCATGAACCCCGACGTGCAGCGGGACATCGACCGCCTCTGCGCCCACTGGTCCCGCACAAGATCCGAATTCGGCGCTGGTGGCGCCTTCCTGTTTGGCGGCTTTTCGGCGGCGGATGCCTTCTTCACCCCGGTCGTTTCCCGCTTCGTCACCTACGGCGTCGCCCTCGACGGCGAGGCGAAGGCTTACCAGGAGGCGCTGCTCAACGCCAGCGCCATGCAGGCTTGGACCGAGGAGGCGCTCAAGGAAACCGAGTTCGTGCCAATGGACGAACCCTACGCTTGAAGCGCCCTAGCGGCGCTCGCCTTGATTGACTGAAAAGTCGTGCCTTTCACCGGGTGCGCCCAGCGGCCCGTAGCTCTGTTCGGCCAGGGCGATGCCGCCGTCCTCCGAGTAAATCACCGCGGTGCTGGCGCGGGTGCCGTAGGCGTCGCCGCGGATGAAGCAGGGGGTGGTCTGCGATTCCGCGGTTGCCGCCTGAGCGGCCGCGGCGCTGCTTTGCGGGAGTTGATCGTGGCGCAGCAGGGCAATCAGCCCGTCCAAGTCCGTTCCCGCCTGCACGGCTTGGCGCAGCCGGGCGACGCCGTCCACCGCCTTCGGCCAACGGGTGCCGAGTTCGGCATTGGTCAGGGCGTAGCATCCGGGTTCGAGCGTCTGGGTCGCGCCCCGGTTGGAGGTGCAGGCCAGGCTTCGGCCATCCCAGAGCAGCAGGTTGAAGCCTTGGTAGAGCTCGCCTTGGATGCCGGCCGCGTAGTCCGAGCAGGTTTGCGTGCCGCCCAGGAAGTCCGTCACCAGCGCGCCGCGGGAGCGGGGCGGCGGCGGCTGCTCGGGGTCGGTGAAGTTGGTGACCGCGGCGAAGCGGCCGTTGGCCTGCACGCCCAACCAGGTTCCGCCCGCCTGCAGATCGCGTCCCGCCAGCAAGCCGGGCGCATCCTCCCACCAGTGTGCAGCCGCGCTCGGACGGGCGTAGAATTCATCCCGGTTGGCGGCCACGATCAGCGGCTGCCCCGGCGTTAGGCGGTAGGCGAAGAGAATCAGGCACATCCTGCTCAGTCCGTCGGGCTGATCCAAGAACGGTCAGCCAAACCAAATAAGGAAGCCACTAGTGCGCCATCCCGATACTGATCCCGCCATCACCAAAAAGGAAGCCATTATTGCACTATCCCGAGATTGATCCCGTCATCGTGGCCCTGGGGCCGCTGGCGGTGCGCTGGTACGGCCTAGCCTACCTGGCCGCCTTTGCCGTCTGCTGGCAACTCGGCAAATGGCGGGCGCGGCGTTCGCCGGACTGGACCCGCGAGCAGCTCTCCGACTTGGTGTTCTACGGCGCTTTGGGCGCGGTGCTCGGCGGCCGGCTGGGCTATGTCCTGTTCTATGGATTCGACGCCTTAGTGCGGGATCCGATGATCCTGGTGCGCATCTGGGATGGCGGCATGTCCTTTCACGGCGGCCTGCTCGGCGTGGTGGCCGCCATGGCGTGGTTCGCCCGCCTTCGAAAGCGGAGCTTCTGGCGGGTCACGGACTTCGTGGCCCCCCTCGTGCCCATCGGCCTCGGTTTCGGGCGCTTGGGCAACTTCGCCAACACCGAGTTGCCGGGCCGAATGACCGATGTGGCCTGGGCCTTCATCTACCCCTGCAAGGCGGACGCCATTCGCGCCATCAATCCGCTGTGCACCGGCGCTTGGGAACCCTTTGCCCGGCATCCTTCGCCGCTCTACCAAGCGTTTGCGGAGGGTGTGGTGCTGTTTGCCTTGGTTTGGTGGGCGGCTGCCCGTCCGCGGCCCGCCGGCTTCGTTTCCGGCGTCTTTCTCACCGGCTACGGGGGGCTGCGGCTCCTGACGGAGCGCTTTCGGGAGCCGGACGGACATCTGGGCTATATGGCCATGGACTGGGTGACGATGGGCGATCTGCTATCGCTGCCGATGGCGATCGTTGGTATCCTCGTCATGGTTTGGGCCGCATTGCGCCCGCAGAACCACTCGAAGATCGCCCGATGAAGCCCTATCTCGACCTGCTGCGCCTCGTGCGCACCCGCGGCGCCCACCGGGGCGACCGCACCGGCACCGGCACGCGCAGCATCTTCGGCCATCAACTGCGCTTCGACCTCAGTGCCGGCTTTCCCCTGGTCACCACCAAGCGGGTGGCGTTTCGGCTCATCGTCCATGAACTGCTGTGGTTTCTGTCCGGCAGCACGAACATCAAGTACCTGACCGACCACAATGTTCACATTTGGGATGAATGGGCGGACGAAAGCGGTGAGCTCGGGCCCGTTTACGGCTCCCAGTGGCGCTCTTGGCCCGCGCCCGGCGGCGGCTCCATCGATCAGATCAGCCAGGTGGTGCGGCGCATCAAGGACGATCCCAACTCCCGTCGGCACATCGTCAGCGCCTGGAACGTGGCGGAAGTGGACAGCATGGCCCTGCCGCCCTGCCATGCCCTGTTTCAATTCTACGTGGCCGATGGGCGGCTTTCCTGCCAGCTTTACCAGCGCAGCGCCGACCTCTTTCTCGGGGTGCCCTTCAACATCGCCTCCTATGCGCTGCTCACCTTGATGATGGCCCAAGTCTGCGGCCTGGAACCCGGGGACTTTGTGCACACCTTTGGCGACGCCCATCTTTACGACAACCACGTGGCCCAAGCCGACAAGCAGCTCGCCCGCGAGCCGCTGCCGCTGCCCAAGGTGCGGCTCAACCCAGACGTCAAGGACCTCTTCGCCTTCACCATCGACGACATTGAACTGATCGACTACAGCTGCCACGGCACCATCAAGGCCCCGATTTCGGTGTAGGCGGCGTTTGCTGATCCATGAACCTGGCGCTCATCACCGCCATGACCCGGGATCGGGTCATTGGCCGCGACAACGGCCTGCCTTGGCGGCTGCCCAAGGACATGCGCCACTTCATGCGCACCACCTTGGGCAAGCCGGTCATCATGGGCCGGCGAACCTTGGAGTCGATGCCAGGGCCGCTGCCGCGCCGGACCAACATCGTACTGACCCGCCAATCAGGCTATGCGGCGGCGGGCATCGAAGTGGCGGCCGAATTCGGTGCAGCGCTCGACATCGCCGAGCGGCAATGCCGCCGGGATGGGGTGGACACCGCCTTCGTCATTGGCGGTGCGCCGGTTTACGCAGCCGGGCTGCCGCTCGCCGACCGTCTTTACATCACTTGGGTTGAGGGCCAGGTCGAGGGCGACACCTGGTTTCCCGAGGTGGACTGGGGGCAGTGGGAGGAGACCGCCTCGACGCCGCACCCGGCCGACGCCGACCACGACCACGCCTTTCGCATCGCCATCTATGATCGCATCGGGCCTGCGGATTCTTGAACGCCCCCATCGGCATTTGCGTCAACCCGATGTCGGGGCGGGACGTGCGCCGTTTGGCGGCACGGGCCACCAACATGACCCACGAAGCCAAGCGGGACTTGGTGGCGCGGGCTGCGGCCGGCGCGGACGCCGCCGGCGCCACGGATCTGTTCGTGCTGGAGGAACCCTTCCGCATCGCTTCCCTGGCCTTGGCGCAATTGCCGCTTCGAGCCGAGGTCCACCTGCTGCCGCACAAGGCGCACAACGACGCCCGGGACACGGAGGTGGCGGTGACCCGGTTCCTGGAGGCGGGCTGCCGAACCCTGATCTCCCTCGGCGGCGATGGCTCCAATCGCGCCATCGTGCGCGCTCTGCATGAACGCAAGCGCCACGACGTGCATCTGATTCCCCTGTCCACCGGCACCAACAACGTCTTTCCGGTGTTGGCCGAGCCCACCATTGCGGGCATGGTCGCCGCTCTGCAGGCGCGCGGGTTGCTGGCAGACGAGCTGGCCCAGCGGGCCAAGGTGCTGCACGTACGGTTGAGTCCGCCGGCCCGGACCAATCGAGATTTGGGGCTGATCGACGCCGTGCTGCTGAGGAACGATCACGTCGGCAACCTGCTGCCCTTCGACGCCAACCGCCTCGCCCGGCTGTTCCTGTCCCGTGCCGAGCCGGAAGCCATCGGCACCTCCCCGATCGGCGGCCTCATCGATCCGGTGGGCGCCCAGGACGATGCGGGGCTGTTGGTCGAAATGGGGCCCGGCAAGCGGTTCGCCGCCCCCTTGTCGCCGGGGTTCTTCAAGGAAGTGGCGGTGCGCAGCGCGACCCGCATCGCCTTCGACGTGCCGGTGCCGTTTCGCGGCCCCGGCGTGCTCGCCTTGGACGGCGACCGGGACCATCGGCTCCGCGAGGGTGACCACGCCACCATCACCTTGCGGCGCGATGGGCCTTGGATCCTCGACATCGGGCGCGCCATGCGCTGGGCGGTGGCGGAGGGTATCATGCCGCCCGGTCCCACTCAGGCGCCGTCAGCATGATCGTCAAACCCCGCATCCGCGGCTTCATTTGCACCACCGCGCACCCCCTCGGATGCGCTGCCGGCGTGCAGCGGCAGATCGACGTCGTGAAGGCGGCTGGGCCCATCGACGTCGGCGTGGACAACGCCTTGGTGCTGGGCTGCTCCGGAGGCTACGGCCTGGCCTCGCGCATCGTGGCAGGCGCCGGCTGCGGGGCCAACACCTTGGGCGTTTCCTTGGAAAAGCCGCCCAGCGAAAAGCGCACCGCGTCGGCGGGCTGGTACAACAATGCCGCCTTCGATGCCGCCGCCTTGGGTCCGCGCTCCGCCACCATCGACGGCGACGCCTTCGCGGACGCCACCAAGGCAGAGGTCGTGGATGCCCTCAAGTCCGGATTCGGGCCGATCGATCTATTGGTTTACAGCCTCGCCTCGCCGGTGCGCCTGCATCCCCGCACCGGGGTGCTGCACCGCTCCGCCATCAAGCCCTTGGGCGAGACGCTGACCATGAAGTCCCTCAACGTCAACAAGGGGGAGGTCGCGGAGGTGGCCCTTGAGCCGGGCAGTGACGAGGACACTGCCAACACCGTCGCCGTGATGGGTGGCGAGGACTGGGAATTCTGGATCGACGCCCTGGACCAGGCGAACCTGCTGGCGCCGGGCTTCCGCACGCTGGCGTTCACCTATCTGGGCAGCGAACTGACCTGGCCGATCTACACGGGCGGTACCCTAGGCCAGGCCAAGGCCAATCTGGACCGCGCCGCTGGGGCGATCACGGAGCGTCTCGCGCCACTCGGCGGGTCCGCCCGGGTGGCCTCCCTGAAGGGCGTCGTGACCCAGGCCAGCAGCGCCATTCCGGTGGTCTCGCTGTACATGTCCCTGCTGTTCAAGGTGATGAAGGAGCAGGGGGTGCATGAGGGCCCCATCGAGCACATCCATCGACTGTTCGCCACCCAGTTGGCGACCGGCGCCACGCCGCGTCTTGACGAGGCGGGCCGCATTCGCATGGACGATGTGGAGCTTTCCGCGTCCGTCCAGGACGAAGTGAAGCGGCGCTGGCCGCTGGTCCATACCGAAAACATCAAGGAATTCGGTGACTTAGAGGGCTACAACGCCGATTTCCTGAAGATTTTCGGCTTCGGCTTCGAGGGTGTGGACTACGATGCGGACATCGATCCTACATTAGGAAAGGTCATCGGCTGACAGGCGTGTAGGAGATTGCCCATAGCGAGCCGGCCAGCGGATGTGGCGCAATGTCGCCATGCTTCGCGCCGCCAAACTCGCCGCCAACGCCAAGCCGTTCCGCTATCTGTGCTACCCGGTCATCGGCTTTGGCTTCCTGCTGCTCGACCAACCGCCGCCGTCGAGCGCCGCCGCGGTGCTCGGCTGGTGCCTGCTGTGGCCGCTGGCGGTTGATCTGGGCCAGCGTCGGGCGTCCGCCAAGACCATCCTGAACGTTCACTTGGCGGAAGCTGCCTTTGCGAGCGGTCTCTTCGCATGGGCCAGCCTGCCGCCGAGCCTGCTCTTTGCGGTGGGCATCATTCTGGTGGCCAGCAACGCCCTGCAGGGCGGCATTCGCCAAGCGCTGCTGGCCATCCTTTGCACCATGGCGGGATTGGCGGCTGGGGATTTCGCCTCGCCGGCCGCCAGCGTCTTCGCCGTGCCGGCCGCCGCTGCCTTCTCAAGTCTATTGGTGCTCGCCTATTGCGCCTTGCTGGGCCACTGGGCGCACCGCCAAGCCTTGGGCATGGCCGGCCAGCGGGCGCAGATGCGCCTGATGAACGCCCGCTTGCAGCAATACCTGCCGCACACCTTGGCGGACCGTCTCAAGGCGGCGGAGCAACCCCGGCTGGAGCGCCGCTGGCTGGTGGTGGCCTTCGCCGATCTGGCGGGCTTCACGCCCTTGGTGGAGCGCTTGGCGGTGGAGGAGTTGACGCCGGTCCTGGACAGCTACTTGAAAGCCGTCGCCGACGTGACCCAGCGCTGCGGCGGCACCTTGAGCAAGGTGCTCGGCGACGGCGCGATGCTGGTGTTCGGCGAGGCGGGCACCGAAGAGCGGCCCAGGCTAGTCGCCGATGCCCTGCACTGCTGCCGCCTGCTGGACATCGAACTCACCCAACTGGCGGACCGCTGGCGCGCCCAAGGCCTGCCGGAACCGGTGCGCCTCAAGATCGGCGTCGCCAGCGGCTATTGCTCGTTGGGCGATTGGGGCGGCGGCGGACGCTTGGAGTACACGGTCATTGGCCAGCCGGTGAATCTGGCGAGTCGCTTGGAGGGCCAGGCCAACGCTGGCGAGGTGCTGGTCTGCGAACGCACCGGGCTGCTGGCCGAGGTGCCGCTCTCGGCGGTGATGGAACGTCCGCTGAAGGGACTGGGTCCCGTGCGCTTCCAAAGGGTTGAATCCTTTGCCGGTCGTGACCCGAACTGAACGGCGGCTTGCGCTATGATGAGGAAACGCAAACATGAGCATGGCATTGGACTACGCTATGGAAACAGCGAACGGCGCCCATTGCGGCGAGCTGCAAATAGTCACTGCGGACGGCACCGAATTGGCGAGCCTGGACGGGCTGCAGGGCCTGTGGACCGAGGAGCAGTTCCTCAAGTTGGTGGCAGGCACCAATCGTTTGGTCGAGTTCACGGACGGCTGGATTGAGATTCTTCCGGTGCCCACTCGAACACATCAAGCCATCTTGGGTTTTGTTTACCGAGTACTGTATCCGTTCATCCTAGAGCTGGGTGGCGAGCTGTACTTGTCCGGATTGGGCATGCGCACGCGTCCCGGCAAATTTCGGCAGCCGGATTTGCTGGCCTTGCTAGACGCCGCGGATCCGAGGAACCAGAACGCCTATTGGCACGGCGCGGACTGGGTCCTGGAGGTGGTCAGTCCGGGCGATCCCAACCGAGACCTGGTGCAGAAGCGCTCGGACTATGCCGAAGCCGGCGTACCGGAGTACTGGATAGTCAACCCACTCAACGACACCATCACCGTGTTGACCCTGGCGGACGGCCAGTACGTGGAACACGGCCTGTTCCGGCCCGGAGACCGTGCGGACTCGCCCACCTTGCCGGGCTTCACGGTGGATGTGGCCGCGGTCTTTGCGTCGGGCGAACCCGCCAAGCGCGAGGGGAGCTAGCCCCTTAGCCGTGGAGAAGCCGTTTCTCAAGGCTTGCCGGGGCGAGCCCGTCGGCTTCACGCCCATTTGGCTCAACCGGCAAGCGGGCCGCTACATGCCGGAATACCACCGGGTCAAGGGCGACCTGCCCAGCTTGGCGTTCTTCAAGCATCCCGAGCGGGCGGCCGAGGCGGCGCTGGATGCGCAACGCATTCTCGGCGTGGATGCAGCCATCCTCTTTGCCGATCTGCTGCCGATCCTGGAGCCCATGGGCATGCGGTTGGACTACAAACCCGGCCTTGGCCCGGTGTTCGACAACCCCTTGCGCACGGAGGCGGATGTTGCGGCGCTGGCGGTGGCACCCGCCTCGGAAGCCACCCCTTACATCGCCGCCACCATCCGCAACATACTCAGCGACCTGCCGCCGAGCATCGCGCTCATCGGCTTCGCGGGCGCCCCCTTCACGCTGGCGTCCTACGCGGTGGAGGGTGCGGGCTCGCGAAACTACCGCTTCATCAAGACCATGATGCATCAGGCGCCGGCCCTCTGGGATCGCTTGCTCGGCAAGCTGGTGGAGCAGTTGGCCAGCTACCTCGAGTTGCAGATCAGCGCCGGCGTGGACGCCGTGCAACTGTTCGACACCTGGGTGGGCTGCCTGTCGGTGGGCGATTTCCGCCGCTACGTCCTGCCGCACACCGAGCGGCTGATCCAGCGCGTTCGAGCCCAGCATCCCGAGGTGCCGATCATCTACTTCGGCACCGGCAACGGCCATTTGCTGCCCGATGTGGCGGCCCTCGAACCGGATGTCATCGCTTTGGACTGGCGCCAGCCCCTAGGCCCGGCTTGGCAGGAACTCGGCTGTGGGGCGGTGCAGGGCAATCTGGACCCCATGGTGCTGTGCGCCGATCGGGCCGCTATCGCCCGGGAAGCCCAGGCGGTGCTGGACTCGGCGGCCGGACGGCCGGGGCACATCTTCAACCTCGGCCACGGCATTGTGCCGGAAACCCCGGTGGACCACGTGAAGTACCTCGTGGACTACGTCCATGAGCATGGCTAGGGCACTTGAGCGCCGGGCCAAGGCTCCAAGGGCGCATCCGGCACCTCCTCCTCCACCACCTCGGTCCTGCGCACCCTGAACCCCCGCGCCAAGTAGTTCGGCAGTGCCGCCGGATGGTCCAGGGAGCAGGTGTGCAGCCAGATGCGCCCGTCGCCAAAGGCGCTGGCCTTGGCGATGGCGTCATCGAGCAGCCGCTTGCCAAGGCCGCGTCCGACGTAGTGCGGCAGCAGCCCGAAGTAGGCGATTTCCACCGCGCCTTCGGCGTCTCGATGCAGTTCAAAGTAGCCGATGGGATTGCCGCTCTCGTAGCCGATCCAAGTGGTCACCCCAGGATCTTCGAGGTAGTCAAGCCATTGCCGGTAGCTCCAGGATAGGCGCATGTGCCAGCACCAAGGGTAGCCGACGCTCACATAAAGGAATCGATTGAGCTCCGGGCAGGGGGATGTGGCCTCGCGCAGGTCGTAGTGCCGGTCTGCTGCCACCACGCTGTCGGCATGCCCGCCGTGGTAGTCGAGATAGGTAACGGTGACCTTCTGGCGCATGGTCTGCCCACCGATCAGGCGTGGGCTTTGAGATCCACTTGGTTTGAGCAGGAAAGATGCACGGCGCGCATTGTACACAAGGGCGCTTTGCCGTATGGTAGCGCCCCACTGGATCCCCGCCTCATGTTCAAGTGAAGGTGAAGCCTTGGCCTCCTGTTCTATTGTTCTTTGCGGTGTCCCGGTTCGCGGTCAGCCGAGTGCTGGCCATTTCAATCACCGCTAATGTGGAACAAAGAATGAAGATATATGTGGGCAACCTGCCTTGGGCCATTGACGACCCCCAACTTGAGGAGCTGTTCGCGGAACACGGCGAAGTCCATTCGGCCAATGTGGTCATGGACCGGGAGACCGGACGCTCCCGAGGCTTCGGTTTCGTGGAAATGGGCGACGACGACGCCCGCGCCGCCATCGCCGCGCTCAACGAAACCGAGGTGAAGTCGCGCCGCCTGCGCGTCAGCCAAGCCAAGGAACGCTCCCGGGAACGCCGCTAAGCGGCATTCCGGCCGCGCTAGAGTCTGTCCGTCACTGCGCCGTCGCTGGCGGAACTCACCAGCTTGGCGTACTTCGCGAGCAGGCCCTTCTCCGCGTAGGGTGGAGGAGGCTGCCAGCTTGCCCGTCGGCTGGCCAGCTCTGCGTCGCTTAGGGTGACGTTGATCTCCCGCCGTTCGGCGTCGATGGTGATTTCATCACCATCCTCCAGCAATGCGATTGGACCGCCGTCGAAGGCCTCCGGGGTGATGTGGCCAATCACGAAGCCGTGGGAGCCGCCGGAAAAACGGCCATCGGTGATGAGCGCCACGTCGCCGGACAACCCGCGGCCGTTGATTGCGCTGGTTGGCGACAGCATTTCGCGCATGCCCGGCCCGCCCCGAGGGCCTTCGTTGCGCACGACGATGACGTCGCCCTTGCCCACCGCGCCTTCCATGATCGCGCCCATGGCCGCCTCCTCGCCGTGGAAGCAACGCGCCGTGCCGGTGAAGCGCAAGCCCTCGTGGCCAGTGATCTTGGCCACCGCGCCCTCAGGGGCCAGATTGCCATAAAGCACCACGAGGTGGCTGTCCGGTTTGATCGGCGCGTCAAGTGGCCGAATAATCTCCTGGTCCGGCGGATAAGGAGCCACGTCGGCCAAGTTCTCGGCCAGTGTCTGGCCGGTGACCGTCAGGCAGCCGCCGTGCAGCAGGCCCGCTTCGAGCAGCATCTTCATCAACGGCTCGATGCCGCCGATGTCGATGAGTTCGGTCATGGCGAATTGGCCCGCCGGACGCATGTCGGCCAGCACCGGCACGCCTTGGCCCACGCGGGTGAAGTCGTCGAGTTCGAGCGGCACGCCCGCCGCATTGGCGATGGCCAACAGGTGCAGCACTGCGTTGGTGGAGCCCTCCAAGGCGATGGCCAGGGTGATGGCGTTGTCGAAGGACTCGCGGCTCAAGATGTCGCTCGGCTTGATGCCCCGCTCGATGAGCCGCTGCACGGCGGCACCGGCGTTGTAGCTGTCGGTGCGCTTGGATTGGGAGACGGCCTCCTGGGCGGAGCTGCCCGGCAGCGACAGTCCCAAGGCCTCGATGGCGGAGGCCATGGTGTTGGCCGTGTACATGCCGCCGCAGGAGCCGGGGCCGGGGATCGCGGTGCGCTCCACCTCCCTCAATTGCTCGTCGGTGATCGCGCCGGCCGCATTCTGGCCCACGGCTTCAAACACGGAAATCACGTCACGGCGCTCCGCGCCCAGCGCGATGGTGCCGCCGTAAACAAACACGCTGGGCCGGTCGATGCGCGCCATGGCCATGGCGCAGCCCGGCATGTTCTTGTCGCAGCCGCCGATGGCGACGAAGCCGTCGAAGCCTTGGGCGCAGACCACCGCTTCGATGGAATCGGCGATCACCTCCCGGGACACCAGCGAATAGCGCATCCCCGGCGTGCCCATGGAGATGCCGTCGGAGACCGTGATGGTGTTGAACTGCACGCTCTTCGCCCCGGCCTCGTCCGCGCCCATCGCCGCCGCTTCCGCCAGCTCGTTGATGTGCATGTTGCAGGGCGTGATCATGCTCCAGGTCGAAGCGATGCCCACTTGGGGCTTGTCGAAGTCGTCCCCGGTGAATCCGACGGCGCGCAGCATGGCTCGGCTGGGTGCTTGGGCGACGCCGTCCACGACGATTGAGGAGTGTGGGCGTTGGTCGTTCATCTTCCCCGTTTCCTTGGTTGTTGCGTTTTCGCCGGCCTGGCCATCGACGCGGCTTAAGTCAGCGCTTTGAACAGCACCTTGGCGCCGCGCGCGTGATTGTAGAGGGTCTGCTTGGGTGCGGGCAGGTCTTCCACGGACCCATCCTCAAAACCCTGCTCGACGAACCAATCCCGGGTTTGGGTGGTGAGGGCGAACATCCGCTCGAAGCCTTGGGCCCGGGCGGCCTCCTCGGCCGCCGCCAGCAGCCGTGCGCCCGCTCCGCTGCCTGCCGCGGACCGGTGCGCCGGATGCACGGCCACGCAGGCCAGCTCCACGCTGTCGCCGGCGGGATAGAGGGCGCAGCAGCCCACCACGAAGCCATCGACCTCGGCGACGAGAAAGCGCTCGACTTCCCGCTCCAGCCGATCTCGGGAGCGCCTAACCAACATGCCGGCCTCCTCCAGGGGCCGTATCACCTCCACGATGTCGGCCACGTCCCGGGGTTCGGCCCGGCGCACGGTGCGACGGTCGTCCTCGGTGATCTGGGTGCCAACGCCTTCGGCGGTGAAGAGCTCGGCGAGCAATGCGCCGTCGTCCTCGTAGCTGACCAGTTGGCCGCTGGCGACTCCCCCAGCGACCGCCCGCGCCAACATGGCCAGGCACCGTCCGGTGGCTTCGTCGGCCGGGGTGGACGCAAGCGCGGCGCTGGCGCCTGCCGGCGTTAGATTGCTGAGCCTCTGGCCGCCGGTCTCGGCCAGATAAGGCTGGCGGTCGAAAGCCATCAGCTTGCGGGCCTTGAGGGCTAAGGCGACCTCCCCGGCCAATTCATCCGCCGCCAAGTTGAACGGTTGGCCGGAGGGAGAGTAGCCGATGGGCGACAGCAGCACGATGGCGCCGGCGTCGAGCATGGCGTTCAGGCGCCCTGCCTGAACGCGGCGGGGCTGGCCGGTCAACTGATAGTCCACGCCGTCGAGCACTCCGATGGGCCGGGCGGTGATGAAATTGCCGCAGACGATTTGAATTTCGGCGTTGTGCAACGGGCTGGTTGGCACGCCGGTGGAGAACAGCGCCTCCAACTCGGTGCGCAATTGCCCGCACACCCCGGCGATGGCCTGCATGGCTTCCGGGTCGGTGACGCGGCGCGACACCCCATCCTGGGTTTCCATGTGGTTCGCCGATTGGCTGCCGGACAGGGCAGCGGTGATCTGCGGGCGGGCGCCGTGGACGATCACCAACCGCACACCCAAGACGTTCAGCAAGGCCAGATCATGCACCACGTTGACCAGATTGGGATGAGTGAGCGCCTCGCCGGGCAAAAGCACCACGAAGGTCTGCTGGCGATAGGCGCTGATGTAGGGCGTTGAGGCGCGGAACCAGCGGGCGTAGTCTCGGGTGTTCATTGGGAGGCCGTGCTAGAGGCAGTAGTGCGCGATCGCTTGTTCGAGGGCGTTCTGCGCGGGACCGACTTGGTTGCGGGCCAGGAACTCGTTGGGTTGATGCGCTTGGTCGATGCTGCCCGGGCCGAACACCACGGTCTCCGCGCCGAGGCACTGGTAGAAGTGCGCCTCGGTGCCGAAGCTGACGCTGCCCGGCGCGTTGCCGGACAGGCCGCTCAGCAACTGCACCAGCGGCCCTTCCTGGGCGGTCTCAAAGGCGGGCACCGGCGGGTGCAAGGACTCCAGGGAGGCCTCGGTGCCGGCGGCGGCGGCGACCGCCTCCACTCGGCAGCGCAGGCTATCAAGCACCGCATCCGAGTCCATCCCCGGCAGCAGGCGCAGGTCGATCTGCAGTTCGGCGTGGCCGCAGATGCGGTTGGGGTTGTCGCCGGCACGCAGGCAGCCCAGATTCAGGGTCGGCACCTCAATCTCGAACAGGGGGCTTTGGTGGCGGCGGGCGAGCTCCTCGCGAAAGCGGATCAACTCGGACATCACCGCGTGCATGGCGTCCAGCGCGTTGCGGCCCAGGGCTGGATTGGAGGAGTGCCCAGCGGCGCCCTCAAGCTGAATGGAGATCAGCATGAAGCCCTTGTGGGCATGGATGGGATTAAGCCCCGTGGGTTCGCCGATGATGGCGGCCTCGGCCCGGGGCTTGCCGGACTCCAGGAGAAATCGGCCCCCGGCCATGGAGGATTCCTCATCGCAGGTGGCCGCCAGGACTAGCGGCGCGCGCAGCTTGCGGCCAGCGAAGGCGGCGGCGGCGCTGAGCGCCACGGGAAAGAAGCCTTTCATGTCGCAGGCGCCCAGCCCGTAGAAGCGGTCATCGCGCTCCGCCATGGCGAAGGGATCCTGGCTCCAGGCGTCTTCGTCAAAGGGCACGGTGTCGGTGTGCCCGGCCAGCACCAAGCCCCCTTCACCCGCGCCCAGGGTCGCGATCAGATTGGCCTTGCCGGGGACGCCGGGCAACGGCATCAGTTCGATGGACGCGCCCAAGTCCTCGAGCCAGCCCGCCAAGTGCTCGACGACGCCCAGATTGCTCTGATCGACATCCGGGCTGGTGCAGCTCACCGACGGCTCGGCGATCAGCGTCCCCAGCATTTCCTGGAACCCGGGCAGCGGCACGATGTCCCTCCAACACTCAAGACGGCTGATTTTCCTCTTTTTGGGATGGGTTTGCTAACCTTTGCTGAAGTCACCGATTCGAAGGCAGGGCCGAGTGTCCGATCAGGCCGCCATCTCCCGCCACGCGCTGCCGGGGCCGATCGCTGAGCGGGCGGACCGCTTTGCCAGCCACAATGAGCTGGCGCTCCCGCCCGACGCCCGTTGGGTGATTGGCCTGAGCGACTTTGCCGCCCAGGTCGCCCGCAGCGAGCGGCAGTGGTTCGCCGAAGGGCTCGCTGCGGAATCCTTCAACCGTCCGCCGGATGCGGCCGCCCTGGAGGCTGAGCTCAGCGGCGTAGCCGCCGCCACCGACATGGCGGCGCTCAAGCGCGCCCTGCGGCGGCTGCGCAATCGTTGGCAGTTTGGCATCGTCTGGCGCCACCTCCTGCGGCTCGCATCGTTCGAGGAGACCGTGAGTGCGCTCTCCGACTTGGCGGATGCCTTGATTGAAGCGGCCCTCGGCGTGGTGGAGCGCTGGGAGGCCGAACGCCATGGCGAGCCCTTGGGCGCATCGTCGAACGAGCCCCAGCGGCTGGCGGTGCTCGCCTTGGGCAAGCTCGGTGGCCGCGAGCTTAACCTGTCTTCGGACGTTGACTTGATCTTCACCTTTGCCGAGGACGGGCGCACCGCCTCCGGCCTTTCGAATCGCAACTTCTTTACCCGCGTGGGCCAGCGCCTGATCGAGGCGCTGCACAGCGTCACCGAGGACGGCTTCACGTTCCGGGTGGACATGCGCCTGCGTCCCTACGGCGGCAGCGGCGCGCTGGTCATGGATTGCGCCGCCATGACCGGTTACTTTGAGACCCAGGGCCGCGATTGGGAACGCTACGCCTTCATCAAGGCGCGGCCCTGCGCGGGCGACCTTGCTCTTGGCGCCGCCTTCCTTGATGCCATTGAGCCCTTTGTGTATCGCCGCTACCTGGACTTCGGGGCGATCGACGAGATGCGGGCGATGAAAGCCCGGCGGATGGACGATCGCCGCCGGGCCGACGATCTGAAACTGGGCGCCGGGGGCATTCGCGATGCCGAGTTCTGCGTGCAGGTCCAACAGCTCGTGCGCGGCGGCCAACAGCCGGAACTGCGGCAACCCGGCTTTCTGGCCGCCTTGGGCGCGCTTGGGGACGCTGGCGTTTTCGACCCGGAGGCGGCCCGCGAGCTCAGTGCCGCCTATCGCTTCCTGCGCGACTCGGAGCACAGCATCCAAGCCGAGGCCGATCGGCAGAGCCAGCGCCTTCCGGCGTCGGACCTCAGCCGGCTTCGATTGGCGCGGAGCTTAGGCTTTGATGACTACGAGGCCTACTTGGCAGCCTTGGCGGCCCATCGCAGCCGAGTGGAGGCGGTTTTTGAACGCTTGCTAGTAACCGATGCGCCCGACCCGGAGCGGGACCTCTGGGCGTCGCGCAGCGTTCCGCTGGCCTTGGCCCGGGCGGGCTTTGGCGACGGGATTCAGGCCGTGGCGTTGCTTGACGAACTCGCCAAGGCCCGGGATCGGGCCTCGGTCGGGGAGGCGGGCAGGCGTCGATTGAATGAATTGATGCCGCGGCTGCTGCAGGCGCTTTCCCTGGCCAAGGATCCCTTGCAGGGCTTGACGCGCCTCATGCCCCTGCTGCGCGCCGTGCTGCGCCGTTCAACTTACCTGGCGTTGCTGCGCGACCATCCGGAGGTGGCCGAGCGGCTGGTTCGCGTGGCCTGCCGCAGCTTGTGGTTGGCGGAGCAGATTCGCCAGCGGCCGAGGCTGCTTAGCCTGCTCATCGACCGCCCTTCGGTGAAGCTGGCCCCTGATCGGCAGGCGCTGTCCGAAGCCCTTGGCCAGCAGCTCGCCGAGGTGCGTGATGAGGAGGCGCTGCTCGATGCGTTGCGCGCCTTCAAGGAACGGCACGTCTTTCAGGTGGCGGCGGCGGAGGCGCTCGGCGGCTTGGCGCTGATGCACGTCAGCGACTACCTGACCCACTTGGCGGAAGCCGTGCTCGAGCACAGCCTTGGATTGGCCTGGGATCAGTGCGAGATTCGCCACGGCGCACCGGATGGCTTGAACGGCAGGCCGTTCGTCATCGTCGGCTACGGCAAGCTCGGCGGCATTGAGCTCGGGCCGGGGTCGGACCTCGACATCGTCTTCGTGCACGATCTGCCGTTGGCCCACGCCCAGTTCGCGCACCGGTTGGTGCGCAAGCTGCTCCACTACCTGACCGCACCCACCTACATGGGGCCGCTGTACGAGGTGGACATGCGCCTGCGCCCTTCCGGGAGCGCTGGCACCTTGATGACCAGCTTGAACGCTTTTGTGGAGTATCAGCGCAGCCGTGCTTGGGTCTGGGAGCATCAGGCCTTGGTGCGGGCCCGGGCGGTGGCGGGCGACGCCGAGCTTCAGCGCCGCTTTGAGCAAACCCGCATCGACCTGCTGTGTCAGCCGCGCGCAGCCGAAACCCTGCGTGCGGAGGTCAACCGGATGCGCCAGCGCATCGCCGCCCATCAACGTGGCCGCGGCTCGGCTGCCGATTCCGGAGGGGAGGGCCTGAAACGGGGCCGCGGCAGTATCGTTGACATCGAATTTATGGTGCAATACATCGTTTTGGCCCATGCCCACGAGGAGCCAGCCCTAGCCCGTCACTCCGACAACGTCCGCATCTTGGAGGCCGCCAAGGAAACCGGCGTTCTCGATGGTGAAGACGCCGATGGCCTGACCCGTGCCTACCTCGCGCTGCGGGAACGCCACCATCGTGAAGTGCTGGATCTAAAGGACGCTGGCGGGGACGCGGAATTGGCCGTCCACCGCGGCGTCATCCTGGACCTCTGGCAACGGCTGTTGGACCAGCCCCCGGCCTAGCGGGCAGCAGTGCGGGATCGCAGCGAAGGAGAACATGAGCACACCGAGTTTTGCCGATCGAGACGGCTTCATCTGGTTCAACGGCGAATTGGTCCCATGGCGCGACGCCAAGGTCCATGTGCTGACCCACACCCTGCACTACGGGCTCGGCGTGTTCGAGGGGGTGCGCGCCTACCAAACGCCCAAGGGGCCCTGCATCTTCCGGCTGCGCGAACACACCCGGCGCCTGTTCAACTCCGCGCACATACTCGGGCTTGAGCTTCCCTATTCGGCGGACGAGATCAACGCCGCCCAGGTCGAGACCCTGCGCGCCAACGGGCTTGGCGAAGGCTACCTGCGGCCCATGGCGTTCCTCGGTTCCGAGGCCATGGGGCTGCGGGCCCAGGATCTGACCGTCAACTTGACCATCGCCGCTTGGCCGTGGCCCAACTACATGGACGAGGACGCCCGCGAGCGGGGCATTTCAGTGCGCACCTCGTCCTACACCCGCCACCACGTCAACATCACCATGTGCAAAGCCAAGGCCAACGGCAACTACATCAATTCGATACTGGCGCTTCACGAGGCGCTCGATTCGGGCTGTGACGAAGCGCTGCTGCTCGACAACGAGGGTTACGTAGCGGAAGGCTCGGGCGAGAACATCTTCATCGTTCGCGATGGCCTGCTGCACACCCCGGAACTGACCAGTTGCCTGGATGGCATCACCCGTGACACGGTGTTTCACTTGGCTCGCGAGGCCGGTTTGGAGATCGTCGAACGGCGCATCACCCGGGATGAGGTTTACATCTGCGACGAAGCCTTCTTCACGGGCACGGCAGCCGAAGTGCTGCCCATCCGCGAACTCGACGGGCGCCGCATCGGCAATGGCCAGCGCGGCCCGGTCACCGAACGGCTGCAAAGCGCCTACTTCGACCAGGTGCGCGGCCAACGCAACGCCTTTCCTGAGTGGCATACGCCCGTCTAGGCCGCTAGCCCTATGAAAGCCCTGATCATAGCGCCAGCCTGGGTTGGCGATATGGTGATGGCCCACACCTTGGTTCAGGCGCTCAAGGCCGAGGACGTCGATGCCGAGATTCATTTGGCGGCGCCGCCGGCGACTGCGCCGTTGGGGACGCGCATGCCGGGCGTTCACCAAGTGCATGAGTTGGCTGTCGCCCAGGGTGCGCTTGGCTGGCGGGAGCGGCGGCGCTTGGGTCGGGCCCTTCGCGGGGTTGGCTTCGATGCGGCCTACGTCCTGCCCAACAGCTTCAAGTCCGCGCTGATGCCCTGCTGGGCCCGGGTTCCCCGCCGCATCGGCTGGTTGGGCGAAGCGCGCTTCGGGTTGCTCAACGATTGGCGGCGCTTGGACCGGGACCGGCACCCGAAAATGATCGAGCGCTTCATGGCGTTGGCCTACCCGCCGGGACAAGGCCTGCCGCAGCCCTATCCCGCACCCGTGCTGACGGTTGATGGGGCCAATCGCGACGCCTTGGTCGAGCGCTTCGGCTTGGCCACTGCCGCTCCGGTGGTCATCCTCTGCCCCGGCGCCGAGTACGGCGCCGCCAAGCGCTGGCCGGCCGACCACTTCGCCGCCCTCGCCCGGGAGCGCCTGAAGGCCGGCCACGCCGTCTGGGTGATCGGTTCGCCGGGCGATCGGGAACTGGGCGTGGCGATCGCCGAGGCGGCTCCCGGCACCGTCAATCTGGCCGGCCGCACCCGCCTGACCGATGCGCTGGACCTCCTTTCGCTGGCCGATGCCGTCGTGACCAACGACTCCGGGCTCATGCACGTGGCCTGCGCTCTGTCGGTGCGGGTGGTCGCCCTCTACGGCTCCACGTCGCCCGAATTCACGCCGCCCCTTGATGCCAACGCACGAGTTTTGTCCCTCGGCTTGGACTGCCAGCCCTGCTTCCAGCGCGACTGCCCGCTTGGCCACCTGAAGTGCCTGCGGGAACTGACGCCCGACGCCGTCGCCCGCGCCCTGGCATGAAAGCGCTGCTGGTCAAGACCTCCTCGTTGGGCGACGTGGTGCATGCGTTGCCGGCATTGACCGCGGCCAGCCGGCATGGGGTGCGCTTCGATTGGGTGGTGGAGGAAGCCTATCAGGCCATCGCCGAACGGCATCCGGCGGTGGGCCGGGTGATCCCCATTGCTTGGCGGCGTTGGCGGCGCAGGCTCCTGCGCTCCCGCGGGGAAATGGCGGAATTCCAAGCCAATCTTGGCGCTCACGAATACGATCTGGTGCTCGATGCCCAGGGCTTGGTAAAAAGCGCCCTGGTGGCTGCCCTTGCCCGCGGCGCGGAACGGGTGGGGTTCGCGCGCCGGGACGCGCGCGAGGCGGCCGCCGCCTGGTTGTACCAGCGCGGCGTTGCGGTGCCGCGGCAACAGCACGCCATCGACCGGCAGCGGCAACTCTTTGCGGGCGCTTTTGGCTACGCTCAGGATGCGGCGGAGCCGCTCGACTTCGGCTTGGCCCAGCGCGAGTCCGCAGGCCAGGCGTGCCATTCGGCGTGCCGTTCGGCGTGCCTCTTCCTGCATGGCGGCTCCTGGCCCTCGAAGCTGTGGCCGGAGGCGATGTGGATCGAGCTGGCCAAGCAAGCGCAGGCATCTGGATTCGAGGTGCTGCTGCCATGGGGCAATGCGGCGGAGCGTTGCCGCGCCGAACGCATCGCCAACAGCGGCGGCGGACGAGTGCTTGAGGCGATGGGCATCGGCGAATGGATCGACGTCCTGCAAGGGGTGCGCTTGACTGTGGGCGTCGACTCCGGATTGGCGCATCTGGCCGCCGCCTGCGGCGTGCCCACCTTGGCCCTGTACGGCAGCACGGCGCCCGATCTGACCGGTTGCCGGGGCGAGCGGGTCGCCACCCTCAGCTCGAACTTCCCCTGCGCGCCTTGCTTGTCGAGAACCTGCCGCTATCGTGGGCCGGGGCGTATGTGGTGCGATGAGCCCGCCAATCCCCCCTGCTACGCCGAACTGACGCCGGAGCGGGTGTGGGCGCGGGCCTTGGCGCTCGGGGCGGATGCATGAAGATCGCCTTCTGCATCTTCAAGTATTTCCCCTTCGGCGGCATTCAAAGGGACCTGATGAAGATGGTCGCCGAATCCCGCAGCCGTGGGCATTGGGTGCGCATCTACGCCATCCACTGGCGCGATGACGGCCCGCTGCCGGATGGCGTGGAGCTTAAGCTGGCGCCGGTCAAGGCCTTGGCCAATCACCGGCTCTACGAACGCTTCGCCGATTGGGTGCGCGCTGACCTGAAGGCCGAGCCGGTGGACTTGGTGGTGGGGATGAACAAGATGCCCGGCCTCGACGCCTACTACGCCGGGGACTCCTGCTACCAAGACAAGGCCCGCACCCAACGCAGCGCCTGGTACCGGCTGCTGCCCCGCTACCGCTCCCTGCTGCGCTCGGAACGAGCGGTCTTCGATGCCGATGCCGACACGGAAATCCTGACCATCTCCGATGCGCAAACGCCGGCCTACCGACGCTACTACCAGACGCCTGCGGAGCGTTTCCACCCCCTGCCACCGGGCATCGAGCGGAATCGCACGGCGCCCGCGGACAAGGGCGCCATCCGCCGGCGCATGCGGGCACAGCTCGGCGTGG
Source organism: Pseudomonadales bacterium (assembly GCA_022827905.1). GTDB lineage: Bacteria > Pseudomonadota > Gammaproteobacteria > Pseudomonadales > Azotimanducaceae > Azophilus. The sequence goes on along the minus strand of JAJEIQ010000021.1, from coordinate 17,137 downwards.
GCGACGGCGAGTGCCTGCTGCTGTTCATCGGCTCCGGGTTCATCAAGAAGGGCTTGGACCGCCTGCTCGAGGGACTCAATGCGCTGCCTCGCGAGGTCTTCGCCAAAACCTGGCTCTATGTGCTCGGTGACGACAACGCCGAGCCGTTCGAGCGGTTGGCGGACCGGCTCGGCATCGGTGAGCAGGTGCGCTTCATGGGCGGACGTCCCGATGTGCCCGACTTCCTGTTCGCCGCAGACGGCTTCGTGCTGCCGGCCTACGATGAAAACGCTGGCATGGTGATCCTGGAGGCCATGATCGCCGGCACCCCGGCCCTGGTCACGGAAAACTGCGGTTACGCCCCCTATCTGCGCGAAGCCCGGGCCGGGTTGATTACGCCCACGCCCTACGATCAGGACACCTTCAACGCGCAGCTTGCCGAGCTGATCACCTCCGATGAGCGGACCGATTGGGCTCGAAACGGCCAAGCGCTGGCCGACGACGAGCGCATCTACCAGCTCGCACAGCGCGCGGTGGACCGGTTCGAGGCGTTCGCCAGCCGACCGGCTTTGACAGGGTCCGGGTGCCAGTGAAGCGCAGCACCAATCACCGCGCCTATCTGGCCCCCGAGCTTGCCGAGCGGCTTGGCGGCGAAGACCTGCTGCGTTGGGCCGAATCGGCCGAGGGCGAGGTGTTCCGCACAGTGAAGCGCCGCTCGACATTGCGGGTGCAGATTGGCGGACAACCCTACTTCCTCAAGCGGCACCGGGGCGTCGGCTGGCTGGAAATCCTCAAGAACTGGCTGGTCGGCAAGCGGCCCGTGTTGGGCGCGGAAAACGAGTACCGCGCCTGCCGCCATCTCGCCGCCCGGAATCTGCCCGCCCCCCGGGTGGCTGCGTTCGCCACCGAGGGCGGCAATCCCGCCCGGCGCCGCTCCTTTGTGCTCTGCGCGGAACTGAGCGGCTATGGCAGTTTGGAGGCGGTGGCTGCGGACTGGGCCCGCCAACCGCCTTCGCCACGGGCTCGGCGGCGGTTGATCATGGCGGTGGCCCGCTTTGTGCGCCGCCTGCACGAGTCGGGGGTTGCCCACCGGGACCTCTACATCTGCCACCTGATGCTCGACCGCCAAAAGTGGGCCCAGGGCGAAGCGCGGTTGGCGGTGCTGGACCTGCATCGGGCGCGGCTGCAGCCTAGGCTGTCCGCCTACTGGCGAAAGCGGGACCTGGCGGCCCTGCTGTTCTCCACGTTGGACCTGGATCTGCCGGCCCGCTCGCGGCTGCGGTTTCTGCGCATTTACACGGGGCGGCCGTTGCGGGAGGCCTACGGCGAGGACCCGCGGTTCTGGCGGGCGGTGGCTCGACGGGCGCAGGCGCTGCACCGCAAGGCCCAGCGGCAAGGGCTGACGCCGGGACAGCAGGCGTGACCTTGGAGCCGGATGATCTGGTGCGCCTTGGCAGGGCTGTCGAGGCGCCGTTCAGCATCACCTTGAACGGCGAGCCCTGCCGGATCAGCCGCATCTTCCGCCTGCTGCCCGGACGCCGGCTGACGGCGCTCGGCCATTGGCAGGGCCGTGACCTGGTGGTGAAGCTGTTCATGGGTTCCGGCGCGGGACGCTATTGCGCTCGGGAGCGGCGGGGCGTCGAACGGCTGGCAGCCAGCGGAGCGCCGACGCCTGAGTTGATTGGCGACGCCACCGCCGCGCAAGGCGGACAGGCGCTGCTGTTCCACTACCTGGCCGATGCCCGGCCCTTGGCGCCAGGGGATGCTGATGGGGCGATGATGGCGGTGCGCCTGCTCGCCCGCCTGCACGAGCATGGGCTGGTCCATCGGGACCCGCACCTCGGCAACTTCATTCACAGCGGCGGCAAGTTGTGGGTCGTCGATGGGGACGGCGTGGGCCAGCTTGGGCGGGGTGGCGAGGGGGCGGAGCTCAAGGCCGTAGCGGACTTTCTGGCGCAGCATCCGCCGGCGCCGGATGCGTGGTTGGAGCCGCTGCTGGCTGCTTACGCGGAGAGCCGCAACTGGACGGCCGACGCTGGCCGGATGGCTCGGATGAAACGGCTGCTGGCGGCAGCGCGGCGGCGGCGGGTGCGGCGCTACCTCGCCAAGACCGAGCGCACCTGCACCGAGTTCCACGTGAGCGCGAGTTGGCGACGGCGGTGCTTGGTCAAGCGCGCTTGGGGCGGCGACCGAATGGCGTGGGCCGAGGCATTCGCAAAGGACCCCGAGGATTTCCTGGGCTCAGCCGAGATCATCAAGGACGGCCGCTCCGCGACCGTGTTCCGGCTTCAGCTTGCTGGTTCGCCAGTCATAGTCAAACGCTACAACATCAAGAGCTTGAGCCACCGCCTGCGCCGCTGGTTCAAACGTCGAGCGTTGAACGCTTGGCGCAACGGGCATCGGCTGGAACTGCTCCGGATCCCCACCGCCGCGCCCTTGGCCTTGATCGAGCGCCGGTGGGGCCCGTTAACCGGTCAGTGCTACCTGATCATGGAAGACATGGGCAGACTCGACCTAGCTGGTGAAGCCAGCGCCCAAGGCTGGCTTCCCGGTCGCTTGGACCAGGTTGCCCGGCTGTTCGAGCAGCTCAAGACTGCCGAGATAGGCCACGGCGACACCAAAGCCAGCAACTTCCTGGTCCAGGACAACCAAGTCCACCTCATCGACTTGGACGCCCTAAGCCCCCGCGTCGACCCGGCCGCCGATGCGGCCCGCTTCCTCGACAACTTCGACGGCGATCTCCGCACCCAAGCCGAGGCCCGCTTTGCCGCAGCAGGACTCTGAACCTCTGACTGCCTGGACTCCGAGAATGGGTGCGGGGCAGGGGCATCCGGCACACCAGGCCCCGTCGATGATGTGGAGTTTGAGGGTGTGGAATAGCCTTAACAGTGCCGGATGCCCCTGCCCCGCACCCATCATCCGCTAAGCAATCGAGGTTCGGCGGCCACCCGCTTGGCGAAGTAGGTGAGAATGCCATCGGCGCCGGCCCGCTTCAGGCAGCGCAGCGATTCGAGGATCACGCCTTCGTTCAGCCAGCCGGCCTCGACCGCCGCCATGTGCATGGCGTACTCGCCGCTGACTTGATAGGCGAAGGTCGGCGCGCCGAAGCGCTCCTTGACCCGGCGGATGATGTCGAGATAGGGCATCCCCGGCTTGACCATCACCATGTCGGCGCCTTCATCGAGGTCCAAGGCGATCTCGTGCAGCGCCTCGTCGCTGTTGGCCGGGTCCATCTGGTAGGAGAACTTGTCGCCGCCGCCCAAGGTGGCGCTGGAGCCCACCGCATCGCGAAACGGGCCGTAGTAGGAGGACGCGTACTTGGCGGAATAGGCCATGATGGCGGTGTTGATGTGGCCGTCGCCGTCAAGCGTTTCGCGGATGGCGCCCACCCGCCCGTCCATCATGTCCGATGGCGCGATGACGTCGCTCCCGGCGGCGGCGCAAACCGCGGCCTGCCTGCACAGCGCCTCCACCGTGATGTCGTTGACCACATAACCGGCGTCGTCAACGATGCCATCCTGGCCGTGGGTGGTGTAGGGATCGAGGGCCGCATCGGTGATGACGCCGAGCTCCGGCACCGCCCGCTTGACTGCCTGGATCGCCCTAGGGATCAGGCCGTCGGGGTTGTAGGCTTCTGCGCCATCAAAGCTGCGCAGTTCCGCTGCCACGTTGGGGAAGAGCGCCACCGCCGGAATGCCCAAGGCGGCCACGGCTTCCGCCTCGCGGACCAAGTTGTCGATGGAGTGCCGCTCAATGCCCGGCATGGAGGCCACCGGCACCGATTCCCCGCTGCCCTCTATGACGAACATCGGATAGATCAGGTCATCGACGGTCAGAACGGTCTCCCGCACCAAGCGGCGGGAGAAATCCTGGGCGCGCACCCTGCGCAGGCGGGTGCTGGGGAACTTTCGTGGCATGGGCAGCTTCCTGAGATGTTGAAGGGGGAGTTTAACCTGCCGCTCAACTCGGGCCATGGGATAGACTGCCCTCGTGTGTTCAGCAGTATCGACCGCGAAGGAGTTGCATATGGAGAGACGGCAAGGGCGCGTTGTGATCCGGGTGCTCGCGCACACGGCCGCGATCGTGATGATCTATCTTGTGTTCTCGTTTGCCCTGTTCCTCGGCCTCCAGGTTCGGCCCATGTACGGCAACATCGGTCTGGCGGTCGCGGCGGCGCTGACGGCAGCCTACGTTTACTTCGGATTGATCAGGAACAAGTACAAAAGGTAGGCGCTGAGCAAGCCTGCGGGTGTGGTCGGGCCGTGCATTTGCCGAGCCGCAGGAAACATCGGAGTGAAACGCATCAGCTATTGGGCTAGAAGAATGACTCAAACGTGGACAATGGACCCTATTGCGCGAAAACTTCGTCTCGATGCCACTGTAGAAACTCCGGGTGGGGGTGGAACCGAGACGGCAGCTTGATCTTCTGGGACTCGTACTCCAGCAACAGTCTGCGCACAGCATCGTTTGAGGACTGGGAGACAACGCTGCTCACGGCAATTGTGTAGTCGTCATTGACCGCGATTAGCCCACGATCGAAAGCCTTATCATGGAGGGCGTTCAAGCACAGTCCGTTTCGCGGGTTGAGTTTTTCCCTACTGTTGGAGTGCTTCCAGGGCTTGATGTGGCTCGCAACGAGGACCTTGTTGAGGTCAATCCCCGTGATGCAGCACTTCCCACCGTATGCGGACAGCACAACCCCTCGAAAAAAGTCCTGATTCACTCGAATCCTCCGAGGCGCCAATCGCTCCTCGCCTTCAAGAGGAATTTCCTCCCGGTTCGAGGATTGGACCCCCAACGCTTGTTCCCGTTCGAAAATCAGGTTTTGGCTTTCTTCGATGCGGGCCTCCCAGTCAGCATGAAATTCATTCCAAGTTGCTTGATCAAGGCGCGAAGCGTGGCCTAGGCCCCGAATGCCCTGCTCTTTCAATTCCGGGTCCAAGCTACCGAGGTTGCCGATTTTCATGTTTACAGCATCGGGCGTTCTGTCGACGAGGCGGGCGATGTGCTGGACGTCCGGGTGGGAACGATTTGAGACATTGAACGGAATTCTGCAGTACAAGTTAAAGACGATCAGCGACTCTTCTCGATTCCATCGCCGACGACCGGACCCTTTTGTGGTCATCCTTGCTCCAAGAATTCCTCAATCCGCTCCGGCAAGCCTGCCGCGATCTTGACCTCGCACTCCCAAATGACCAGAACCTGCCAACCCAAGGCGCTCAAGCGGTCACGGTGTTCGGCATCCCGTTCAACGTTTCGTTGCAGCTTTGGCAACCAGTAGTCGAGATTGGATTTGGGGCGCCGGGCAATTTTGCAAGCGGGGTCCGCATGCTGGTGCCAAAAGCAGCCATGCACGAAGATCACTTTGCGCCGCGCCGGAAAAACGAGGTCGGGTTTCCCCGGCAGGTCTTTTCGGTGAAGGCGGTACCGGTAGCCCATGGAGTGGGTCAAACGGCGCACGATCAACTCCGGCTTCATGCCTTTGGACCGGATGTTGGCCATGATTTGGCTGCGGCGTTCGGGCGTTACGGTGTCGGTCACTGAGTGGGGAGCCGCTAAATCACAAGGTCCAATGGCAGATCGGAGATGTCCCGCAGGCGCTTGCCGTCAATCATTGTTTGAAGCATGTCACTGGCATCAGAAAAGTCGAGGCTTTCGGCGGTGTCAACGAGTTCCGGGAGGGCGAAGTGGTAAACACAGTCAATGTCACCGGTTCCGAGGGCGATTGAGGCGATCCGATTGGGTGTTGGCTCCCCAGTGACGACAACGATGTGAGGTAACCGCCCTTTGCGATTGCGGACCAAATTCAAAGCCTCCGACCGTGCGTTCTGAGCCCGGTCGCTGCGCAGAGTCCATTTGCAGGAAACACTGGCGTGGAGGATTGGCAGCGGGCAGTTGACCTTCCGCAATGATGTATAAGTGGCTTGTTTCTCATCCACTAACACGCTTTCGGCGTTTATGGATTCATCGTCCTCCGGCGTGCGAAGGACGACGACATCGGGTTTGATCAAATAGTCGGTTCCAAGAGCGGCGGCTAGATCGCGATTTGCTTTGGATGCCTCGTCGAGGGCTGCCAAGTGTTCATATTGGTCGTACTGCGCAATGGAGGAGCGCCCGCCAAGACCCTTGGTTACTTCCCACTGGCCGGGCCGAAGGTGGTGGAGACGGGGAAAGACCCCGCTCAAGTAGTCCTTGCACAGTTCCTCGAATTGGCTTCCAGCTTGCTGTCCAGCAAGACGGTCTCCAATCTGCTCGAAGCCAAGACGTTCAATTATTCCCTTGGACAGGGCAACGCTCTGCTTGCTGTGCTTGTCGGCATTGCTAGGGACGCCATTCGCGTCGGCTAGGAGCAGGGACTCCAAGAGGGCGGCATGGAAATCCCGGCGAGCCTGCGGAATGACAGCGTTGTGGGCATCTGAGTCGGCGCCAGCGAGTTTTTCATCGCCCATCCGAGCTTTCCGTCCGCCAGTTTTGCCAGATCAAACCACTATCCAGCAGCTTGGAGGCTATGCATGGTTCGGCGGGCTGACAGGCATTGGTGAATTTTCTCCCCAACTGCCCGAGCCACTGGCGGGGGAAACGCATTTCCGACTTGCCGGTATGAAGCGGTCTTTCTGCCGGAGAACTTCCACGTGTCGGGAAAGCCCTGCAGGCGGGCTACCATGGGAACAGTGAGGCGCGGCATGCCCACAAAGTCAGCGGCGGGTGGCGCATCGGCGATGCCCAAGCCGTCCACCCCCAAGGTGGCCCAAGCCTTTCGCGCGCGGGTTGGTCCAAGATCAGGGCCGCCGTGCTTCAGCGAACCCCCTACTATCGTCGGCGCGATGTCATCTGCCCGCTTCCGCCAAGCTGCCACCCCCTTCCAGCCGCCTTCTGCCATTTGGTCGTGCAGGGTTTCGCCGACAGTAGGGGGGTTGTGGCCCGCTCCGGTGGGCCAAGTAAACGCATCAGCGATTTCCTTGCGCAAAGCGACTATGACGACGCGGGGCCGAAGTTGCGGCACCCCGAAGTCCGAAGCGTTGAAGAGGCGCCAATCTGCCTTGTATCCCAAGCGCTCAAAGCGTGTTTTAAGTTGCTGGCGATAGTCTTCGAACACTGCGCCCAACAACCCACGGACATTCTCGATCATCACTGCGCGAGGCCGGATGATGTCAACGAGATCGAGCGCCGCTGGGAACAGATTGCGTTCATCCGAATCGCCGAGTTGCTTGCCGGCTATTGAAAAGGGTGGGCAGGGCAATCCGCCCGCCAAGAGTTCGACGCCCTTGAAATGAACGGCGTCTTGTTCAACAAAGTGCCGCAGGTCCTTCTCGAAGACCTTCCAATGCGGGCGGTTGAGCCGCAGGGTTGAGCAGCAGTGGCGGTCGATTTCGACGAGCCCCTCGTGCCCGAAACCCGCTTGCTCCAAGCCAAGCGCTTGACCGCCGGCCCCTGCGCAGAGTTCCAACGAACTGGTCGAGTTTGGAATCATTGTGGTCTAAGCTCCTGATGCGCCCGGACGAGATCCAAAGGCAGTTGCAATTGGCCATCGCGGCTACGCTCTAGGAACTCCGTGATGGCTCGGCGCCCCAGCCAAGCTTTGGAAACCTGGGCGCTCTCGGCGAGCGCCGCTAGTTCTCGATGCTCGTCTGGGGAGAGGTTCACAGACACTCGGTGTTTTGAAGCCACTTTTCCCTAGTTATACCGCTAATCGCTGCACGGTGCAGCACTTTGATGCACCTTTATCTAGTTTCACGGCGGTGTCAAGTGTTTGTCGCTGCACAGTCTCCCGCTGTTTACGCTGAACTTTCATGCAACCTTTTCCGCATCTGCCCATCCAAGCAGGGACAGCAAACTCAAGGCAATCCAAGGAGTCAGTCAACATGCGGCGTTTTAACTCAGTCTTTTTCCTCTTGGCCGGCACTCTCTGCGCAGGCATTGGCCTAGGCGCGGAGCCGGCGGAGGAGCACTCGGAACTGAAGGCCCAGCTCGATCAGGCGAGGCAAGAGGTTGACCGGGCGGTGGGCAGGCTCACCGACCTCCTGAAGGAAAAGATGGAACAGGCTCCGGATGGGAGTTTAACTGAGTGGTTTGAACCCGAGTCGGGCGCGGAACTGGGCGTCATGATCAACCGGCGGCAGGCCGACGGCGGGGTGCTGATCAATGACGTATCGGCGGATAGCGGCGCCGATCAGGCGGGCCTCAAGGCGGGCGATCTGTTGGTGATGATCGACGACACCCGCTTGGACGAGGCCGGTGGCAGCAAGGCACTCAGGGACCACATGCAAACCGTTGAGCCGGGGCAGGAGGTTGTGGTCCGGGTGCTTCGCGACGGCGCAACGAAACAGGTGACCGTGGTCGCTCAGCCGCGCTCGACTCGGATGCGGGGCTGGGTGGATGGGCTTGATCTCGACATTGACTTCGACCTGGACGCCCTCAAGCTGGACGACATCGAGGTGATGGGGCACCGTATTGAAGCGGCGGCAGCGCCTCGCCTAGTCGATCTTGACGCGGACCTCGGCGCCTACTTCGGAATCGACCAAGGCGCGCTGGTGGTCAGCGCGCCGGAGGATGGGACGCTCAAGAGCGGCGATGTCCTGCTCACGGTGGGTGGAGAGGCCGTGACCTCCGCCCGGGAGGCCCGCCGAGCGTTTGCCAACGTCGAAGAACCCGTCGAGGTGGAGGTCATGCGGCAAAAGGACAAGCTCAGCCTGTCCATCGACCCTGACCACTTTCCCCGCCACATCGGCAAACGAATCCGCGTCATCAAGGTGGAAGAAGGCGAATTCCCTTGACAGGCCGGGTCTGCTTGCCCAAGGGTCTCTACAACCCCTTGGACGCCGGCAGCTTGAACACGTACAGCGCCTGCCCCCCGGCGGGCTGGTGGATGTCCGGGCTGATCACGGCCGTCATGGCGCGAAAGACGCCCATGCCGGTGGGCACGGCGACGAATTGCTCGCCGCCCGCTAGGTAGGTGATCGGATAGCCGTGGGTGGGTGCGCCCAAGCGGGTTTGCCAGAGCACCGTCCCGGTGTCCGCATCGAAGGCCTTGAAATAGCGGTCGAGGTCGCCGATGAAGACCAAGCCGCCGGCGGTGGCCAGGGCGCCGGTCATGAATAGGGCGGGTTGGGTGTGGATCCAAGCTGGTTTTAGGCGGTCGGCGTCCACCGCAACCAGCATGCCCAGCAAGCCATCGCTGCCGGGCATCGGGTAGGAGCGGGAGTCGCCGCCGAACCCGCCTTCCCCGGCTACCTGGGGCACGGCGCGGCCGGTCAGGTCCGAGCACAGCCGGTGCAGGGGAACGATCAGGCGATTGGTTGCCGCGCTGTAGGCCATCGCTTGCCAGTTGTGGCCGCCGTAGATGCCGGGGCAGGCTTCGATGGGATCGCCGATGCCGGCCTCGGCGATGTCCGGCCGGTAGCTGGCGCGGCCGGTCTGCGGGTCGATGCGGCTGAAGATGTTCTGCGGCAGGGTTTCCAAGTGGCCGAGGTAGCGTCCGGTGCGCCGGTCAAGTTGCCAGAGGATGCCGTCCTTGCCGACGGTGTACAGCCGCTTCTCGCCGTGGCGGTCGATGAGCACCCGCTCGAAGCCGGCTTCCATGTCGATGGTCTCGCCGGGCGCATGCTGGAAGTGCCAAGCGATCTCGCCGGATTGCGCATCAAGCGCCAGGGTCGAATTGGTGTAGAGGGCCGCGTCCGCGACCGTCATCCCCCGGCTCGCGGCCACCCAAGGCTTGGCTTGGGAGGTGCCGACGTAGTAGAGGCCGAGCCCGGGATCATAGCTGCCGGCGATCCAGACATCGCCGCCGGCGCGAAACTCCGCCGCCAGCCCGCCCCAGGATTCGTCGCCGGGATGGCCCGGCAATGCAATCGTGGAGGTGCGCCAAAGCTCCCGGCCCGTGGCGGGGTCGTGCCCGGTGAGGAAGCAGCCATCGGCTTGGTAGCGCTCGCAGCCGTTGATGCCGCTGAGCAGCACGCCGCCGCCGAGGATCGGGCCGCTGGTGTGGGTGTAGCCCTGGCGGTAGTCGGCCTTCACCGTGCGCCAGACGGGGTTGCCGGTGCGGGCGTCGATCGCCACAAGGGCGGCATCGTAGGTGGCCAGAAACAGCTTGTCGCCGTGGATGGCGATGTTGCGCAGCGGGCCGCCGAGGGTCTTGGCGGCGGGAGGGTAGTCGTAGGCGTACTCCCAGATCAGCTCGCCGGTGGCGGCGTCCAGCGCCTGCACGACGTTGTCCGGGTGGGTCAGGTAGAGAATGCCGTCGTGCACCAGGGGCGTGACCTGGTTGCTGCCGTCCCGCATGGTCACCGCCCAGGCCAGTTGCAGCCGGTCCACGTTGGCGCGGTCTATCCGGGTTAAGGGGCTGTGCGCCTGGCCGTCCTGGGTGCGGCGCCAGTGCAGCCAGTCCCCCGGCGGCGGGTCGCGCAGGCGGGCGTCGGAAACCGGCTCGAAGCCTTCGATCTGCCGGTTTTGGAAGGCTGACCGGCTGCGGGCAATTTCATCGATGCCGGCCACGCTGGACCAGGAATCCACCGCTGATTGCTCGTCTCTGGCCTGCAGCCCGCTGTGGCCCGTCTCGGCGTCGGCGAGCAGAAAGTCGACCAGTGCGGCGTGCTCGGACTCGCCGAGCCTGGACCCGCCCGGGGGCATGGTGGCGAGGTTGTAGGCCAGCAGCGCTTGGCGTGCACCGCCCCAACGGTCCAGGAAAGCCTCGCCCTTGAGTGGCGGACCGTGCGCGGCGCCTTGCAGCGCCGCGCCGTGGCAGGCCAGGCAATGCTGTTCGTAAAGCGCTTCGGCCGATGATGCCGGTTCGCCAGCCGCGGCCAGCGCCCCGAACGCAGCGCTGGCCAATGCCAACCAGTGGATGCGCATCGTGGCAGCGGGCTCAGTTCCCCTCGAAGCTGTAGCTGACCTCCAATCCGTAGGTGCGCGGCGGCCGGGTGGCTGCGTAACTCCACAGGCCCGCCACGTCGAAGCCGATGCCGTAGCCGTCCTCCTCGGCTAGGTTGCGCCCGAACAGGCTGAACCGCATCGCCCCAACCTCCAAGTTGGCGGATGCGTTGATCAGGTGCTGGGCGGAGTTGGTGAGTTCCGGCTTGTTGGCGAAATCGACTTCGTGCTTGCCGAGATAGCGCCAGCCGAAGGTCAGCCAAGCCTGGCCAGTGCCCACGGACCATTCATAAGTGGCGCTGAGCGCGGCGGTGAGATCCGGCGCCCGGCGGATGTCCAGATGGGAGAGGTCCTGGACGCCGGCGGCGCCGATGAACTCGAAGTCGTCGTACTGGGCGTCGAGCACGCCGAGGTTGCCGCGCAGGCTCAAGCCCGGTGCGGGGAGCCACTGGGCATCCAACTCCACCCCGTAGATTTCCGCCGTGGAGGCGTTGGTCACCAGCGTCACCTGGCCGGTGCCGCTGGTGGCGGAGGGAAGCTGCAGCTCCTCCTGCTTGTCCTCGTAGTCCATGAAAAAGGCGGCCACGTTGAGCCGCAGGCTGCCGTCCAGCCAGTCGGACTTAACGCCAACCTCATAGTTGGTCACCGTTTCCTCGTCGTAAGGCGTCGTTGCGTTTTCCAGGCTGTCCACGCGGCCGTTGAAGCCACCGCTGCGGTAGCCGACCGAGTAGGTGCCGTAAATCGTGGCGTCGTCGTTCAGGCGGTACAGCAGGCCGGCCTTGGGCGTGAACTTGCTCCAATCGTCGCTGGCTGCGGCGGTCACGACGCCCGCTTGGTCGGTGTCCTTCTCGTCCTCCGTGTAGCGGCCGCCGAAGTTGAGCGTCAGCCGGTCGGTGAGGTCGTAGTCGGCTTCGAAGAACAGCGCCCAGGACTGGGAGTCCTGGCGGGAGGTCTGTGGCAGGTCGAGCACGAGATTGGGCACGGCGAAGCCGATGTAGCTGCGCAGGCGGATTTCGTATTCGGAATCCCAGACGTAGGCCCCGGCGGTGCCCCGCAGCCGGGAGCCTGGATCATCCAAGGTGAGGCGCAGTTCGTGGGAAGTCTGCTCGTACTCCGCCGGACGGGTGGTGTGGAACAGCTCGGGCGCCACCGCATCCCAGTCGGTGAGCACGGTCTCCTCGGTCTCCCAGGAGCCGAAGATGTAGTCGAGGCTCAAGGATTCGGTCAGGCTCCACCGCAGTTCAAGGATGTGGGTGTCCGCATCGAAGGTGGCGTCGTTGGGGCCAACCAGATCCTGGGTGGTCTTCCAGCGGTCGCCCGACACCGGCGTTTTAAGGTCCGGCGAGCAGAAGCCGAAGGCGCTGCAAAAGAGCTGCCCCGGCTGGCCGACGTTGAGCAGCGGCGGGGTGTCCTGGTCGGTGCGCTCGATCTGGGCGGTGTACTCCAGCTCCAGTTGATCGCTCGGCGTGAGCAGGACATTGGCGCCGAAGGACTGGTACTCGACGCGTCCTTCATCCCGGCCGGTGTTCACGTTTTCGTAATAGCCTTCGCCTTGGTCGTCGAGGGCGCCGGTCAGTTTGACCGCCACTTGGTCGCCGAGGCCGAAGTTGACCAGCCCCTCCAAGCGCAGATTGTCGTAGTTGCCGTAGCTCGCCCGAACCTTGCCGCCGGTCTCGCCGGTCGGCTGGCTGCGCCGCAGGTGGACGACACCGCCGATGGTGTTGCGGCCGAACAGGGTGCCTTGGGGACCGCGCAGCACCTCCACGCTCTCCAAGTCGATCGCCTGGGTGATGCCGCCGGTCATGGTGCCAAGGAAGATGCCATCCACCACCACGCCGACGGCGGGGTCGAAGTTCTTCTCCACCTCCGAGACGCCGATGCCCCGGATGTAGGCGGCGGCGACGCCGCCAGGTCCTTGGGCGGTGTCGTCGAGCACTAGATTGGGCGAGACGAACACCAAGTCCCGCAGGTCGCGGGCGAAAGCCTGTTCGATCTCCGTTTGGCTGAGCGCGCTGACGGCGATGCCAACGTCCTGGATGTTCTCCTCCCGCTTGCGGGCTGAGACGACGATCTCCTCAATGACTTGGGCGCCCTCCTGGGCCCCGGCCGGGAACGGCTGCGCCGAAAGCAGCGCACCTAGCGCCAGCGGAGCCGCCAGAAAAGTGAAACGGCGGGCAATAGCGGACAATGCTTGCATTTGCATGGGTGGTCAGTCCTCCTGTGTGCGTGAAGCAGCTGCGACAAAGCCGCTCCCGAAGTCGCCGAGCGGCGGGGGGAGCGCAGAGCGGCACAGCATACCAATGTGCCGTTGTGAATTTAAGTGCCAAAGGGCTCAAGGGCCGCAGGTCGTAAAACCACATCGTTGACTGCACCCGTTTTCGCTATACTCGACCCCTGTCTCCTGGGGTGTTCGCCAGTTGGTGTCGTCCTTGAGCCGTTATAGAAACGAAAGGGGGCTTGGCGATGGTGACGGTGTGCTTGCCTGTGCCGGGTTTCGTTCCGCACGGGATGCCTTAGGCGCCGCCTGGGTCTCCGCCTTGAACCACAACGGTTCAGGGCTATCCATCAGCGGCACTTTCGGGAGACTTGCTCATCAGCGATGAGCGGCCGGCCTTGCGCCGCCGCCATCGCTCGGCTCGGCGGCGCCTGTCCGCCGGCCAGCAACGGCGGCATGCCGAGTCAGTGCGCCGCCTGTTCCTGGCCTCGCCCTTGGCTTGGCGCAGCCGGCGCATCGCCGCCTACCTCAGCGTCGATGGCGAAGTGAACCTGCGCCCGCTGCTCGGCAGCTTGCAGCGGATGGGCAAGCTGTTGGCCCTACCGGTCATTGCAAGGAACAATTGGATGTCCTTTTTTTCACATCGCCCCGAAGCACCTCTCACCCGCAACCGCTTCGGCATCGAGGAGCCCGCGCCCGGCGCCCCTTGGGTCAATACCCGGGCGCTGGATCTGGTGCTAGCGCCGCTGGTGGCCTTCGACGAGCAGGGCAACCGCTTGGGCATGGGGGGCGGCTTCTACGATCGGCACTTCGGCGGCTTGCCCGAACGCCTACGCCCGTTGCTGGTCGGCGTCGCCCATGAGGTGCAGCGGGCCGACGCCCTGCCTTTAGCGCCTTGGGACGTGCCCCTGGACGGCATTCTCACCGAAGCGGGTTGGCGGCCCTTCAGCCCGCGCATGGGATTTTGACGTGGCCGTTCGCCGCATCATCCGCATGGGCCATCCGACCCTGCGCCAGGTCGCCGCGCCGGTGGACCCTGCCGTTTTGGGCGAGCCCACCTTCAAACGGCTGGTGGAGGACATGGTCGACACCCTGCGCGACTACGGCGGCGTCGGCTTGGCTGCCCCGCAGATCAACGAGTCCGTTCGCCTGGCGGTCATCGAAATCCCGGGCGGGCCGACCCGCTACGGCGAAGTGCCGTCGATGCCGCTGACCGCGTTCGTCAACCCCGAGGTGCAGGTGCTCGACGACGCCCCCAACGGCGTCTGGGAAGGCTGCCTGTCGGTGCCGGGCCTGCGCGGCTACGTCGAGCGGCCGGGCCACATCCGGGTGACGGCGCTCAATCTAGCCGGTCAGCGCATCAGCCTCGAACTCAAAGGCTTCCTCGCCACCGTGTTCCAACACGAATTCGACCACTTGGACGGCAAGCTCTACATCGACCGCATGGTCGACACCGCCAAGCTGATGTTCGACGAGGAGTACCTGCGCTACGAAGCCGAACCGCCGGCCGAGGTGCCCTAGCGATTTGGGGAGAGCTCCGCGCCCGAGGCACTGCTTCTATGGACGCGGCCGCCCGCCATCGAAGCCCGCATTGATCTCAACCACAGCTGCCGCCGCATGCCGCAGGGCTTCATCGACCGACCGCACCAATAGGCCGCAAAAGTCGGGTCGGTCCAACGTCCTCTTGATTTCAAGGGGGGGCAAGAACCGCCGCATCTGACCGAGAAAGGCATCGCTTGCCACATGGGCAGGCAGCAATTCCCGAAGCCGTTCGCTCCTCTCCAAGTAGTCGTTGACCTGAAACTCGGCGACCTTCGCCGCAACCCAGCCCCCATTGACCTCCACGCCCTGCCGCGACAGCCAGCCAATGTCCCAGACGTCCCGCACGCGCAGGTTTTTCCGATGCACGGTCGCGGGCAATGACACCAGCTTGTTCGCCATGATCTCGGACGCAGACATCGCAAACACCATCTGGTCGCCATACCCACCGGGCAGCACCAAGTGGTTCGGCTTGATTGGGGATAGGTCGAAGGTGTGCGCAATTTGATTGGATACGTCAATTTTCACCCGCTGCCTCGGCAGATCGCGCCGCCCCGGGTGGGTAATGACGCTCACTTGCCAAGTGTCGACGCTCACTCCCCCGTCTTCCCTAGCCTTTCGCTTGGGCGCCCTAACGGCGACGGACAGTCCGTATCGCCGCTCCAACTCCGCTTTCAGTGCGTCCGCCATTCGGTCCAGTGCGCCGGCGTCAAATGCCTTGCCTGCCGCAAAGTCCAAGTCTTCGCTCAGCCGGTTCGAACCATAGCAGAGCCGCAGGGCAGTCCCGCCGTGCAATGCCATCCCGTCCAGCCATCCGTTGGCGTCCAAGCAGGCCAGGATGTCGTGATGCAGCAGTTCCTTCGTGACAATCGACTCCATCCCGGCAAGACTGGGGTTTAACTCAACGGCGCGCTCTACCAGGAGCGCCAAGTCAACTTCACCCGGCATCGTTGATCGCTTCCAACAGAGCTGCCTCGTCAATCATGCCGACATTGCGCCCAACGCGCCGAAGGTCCCGTGCGGCCCACTCCGGCCGGGCCAGCCTGAGAGGGCGCCCCACATCCGTGGTTTGGGCGAGTATGTCGCCCGGCTGTTTTGCCGTATGCGTGAATTCCACGCGGCCGAACGGAGTGAGGAACTCGCCGCGCCGCCCCGTGGTCATCACCGTGAGGCCCCCCAAGGGCACTTGCGAGATGGCGCCCCACTCGGACAGCGCGGACTCCAAGCTCAAGTAGCTCCATGCCCCCCGCCGCAACGCAACGGCGATGCGCTCAAGAATGTGCGCACCGGCCAGCTTGGCTAATGCGAACACGAACACGCCTCGGCCAACGCGCTGCAGCACCCCGTTGCGGGTCAAGCTGGCCAGCCCTGACCGAAAGGCGGGGTCACTGTCGTGGCGGAACACCTTTCGGAGATCTGAGTAGGTGAAGACCACGCGCCCTTGCCGTTCCCACTCAGTGAGCGACTTGATGGCCTGAAGGCTTCGCACGGAACATCCAAATAGTCATGAAAGATATAAAAATACATCTTTCATGTTCACTTAGCAACTCAAACGTCCATTGAGCAGCAGTTCTCATTTTGACGGAGCGGGCGTCTGGCCCTCGAATGTGAAGTCCCGCTACTGAAGAATCGCGAATGGGTTGACGATCTCCAGGGTCTCGACCAATCGGCCGGTCTGCATGTCTTCCGTATGCAGCGTGGTGCAGGCGCCGTTCAACGCCGCCCGTACGATGAGGGCGTCCCGAATCGAGAATTGGTGCAGTCGGTGCAGGTCGATGGCCGCCATCACGTCGGGGACGGAAAGTGAGACGACATCAAACCGGGCGTAAGTCAGAACGTGCTGCCGCGCCGTCTCGCTTGGCATGCCGAGCTTACGGGTGGCTGCGGCGAAAAACTCCTGGAGCACCTGAACCGACAGGACGCCGTTGCGCTCGCGCAGCAAGCGCCGGACAACCTCCCGTGCGCGACCGCGCTTGGTGAGATCGGCGCCATCGTGCGCATAGACCAGGACGTTGGTGTCAAGGAACTCACGTGCGCTCATGCAACTCCGCACGAGTCCATGCGCCGTCCGAGCTGTAGCGCTCTTCCGCCCAGCGGCTTTCCAGTTCGGCAATCACGCCGTCAAGGTCATCGTTTCCGGTTAGCTGTTCGAGAAAGTCGCGGATCATCTGGTTGAGACTCGTGCCGCGAATGGCCGCGATGCGTCTCGCCCCGGCCACAACTTGCTCATCGATGGACAGTGTTACGTTCATGCCGCACAGACTATGTGCGCACGGGCATCGTGTCAACCGATGCCCGCCGAGCGGTGTTGTCAACAAATAGACATGTCCGGTTTTAGAACAAATAAACTGTCCGGTTCCCGCTTTCGTGCTTCGCCCTTTTCCGCCGCCCTCCGGAGGGAGCGGAGCGACCGCAGGAGGGCGGCGGAAAAGGGCGCGGCGCGGCCCACCCTAGGCGGCCTCGGCCAGGGCTCCGGGGCGCGGCGACCCGTCCGCCCCGTAGCGCCGCAGCAGCCGTGGCCCGTGCCAGAGCGACAGG
>JAJEIQ010000013.1 GCA_022827905.1 Pseudomonadales bacterium | reverse complement strand
GCGTTGAATCTCCTGTTGGATGGCGATGCGCATCACGTCGGCGTCGGCAATCTCAAGTTTTCGCACTGCGGTGGCTCCCATGGGCTTGTCACCGACAGCATAACATCAATCATGCGGCATTATTTATGTCGTTGTGTTTAGCAGCCCGCACACGCAACAGTGACGCGCAGACCTTGATAGCAAGGCCACACCGCCTTACTGTGGTCGCTATTCCACACATAGGCTCCATGTCATGACCATCGCTCTTACCGTTACTGCCGAGGGCCAGGTCGTGCTTCAGAGAGACGTGCTCCGACACCTTGGGGTGCGGCCTGGTGACAAGCTCAGCGTCGAGCTGCTCAACGACCGCCGCATCGAACTGCGACCAAAGCCGGGCAAACCAGTATCGACGATCTTTGGGATGCTGGAGCAGTCCAACACGAAGCGCCTAACGATAGAAGAGATCGGGGAAGCCGCTGCTTCCGGCTGGGCCGGCGAAGAGTGAAGATTTGCCGCGATACAAACGCCTCACGCGCAATCGCAGAGGAGAAGCCAAACCATGCAGACACAAGCCTACCGGAGTGTTTGGGACGCTATAGCAGACGGTCCCGGGGAGGCAGCCAACTTGAAGCTGCGCTCCCAACTCATGGATGCGCTGGAGGCGTACATCGCTCGCGAACGCATCACGCAGAAGGAGGCTGCCAAACGGTTTGGCATCTCACGGTTACGGGTGAGCGAACTGGTCAACGGCCAGATCAGCAAGTTCACCATCGACAAGCTGGTCAACATGGGTACCGGAGTCGGACTGTCCATGCGGATGACGGTTGGACATGAGCGCCCTTCCGCCCTACTGCACGAAAACCACGGGGTTGCCGGAAAGGCAGTTGGGTAACTTCTCCAAATGGCGCATGTGCATCATCGAGCAATCATCAATTGCTCAAAACTACAGCCACCGCGGTCACTTTCGGCACGTTGCGTGATCTGGAAAAGTACGTACTCCAAGCACTGGGGAAACCTGATAAGCGTGTAGGAGGCGGGGTTAGGCATCTGCCAGAATTGACGCTAAGGTGCGTATCCTACTTTACCTATTGGGCTCTATTGGTCGAGGCGCTTTACGAGCGACCAAGCCAATGCGCTTTCGGAGTTGATCTACAGTCAGCGGAGGGGTTTGGAGATGGACCACTGCGTGGCAGTTGGGACAGAGCGGGATCAATTCGTCCAAGTTTGGGGTTCGGGGGCCACCTACCTGTGACAGTGGCTCAGTGTGGTGTATATGAATGTAGCCCTCAGCGACCTTTCCATATTTTTCCTGCATCTCTAAGTCGCATCCGAAGCATCGGGTTCCATGCTTCTCGATTGCTGCACGACGGTTTCGGGTGTCGCGCTCATAGCGGTTGACGACAACTGTTTCGACAAGGCCCTCCGCATAGCCTTCAATTTGCTCTTCCCCCGGAAGGGGTATATGGATTTGCTCGCCCGTCAACTCGGCGAGGGCGCGACAGAAACTGGTTGCCTCCGCCTCCCCGCGGAGCCTCCACCAACGATGCCTTTCCTGTTGCTCGAATCCATACTGACTCAGGATCGCCTCATGTCGGTCATGCACGGAAGAAGCAAAGGGATTCAGGATGTACCAGTGGCCTCTTTTCTCTCCCCATCCCCCGGCGGGCCGATCGTTGTACTGGAGTTGGAATCCCGTCATCTGGCGTTTTGCCGTATAGCCACCGCCGGCGTTGGTGGCTTTGAATACGGCTTCTGCGTCTGGGTAGGTGTCAATCCGGTTTTCTGAATCAAGGTCGTGCGCTTGATCACGAATCCGAGCCAAATCGAATACGGACTGGAGGAAATCCCCAAGATTGGCGACGTTCCGAGGTAAGGCCATTTCCACATGAGATTCCTTAAGCAGACCCACCCGCGAGGCCAAAAGGTCAAATCTCCTTTTTCGTTCGCGGTTTTTCACTTCTCCGTCTCTCTTACGGGGCACATGCTTCCACCTCAGACGCCCATTCCTGACTTCGTTGATCTCGTACACTGGCCCCTTGCTGCGGGCGGAGCGGTACACGATCAGATAGAACTTTTCGGGGTTCTTTTGGGGACTCCATTCGATGAGTAGAACGTAGAGTGCGGTAGGGGATCCGCTGGTGTTCCCAATCCGGTAAGCGCCGACGCACTCCCGCTCATCAGCCCACTTATGGAAGCCGGAGAGTGGCGTATCGAGCTTCTCTTCAAGACGGAATCCCGTCAACTTATCCGAGTGGCGCCGAATAAGTTCGCTAATCTGATTCGCGCTATCCCTATCCATCTGAGTCTCCAGCGGCGTAGACGATCAAGGAAGTCTAGACCTAGGGATTGATGATCCCCAGTTTTCCATGGACTGATCTGAAGAGCGCACCGGTAGGATCAGCACGCTCAAGTTTGCGGAGGAATGCAAGGGCCTTAAGCAACTGATTTGGCCATGAGCGTTGATGCCTCCCCGGAATTGTCCTACTCCTGAAACCTCCATTCAGGCGCCATGGCCAAAAGTGCTTCTCGGGATCCTTTGCAATCGTATATGGGGTATTTCTCCCGAAGTCTCGCTAGATTCAAATATGAATGAAGTCGAAAATCCTCCCCTCTCGCATCCCGTGTAAACACTCCATACCGCAAGCCATCAGTCACGATGACTCGCGTGCAGTTTTGGCTGAGCATCGCATAGTCGCTAGCTTGTTGAACTGCCGATAAGCATGATGCCCCCTTCTTCTTGGCCTCCACAACGACCGACAGACTGCGCTCCTCGCGCGGAAGTTCGGAAAACAGAGCAACGTCAATCTTACGCCACTCGATTGCCATCTTCTGAGGGGTCCACCCAAGTGCTCGAAGAAGCGGAACGACAAGATAGCTCACCGTCTCATGCTCGGATGGTGGCGTTTGGTAGCGGTCGTACCATTTCGCAATCCGAACGAATTCGTCGACTTGACTCCGCAGGCTCGAAATCGAATCGCTTGCGACGCCCTCGTCGAAAAGATATTCGGATATCTCATCGAGGTCCGTCTCATAACCCGGTTGTGGAAGATCAGGGAGAGCGCCTTCGCCACCAATGTTCGGCTCTAACCCTGCCAGCCAGTCCTTCACCCTCTGGGATGTCAGCCGTTGCGTTGTATCCCCCATCTTCAAAGTATGTGCCTCAAACGTCTTAGGCTTCGAAACTCCCTGCCAAAGCCATTTCACTCGACGCACATGTTGAAGGTCCCAGCCATCTACGTCGCCGAACTCCTCACGCCAATCGTAGTCTCCATCGATCTTGCCCACCGCATAAACGGATTTGGTGCCCAAGCGGAGGACGACAATATCCCCTGGTGCCATTTCTTCGCAAAACAAACGAAGATTATTGATTTTCTTCTTACTCCATCCACTTGCTCTCAGCGACTCAACGCACCCTGGCCAACAACCGTCATTCCCCGGGCCATTTAAGATGACGCCAAGGTTCACACACACTTGCACATAGTCGCGCTTCCCGTCCCCGGCCGCCTGCTGCCAGATTGTCTTTCCTTCAATATCCATACTGAGCAGCTACCGCCAACTCAGTTAGCTGGGCTACCTGCAAACCATCCGCACTCGACGCAAACTACTCCCCGCCCACCAACTCCGGCCGGTACAACCACTGGATGCTGGAGAAGTCCAGCCGTCCCGCGCTGTGGGTTTGCTCATGGACCCGGTAGAGGTTCTTGGCGAGGCCGCCCATCGGCACTGAGCTGCGGGATTGTTCGGCGGTGGTCATGGCCAGCGCCAGGTCCTTGGTCATTAGATCGACCAGGAAGCCGCCTTGGTAGCCGCGGCTGGCGGGGACGCCGTCCATGACGCCGGGGAAGGGGTTGTAGACGTTCAGCGCCCAGTTGCCTCCGGAGGACTGCTTCATGATTTCCGAGAGTGTTGTGGGGTCCAAGCCGTTGTCCACGCCTAGGGAAAGGGCCTCGGCTGTGCCAGCCATTTGGATGGCGAGCAGCATGTTGTTGCAGATCTTGGCGATCTGGCCTGCACCGTTGCCCCCCGCGTGGAAGATGTTGGCGCCCATCACCTCGAACAGGGGCCTTCCCCGCTCCAGGGCATCCGCCTCGCCGCCGACGATGAAGGTGAGGGTGCCGTTTTGGGCGCCTGCGGTGCCGCCCGAGACCGGGGCGTCGAGCATGGCGATGCCCTGGTCAACGGCGGCGGCCGCGACTCGTTGGGCCGTTTCCGGGTCGATGGTGCTGCAGTCGATGGCGAGCGCGCCTTGGGGCAGGCGGGTTAGAACGCCCTCGTCTAGGTAGAGCCCGGCCACATGCTTTCCGGCGGGCAGCATGCTGATGAAGACATCGACGTCCGTTGCAGCATCCAAGGCCGACGCTTGGGCCGTGCCACCTTCCACGCCGGCAATCAATTCCGGCACCAAGTCAAAGACCTTCACCTCGTGGCCGGCGGCGGCCAAGTTGGCGGCCATGGGGCCGCCCATGTTGCCGAGGCCGACGAATCCAACTGTGCTCATGGGGTTCCTCCTAGTCGCGAGCTACGACTCGCTAGTCCAAGTCGTCGAGGGGATTGTCCGGCCAGGGCGGGTCAAAGTGCGCCAGCACATGGGCCGGGTCGAGACCATCCAAGCCGCCGAACTTCCAATTCGGGGCGTTGTCCTTGTCGATCAGCAGGGCCCGCACGCCTTCCGCGAAGTCCTCGTTCAGGGCGCAACGGGCGCCGATCACCATCTCCATGCGGAAGCAGTCCGCCAGGCTCATGCCCGGCGCACGGCGCAGTTGTTCAATGACCACCCCGACGGTAGTGGGGCAGCCCCGCTCCATCGCGGCGACGCTCTTGCCGAGCCAGCCGCCACCGTCCAAGGCGCGGATTTGCCCGATGACGTCCCCAAAATCCTCGCCCAAGCGCAGCGTCTCTGGGATGGCGCTGACCTGGACCTCCGGCATGGGCGGGGTTGGCAAGGCTGAGAGAGCGCCTTCGATGCGCTCCCCATCGCTGGCATCGCCCGCATAGTCCAAGGCCAGCAGCGATTCAAGCACCGCACCCCGTTCAGCGGTGGCCACCCGGTGGGTGCCAACGCCGATGGCGCAGGCGTCCGCGCCGTTAAAGTGCGCTCCAGTGCAGCCGAGGAAGAGGGCAACGTGCGGTTCGATACTGCGCAGCATGGAGGTGCCGCCAGCATCCGGGAACAGGCCGATGGTCACTTCCGGATAGGCAATGCGCGAGGTCTCCGTCACCACCCGGAACCCTGAGGCCGAGAAGATGCCCAAGCCGCCTCCCATTACTACACCGTGACCGACGCTCACCACGGGCTTCGGACAGGTATGGATCAGGTAGTCCATGCGGTATTCGTTTTCAAAGAAATCAAATGGATAGCTGTCCACCATGCGGCCTGCCGCATGGTTCCTCACCATCGCGTGATAGAGCGCTTGAATGTCGCCGCCAGCGCAAAAGGCCCTATCGCCCGCGCCGGTGAAAACGATCGCAGCGACCCGCTCATCCGCGCCCCAAGCCTTGAGCGCCGGGGTGATGATTTGAGTCATCTCGACACTGAGGGAATTGAGCGTCTTCTGAACGTTCAGATGGGCTTCGGCCACGACCCGTCCGCCGCCGGCCTCGTGTTCACGCAGCACGACGCTGGCGCTTTCGTCATTGAGGGTACGCACGGGTCAGCCGTTAATCCACTGGGGTTGGCGCTTCTCCAGGAAGGCGTTGACGCCCTCCTTTTGATCCACGGTGTCGAACAAGCCCACAAAGGCGTCCCGCTCCGTCGTATAGGCACCGGCGATGTGCCCCGAGCGGGCCTGTTGGATCAGCCCCTTGCAGGCCGACACCGCCGGTGGGCTCTGCTTGCCGACACGCTCCGCCAAGGCCAAGGCCCGGTCCAGGGCCGCCCCCTTCTCCACCACTTCCTCGATCAAGCCGATGTCGAGCGCCAAGTCCGCACCCACCCGCTCGCCACAGAGGATGATGCGCTTAGCCCAGCCCTCGCCCACCGTCCAAGCCAAGTTCTGGGTGCCACCGCCGCAGGGCAGCAAGCCGACGCTGGCCTCCGGCAAGGCCATCTGGGCGTGGGCCTCGCCAATGCGGATGTCGCAGGCCAAGGCGAACTCTAGCCCGCCGCCCATGGCATAACCGTTGATGGCGGCGACGCTGACGCCCCGGAACGCGGCCAAAGTTTCAAAGGCGCCGCCGAAGTTCTCGGCCATGCCTCGGGCCACCCCTTTGTCGCCGTCCGCGAACAGGTTGAGGTCCGCCCCGGCAGAGAAGAACTTCTCCCCGGTACCGGTGACGACGATGGCGTAAACGTCCGCATCGTCGTTGGCCTGTTCGACCGCCGACTTAAGGGCGCCTAGGTTGTCGGCGTCCCAGGTGTTGGCCGGCGGGTTGTTGACGGTGATGAGCAGCGTGTGGCCCCGCTGTTCAGCGAGCAGCTTGTCGGATGGGGAGTGAATCACGTCAAAGGCTCCTTGGTCTCGTTTTGAATTCGCTTAAGAGGAAAATAATAGGAAAAACAGGCTTCTAGAGTACGGAGCTCGCACCTTCTATCAATAGGCGGCGGCCGATGATCATGCGCATGATCTCGTTGGTGCCCTCCAGAATCTGATGCACCCGGGTGTCGCGCACATGGCGCTCGAGGGGGAACTCCTTGATGTAGCCGTAGCCGCCGTGCAGTTGCAGGGCATCGTTGCAGATGTCGAAACAGAGATCCGTGGCCAGCCGCTTGGCCATGGCGCAGTAGGTGGTGGCGTCCGCATGGCCGCGGTCGAGCTTGAAGGCCGCCAAGCGCACCATCTGCCGGGAGGCGACCAAGTGGGTGGCCATGTCCGCCAGCTTGAACTGGAGTGCCTGGAAGCTGCCGATGGTCTGGCCAAAGGCCTTGCGCTCGCCAAGATAGGTCCGGGTCTGGTCAATCGCGGCCTGAGCGGTGCCGACGGAGCAGGTGGCGATGTTGATGCGGCCGCCGTCGAGGCCCCTCATGGCGATTTTGAAGCCTTCGCCCTCGGCACCCAGACGGTGGCTTTCCGGCACGAAGACATCCTCGAGGTTGATTTGCCGAGTGGGCTGGCTGTTCCAGCCCATCTTGGCCTCCTTGCGGCCGAATCCCACGCCCTCGGAACGAGCATCCAAGGCGAAGGCGCAGATGCCCTTGGCACCGGCCTGCACACCATCGCCATTGACCAAGCGGGCCATGACCACCAGCACGTCGGTGTCGCCGGCACCGGAAATGAACGCCTTGGTGCCGTTGAGCCGATAGCCGCCATCGACCTGCCGGGCGGTGCTCTTAAGAGCCGCCGCGTCACTGCCGGCACCCGGCTCGGTCAGGCAGTAGGAAACCAAGGCCTCGCCGCTGGCGAGCTTTGGGCAGAAGGCCTCCCGGGCGCTTTCGCTGCCAAATGTGGCAATCATCCACAGCGCCATGTTGTGGATGGTCAAAAACGCCGTGGTGGAAGTGCAACCTTGCGCCAACTCCTCGAACACGATGCTCGCGTCAAGCCTTGAGAGGCCGAGCCCCCCGGCGGACTCGGGCGTGTAGAGGCTGCAAAACCCCAGTTCCCCCGCCTTGGCCAGCACCGCCTTGGGAAACTCCTCGTTCTCGTCCCACTGCGCCGCAAGGGGCGCGAACTCGCCCGCGGCAAACTGCCGGGCCGCGTCCTGATAGGCGAGCTGCTCGTCGCTCAGTTCAAATTCCATAGGCAAATTCTATCCGCATCAGGTCACATCGAACCAGTCAATGGCCGTCTTGCCCTGGGCTTCGAGATAGGCGTTGGCACCAGAGAAGTGCCTGCAGCCGAAGAATCCGCGATGGGCAGACAGGGGCGAGGGATGGGGCGCGGCCAAAATGCAGTGCCGGGATGTATCGACGATGGCGCCTTTCTTCTGCGCGTATCCGCCCCACAGCAGAAACACCAACCCCTCCCGCTCGGCGTTGAGCACTTCGACGACGCGGTCGGTGAAGGTCTCCCAGCCCCGTCCCTGATGGGAACCGGCCCGCCCCTGCTCAACGGTCAGCACCGAGTTCAGCAGCAGCACCCCCTGCTTGGCCCAGGGAATGAGGCAGCCCTTATCATCGTAGAGCTGCTTGTCCGACGTGCCGAGATCCTCGTTGATCTCCCGAAAGATGTTGATCAGCGAGGGGGGCAACGCCACGCCGGGACGCACGGAAAAGCACAGGCCGTGGGCTTGGCCGGGGCCGTGGTAGGGATCCTGGCCGATGATCACCACCTTGGCATCGGGCAGCGGCGTCAAGTCCAGGGCATGGAAGATGTTGTTGCCGCGCGGATAGATGGTCTTGCGCGCTTCGCGCTCGGCCTGCAGGAACGCCCGCAAGCGCTGCATGTAGCCCTTCTCGAACTCCTCGGCGAGCGCCGCCTTCCAACTGGCCTCAAGGCGAATCCGGTCCGCAGGGTCGCCCAAGGTCAACTACTCCGCTCGCTCGGGCGCATCAGCGGAAACAGCAGCACATCGCGAATGGAAGGCGAATCGGTGAGCAGCATCACCAGCCGGTCCACGCCGATGCCCTCCCCAGCGGCCGGCGGCAGGCCGTACTCCAAGGCGGTGATGTAGTCCGCATCAAAGTGCATGGCCTCGGCGTCGCCAGCGTTCTTGCGCTCGGCCTGGCGGCGGAAGCGGTCGGCTTGGTCGTCCGGGTCGTTGAGCTCGCTAAAGCCGTTGGCGATTTCGCGTCCGCAGATGAACAGTTCGAAGCGGTCGGCGACGAAGGGATTGCGGTCATTGCGGCGCGACAGGGGCGAAACCTCCGCAGGGTGCTCGGTGATGAAGGTGGGTTCGGCCAATTGCCCCTCGACTTCGGACTCGAACAGCTCCATTTGCAGCTTGCCCAGGCCCCAGTGGTCTTCGACCGGTACATTGCGCTCTTGCAGGCGGCCTCGCAGGCGGTCCTCGTCATCGATCTCCGCCTCGCCCAAGACACCCTGGCGGACGATGGACTCGGCCAAGGTCAGCCGCTCGAAGCGCTTGCCAAAGTCCAGGCGCTGCCCCTGGAAGACAACCTCGGCGCTGCCGGTCGCATTGACGGCGACCCTTTCGAGCAGTTCCTCCGTCAATTCCATGAGATCCCGGTAGTCCCGATAGGCCCAATAGAACTCCAGCATGGTGAATTCCGGGTTATGCCGGGCGGACAGGCCCTCATTGCGGAAATTGCGGTTGATCTCGAACACCCGCTCGAAGCCGCCGACGGTGAGCCGCTTGAGGAACAATTCCGGGGCCACGCGCAGATAGAGCGGCAGGTCCAAGGCATTGTGATGGGTGACGAAGGGTTCCGCGTTGGCGCCGCCGGGGATGATGTGCATCATCGGCGTCTCCACTTCGAGAAAGTCCCGCTCGACGAAAAACGCCCGCAAATCCTGCACGATCCGCGAGCGCATGGCGAAGGTCCGGCGCACGGGCTCGTTCATGATGAGATCCAGGTAGCGCTGACGGTAGCGGGTCTCGGTGTCGCTCAAGCCGTGGAACTTCTCCGGCAAGGGCCGCAGGCTCTTGTTCAGCAGCATGGCTTCCTCGGCCGCTAAGGTCAGTTCGCCGCGGTTGGTCTTCATCAAACGCCCGCGCACGCCCGCGATGTCGCCGATGTCCCAGAGATCCCGGAAGGCCTGGTAGGCCTCGGCACCGAGGCCATCCCGGGTCAGGTAGCACTGGATGCGCCCACCGCCGTCCTCCAAGGTGATGAAGCTGGCCTTGCCCATCACCCGGCGCAGCATCACCCGGCCGGCGACGGCGGTGGCCACCGGATTGGCGTCGAGCCGCGCTTTGTCCCAATCCCCGTACTCCGCCTGCAGCGCCGCGGAGACGGCCTCGGGACGAAAATCGTTGGCGAAAGCGCCGCCCGCCGCCCGCCACTGATCATGGCGTTGGCGGCGCACCTTTAGCGCATCCCGCTCCGGTGTGCTGCCTTCGTCGCTCACGTCACAAACCCGCCTTCAGGCTCGCCTCCATGAAGGGATTGAGGTCGCCGTCGAGCACCGTGCCGGGGTCGCTGCGCTCAATGGCGGTGCGTAGGTCCTTGACCCGGGACTGGTCGAGCACATAGGAGCGAATTTGGCTGCCCCAGCCGATGTCGGCCTTGGCATCCTCAATGGCTTGCTGCGCCGCTTGGCGCTCCAGCATCCGCAGTTCGTAAAGCTTGGCCCGCAGTTGCTTGTACGCCCGGTCCTTGTTCTGGTGCTGGGAGCGCTCGCTCTGGCATTGAACCACGGTGTTGGTGGGCAGGTGGGTGAGGCGCACTGCGGAGTCGGTCCGGTTGACGTGCTGGCCGCCGGCGCCGCTGGCCCGGTAGGTGTCCACCCGCACCTCCGCCGGATTGATGTCGATTTCGATGTCGTCGTCAATCTCCGGCGAGACGAACACCGACGCGAACGAGGTGTGCCGACGGTTGCCGGAATCGAAGGGCGACTTGCGCACCAGCCGGTGGACGCCGGTTTCGGTGCGCAGCCAGCCGAAGGCGTACTCGCCGCTGACCTGCACCGTGGCGCTTTTGATGCCCGCCACCTCACCGGGGGAAAGTTCCACGATCTGCATCTTGAATCCCTGCTTCTCGCCCCAGCGCAAGTACATGCGCAGCAACATTTCCGTCCAGTCTTGGGCTTCGGTGCCGCCGGAACCGGACTGCACTTCGACAAAGGCGTTGTGGGCGTCCATCTCGCCTTGGAACATGCGCTGGAACTCAAGCCGCCCGAGGCGGGCTTCCAAACCATCGAGCGCCTCATCCACTTCGGCGAGCGCGGCACCGTCATCCTCGGCCGCGGCCAGTTCGGCGAGCTCACCAAATTCGTCCAAGCCGCCTTGCAGGTCGCTTAAGACGGTGACGATCTCCGTAAGCTCCGCACGTTCCTTAGCAAGGCCCTCCGCCTTTCCGCGATCCGTCCAAACGGCGGCATCGGCCAGCTCCCGTTCGACCTCCTCAAGCCGTTCGCGCCGATGGTCGAAGTCAAAGATACCCCCGAAGCGCCGCCGAACGGCCGCTTAAGTGCTTGATTCGCTCTCGAATTGAGGTGATTTCCGCCATGGTTCAAGCGCCGGGAAAAAAGGAATCAGTATAACGCCTCGATCTGCGCCACCCGCAACTCAAGCGCCAGATCGCGGTAGTCATTCACCTCCAGGGCGTAGGCGAGGCGCACCCGGTTGCAATCCTCGATCGGCTTCTGCCGGAAGGCGATGGCGCCGATCAGGCGATCCTGCCGCTTCAGCACCAACTTGAGATGCTCTTTGCCAACCACTCGTTGGCTCACCAATTCGAAGTCTCCGTGGAACAGCGGTTCGGGGAAGGCCTGGCCCCAAGGGCCGCCTTCCGCCAGCCGCAGTGCATTGTCCAAGGTCAATTCGTCCGCATCGAGTTCCCCGTCGGTCTCAAGACGCCCTTTCAGCGCCTCGACGGGCAGGCGCTGGCGAACTTCCTCATCGAAGGCCTTGGCGAAACGGGGAAGGCAGCGCCGATCAAGGGTCATGCCTGCTGCCATCGCGTGGCCTCCAAAGCGAATCAAGAGCGCCGGATCGCGAGCCGCGATGGCCGCAAGCGCATCGCGGATGTGCAGTTCCGGGAGCGAACGGGCGGAGCCCTTGAGTTCCCCGCCCTCGCCGCCGGCTTCCGCAAAGGCGATGGCGGGGCGATGGTAGCGTTCCCGCAAACGGCCCGCGACCAAGCCGACCACGCCTTGGTGCCAAGCCGGGTGGAACATCACGATGCCGAATTTGCCTTCGATTCCGCCTTCCGCCTCGGCGACGAGCAGCTCCGCGTCGGCCAGCATCGACTGCTCGATGCCGCGCCGTTCCCGGTTCAGTTCGTCCAGTTGAGCGGCTAGGGGCCGTGCCTCATCCATGCTGGCAGCCAGCAGGCACTGGATGCCGATGGTCATGTCATCAAGGCGTCCAGCAGCGTTGAGGCGTGGCCCAATGGCAAAACCGAGATCCGATGCCTTAAGACGGGCCAAGTCACGGCGACCCACTTCCGCCAAGGCGGCGATGCCCGGCCGACAGCGGCCGCTGCGCATGCGTCGGATGCCTTGATGCACCAGCCGCCGGTTGTTTTGATCCAAGGGAACCACGTCGGCGACCGTGCCCAGCGCCACCAGGTCAAGCCAGTCGGCAAGCGCGGGCTCAGGCCTCGTGCGCTCGTCAAACCACCCGCTGGTGCGCAGCAGGGCGCGGGTCTGGCTAAGCACATAGTAGATGACGCCGACACCGGCAATGGCTTTGCTCGGAAAGGCGCAGCCCGGCACGTTTGGATTGACGATGGCGTAGGCGGGCGGCAGGCGGGGCCCCGGCAGATGATGATCGGTGACGACCACATCGACGCCGTGGGCGTTGGCCCGTTCCACCCCCGCAATGCTGGACACGCCGTTATCCACGGTGACGATCAGCTCCGGCGACCGCTGCAAGGCCAGATCGACGAGCTCCGGCGACAGGCCATAGCCGAACTCGAACCGGTTCGGCACCACGAAATCCACTGCGGATGCGCCCAAGGCGCGCAACAGCGATACCCCCAAGGCCACTGAGGTGGCGCCATCGGCGTCGAAATCGCCGACCAGCAGAATGCGCTGCCCTTCGCGCACGGCCTCAGCAATGCGCCCGGCGGCTTGGTCGATGCCACGCAGAGCGGACGGCGGTTCCAAGCCGCTGAGCGCCAAGTCCAAGTCGGCTGGCGCCCCGATACCCCGATGGCCGTATATGCGGCGCAAAAAGGGCGGCACGCCCGGCAGTTCAGGGACCGGGCCGCGGCGTTGAACGATCGGCTTCAGTGGAGCGGAATCGGGCACCCTATCGGTTACTCATCGGCGAAATGCGCCACCCGGATGCGGGTGATTTGGCCGACCACCTGCGGCACCTTTTGAACCAGGTCCAAGGCTGAATTCATGGCAGCTTCGGCAACCGGCGCCGTGACAATGACGATCGGCACCCAGGATGCGCTGCCGTGGTCGCCACGCACTGCCGCCTCCCGCTGAATGGCGCCTTCGATGCTGATGCCGTGCTGGCCGAGAATGGTGGCCACCTCCGCGAAGACGCCAGGCGCATCAAGGCTCGGTATTTTCAGGTAGAAGGCCGAATGGGTCTGCTCAATGGGCAGCGCGACCTGCGGCTCACCGCCAACCCGCCAGTTGAATTCGTCGCCGCGGGCGATGGAAACCAGGTCCGCCACCACCGCCGAGGCGGTTGGGAGGGCACCTGCGCCAGCGCCGTAGTAGAGGGTGGGGCCGGTTGCATCGCCTTCGATCCAAACCGCGTTCATCACGCCGTCAACGCCCGCCAACAGGCTGTTCCGCGCCACGAGGGTGGGATGCACGCGGGTCTCGCATCCCGCCTCCGTCCGGCGGGCGACGGCCAGGTGCTTAATGCGGTAGCCCAGTTCCTTGGCGTACTCCAAGTCCTCCGCCGTGATGTGCGAGATGCCTTCCGTGTACACCCCGGCAAATTGAAAGTCCGTGTCAAAAGCCAGCGCCGCCAGGATGGTCAGCTTGTGGGCGGCGTCAATGCCCTCCACATCAAAGGTGGGGTCGGCTTCGGCAAAGCCCAGTTCCTGCGCCTTGGCCAGCGCCTCGGCGAAGGAGGCGCCCTGCTCCGCCA
Organism: Pseudomonadales bacterium; assembly: GCA_022827905.1. Taxonomy (GTDB): domain Bacteria; phylum Pseudomonadota; class Gammaproteobacteria; order Pseudomonadales; family Azotimanducaceae; genus Azophilus. The sequence goes on along the minus strand of JAJEIQ010000013.1, from coordinate 25,787 downwards.
TCGCGGTCAGGATGTAGTTGGAGGTGCCGTTGATAATGCCGGCCAAGGTTTCTACGCGATTGGCGGTTAGCCCGGACCGAAGCGCGCCAAGCACCGGAATCCCGCCGGCGACCGCTGCCTCGAAGCCCAGGCCAACGCCATGGCGCCGCGCCTCGGCCAACAGTTCGTTGCCGTGACAGGCAATGATGGCCTTGTTGGCGGTGACCACGTGCTGGCCGCGCTGCAAAGCCCTGTCCACCAGCGCAAGCGCCTGCTCCTCACCGCCGATCAGTTCGACGACCACATCGACGTCCGCTTGGTGCAGGGAGCCAAGATCGGTGCTGAAGGCAGCGCCATTGAGATCGATGTTGGGCTTGGGCGTGCGGCTCGCGAGGCGCACGAGCCGTAGCGGGCGTCCGGCTTGACGGGCTAGGCGTTCGGCCTCGTCGCGCAGCAGCTTGACCACGCCGCCGGCCACGGTGCCGAGGCCAGCGACGCCAATGCGCAGCGGGTTCAACTCAGGCACATCCAATCGACTGGCGCTGCAGGCCGCTCACAGGCCGAGGGCCGCCGCCAGCTCGGCTGCCGGAACATAGCCGGGCAGCAACGTGCCCTGTTCGGTGATGATCGCCGGGGTGCCGGTCACACCCATGGCTTGCCCGAGTTCATACTGCTCCATAACAGGATTGGCGCAGGAGCGGTCGGGAATGCTCCCGCCCATCTTGAGTTCGGTGATGGCCTGCAGCGCATCCTTGGCGCACCAAGCGGAAACAATCTTCTCATAGGAACGCGAACCAGGGCCGGCGCGCGGAAAAGCCAAGTAGCGAACCTCGATGCCAAGGGCGTTGATCTCCTCCATTTCCATGTGCAGCTTGCGGCAGTAGCCGCAGTCCACGTCCGTGAAGATCGCCACCGATGCCTTGGGCGGCTCATCCGGAGAAAAGATAACCATGTCCTCTGCATCGACTTCGGCAAGCAGCTCCCGCCGCTTGACGGCGCGACGCTGCTCGGTCAGGTTGACAATGCCCCCATCGCCGAGCCGGTACAGGCTGCCCTCGATCACGTGGCGTCCATCCGAAGTGCCGTACAGCAATCCGCCGCCTGCCAGCTCCACCAAGAGAACGCCATCAATGCCGCTCTCGGAAACCGACGCCACCTCCAACTCGGGATTGAGCGCCTCCAAGCTCGCGACCAATTTCTCGCCCAACTCGGCACTGGCCGTCACGGCCCAGCCAAGTCCCGTCAAGATCCAAGCTAAACGAAGCATCAGCAGATGATACCTGTTTTGCCCTCCTTGCGGCTGGACAATGGCGCTGCAGTTCCACCAAAATTGATCGCCCATCCCAACCACCCTGCCCCCTCACCCACCGGACAGCCACATGCGGCAAAGCCAGCTGCTCATTCCGACCCTCAAGGAGGCGCCCGCCGGCGCCGAGGTCGCCAGCCACCAACTCATGTTGCGGGCCGGACTGGTTCGTCAGGTGGCTGCGGGGCTCTACACGTGGCTGCCCTTGGGATTGCGCGTCATCCGCCGCATCGAGGCCATCATTCGGGAGGAGATGGATCGAAGCGGCGCCCAAGAGGTCCTAATGCCCGTGGTGCAGCCGGCCGAACTTTGGCAGGAAAGCGGGCGCTGGGAAAAAATGGGGCCGGAGCTGGCGCGTCTCGCCGACCGCCATGAGCGCGACTTCTGCCTAGGTCCCACCCACGAGGAGATCATCACCGATCTGTTTCGCCGCGAGGTGCACAGCTATCGGCAACTGCCCTGCAACTTCTACCAGATTCAGACCAAGTTCCGGGACGAGGTCCGCCCTCGCTTCGGGGTCATGCGGGCGCGGGAGTTCACCATGAAGGACGCCTATTCCTTCGCTGCCGACCAAGCCTCATTCGACGCCACCTACCGCGAAATGCACGACTGCTACAGCCGCATCCTGCGCCGCATGCAGTTGGATTTCCGCGCCGTCGAAGCCGACACCGGCAACATAGGCGGCGCCAATTCCCATGAGTTCCACGTGCTGGCGGACTCCGGGGAGGACACCATCGCCTACGCCTCCGAGGGCGGCTACGCCGCTAATCTGGAACGCGCCGTGGCGGCACCCCCGCCACCCCGTCCCGCACCTGGCGAATCCATGGGCGAAGTGGCCACCCCGGACATGACCACCATTGCCGAGGTGGCGCAGTTTCTCGAGGCACCCGTGCGCCGGTGCGTGAAGACGCTGGCCATACGCGGCGAGGACAGCCCGATCCTCGTCATCCTGCGTGGCGACCACGAGTTGAACGCCATCAAGGCGCAGAAGCTTCCCGGCGCCAAGCAACCGCTGGAATTCGCTTCGGAGGCGGAGATTCGCGCCGCCACCGGCGCTGGCCCCGGCTCCATCGGCCCAGTGGGGGTGGAAGCTCCGGTCTTCGTCGATCTGGAGGCGGCTGCTGTGGCCGACTTCATCTGCGGCGCCAACCGCGACGGGCACCACTTGGTCGGCGTTAATTGGAACCGCGACCTGCCGCTGGATGACACCCAGGTGCGCGACCTGCGCAACGTCGCCGTCGGCGATCCGGCACCGAACGGCCAAGGTGAACTCAAGTTCCTCAAGGGCATCGAAGTGGGCCACATCTTTCAACTGGGCGACACCTACAGCCAAGCCATGGGGGCTAGCTTCCTCGACCGGGAAGGCAAGGCCAGCGTGCCGATCATGGGTTGTTACGGCATGGGCGTCACCCGGCTGGTGGCTGCCGTCATTGAACAACACCATGATGCCGCAGGCCTCCGCTGGCCGGAGGCCCTAGCACCTTTCGACGCTCACCTCTTGGCGCTGAACTACGGCAAATCCGAGTCGGTGCGCGAGGCCGCGGATGGGTTGCTGGCCGAACTTTCGGCCGCCGGCATCGAGACCCTGCTCGACGACCGGCCCGAACGGCCCGGCGTGAAGTTCGCCGACGCCGACCTGCTCGGCCTGCCGAAGCGCATCGTCATCGGCGAACGGGGCTTGAAACAGGGCCGTGTCGAAGTTCGTGCCGGACATGGTGCAGACCCGGAACAGCTCGCCCCGGCCGAAGCAACGGCCCGGCTGCGCTGAACAGCGGATCAGCCGAGCGAGGCGGACTGGGCCTCCAAGGCCTGAAGCCGAGCTTCGGCGTCGGTGGCCTTGGTGCGTTCCTTCTCGACCACTTGCGGCGGCGCGTTGGCGACGAATTTCTCGTTGGCGAGCTTGGTTTGCAGGCGCGTAAGCTCCGTTCGCTTGCGATCGATGGCCTTTTGCAGCCGGGCACGCTCGGCATCAAGGTCGATCAGGCCGACCAAGGGCACCATGATGCGCAGATCGCCCACCAGGCCTAACGCGTTAGCCGGCACGGCATCGCCTTCGGCCAGCCATTCGATGGCTTCGACCTTGGCCAAGCGCTGCACCAGCGGGCCGGACAGCGCCGCCAGCTCGCGGTCCCGAACATCGCCGCCCGCAAGCAGCACCCGTACGTTTTGGCTGGGCTTGATGCCAGCCTCGCCGCGGATGTTGCGCAAGGCCACAACCACCCCCTTGAGCCAGCCGATGGCGGCCTCGGCCTCCGCGTCAGCGGACAGGTCATCGACCTCCGGGAAGGGGCGCAGCATGATGGTATCGCCATCGATGTCCAGCAACGGGGCCACTTCACGCCAAATCGCCTCGGTGATGAACGGCATCACCGGATGGGCGGCGCGCAGCAGCAGCTCCAGCACTTCCAGCAAAGTGTGGCGGACGGCCGCCTGACGCACCGGGTCCGCGCCCTCGTCCCAGAGCAGCGGCTTGGCCAGTTCCAGATACCAGTCGCAGTATTCCCGCCAGGCGAACTCATGGATCGCCCCCGCGTAGAGATCGAATCGGTAGGTATCCAGCGCCTCGGTGGCGGCGGCGACCATCTGCCGGGCACGGGCGCGTATCCACCGATCGGGCAAGCCAGGTTCACCGGCTGCCGACAGATTCTGGCCTTGGGTGTTCATCAACACGAACCGCGCCGCGTTCCAGAGCTTGTTGCAGAAGTTGCGGTAACCCTCGGTGCGGCCGAGGTCGAAGCGCACGTCGCGGCCGGTGGATGCCAGGGCGCAGAAGGTGAAGCGCAGGGCATCGGTGCCATAGGACGGGATGCCGTTGGGATAGTCCCGCCGCGTGGCTTTCTCGATGTTCGGCGCCAAGTGCGGCTGGGTAAGGTTGCCGGTGCGCTTGGCCACCAGATCCTCCAGGCCGATGCCATCGATGAGGTCCAGGGGATCCAATCCGTTGCCCTTGGTCTTGGACATCTTCTGGCCTTCCGCATCGCGCACCAAGCCGTGAATGTAAACCTGCCGGAAAGGCACCTCGCCGGTGAACTTAAGGGCCATCATGATCATACGGGCCACCCAGAAGAAGATGATGTCGTGGCCGGTCACCAACACATCGGTCGGGTGGAAGCGCTTGAAGTCATCGGTCCGTTCCGGCCAGCCCAAGGTGGCGAAACTCCACAGCGCCGAGGAGAACCAGGTTTCCAGTACATCCTCCTCCTGCCTGAGCGGCACGTCCGACGGCAAGCCGGCGCGTTGGCGGGCGTCGGCTTCGTCCCGGCCCACATGGATGGCGCCATCCGGGCCGTACCAAGCTGGGATGCGGTGGCCCCACCACTGCTGGCGGCTGATGCACCAATCCTTGATGTCGCGCATCCAAGCGAAGTAGGTGTTCTCATACTGCTTGGGGACGAACTCGACCCGGCCCTCCTCCACCGCCTTGATGGCGGATTCCGCCAGCGGTGCAATGCGCACGAACCACTGATCGGTCAGCCGGGGCTCGATGATGGCCTCCGAGCGGTCACCGCGGGGTGCCATGAGGCTGTGCGCCTGCACTCGCTCCAACAGGCCCAAGGCATCCAGATCGGCGACGATGCGCTCACGCGCGGCGAAGCGGTCCAAGCCCCGATAGGCAGCGGGGGCGTTGTCGTTGATGGCCGCCTCCGCGGTCAGCACGTTGACCATCGCCAAGTCATGCCGCAAACCCACTTCGTAGTCGTTGAAGTCGTGGGCCGGGGTGATCTTGACGCAGCCGGAGCCAAAGGCCGGGTCCACGTATTCATCGGCGATGATCGGCAACTCCCGATCTACCAAGGGCAGGCGCGCCCGTTGGCCGATCAGGGCACGGAAACGCTCATCCTCCGGATGCACCGCCACCGCGGTGTCGCCAAGCATCGTCTCCGGACGGGTGGTCGCCACCACCAAATGGTCCTTGCCGTCGGCGGTCCGCGCGCCGCCGCACAGCGGATAGCGGAAGTGCCACAGGCTGCCCTGCTCCTCCACGTTGATCACTTCGAGGTCGGAGATGGCCGTGCCCAGCACCGGATCCCAGTTCACCAGCCGTTGGCCGCGGTAGATCAGGCCCTCCTCATGGAGCCGGACAAAGACCTCGACGACGGCCCGGGAGAAGCCGGCGTCCAGCGTGAACCGTTCCCGCGACCAATCGAGGGAGGAGCCCATGCGCCGCAATTGCTGGGAGATGTTGCCGCCGGACTCTCCCTTCCACTGCCACACCCGCTCGATGAACCGGTCGCGGCCGAGTTCGTGGCGGGTCTTGCCTTCGGCGTTCAGTTGCCGCTCCACCAGCATCTGGGTGGAGATGCCCGCATGGTCGGTGCCCATCTGCCAAAGAGCGGCGCGGCCCCGCATCCGCTGATAGCGAATCAGCGCATCCATCAGGGTGTGCTGGAATGCGTGCCCCATGTGCAGGCTGCCGGTCACGTTGGGCGGCGGAATGACAATGCAATAGCCCTCTCCCGAGGCCTTCGGCGCGAAATGGCCCGCCGCCTCCCACCCTTGATAGATGGCCGTCTCAATGGCGTGGGGGTCAAAGCTCGCCTTCACTCAAAACCTCCGTCAGCGGCGTGCCTTTGCGAAGCAAGCTGGAGGTTCACGTCCCCTCCCAGTCGTCCAACTCGTGGGTGTGCAGGGCGTAGCCGCGGTCGCGGTAGAGACGGTAGCGGGCGCGCCCGGACTGCCGGTTCTCGCCAACGATGATCTCCGCCGCCCGCTCGAAGCGGTCGATAAAGGCAGGGGCGTCATTGGACAGGTTGATCAGCAGTCCCTGGGCGACCCAATCCTCATCCTCCGCCAGTTCCGGCGCGCTGCCGACCACCACCGGCGCACCATCGGCAGCCGACTGGCCAATCATGCCATGGGGAATCATCCGGTTCGGCGGGTAGCACCAGAGCAGCTCGTCAAACTCCTCGGCTTCAGCGCCACTTTGCGCATGGACGTAGATCGGCTTGCCAGCGCCCGCGGCCTTGGCGGCCAACCGGCAGGCGAAGCGCAGCATGGCTTGGCGCTCCACATCCTGCAGAATATAGAAATCAAGGCGCGTCACGCTTATGGCCGCCAGTTGAATGGCTAGGACGCGCCCAGACGAGTGACGGTGGCCCTCGCTTCACCAATGCCCGGCGCCTCCGGCAGGGCGTCAAAGGCCACACGCACGTTCCTCGCCCACGACCGCCTCAACTCAACAAGGTAGTCATCGTCCTCGGCCAGGCAATTGTAGAGCCCGGGGCCGAAAACGCCGGCGGGCTGGATGAGGTACTCGATCGGCGGGCCGACCGTGGCGTTGCTGCGCATCGTCGAATCCATGGAGACCAGGGCGCACATCAGCGCGGCGTCCAACGGGGTGGTCCGCTCAATGATGCGGTCCAGAATGGGCCGTCCGTACTTGATTTCGCCGATCTGCAGAAAGGGCGTTGCCGCACTGGCGCGGACGAAGTTGCCTTCTGGGTAGATGTGGACGATGCCGGGCGCATCCTCACCGATTTGGCCGCCGAGTATGAAGGAGGCCTCCGGCACGAAATCCTTGTCCTGACGGGTTTGTTGGTGCTTGTTCTGCTGGGCAACCGACAGGGCGCCGATGTACTCCGCCGCGCGGCCAAGGCCTTCGACCTGCTTTAGGCCGTGGCGCGCCGATCCGTCGATGTCTCGCTCGATTTGGGTGAGAACCCCTTGGGTGGTGGCCAAGTTGCCAGCGCTCAGAACCACGAAAAAACGGTCTCGGCCCAGATGGAACCGATGCATCTTGCTGTACGTGCTGATCTGGTCCACACCGGCGTGGGTGCGCGAATCCGATGCGAATACTAGGCCCGTGTCGACGGCGACGGCCACGCAATAAGTCATGGCGTTGATATACGCGCTCGCCGCTTGGGAGTCAACTCGGCCATAATCAACCCCATGGTCGCTGCCAGACACATCAACCGCGAATTGCTCGCGGTTTTCGTGGCCACCCTGCTGGTGTTGTTTGCCGTGGCGGTCGGCGGGCGCTTCATCGGCTACCTGCAGGACGCTGCCGCCGGCAAGTTCGCCGCCGGCGACTTGATGACCATCATGGCGCTGCGCCTGCCTGGCTTTGTGCAACTCATCGCCCCGTTTGCCTTCTACATTGCCGTGCTGCTGACCGTCGGCAGGCTGCACGCGGAGCAGGAGATGGCGGTCCTGCGCAGCAGCGGCGCAGGCAGCTGGCGACTTCTGGCCTGGATCCTTCCGTCCGCAACGCTGTTGGCTGCGGGAATCGGCGCCCTTTCACTTTGGGTGACGCCCGACCGCAACGCCGCCTTGGACCGTTTTCTCACTAAACAGCGCGCCGAAGCGAGTTTCGACCGCTTGAGCGCCGGCACCTTCAACGCCTTCGGCCGCGGCCAGCGGACACTGTACGCCGAATCGGTCAGCGACGACGGTCAAACACTCAGCGGCGTGTTCATCTTCGAGTACGGCGAACGCAATCCGCTGGTCACGGTCTGGGCCGACCAAGCCTCGCGATATGTTGATGAGCGCACGGGCAGCCAGTTCCTCGTCCTCAGGGACGGCGCTCGGCACAGCCACCCGCCGAGCGAAGGCACAGCCCATCGACGCCAAGAGATCGAATTCTCCGCGCTGAGCCAAAAAATCGACACCGATGCGGCAGCTTCGAGGCGAGTGAAGCCCGAAGCCCTGTCCTCCGGCACGTTGTGGAATCGATCCGACCCAGCGGCGGCAGCGGAACTGCACTGGCGCATCGCCCTGCCCGCATTCACGCTCATCAGCGTTCTAATGGCCGTGGGCGTGGCACCGGTCAAACCCCGCCAAGGCCGATTCGGCAGGGTGCTGCCCGGCATGGCGGCCCTAGTGACCTACTATCTGGCCCTGCTGGCCAACCAGAACGCGGTGCTGTCCGGTCACCTGCCCGTCATCGTCGGGCTATGGCCCGCCCATGCCCTGTTCGCCGCCATTGCCGCCGCGGCCTTGGTCCGGAGCGCCAAGCCAGCCCGCCAATGAGACCCTTCTCCCGGATTGACCGCTATCTGTGCCGCGCCGTGCTAAGCGCTGCCGGGGTGGTCTTGTTGGCGTTCACCGCCTTGATCGCGGTCTTCGCCCTCATCGAGGAACTCGGTGAAGGGCAAAGCGCCTACGGACTGCCCGACGCGGCTTGGTACGTTTTCCTCACCCTGCCCCGGCGGGCTTGGGAACTGCTGCCCTATGTTCTGTTTCTGGGCAGCTTAATCGGGTTGGGCAAGCTAGCCAGCCAATCGGAGTTGGTGGCGCTGCGGGCTGCTGGCCTGTCGGTGCGCCGCTTGACGGGTGCCGCGGCCTGGGCAGTCGCGTTGGCCTGGACGCTCGGCGTGGCGGTCGGCGAATGGATCGCGCCGGCCACCGAAACCTTGGCGGAAGCGCACAAGGCGCGCATCCTGCGGGATAGCGCAGGCCTGCGGGGCAGCGTGGGCATCGAGTTCAAGGGGGGCTACTGGTACCGCGAAGGCTCGCTCTACATGCATGTCGAAGCCCTAGACGGCAACGGGGACTTGCTGGGCGTGCGCCAATACTGGCTCAACGACCGGGGGCGCCTGTCACTGACTAGGGAAGCCGCCCGCGCCGAGTACTTGGGCGCGGCTGATGCAGGCGTGGACTGGCTTCTGCGCGACGGCGTGGAAACCCACCTCAGCGACGACCAGCTTGTGGCCCGGCCGTTCTCGGAACTGGCCTGGCGCGGCCAGATCGACCCCGACCTGATCAGCGAGCGGCTCTTGGTCGATGCCCGCAAACTGTCTCTGCTCGACTTGCGCCGCCAGATAGGCTACTTGCAGCGCGAGGGCCTGGACGCCACTTCCCAACTCATCGCCTTCTGGAGCAAGTGCCTGCAGCCAGCCTCCCTGTTCGGCTTGGTCCTGCTGGCCTTGGCCTGCGTGCTCGGCCCTTTGCGGGACGTCGGCATCGGGGTGCGGATCAGCGCCGGGATCGTGATCGGCTTATCGTTCAAGTACCTGCAGGATCTGTTCGCGCCGATGGCCGTCGTCTACGAACTGGCGCCGTCCTTGGCGGTGGGCATCCCCATCGCCCTGTGCTGGGCACTCGGCATCCTGGGACTGCGCCGCGTCAGCTAGGGCCTGTTAACGCTATCTGGGCAAGCAGGCCCTAATCGGCGTATTGCACCACCCGGCAATTGCTGGCGATGTCCGGCCAAGTTCGGCCTTGGCGATCAATCAATGCCCAGAAGTAGCCAATGCCAAAGGCTCCAAATGCGACCAACGCCACCGCAAAGCGCAATGTCGCTTGATGCAGGCTGACGCGCCTGCCGTCGTTGGACTCAAGGCGCAGCCGCCACGCACGCATGCCCGCCGTTTGACCTGCTCGGGTCCAGAAGTAGGCGAAAAAGGTGAACGCCTCAAGGAACAGCAGGGATTGCACGGGTGCGCCAAGCACCGGTTCGCCGCCGTTGGCGACCACCATCAACAGCAGCGTGATCATCCAGATCGCCACGATCAGCAAGGCGTCATAGAACATCGCTGCCAGACGGCGCGGGAGCCCCGCGCCGCGCGGCTCAGAAGCGGGCTTCGCCGGCATCCAAAGTCATGGAGCGGCCGCAGAACTCCTGTTCGATCATGGCGCTCAAGGTGTCCACGTCCCGGCAGTTGGCCCACGTCCGCTCGCCCCCGTCGAGGCGTCCCGCGATGTGGGCCACCTCGGGGCCTTCGGCACCGTACATGACCGAGTATCCCTCAACGGTGGCCCCGCCCTTGTGGTCGGTGACGAGCTCGCGGGCCGGCAAGGCATCCACCTCGGCTTGAGGCTCCTCGTGCCGGAACGGCCGCGGCGGCGGCTCCGTGCTGTACAGGCCAATGGCGTGCTTGGTTAGGTAGCCGCCGTTGGCGGACACCAAGCCCTTCTCGCCCGGGGAGCCGCGCAGCACTTCCGCCATGCGGGCGATGGCGTGCATCACATAGTTGTTCAGCGGGCCGCCGGCAAAAGTCAGACCCCCGGTGACTGTCAGGGGCAGCTTTCCATTCGAGCCATCGGAGCCATTCAAGCCAATTTCAGCCGCCGCCACCTGAACCGCGATGGGAAAGCAGCTGTAGAGGTCCACGTGATCGAGTTCCGAGGGCTGCCAGTCAGCCCATTCGAGAGCGCGGCGGGCCGCAAGCCGGATGGCAGGGGAACTGTGCAGGTTGTCCCGGTTGGAGACGAGGTAGTGGTCGTGGGCATCAGTCCCGGCCCAAGGATAGACCCACTTCTCACGGGGAATGCCAAGGGCTTTCGCCTTGCGCTGCGAACACAGGAGCAGCGCGGCACCTTGGTCCACGTTGCTGTTCGAATTCATGAACTTGGGGTACGGGAACGAAACCGGGCGGTTGGCCGCCGAGGGGATGCGAATCTCATCAGCGGTCTTCGCCTCCCGCAGCCAGGCATGGGGATTCTCCGCGGCCACCGCCGAGAAGCTCGCCCAGAGCTCTGAGATGCGCGCCAAGTGGGCGTCGACCGCTTCGCCGAGATGGTGGCGGCGGGCGGTCTCCATGATGGGGTACATGCGGATGGGCCGATCGATGCCGAGAGCCGCCTCCGCTGGATGCCCCATCGCCACCTCTGTGCCGATGTGCAGATCCGGCGTGCCGTCGATGTCGCGCCATACTGGCTTGGCACCCATCCGGCGCAGCTTGGCCCGAGTGTGGCCACACTCCGCCCCCGTAATGAGGATGACCTCATGGACGCCGGATTGGATGTCGAGAACCGAGCGGTTGACCACGGTTTGCACGAAGTTGCCGCCGTAGGGCGTCATGGCCGTCTCGGCGCCGGCATTGCCGAAGGCTTCACCGACAGCCTGCGCTGGATTTTGGTAGGGCCAATAGCCTCGAATGACCCGAATCGAGCCGGCTTCCGTTGCCAAGCGCGGGCAGCCCGCATCCTCGGCTGCCGCCCGGCTCGCGTCGATCATCAGTTCAATGGGCTCCTTGCCTTCATTGAGCCCTTGGGTTCGCTGGCTGACCTGAGCGACTCCCACAAGCACCGGCGTTTCCATCGGCATCCCCAACTACAAGAAAAAACGGGCGCCAATGATAACTCAAGGCACTGGCAACCCCGCGCGCACCGGAAAGCCGGTGCGCGCAGGGTATGCGAGTAGCTCTTTTGTGCGAGGGGCAAGCCCCTCGCGCTCCCCGAGCTGAGGGCTCTCTAGCGGCCCACTCGCACCAGTCGCGTCATCCCTTGATGCGGTTGTAGGCCCTCGTCGCCATCACCGCAATGACCGCACCATAGAGCAGCAGCACGTACTGATCGACGATGTCGTCCAGATAAGCGCCGATGACATGGATGTGGTTGAGCACATCCGCACCGGCCGCCATGCCGACTGAAGCCGCCACCACCAGAACGACGGTGGGGTTTTCCGCGTCAATCGACCGGGCGCCATACACAAGGCCGAGAACAACGAGCGCCAACGGCAGCAGGCCCTGCGGAACCATGCCGGGCATGAGTCCTTCAATAATGGCCGCAATGACGCCCAGTCCGAAGATTATTCGCAATTCCATCAGGTAGTCCCCCTCAAAACAGGTTACTGATCACCTGTGCGCCATAGACCTAGCGGAATCGCCAAGATGCAAACTACAACGGCCCTTTTGCTTTTTGGCGGTCACCGCTGTCCGAACGCACTCCTCAAGGCCAACCTAACACGCGGCTACCATTCGACTGCGCATGAATAGTGGGAGTTTAATGGGCTTTTAGTGGAGTTTCCCTCAATTCTTAGGGCTGGCGTAGCGCACCTCAGCCACTCGGAATCGAAGCCCGTCCCCGCCTTGCATCAGGCGCAACAAAGCGGTCGCATCGCCTCGCAGCGGGATATGGCTGGCATCGGCGCGAAGCTGGTTCCAGGTGGGATCAACCGCCTGCCAGGCACCGCTTACGGCCACCTCATTCCAAGCATGGAAGGCCAAGGCCGGCTGCTTCCCATCCAAATACGCCAAGCCGACCACCGTTCGAGCGGGCCAGCCCAAAGCACGGGCCAAGGTGGTGAACAGGTCCGCGTACTCCGTGCAGTCGCCGGTTCTGCGGTTGATGGTCTCAAGGACGCTGGTTGGCGGCGCATCAGGCCGATAGTCAACATAGGCGTGGACGAAGGCCACCAAGGCGGCTAGCCGATCCTCATCGGTCTCCGCTGCACCCACTCCCCGGCTGGCGAGACGTGTGACCTGTTCGTGATGGACGGGGAATTTCAACGTTTCGCCGAGGAATGCCGTTTCCCCAAGGAATACTGCCGGGTCGGCCGCCGCGACGGGATTGGCCTCAAGTTCCAGGCGCCAACCGCCAAGGCCCTGGCGCGCCTCCGGCCAGATGGCGTCGAGCCCTTGCGCATCCTCGGCGATCAGCACCAACCGCTCAATCTCGCCGTGGTTGGGCAGGCGCCGATCCAAGGCAACCCGATGGTTGGTCAAGTGCAGCGGCGGGCGCACCCTGAGGGCCTCGGCCTGCGTTGCGCGGGTCAAGGAGAACAGGCCCGACATGGAAAACGCCACTGGCACATAGCGGCTGTCGAGTTGAATCTCCGTCGCGCGCAACGGCGCGGGGCTTGCGAAGCGATAGCCGATTTCATTCCTCTCCAGGACTTTGAAAGGCTTGTGGACCAGCTTGGCTTCGTTGAAGTCCAGGCTTTTGACCCGGAAACGGGCTCCGCTTTGCGGCTGTTCAGTGGCCAGCCAAGACTCAAGTGCCAAGTAGTCGCCCAACGAAAAAGCCCAATCGATCGAACGCTCCCGGACCGCATCGCCGCGCCTGAACTTGGCCCGCCCGCCATCGGCTGACCATTCCAAAACGACGCCCTCGGAAGGCGACTCGGCCCCGTCACTCCAGTGTTCGGCGCGGGCCAGTCGATGGGGCGGCAGCGGATCGAAGGTCAAGGACTCACTGATGCTCACCGGCACCCCACCATCAAGGGAAAAGAGCATGAACGACTGAAACCGCCACGCACCGCGCGAATCGCGCCCAGCCTCCGTTGCAAGGTAGCCAATCGGGGTGGAACCCATGCTGAGCTGGTACCAATAGGCGCCGGAAAGGGCGTCGGCCCGCTTCGCCTCAGCGGGTCGGGCGTTGGCAAGCCACTCCACCAAGGCGAGGATCAGCGCCAGCGCCAAGACGCCGGCGAAGAGACGCATCAGCAAGGAAAGCTCCTAGTGTTGTAGCTGAAGCGGCTAGAATAACCGTCTTGCAGCAGAAAGCGGCCAATCCACCATGGTTGAGCCCCCGACCGACTTCATTCGACAGCAGATCGACCGGGATATTGCCAAGCCCGACGGCTCCAAGGATGTCATTACCCGATTTCCGCCGGAGCCGAACGGCTATCTGCACATCGGCCACGCCAAGAGCATCTGCGTGAATTTCGGCATCGCCGAAGAGTACGGCGGCCACGCCTATCTGCGTTTCGACGACACCAATCCCTTGGCGGAGAGCAAGGAGTACGTCGAGGCGATTGAACGGGACGTGGCTTGGCTGGGATTCGACGTCGCCGGCCGGGTGACCTTCGCCTCAGACTACTTCGAGGTGCTCTACAACAGCGCCCTGGAGTTGATTCGCAAGGGCAAGGCATTCGTCTGCAGCCTCTCCCAATCCGAGATTCGCGCCACTCGCGGCACGCTGACCGAGCCCGGCACCGTCAGCCCGTACCGCAATCGCCCCATTGATGAGAGCCTTGACCTGTTCGCCCGAATGCGGGCGGGCGAGTTCCCCGACGGCGCCCACGTGCTGCGCGCCCGGATCGACATGGCCTCGCCCAACCTGAACATGCGCGACCCGGTGCTGTACCGCATTCGCCACGCCGCCCACCATAACGTCGGCGAGGCTTGGGTGATCTACCCTACTTACGACTTCACGCATTGCATCTGCGACGCCTTGGAGAACATCACCCATTCCCTATGCACCCTGGAGTTCGAGGACCACCGCCCCCTCTACGACTGGGTGTTGGACAACTTGAGCCTGAACGCCCGACCGCGGCAAATCGAGTTTTCCCGGTTGGGACTGGAACACACCGTGATGAGCAAGCGGCTCCTGCAGCGGCTGGTGGCTGAAGGCGTGGTCGAGGGCTGGGACGACCCGCGGCTACCCACCTTGGCCGGCCTGCGCCGCCGCGGCGTCACGCCCAACGCCATCCGCGATTTCTGCCGGCGCGCCGGCGTCACCAAGCAGGACAATCAACTGGAGATTGAACTGCTGGAGTTCTGCGTTCGCAGCGATCTTGAGAACTCGGCGCCCCGAGCCCTCGGGGTGGTCAAGCCACTGAAGGTGCGGCTGACCAACTACCCTAAATCCGAGGAGACGTTGGAGGCACCTTGGCATCAGCGCCAACCTGAATTGGGTGCTCGCCCCCTGCCCTTCGGCCCTGAGCTCTACATTGACCGCGACGACTTTGCACATTCACCCCCGCCGAAATGGAAGCGGCTCTCGCCGGGAGGCCACGTGCGCCTGCGCTATGCCTACATCATCCGTTGCGACGAGGTGGTCACTGGCGACGATGGCGAAATTGCGGAATTGCTGTGCACCTACCTGCCGGATTCCAGGAGCGGCAGCGACACCAGCGGGGTGAAGCCAGCCGGCGTGATCCACTGGGTGGCCGCCCATGCGGCCGAGCCGGTGCAAATGCGGCTCTACGACCGCCTGTTCAGGGTGCGCAATCCGAAGGGGGACTCGTTGATGGATGACCTCAATCCAGCTTCCCTGGTGACGGCCTCCGGATTCCTCGAGCCCGCCGCGGCGACGAGTCAGCAACCCCACTTTCAATTCGAGCGCGTCGGCTACTTCCACCGGGACCCCGTTGTGCCCCGCACTTTCAACCGGACCGCCTCCCTGAGGGACTCTTGGCGCCCCCCGACGCCTGCCAAAGGCGGCTGAACGCGCCTTAGATTCGGTCGAACTTGGAGCGGTGGCGCTCGATTCGGGAAACGTAGCGCAGTCCAGCTTGGCGCTGCCATGCGTTGAAGCCAACGTTGTAGCTGGCCAAGGCGCACTCCAGGCCGCCACAGCGCCCCTCAAGGTGGGCGAGCACCTGGGCACCACAATAGATGTTCTGCTCGGGATCGCGCAGGTCGCGCACACCGCAGAAATCCGCCCAATAGCGGGGCTTGATCTGCGCCGGTCCGATGGCGCCCGCCGGGGAGCGGACCTGCTTGCGGAAGGAACTTTCCGTAAACACAAGGCTGGCGATCAACTCCGGTGCCAGCCGTTGACGGTCGGCGGCCTCAAGTATCCAACCGGCGAACTCGTGAGCGCGGTCCAAGCGAACGCCGAAGGCCTCATACACCCGCCAGCCGAAGGCAGTGCTGCGCTGCTCCCAAGTTTGACTGAAGTGCGCGGGCTTGGTGACGGGAACGGTTTTGTAGTGCCCCATCCCCAAATCAAGGGCAGCGAGCGCGCCCGTCAAGGCGAAACCGCCCACCAAGGCGGCCAACCAACGCAGGCTCCGGCCAACACCGGCGCCTAGGCGCCTGGTGGAGCGAGAAAGAACGCGGCGGCGACGCCCCGGATTAATGGACATGAACACTCGATTCCCGTCGAAAAGGAGCCGGATTCTACATAAAAAACCAAAAAAGTGAAGCCCGAAGCCCGTGCCCCAGCGAACCGGGGTGCCCGAACGGCTCCCCTGCCAACCCCTCAGGCCGCCGTCAATTCGGCGACCAGCCGCCGCTGCTCTTCGGCCGGGATTCCACCGTAGGCTGCCGCGGTCCGATCAACCAAATCGCCATAGCGGGCCTTGATCTGCGCTGGAATGGCGGCGGGCTCGCCGCTCACTGCGAAGGCGTCCAGCATCTGATCGTTGATGAGTGAGCCCATTTCCACCCAGCGCCCCTGCTTGGACATGCGGTTCAGCTCCGGCTGCAAATCGCCGACGCCGATGCTGTCGAGCACCGGCTTGTAGGCTGGCGTGGAACCGTAGAAAGCGATCTGCTGGCGGGTGGCCGTCCGGGCCCGGTCAAGCTCCTCCTCGTTTTGGCCGGTCACGACAAACACCGGATAGCTGATCTCAAAGTCGCTGCGCTGCTTGCCCGCCTTCGCAAAACCCCGCTCCAAGGCTGGCAAGGTGGTTTCCCGAAGGTAGCGTTCGGTGGTGAAGGCATGGATGATCACGCCATCGGCGACCTCGCCGGCCACCTCCGTCATCCGCGGACCAACTGCGGCCAAAAAAACTTTCGGCGGACCGTATTCATTGTTGGTGGGGGTGAAAAAGGGCGTCATCAGGGTGTGCTGGTAAAACCGCCCCGCAAATTGCAATGGCTCGCCTTCGTGCCAGTTTGCCCAAATGGCCCGCATGGCCAGGATGAACTCCCGCATGCGCGCCGCCGGATTCGACCACGGCATGCTGAAGCGCTTGGTGATGTGCGCGCGGATCTGCGAGCCGATGCCCAGCACGAAACGCCCCTTGGAGGCGGCGTTCAGATCGTGGCCGATATTGGCCAAGGTCATCGGTGAACGGCCAAAGGCGACGGCGATTGAGGTCATCAGTTCCACGCGCTCTGTATGCTGTGCGGCAACCACTAGGGGGAAAAACGGATCGTGGGCGGTTTCCGCGGTCATCAGCCCCGAATAGCCCATTTCCTCGAGCGCCCGGGCCTGCTCGCCCACCTTGTCCAAGTCCCAACCGATTCCACCATCTACTTTCACTTCAGTCTCCCGTTCAGTTAGTCGTGCAGCCATCGCCGCCGCGGGGAATTGTTCCAGCTTGGAACATGGGACGCAACGGCGCGGCCTGACGGCCGCATTGAAGTTTGGCTGGCGCCAAACTCCGCGCAGTTCTTTCCTCGTTCCCCTGTTAAGGGTCGGCGTTGGAGGATTTCGAGGATTGAACGGTTGTTGCCTTGAGGCGAAGCGTCGCGAGTGCCGCGTCGGGAGCCGATTCTCAACCCTCAGCTATGCCCGTGGCCCGGTTTGGCTTCGGCATTCCGTTCCTGCGCCCAGCGCTGGGTGCAACCCCACAGTGCGCGCATCGGAACGCCAAGCTCCCGATGCGTTTGCAGGTAAAGGTCCGGCTCCAGCGGCCGACGGGGGTTGCCGCTTAGGGAATCGGCCACGGCGCGCCACAGCGCAAGCTCGGTTTCCTCATCGAGCGAAGGCGGCCTCCCCACGCCCGTTTCAACGCCAAGCAGGCGTCTCGTGCGGCTGTAGTCGCGCTGCTTCATGCCGAAGAGCGTCCGCATCATCAGCTCCGGCGCATCGGCTTGGATGAGCGCCAGCTCCAGCCCCTTGTTCCGCCGCGCCCTGGCCAAACGGCTCATCAAGATCTGGAACCCCTCCGGTTGGATCCGCACTTCCACGCAGGACACCCGCACCGCGTCCAGGTTTTCAATGTCCTCAAGCGTCAAGGCGGCAATTTCGCGAAGCTGCTCCGATTCGAGCCCCAGCTCCAGCAGGGCGGCTTCGTCGCCGTGGGCGATGCACCCCACGGCATAGCGCAGCACAGCAACGGTCAGTTCCGCCAGTTGGTTTCGGCTCAAGGCGCCACCTCGGCGGCGAACTTGCGGGTCCAATCGAGAGAGCTGGTCGGTGGTTGCTGCATGGTGGCCCCTCCCTGGCCGTTCAATGCGAACCTGTACGATCATACAGTGTTTGTTGAGGCACGTTGAGAGGCACGCTAGCAAAGGCGTCCCTGCCCGCAGATCACCGGTTCCGCCCCGCCGGCAGGCGAGGGGCCGCTCAAGGCGCGGCTTCGTTGGGCGGCGTGTCCTTTGATTGCCGCGTGGCGACAACCACGGTCACCTCCGCCCGCACCGGACGCAATTGGCATACCTCGATGCCAAAAGCCTCAACGCAGTAGGTGAGCGAGTAGGTGTAGGAGCCGTCCGGCTTGCCGGCGACGGCATGGGAGAGGCGGAAGCCTTCAAAGGCCAGTTCGTCGTTCTCAAACAGCCGGTACCGGGTGGCGCCGACCACATGGGGCCAGCGCAATGTGTAGGCGCCGTCGGTGGATGGGTTCGGCTGCGCGGCCAATGCGGTGATGCTGGCCGGCATGGTCGGCATGGTCGGCGTCACGCATCCAAGCAGGCCGAGTGGCATCAGGCTGGCCCAAACCACCCGCCGCCACCGGCGCGCCGTTGCGGACCGGCCCTTTGCCTTTGTGTGGAGGATTCCGTTCATGGGTGGCGATTGTCGGCAACCCAGCCGCCAGCGCCATCGAAAACCCCCTGCAAGTTGTGTCGGGGTTTTCCCTTGCGCAAGCCACGGGACTGTGCATTAGGGGAATCCCAACCCGGACCGGGGGTTGGGATGGCTGCGCAAACCCGGCGGATTGCGCACAACAGCGGCTTTTGCACCAAGCGCCAGAACAGCCGGAACCGCCCACCCCCACTCCGACCGAAAAAAATCCCGTCAAAACTCATGGGGGGTTTTCGATGGCTCCGCCCCGCGCCGACTCCAACAATGGCTGCCAAACGCCGCTCCGGGATTCCCCACGGAGAGCCCAAGCGGCCCGCACAAACCCGTTGGAAGCAAACGCATGAACCTCTTGAAGCAATCCCCCACCCACAATTGGATCCGGACTTGGCGGCTCTTGGCGCTGGCGGTCGGCCTGATCGCGGGCTCCGCCACCCACGCGGCAATCTCCGCCTCCCCCAACCCCTCCACCAACGGCGCCTACACCGTCTCATGGAGCGCGGTCACCGGCGCCACGCAGTACCAACTGCTTGAGGGCGGCAAGGTCGCCTACCAGGGCACGGCCCGCTCCAAGGCGTTCTCCGGCAAGGCGGCCGGCACCCACGCCTACACGCTGACCTACTGCCAGCACATCGGCTTCCCCGTCGGCACGACCATCTGCAACCTGCCCTCCGGCTTCGACGCGCTGACGGTGACCGTGTCGAGCGGCACGGCCGATCCCGCTCCCGCCGCCCCGACGCTGACCGTCCCGGCCAGCTCCACGACGGGCGCCTACAGCGTCTCCTGGACCAAGCCCGCCAAGGCCACCCGCTTCGAGCTTGAGGAAAAGGCCGGGTCCGGCGCCTGGAGCGACGCCTACTCCGGCACGGCCAACTCCAAGGCCTTCTCCGGCAAGGGCACCGGCGCCTACTCGTACCGGGTGCGGGCCTGCGCGGGGCAGACGAACTGCAGCGGCTGGTCCGCAACCGGCAACGTGCGGGTCACCATTGCGCTATCGACCCTCTCAGCCAACCGGACCACGGCGCCGGGCGGCAACTACACCATAAGCTGGACCGCCAGCGCCCTGAGCAGCGGCTACAAGCTGCTGGAGAGCTTCAACAACGGCGAGGCGACCGCATCCTTCACGATCTCCGGCACCAGCAAGCGCTTCACCAACCAAAAGCCGGGCAGCTACGCCTACAGCCTGCAGGTCTGCTTCAACCTGCTCGGCTCCATCACCTGCGCGCCGGTGAGCAACAGCGTGACGGTGACCGTGCCGAAGCCCGCGCCCACCGGCACCATCTCGGCCTCGCCGTCGCCATGCGCCATCCCCCACGGCAAGACCCGCTGCTCGACGACGGTGACCTGGTCAACGACGAACGCCACCAAGCCCTGCGTGTACCTCAAGTCATCCGAGGGGAAGTTCGCCTGCAGCGCCAGCGGCTCGAAGGTGGCGCCCTGGATCAACAAGGCAGGACGGACCCTGGAGCTCAAGAACGGCGGCACCTACGCGGGGGACACGCTGGCCACGGTCTTCGTCAAGGGCGTGCCCGCGCCCGAACCAACGGTCTCCGCCTCCTTTGACCACAGTGAAATCGAGAAGGGCGACAGCGCCACCCTGACCTGGACGTCGGAGAACGCCACGGCCTGCTCCGGATCGCCCAGCATCGGCTCGACGAAGACATCCGGCACCAAGTCCTTCACGCCCACCGCCGTGGGCGAGTTCAGCGTCACGGTGACCTGCACCGGCTTGGGCGGCAGCGGCAACGACACCGCCACCGTGGACGTGGTGGACGTTCCCGACGCCCCGGCCAAGCCCACGGTGACCGCATCGGAAAGCACGAAGCTGAGCGTGACCTGGACGGCGCCGGACGACAACGGTTCGGCCATCACCGGCTACGACCTGCGCCACCGGAAGAAAGGCGCCACGGACTGGACGGCCCATGCGCACACGGGAACCGGCCGCAGCGCCGGGATCACCGGCCTCACTGCAAAAACCACCTATGCGGTGGCGGTGCGGGCCGGGAACGGCGCGGGCAAAGGCGACTGGTCGCCCGCCGCCGAGGGAACCACCCCGAAGGACGCCCTCCCCGCCCCGGCTTCGCTTGCCGCTGATCCCAACCCCTCCTTGGATGGCAGCCACCAGCTGTCCTGGTCCGCCGTCGCCGGCGCATCGCGCTACGAGCTTCAGGAACGCAAGCCAACCGGCGTTTGGTCCCGCATCCACAACGACGCGGCCACCGAAGCGGACGTCGCCGGCCGGGCCATCACCATCCTCGTCAAGCACCGCTACCGGGTGCGCGCCTGCGACGGCGGCGACGCCGATGACTGCGGGAGCTGGTCCCCCGAGCTTGAGGTGGCGGTCACCGGCGCGGTCTGGGCCGACCCCAACCCCTCATCCAACGGCAGCTACACGGTCCATTGGACGCCGTCACTGGTGGCCGCCGACGGCTACCGCCTGCAGGAAAGCACGGACGGCGGCTCCACTTGGTCCACCTCCGGCCCGTTCACCGCAACCAGCCGGACGTTCTCCGGCAAGGCGGACGGCGCCTACCGCTACCGGGTGCAGACCTGCATCAACGTGGGTTGGCCGGTCGGCCTGGCCTGCTCGCCGCTGGTTCCGTCGCAGCCCGCCGCGACCCTGACCGTGACGGTGGCCCGATCGCTGGCGCCGCCGACCTTAAGCATTGCGCCGAACCCCGCCCCCGGCGGCACCTACCGGGTGTCCTGGACGGCGTCCCTGAACGCCGCGAGCTACGGGCTTCAGGAACGGACCAACGGCGGCGACTGGTCGGACGTGACCGGCTTCGCCAACCGGTCCAAGGACTTCTCCAACCGGGGCGCCGCGACCTATGGCTACCAGGTCAAGGCCTGCGACGGCGACGGCAACTGCGGGTCCTGGAGCGACGAGGCGGCCGTGCGGGTGCCGCCGGCGGCGCCGACGGTCTCCAACGCCCCGGCCTGCGACGGCGGCAAGGCCAGGGTCTCCTGGACGGCGGTGTCCGGCGCGGCCAGCTACGCGCTGCGGCAGCGCACCGGCACCGACCCCTGGGCATCGGCCTACAGCGGCACGAACAACGAGGCGGCCCTGTCCCTGACGGCGGGCGATGCGTACTCGTTCCAGGCCAAGGCCTGCGCCGCGCCCACCAACTGCGGCGACTGGAGCGCCACGGCGACGCTGACCGCGCCCGACTGCGCCGCGCCAACCGCGCCGCCCGCCGCGCCGACCCTCACCGTCACCGCAAGCTGCTCGGCCAACGGCAGCGAGGCCACCGCGTCCTGGAACGCGGTCGCCGGCGCCACCGAGTACAAACTGCAGCAGCGCGAGGGCGCAGGGGAATGGCAGCCCGCCAACAGCTCCGGCACCCAAGCGACGCTGCCCCTGACGGCGGGCAGCCAATACGCATTCCAGGTCAGCGCCTGCGCGGGCACCGACAACTGCGGCGCTTGGAGCGCCACGGCCACGGTGACCGCGCCAGACTGCCCCACGCCCAGCGCGCCAACCGGCTTGGCGATCCTGCCCACCGGCCCCAATGCCTACAAGGTGGACTGGGACTCCGTTTCGGGCACCCAAATCCGCTACGAGCTGCAGGAGCGCCCGGGCAGCGGCGCCTGGGAGGACGCCTACAAGGGCGCCGCCACCGAGAAGTCCTTCACCGCCAAGGCCGACGGCGACCACGAACACCAAGTGCGCGCCTGCACGGCGGCGGACCTCTGCGGCCCCTGGGCCGGCCCCGCGACGGCCACCGTGCCCATCCCCCCGCCCGCGCCTTCCGGCCTGAGCGCCACGGCGCCCACGGCGGCGGGCGGCTACACCGTCTCCTGGGACGCCGTGGCCTGGGGCAGCGCCAGCGTCACCTACAGGCTGGAGGAGGCGTTCGGCCAACAGACCACCGAGGCCGCGGTCACCGCCACGTCGAAGGCGTTCACTGGCCAACCCGCCGGCGACCACGCCTACCGGGCCAGGGCCTGCGCACCGGCGGCCAACTGCTCGGCCTGGACCGACCCGCTCACCGTCACCGTGGCCGCCGTCCCCGCGTCACCCGTGGAGACGCCCCCCTCCCCCTACAGCGCCCAGCCCTCGCTGGTGACCGCCGCCGAGCGCAAGGCCATCGACCAAACCGGCACGGTCCCCGGCGCCTTCCGCGTCACCGAGTCCGGCGCCGCCAGCTACCGCATCCCCATTTACGCCACCCCCGGCACCGCCGGGGTGGCCCCGGAGCTGGCGCTGGCCTACAACTCCCAGGCGGGCAACGGCATCGCCGGCCTCGGCTGGTCCCTGGAGGGCGGCTCCGCCATCACCCGCTGCCGGGCCACCCGCCACCAGGACGCCGCCGCCAAGCCCATCCGGTGGAACGCCGACGACAGGTTCTGCCTCGACGGCCAGCGGCTGGTGCTGGAGGGCGGCGCCTACGGCTCGCCCGGCTCCACCTACCGCACGGAGATCGACTCGTTCGCCACGGTCAAGGCCGTCGGCGGCACGGCGGGCCACCCGGACCGCTTCGAGGTGCGCCGCAAGGACGGCTCGACCGCCCACTACGGCAACGTGCCCGGCGGCGCCTTCAAGGACGCCAGGCGGACCAACGGCAGGGGCCAGACGCTCACTTGGGCGCTTAAGCGCTTCGAGGACAGCGTCGGCAATCCCGTCTGGCACCTCTACGCCGGCGGCGCGGACAGCCACCGGCTCGATGAGGTGCGCTACGCCTACGGGGCGAAGCGAAAGATCGGCGAGCACCACGCCGCCATCAAGCTCATCTACGCCGACCGGGCGGACGACCAGTCCGGCTACGTGGCCGGGCACGAATTCGCCAGCCGCAAGCGCCTGGCCAAGGTCCAGACCCTCAACCACCACGGCGGCAAGCTGCAGACGGTGCGCGAGCTGCGGCTGGCCTACGGCGGCATGGGCGGCAACCGGACCTCGCGCCTGGCCTCGGTCACCGAGTGCGCGGGCGACGGCGCCGCGGCGGCCTGCAAGCCGGCCACCACCTTCACCTGGCCCGCCAACGCGGCCGGGTTCAAACGCACGGCGAGCGGCTCGGCCAACCTGACCCCCCGCAGGGACCGGGGCGTGCTCGCCCACCACCCGGCGGACGTCAACGGCGACGGCATGATGGACCTGGTGTGGGTGGAGTGGGACGCGGACGGCGCCAACGACACCGACCACCACCTGAAGTACGCGCTCTCCGACGGCTCGATGCTCAAGCCCGCCGCGTTCAGCAACGGCGCGTCCTCCATCGAGCACAAGGAGAACGTGGGCCGCTCCGGGGCCAACGTGCTGGCGCGGCCCATCGACTACAACGGCGACGGGCGCACGGACGTGGCCCTGTGGCGGGCCCGCGACCCGGTGTGGCGCATCCACCTGGCGGTGCCCACCGTGGGCGGCGGCTGGCGGCTGGACGCCGCGACGGTCCCCACCCCGGTCACCGACCGCCTCGCCGAGTTCACCGACCTCAACGGCGACGGCCTCGTGGACGCCGTCTACGGCCGCGGCGCGACGATCCGGGCGCGGCACCTGGAGCGGCGCGACCCGAACAAGGAGGCCGACCCGATTCCGCCCAACCAAGCGTACGCTTTCGGGGAGGAGGCGACGCTGCACACGGTGCCCGGCGGCACGTTCGGGGCATTGGCCGCCTCCGTGAACACCTCCGTGCAGGTCGGCGGATACGACTTCAACGGCGACGGCCTGGCGGACTTCATCGCCAGCACCTACTTCGAGGGCCAACAGTCGGGGCCGCGGCTGGCGCCCTCGCGGACCGTCAGCGGACCGTACGTCCAAGGCCCCAACGGCTGGACGCTGTACGCGGACTTCCGCGGCGACCGGCTGCACGCCGCCGACTTCAACGGCGACGGCCTGACCGACCTGGTTCGCGAGTCCCGCATCGGCGGCGACCTGTACCCCTACCTGGAGGTCAACACCGGGGCCGGCTTCGCCTCCCACTACAGCAGCCTCGCGCTCACCGCCAAGGACACGCGCATCCTGCCGCCCGCGGACCACAACGGCGACGGCCACCCGGACCTCCTCTGGCACGACCGCAAGCGGGAGGCCATCCGCGTCCTGCACTTCGACCCCAACGCCGGAACGCTCGGCTCGGCACTGGCCCACCAGGCCGTCGCGGTCCGCAACGCGGGCCGCAAGCACGCGCACCTGTTCGCGGACGCCGACGGCGACGGCGCCCTCGACTACCTGCGGCTCTCCGACCTCAAGGACAAGGGCAAGCTGGAGACGTTCCCGTCCAGCAACGCGGGCCGCTTCCCAAGGCAGGCGTCCGCCATCGTCAACGGCCTGGGCGCGGTCACGCGGATCACCCACGAGAGCCTCGCCCGCACTACGCACTACGAACGCCTCGACATCCAGCGCACCGTCCCGGCAGCGCCCGCCCAGTTCTGCCACAGCTTCCCGGGCGGCTCCGGCTGCGTGCCCTACGGCAACCCCATCGACCGCGAACTCGAGACCGTTGACGAGCACGGCAACGACCTGCCCCAAGCGCAGGTCCTCGCCAACGCCAAGGCCCTGCTCGAGAAGCGCAAGAACGCCTTCTACGCCGAGATCAACGCCGGCTGGACCCTGCCGGCCGGGGCGCAGACCCTCGGCAAGGCCGGCCCCGTCCTGGAGTTCCGGGCGCCGATGCCGGTGGTGACCGAGGTGTCCGGCACCGCCCCGGCGGCCGGGTCCGCCCCCGGCGGGGTGGCAGCGGACGCCGCCAGCAAGGTGGAGCACTTCTACGCGGACGCCAAGGTGCAGGCCATGGGCCGGGGGCCGCTCGGCTTCGGCCAGCTCAAGACCCGCGACGCCCAGACCGGCGTGCAGACCACCACCCGCTACCGCCACGACTTCCCGTTCACCGGGATGCCCGTATCCACCACGGTGCGGACATCCTCAGGCCGCCTGCTCAGCGAGTCCGCGACCACGTGGAGGCTGACCGGCCACCAGCCCGCCTGGGAGGCGACGGCCAAGGCCTCCGGCACGGCGGCGCTGGGCGCCCTCAAGCCCCACGCGGCCAAGGCCGTGGAACGATCCTACGACCTCAACACGGACGGGCAGGACGGCAAGCCCATACTCCTGACCACCGTCACCACGACGACGGAGCGCGACGCCCACGGCAACGCCACCACGGTCACGGCCGTGACCGAGGGCGGCGGGCGGACGTTCACCACCAAGACCGTCAACGAGTACGGCAGCTCCGACGCCGACAAGCGGCTGGGCCGGCTGTCCAAGGCCACCGTGACCCACTTGCGGCGCAAGTCGAGCGAGACGGACAGCCAAGCGCTGAAGGCGGTCCGCACGAGCGCCTTCACCTACCACGGCCAGGCGGGATGCACGGCCTCCAAGGCCGCCCATGCGGGGCTGCTTTGCAAGGAAGTGGTCGAGCCGGACCATGAGCGGCTCAAGGTCACCACCACGCACAGCTACGACGCGTTCGGCAACCGGGTGCGCTCC
>JAJEIQ010000041.1 GCA_022827905.1 Pseudomonadales bacterium | reverse complement strand
CCTCCAAGGGCCGCCCTCCGCTTGCGCGGAGCGCCCGGAGGGACCATCATCAGCGCTCAAACCAACCCCCGGAGACCGGCCCGGCAGGACTTCCCCGCAACCCCCTTCCTTCAGGCTCATTTCCATATTGGAAAACACTGTGCAACAGAATCATCGCCTTGGTGCACTGGCCATGATGAACAGTAGATGCCAAGTTTATTCACGGCGTTTTTGTGTGTGCCGTCATAACGCGCCTCAAGGCGAATGTCTTGCGCGGAATCGCCTAGGGTTTCCTCTAGTCTTGATTTAACGCAGCCGCGCAAGCGCACCAGAAATCTCCTGCATATCCTGTCCCTGACCTCCGGCCAGGATTCATAGATGACTCTGGCGGTTTCAAGATGGTTTGGCTCAGACTCCAGCAATTCGACCACTGTCTTGGTTTCGAGATCACTTGCCATGTCAGCATCTCCAAAGGTTCTTCGGCAATAGGATTCGGCGTCGCCCAGAAACCAGCGCAGACGCTGCGCCTCGCATTGGGTGCGGCAGGTGGCGAGCCATTGGGTCAGGGAGCAGGGCGCTCGATACCGCTCAAAGGCGTCCCCGCTGCCTTCACCGTCGGCATCACCCACACTGGCGCGCCGATGGTGGTACGGCATGATGAGAAAGCGATCCTGCCAGTTCTTGTACTCGGAATTGGGCAAGCTGGTTTCTCCGGGCGATTCCCCAGTGGGCGACAGATAGATCAGATGGAATCGATCGAATCGTCCGTCCAAGTGTTCAAGGTAATCCTTTACTTGCTCATATTGGTCGCCCGCATAGGGCTTGTTCTCAATGGCGAGGCCATAGCGCTTTTCCCCGGATGACATCTCCACATAAATGTCGATACGCCGGTTTTCTTCGATGGAGCGCTCCACGAACACCTTGGCTCCGCTGACATCCGCAGCAGGTGAATCCAGCTTGAGCTTGTCCAGCAATAGACGCAGAAACAACGGACCTTGGCCGTGGTCGGCTAGGGGATTGAGCAGATCCGCGATAACTCGGGAGAGGCCGAGTTCGTCATCCTTCAGATAGCGGAACACGTTGAAGCGGTGCGCGAGATGATGATTCAACTCGCGGTCGAGTTCGCGGGCCGCCGTCAGCCGGGGCTCAAGCTGATTGAAAAATCCTATGCACTGGTGCCGGTGCGCCTCCCGCGCATCGGTCAGATTCCTCTCAATTGAGGCGAAAAACAGGCCCACGCGCTCCGCTGGGCTTACTTGCGAATCCCCCTGTATCACCAGCCGGTCCGAGCGAAGCCCTAGGTGCGGGTCCGCATCAAATCGCTTCCACCCGCTTTGCCCCGTTGCGCCGGATTGGCCATGTCTTCCTCCCGATTGTTTAGCCCAACGCCCATGATGGTGTTTTGGCGTGGCGGGGCAAGTCTATAGAATGACGGGCTTGAATCGAAAGGGGCAATCTTTGAGCACTCCCCCCGGTGCGCCGCGAACGTTCTTCTTCGGCTGGTCCATCGTTGCCTTCACCTTCATGACCCAGTTCACCGTCGGGGGCATGTTCTACACCTATGGCGTGCTGCAGAAGCCCTTGAGCGAGGCGCTGGAGGTGGACCGGTTCGCGGTGTCGCTGGCCTTTTCCCTGCAAACCCTGGTGGTGGCGTGCTTAAGCCCCTGGGTGGGCAAGCTGATCCTGCGCACGCCCATCCGCAAGCTGATGGGCATTGGCGTTGCGGCGTTGATTCTGGGCTTCGTCGCGTTTGGCCAAGCCCGGCATTGGCTGCACCTGTGCATGGCCTTCGGCATCGTGCTGGCCGTTGCCAGCACCCTGATCGGTGCATTGCCGAGCAATGCGATGATCGCCAACTGGTTCGTCAAGCGGCGGGGCACCGCCTTGGGCATCTCCCAGTTCGGCATTTCAATTTCCGGGGCAGTCATGGTCCCGATCGTGTCCTGGCTGGTGGAGACCCAAGGCTGGCGCTGGGCAGTGACCTCGATGGGGCTCGCCTTGGGGGCCGTGTTGATTCCCTTGGTCTGGAAGTTCGCCGTCTTCCGTCCCGAGGACAGGGACCTTCAGCCGGATGGGCAATGGGTGGCGGACGGCGGGGAGGAGCACGGCGAGCCGGTTGGCGAGCCGGTCTCCACATGGAACTTCGCCCGGGCGCTTCGCGACCGCCGCATTTGGCTGCTGGTCGTCATCGTGGGGCCGAGCTTCTTCGGGGTCGGCGCCGTGCTGTTGGCCCTGCACGCCCACATCACGGACATGGGCCTGTCCGCCGTCCAAGCGTCCTCGGTGGTGGCCGTTGCCACCTTCATGGCGGCCTTGGCCAAGCCCTTGTTCGGCGTTTTGGCGGACATCTTGAACCAGCGGCTGATGATGGCCGCCTCGCTGGTGTCCCAGACCATCGGCTTGGTGCTGATTGTGGCGCTGACCAATTCCGCTGGATTGATGGTGGCGGCGTTCTTCTTCGGGCTCGGCTACGGCGCGGTCATGCCCATGTGGACGGTGTTCATGGGCACGCTCTTCGGCCGTGCCGCCTTCGCCCGGGTGATGGGGCTGATGACGCCCATGACCACGCTGTTCTCGCTGTTGGGCTTTCCCTTCGCCTCCCTGGTCTTCGACACCTCCGGCAGCTACCTGCCGGCGTTCGTGGTGGTGATCGTCGGGATTGCCTTTTCCATGGCGGCGGTGGCCATGCTGCGCCTGCCCCAACCGGGCGGCGCACCGGCGCCGGCCCGATGAGCTTGGGTTCGATGGCCGATCGTCGCACGCTGCGCACCAAGGATGGCGTGCGCCATGCCTTGCCGCTCTTCCTGCCGGTTTACCAACCTCGGGAGCCGGTATTCCAATTGGCCCGCGAGGAAATCGACGGCTGCATCGTCAACGCTTATTTTCTCTACAAGCAGCGGGAACTGCGCGAACAGCTCGCCGAACGGTACGCCGAATGGCTCACCGGTCCGTCGTCGCTCAAGGCCCACGTCGGTTTTTCAGGCTTGATCGCCACGGATTCCGGGGCCTTTCAGGGACTGACCCGGCGGCTGTATCTCAAGAACGCGGACATCGTGCGCTTTCAGGACCGCATTGGCAGCGACATCATTTCGCCCTTGGACCTCATCACGCCGCCGGGGGATAAGCGGACCACGGCCCTTGGCAAGATGCGCACCACGCACAAGCGGGTGGGCCAAGCGCTGGCCATCGCCGAGCGTGGCTTGGTGGCCGGGGTGCAGCAAGGCGGACGCTTCTTGGATCTCCGTCGCGACAGCGCCGCCCACATGGCCGAGCTTGAAGTCGAGTACTTGGCCATCGGCAGCCTCGTGCCCTTCTTCAATCGGGCGCACAGCTTGGCCTTTGCCGGCGCCGTGCTGCGCGACGCGCGCCGGCTGATCGGCGAGCAAGTGCCGATGCACGTGTACGGCGCCGGCGAGCCGGTGGAACTGCCCTTCATGGTGGCGCTGGGAGCGGATGTCTTCGATTCGTCCTCCTATGCCCACTACGCGCGCGGCGGCTGGTACATGACCCCTTACGGCGCTTTGGCCGATCCAGGGCGGCTGCTGGCGGGCGAGTATCGCTGTCCCTGCCCCCACTGTGTCGGGGCTGAATCGGTTGAGGCGGTGTTTGCGGACTTTGAAGCGCTCAAGGCCCACAACCTGTGGACCATCTGCCACACGGTTCGGGAACTGCGCGCCTTGCTTGCGCGGGACGGCGACTTGAATCACCACTTGCAGGCGTTGCTTGACGTCCACCAACGCTGGTTTCCGGAAAGCCGGCTGGGGCCCACTTGGGAAGCGCTGCATGAGTGACGCATTGGAGCCCGTTTTGGCGCAACTCGCGGAGCAGGTGGCGCAGGAAGCGGCCCGGCGCTACCGCATCGGCGCGGACCAGGCCCGCGCCCGCATCGAAGGATCGTGGCTCAGCCATCAGGCGCTGCGGGCGCTGGCCCGAAAGACCCCTTCGCCCCGCGCATTGGCCCGCACCCGCCTCTATCGGCAGGCGGCGTCGCAGGCCAAGAAGGACATCTACTACCGTTTGCGGCGCTATCGCCCGCAATCCGACGAGTTTTCCGAGGGGCTTGAACGGTTGCGCCGTGCCGCCGCGGGTGCGGAGTGCCAAGCGGCGTGCGAGGCCCTAGCCCGCAGCCACGCCAGCACCGCTGAGCGGTGGCCGGACTTGGACGGATTCCTGGAGCGCACCCATCCGGTTTGGGGCGATTGCGCCACGCTGCTGGACATCGGCTGTGGCCTGATGCCCTTACTGTTTCCGTTTGACCGGGTTGATGGCCGCCTCCAGCGCTACGTGGCCTGCGACCGGGATGCGCGATGCATCGAAGCCATCAATGCATACGGTCAAGTGACGCCGGGTGTCTTGGAAGGCCACGTTTGGGACATCGGCGATGGCTGGGAAGCCTTGGCGACTCAAACCGGCATCCAGCGCTATGATGCGGCCCTACTGCTCAAGCTGGTGCCGGTGGTGGCGCGCCAGCAGCCTCGTTTGCTGGCAATGCTGGCGGATGCGCCGGCGGACTGGCTGGTGGTCACCGGCTCCCGCCAAGCGCTGGCCCGGCGCCAGGACATTAGCCGCCGGGAACGAGCGGTGATCGGCTCGTTCGCCAAGCGCCATGGGCTGGTGGTTGAGTCGGAATTTGAAACCCCGAGTGAACTTGGGCTGTTGATGCGCAGGCCGGGAGGCTGAACCATGAACTTGCTCGTTGAGATAACCATGTATCCCCTCCACGATGAGCACATGCAGTCCATCGACGACTTTCATACTCAGCGCCACGCGGCTGCCCGTTCCAAGCTTTTCCGGTAGGGCTTGATGCCGAGTGCCAGGCTGATTGCGGCCAAAGTCATGGTGACTGCTGAAACAACGGCAAGCGAGAGGCCTAGGGCGTCGTCGTCCTTAAAGACATAGTCGGTCATCACCGCCACCGACAGGGAGCCGAAGGCGATGGCGGCGAACACGGAGATCACGAAGTACACGGCCACCACCTGGGCGCGCATCTGGTTGGGTGTGAAAAGCTGGATTGCGACGGGTGATAGCGCCTGTTGCAGCGACAGGGTAAATGCGGCGACGCCCAATGCGGGAATGCCCCATGCCGCCGTCGGCATGAGCGGCGCTATGGCCATGAACGGCATGGCCAGCGCGAAGAACGCGGCCAGTGAGCGCATTGCCGCATCCTTGTAGCCGCGGGCGGTCAGCCAGTCGCAGAACCAGCCCCCAGCGTAGGTGCCGAGCGTCCCCAGCACCATGAGTTGCGCGCCGAACACGATCCCAGCATCGGAGATGTTCCAGCCGTAAGTGCGGCGGATGAACTCCGGCACCCAGGACATGAAGCCGTAGAAGGCGATGCCACCGGAGCCATAGCCGAAAAAGATGGAGCCGAAGGTGCCCCGGTTGGTCCACATGAACTGTGCCACCTCCCGTACGGGGATGCTCTTTTCGGTGGTCTTGGCCAAGTTCCTGCGCACCGGCTCGCGCACCGTGAACATCATCAGGAGCACGATCAACAGGCCCGGGAGGCTCACCACGATAAAAGTGAGTTGCCAGGGAGCGAGCGTGCCCACCAGCGGCAGGTCCATCGGCCCCGACTCGGTGATCAGGCGGATGGCAGCACCGCCGAGAACGAGGGCGAGGCCGCCGCCGATGAAGACGCCGGTGGCGTAAACGGCGATGGCGCGGCCTAAGCGTTCCGGCGGAAAGTAGTCGGCGATCATGGAGTAGGCGGCCGGCGTCAGGGTGGCCTCGCCCACGCCGACGAAGACCCGGGCGGTGAACAGTTGCAGAAAACTGCGGGCCAAGCCGCACGCTGCGGTGGCCAGGCTCCACAGGAAGATGCCGGCGGCGATGATGGTGCGCCGACTGTAACGGTCTGCCAAACGGGCGATGGGAACGCCCATGGTCACATAGAAAATCGCAAAGGCGAACCCCATCAAGAGACTCATCTGCGTGTCGCTGATGCCGAGATCGGCGCGAATTGGCGCCACGAGCAGGGTGATCACTTGCCGGTCGATGAACGACACCACCATCGCGAGCAATAGGATCACGACCACGTACCAAGGGTAGATTAGCCGGGTTCCCGGCGCTTGTTCGCCGGGGTCGGGCCGAGCTCTGGAATCCGCTGCGGGGTCGATGGGTTCTGCCTCCACGATGATCCGGGTCAACCGGATGCTGCTACTATGCCAGCGTCAGCGCTGACCGGAAGCCCCAAACAAAGGAGACGAACATGTCCAAGCCCCGTGCGATAACGGTAATCAAGACGGATCCACCCCAGGAACGCGAAGACGAATGGAACGATTGGTATTCCAGCGTACACTCGCCCGGCCGTTTCGAGTGCGGCTTCCTGGCCTTCCGCCGTTTCGAGATCGTCCCCGACCAGCCGCAGGTTGACACCCGCCAAGGTGGCCAGGCCAAGTACCTCGCGATCATGGAACTGCCCGACACCGATGTGCTGACCGGGCCGGCCTACGATGCGGTCACCGAGCGCTGGATGGCAACGCCGCCCGACAGTTTCGAGCACCTGACCATGACGCTGCCGAAGCTGGCCCGGGGGGTGCTGGAACTGATTGGTGAGTATCCGGAACCGAACCAGCCGCTGCTGCCGGATACCAAGTACGTGTTCCTTTCCGCCCACGAGGTGCCCGAGGCGATCCACGAGGAATTCAACGAGTGGTACGTGGAGGAGCACATGCCGTTGGTGCTGTGCGAGCCGGGGTTCAACACCGTGCGCCGCTATGTGCATCGCAGCGACGAGTTTCCGCCGATACTCGGCGAGGGCGGCGAATTGTTCACCCACCTGTCCATCTGGGATATCGACGGCATCGAGGCCTTTCAGAACCCTAAGTTCGCCAACTACAGCGTCA
Source organism: Pseudomonadales bacterium (assembly GCA_022827905.1). GTDB lineage: Bacteria > Pseudomonadota > Gammaproteobacteria > Pseudomonadales > Azotimanducaceae > Azophilus. The sequence goes on along the minus strand of JAJEIQ010000041.1, from coordinate 34,356 downwards.
CGCCCTGGCAGGAGCGCATGCGGCGGCTGTTCACGCTGAAGATGAGCAATATCTACCGGGAGATCGCCCGCGGCGTTGCCCCCTGAGAGTCCGCAACCGGGCGCGCGGCGTGCTGGGCTCGAGGCTGGCTTTGGCTTGCCGATGGGCGAAGGGGGATGTCCTTGACCTTCTCAATGGTCCGCAACGGCGGTTCGGCGGATTGCTGGGCTGTGCCGTGCAGGATGACTTCCACCAACCCCCCGGCTCGCAAGGCGCCTCGGTCGACGTCGAACAAATCCAATGCCCCGACCAACCGCCGCCAAGGATGGGGGTAGTCGGCCGGCGGGCGCTCGGGGGCGGCCTTTTGGACGATTTCGCTGGCGCTGAGAATGCTGTATTGATGCTGCATAAGAGGCGCCGCTCGTTTTACCGCGCAAAATGCGTGCGCCCTGGTATCGGCGGTCACCCAAGGGCTCAGCGCTCGGTTCAAAGCCTCTAAAGCCGGGGGGGCGAGATAGTTTGGGAAGTCCCACAGCAGGCAGGCATGCAACGGTCCGTCAAGCATCCACAGGGCTTCGGTGAAGCGGTCCGTCAGGGCGTCTGGGTCCAAATGCTTCTGTTGCTCGATGAGCGTGCTGTCGAAAAGATCTGCTATGTGCACGCGGCAGCGCATGGCGTTGAGAAACTCGATGGTCCGGGGCATGGCGGGGCCGACATCCAGGACGTTGATCTGGCCAGGCGAATCCATCGCCTCAAACACCCAAGCCAGCAACGCGGTTTCGATGACCACGGACCGCTGGTCTGCTGGCAACCGGAAGGCTTTTTCCGATGTGGAATTCATGGAGTTCCCGCCGGTATCGGTCCGAGCCGCATCAAGGCCGCGCTGCGCTCTCCCGTGGACTCGCTGCGGCGCGCTTGACGGGCGCATCCTCGGCCTTGGCTGATGCGGCGGCCAAAGGCGCGGCGGGTTGAGGCGGCGATTGGCTCTTGCTGGCCTTCGCCTTCTGCGGCGCCTTCTCCTCAACCGGGTCCATGTCGATGCTGCCCTTGAACTTGCTGCCGTTCTCCAGATTCACCCGGGGCGCGATGATGTTGCCCCGTACCCGAGCGCTCTTGGTGAGCACCACTTGCTCGATGCCTGCGATGTCGCCCACCACCTGGCCGCTGATGTTCACGGTGGAAGCCGTGATGTTAGCCCGAACTTCGCCGGAGTGGCTCACGGTGACCACGTTGTCGCGCAGGCTGATGGTCCCATCCACTTTGCCGTCTATGCGCAGGTCCTCGCTGCCGGTGACTTCGCCCGACACGCTGATCCCCGGACCGATGACGGCGCTGGCTTGGGGTTTCGGATTGGCCGCTGGAGATGGTTGCTGCGGCCGCGTTGGTTGGACGGCCGCGGAAGTGCTCTTGGTGTCCGTTGGGCCGCGTTTGTCAAACATGCTCATGCTTCCCTCTGCTTCTCCCTAAGATTGTGAACTTTATACCACCTTTTTCACGTTGATTTAACTCGGGGACTTTCCTCTTTGCGCCCGAAAACTCGCCATAGATGGTCAAACCAACGTGATCCAGCCCAACAGGCTGAATGAGAACTCCGCCAGGTATCGAAACAAGGGCAGCCCGGCGATGCCCAGCACGATCAGCGCCAGAAACACCCCCGTGCCGTAGCGGTGGTTGAACTGGCGATAGCGCCTGGCCCAATGGGCCGGCAGGAAGTGGGGCAGGATGTAGTGCCCGTCCAGAGGCCCCAAGGGGATCAGGTTGAAGACCATCAGCAGCAGGTTGATCTGCGCCAACAGGGCGAAGAAGACCTCGGCGCCGGCGTTGTCCCAACCGTTTGCCCGCAGCGCCAAGTAGAAGTTCCAAGTGACGAGGGCCAACAGGAAGTTCATGAACGGGCCGGCCGCTGCGACCCAAAGGTCGGATGTTGCCGATCGGAAATTGCGCGGGTCGGTCGGCACCGGCTTGGCGTAGCCGAAGCCCACCAGCACCACCATCAACAACCCCACGGGATCGATGTGGGCCAGCGGATTGACCGTCAGCCGGCCGGCCCGCTGCGCCGTGTCGTCGCCATGCCACTTGGCCACCAGCGCGTGGCCGAATTCATGGAACGACAGGGAAACCACCAACGCGATCAGCAGCAGCGCGAAGATCATGTACTGGCCGCCGAACAGCAGATTGATCATGGCCGGCCTCGATTGGACAGGGTGGTGGGGCTAACGGCCTTGGTAGTTGGGTTGGCGCTTTTCCATGAAGGCGCGCGGGCCCTCCCGGGCGTCCTCGGTTTGAAACACCGGAGCCGAGAACTGGCTTTCGACCTTCAGCGCCTCCGCTTCCGGCAGGCCAGCGCAGGCGCGGGCAGAGCGGCGAATCGCCCGCACCGCCAAGGGACCGTTGGCGGCGATCTTCTCGGCGACCCCCATGGCCCGCTCCAGCGGTTCCTTGTCAACGTAGTTCAGGAAGCCGAGCTGAAGTGCTTCGTCGGCGCTGATCAGGTCACCGGTCAAAAGCAGTTCCATGGCCTTGCTGAAAGGCAGTTGGTTGGGCAGGCGCACCGTGGAGCCGCCGGCTGGGAAGAGTGCCCACTTGACCTCCTGCACGCCAAGCTTGGCGGCTGGCGCGGCGATGCGGATGTCGGTGCCCTGCACCAACTCCATGCCGCCGGCGATGGCGTGGCCGTTGATGGCGGCGACGACCGGCTTGTCGGGGTCGAAGTTGCGCAGCAGGGCGCGTCCTCCGGTCCCGGGGTCCTTCAGAATCTGTTCATCCCACTCGTTCTCCGGCTGACGGGCGCCGGACACCAGGGGAATCATCTGGCCGAGGTCGGCCCCGGCGCAGAATGAGCGGCCGGTGCCGGTGAGGACCGCCACCCTGATGGCATCGTCGTCGCGCACCTCGTGCCAGATGCGGTCCAGGCGCACGGCCACTTCCGGACTGATGGCGTTGAGCGCCTCGGGCCGATCTAGGGTGATTAGGGCGACATGGCCCCGCCGTTCGAGATTCACGACTGGCATCTGGGTCTCCTTTTGAGTCCGATTAGTACGCTGTTGAGCGACGCGCATTCTGGCAGATTGCCTGATGCGCAGCGAGCCGTCTGGAGAGGCTGTTATGCCAATCCATGCGAATGGTCCCCTTGCGGGCACTCAAGTAAACTGCCGCTCTTTGGCTGACCGCTTCGCTGTCTTCTTTCTACTTGGAGGCCAACCGGCTATGCAACACGCTCAATCCGCTTCCTTCGACAATCGCGTTACCCGCATGCTGGGCGTGGAGACGCCCATCGTGCAGGCGCCCATGGGCTGGATTGCCCGTTCGGCGCTTGCCTCGGCGGTCTCCAATGCTGGGGCGCTCGGGATCATCGAAACCTCGTCGGGGGAACTCGACGCCGTGCGCGGCGAAATCCTGAAGATGCGCCAACTCACCGACAAGCCCTTCGGGGTCAACATCGCCCAGGCCTTCGTGCGCGACCCGAACATCGTGCAGTTCGTCATCGACCAGGGTGTGCAGTTCGTCACCACCTCGGCGGGCAATCCGGAACGCTACACGGAGGAGTTGAAGAATGCGGGCCTGACCGTCTTCCATGTGGTGCCGAGCCTCGGCGCGGCTAAGAAGGCGGTGGCCTGCGGCGTCGACGGCTTGGTGGTGGAAGGCGGCGAGGGCGGCGGCTTCAAGAACCCCCGGGAGGTGGCCAGCATGGTGCTGCTGCCCTTGGTGCGCTCCCAGGTCGATGTGCCCATCATCGCCGCGGGCGGCTTTGTCGATGGCCGCTCCATGGCCGCGGCCTTCGCCCTGGGTGCGGAAGGGGTGCAGATGGGCACCCGCATGGTGTCGGCCGCCGAATCGCCGGTCCATGAGAACTGGAAGAACGCTGTCATCCAAGCCAGGGAAACCGACACCGTCTTTCTCAACCGCCATGCCTCGCCGGCGTTGCGCGCCCTGCGCACCGAGAAGACCAGCCGTTTGGAGTACGACACCGAAACCAACGCCATGACCGAGTTCGGCACCGCCTTGGACCTCTACTTTGGCGGCGACATGGAAGCCAGCATCGCCCTAAGCGGCCAAGTCTGCGGCCGCATCGACGCCGTTCGCCCGGTCGCCGAGATCATCGCCGAGGTGCGCGATCAGTTCTTCCAGGAAATTGGGCGGCTGGCTTCGGAATACCTCTCTTGAGGCGTCCCGTCAGGTGCGTCCTTCAGCGGCGGCTTGGGCGAGTTGCTCCCGGCTTAGGCGGTAGGCGATCCAGTATTTGTAGATGTTGCTGACGTAGTCCACCGTCTCGCGCCCGATACGCTGCGCGGCCACCGCTTCAACGTTGTCGAACCAGAGGTTGGGGTCGAGGCCTTGCTGCTCCGCCTCGGCGCGCAGCCGGCTGACGCGGGCCGGGCCGGCGTTGTAGGAGGCGAAGGCGAACAGGGTCTTGTTGAGGTCGTCCATGGGCTCGGATTCGAAGTAGCGGTCGCGGATGAAGCGCAGGTACTTGTTGCCGGCGTGGATGTTGTTTTCCAGTTCGGTGATGTCGCCGACGTTGACGTTCTTGTCCTTGGCGGTGCTCGGCAGCAACTGCATCACCCCGATGGCCCCGGCGTGGCTGCGCAGGCTCTGGTCGAGGTGGGACTCCTGATAGGCCTGGGACATGACCATCAGCCAGTCGAAGGCGTAGCGGTCGCCGTATTCCTGAAACAGGTGCGCGGTCTCGTCGAACTTGCGCATTTCTGAGGAGTGCAGGGCGTTTTCCACATAGCTCGTCTCCTTCAGGTAGCGCTGCAGCAGCAGGTTGCCGGTCAGCGAACCCTCTCGGACGTTCATGAGAAAGTCATCGACCATCGCCTTGAGCTTGGGGCTTCCGGGTCGAAACGCCCAGGCGATGTCGGCTTGGTCGCGCAGGACGATGTCGGCATGCACTTCGATCGAATCGAATATCTGCGCCCAGAACCCGGCCTTGTGGGAGTCGATCAGGATGCGGGGGATCAGGCTGGCGTTGACCATCTCGAGCAGTTCCTCGTCCTCGATGTGCTCATCCACCGTGATGATGTCGACGGGCGGCAAACCGTTTGCCGTAAAGCGCTCGTTGAGCGCCACCAAGCTCTCGTGGTAGCTGCTTGACCGGCGGGTGTGCAGGGTCTTGCCGGACAGGGCCTCCACCGAGGCGATCGGTTCGCTGGCCGGGCCGGTCACTAAGACCTCCCGCACGTCCCGCTGCACCGGAATGGAGAAGTCGACTTGGGCTTGGCGCTCCGGGGTGATGGTCAGGTTGGCGGCGGCAAGGTCGCCGTAGCCCGCCAGCAGCGCCGGAATGAGTTGGTCGCGGGTGACTGGCAGGAAGACCATGTTGATCTTGAGCGTGCCGGTGCCGCGCCGGTCGTTGACGTAGGCCTCGAACGCCTTGAGCCGGTCGTAGGAGAGGCCGCGCTGAACGGCGCCATCAAAGAAGTAGAAGGTCTTGCTGCGCACCACCAGCGCCCGGATGGTGCGCCGCTCGGCCATGCCGTCGAAATCGTCGGTGTGCGGCTCCGTGACCAGGGCGAGGTGGCTGAGGTTGGCTGGTTGGCCGGCGCTCGTGGGTGGTGCGGGCGGCACCTCGCGGGCCGGTTCACCGCAACCCGCCACGAACCCCAGCACCGCGGCGGCCGCCCATCGGGCTGGGGTGAAGAACGGACGACGGTCCATCGGGTTAAACCCGCATGGTGCTCGTGAATCCTCCCAAGCTAACCCTCATCGATGGGATCGGAAGCTGCGGCCTGCGCCTCTAGAAAGGCCTGGGTGCGCGCTTCGGCGTTGGCGCGCAGGTTCATGTGGAAGAAGTTGTAGTCGTAGATGTGGTAGTCGGTGTCGCCCGGCGTGAAGGGGGGATAGTGCTCGGAGCGCACTTCGCTGACGATCAGGGCGCCGTCGATGCACTGGGCGTCGGCGATGCCCGGCTCGAAGGCCGTGGGCGGCGGCACCTCCTCGTCGCCGAAGCCGAAGTTCACCGCGCCCAGATTGGCGCTAAAGTCGGCGTAGGCGCCATCGGCCCGCCAAGTCAGCGGGTTGACGCAGATGGGGTCGGCGACCTCGCCATAGGGCTCCGCCGCCGGGGAGACGGCGTTCCAAGTGGCTTGGCAGCCGGTTTGCTCGGCGCTCTCGCAGACCGGGAAGCCGTTGTCGCTGCTCAGGTAGTAGCCGACGGGGTAGGCGGCGACCATGCGTTCGGCCTCGGGCGAGCCGAGCATCTCCTGGCGCAGCAGGGTGTCCACGTGCAGGCCGCCCTGGCTGTGCCCGGCCAGAATAAAGGGCCTGCCCTGGTTGTAGTGGTCCAAGTAGTGGCGGAAGGCCCGCGCCACGTCCTCATAGGCGAAGTCGATGGCGTCCTGGCCACCGCCTTCCCGGTCAAAGAACGAATACAGGGTGGCTTGACGGTAGCGCGGCGCATAGACGCGGCAGCAGCTGTTGAACACGCTCGCTTGGTTGCGCATCACCGCGTGGTCGGTGATGTGGTTGGTGGCCTCATCGGTCAGGTCCTGGTTCCAGCCGCTGCCTTCGTAGAAGGTGGTGGGGTGGATGAAGAACACATCGACCTCGGCTTCGGCCTGGTTGTCTTGAACGGCCTCGTTGGGCGTAACGTCCGCCAAGTCCTCACGCTCCGGCAAGGCCGCCCAGTGATCGGCGTTGGCGTAGTCCGGGGCGGGCGGCGGCTCCGTGTCGGCGAAGCTCTCGGCGGGTTGAATCATGAAGGAGAAGAGCGCGAACTGCAGGGGGGCGCGAAAGACGAACGCCGCAATGGCGATGAGCGCGATAGCTGCGCCAATGATGATGAGTGCTTTTTTCATAGGTCCTATCTCAGCGGTTGAATTCGAGGGCTTGCCCAAACAGGCCGTCCAGCAGCTTGCCGTCGGCGAAGCGCTGCACGCCGTTGACCCAAGTGGCTTTGATGCGGTGGCTGAATTCGATGCCAGCAAAGGGGCTCCAGCCGCACTTGGCGAGGAGGTTGGCGCCTCCGTCGGTGGGGTCTTCACTCACCAGCACGAGGTCGGCGTGGTAGCCCTCGCGGATGAAGCCCCGCTCACGGACGCCGAACAGCCGCGCCGGGGCGTGGGCGGTCTTTTGGACGATGGTGGTCACGTCGAACAGGCCCCGGCGGCAATGCTCGAAGAGGCTCAGCAAGGCGTGCTGGACCAGCGGCAGCCCGGCGGGTGCCTGCCGAAAGGGACGGGACTTCTCCTCCCGCGTGTGCGGTGCGTGGTCAGTGGCGATCACGTCGATGCGCCCGTCGCTGACCGCCGCCAGCAGCGCCTCCCGGTCCTCGGTGCGCTTGATGGCCGGGTTGCACTTGATGTCGTTGCCTTTCTTGGCGTACCAGCTCTCGTCAAAGAACAGGTGGTGCACGCAGGCCTCGGCGGTGATGCGCTTGCCAGCTAGGTCGCCGGTTGCGAAGTGGGCCAGTTCCCGCGCCGTGGTGAGATGCAGCACATGCAGCTTGGAACCGTGCCGCTTGGCCAGTTGGACGGCCAACTCAGATGACTTGTAGCAGGCCTCCTCCGAGCGGATGCGGGGATGCTCCGAGATGGGGATGTCCTCGCCGTAGCGGGCCAAGGCAGCGGCCTCGTTGGCTTCAATGGTGGGCGTGTCCTCGCAGTGGGTGGCGATCAGCAGGGGCGTCGAGGCGAAGATGCCCTCCAAAGCCTCGGGGTCGTCCACCAGCATGTCGCCGGTGCTCGCCCCCATGAACACCTTGACGCCGCAGGCGCTGGCCGGATCAATCGACTTGATGTCCTCTAGGTTGTCGTTGGTGGCGCCGAGGTAGAAGGCGTAGTTGGCGTGCGAACAGCTTGCGGCGCGCTCGCGCTTGTCGTTGAGTCGGGCCTGATTAATGGTCAGCGGGTCGCAGTTCGGCATCTCCATGTAGCTGGTGATGCCCCCGGCCACCGCCGCCGCCGACTCGCTGGCAATGTTGCCCTTGTGGGTGAGGCCGGGCTCCCGGAAATGCACCTGATCGTCGATCATGCCCGGCAGCAGCCAAGCGCCTTGGGCGTCCGTGACGTCGCCCGGTCCATCCGGTGCCGTGCCGACCGCGGCGATGCGCCCGTCCTCGATCAGCACATCCCCTTCAATGACGGCGCCTTCGTTGACGATGCGGGCGTTGACGATGCGTTGCCTGCTCATGGACGGATCAGCACTTCGCCTTCCAGCTCCACCGGGGCGCCGAAGGGCAGTTCCGCCAAGCCCACCGCCGAGCGGGCGTGGGCGCCCACTTCCGGGCCGAAGACCTCAAGGACCAGTTCCGAGCAGCCGTTGATGACCGCCGGCAGGCGGTTGAAGCCGGGTGCTGCATTGACCATGCCGAACAGCCGCACCCAACCCACCACCCGGTCGAGTTCGCCAAGCGCCTGCTTAAGGCTCGCCAGCAGCGCACAACCCACCAGCCGCGCCGCTTGGTAACCCTGCTCGGCGCTGACCTCCGCGCCCACCTTGCCGAGTGGCTGGGCGAGGGCGCCTTCGGCGTCCAACGGCAAGTGGCCGGAAAGAATGGCCCGCTCGCCGTGGATACGCACCAATTCAAAGGGCAGTGGCCCCAAATCCATGGGCTTCGGCAGCACGATGCCGAGCTCATCGAGCCGTGTTTCGATTCGCCCCATGGGCGTCGCTCCATTCAAGGGTTGCAGGCCGAATAGACTACGTTTATTGGCCGTCCGTTGGCAACGGACTTGGTGGCGTGTACCAGATGGGCGATGACCAGGCCCGTTCCTGTATGGCGACGGGCGTTTGCGGGTCCGCACAGTCCGCCGGACGTTCCTCGGGCGCCATCGCCAGGCACTGCCAAGCGCTGTAGCGGCAGCTTGGGTTTTCCAGCGCCCGCAGGTAGTACACCGCTCGCTGGCTGGGCTCGAAGGTGGGGTCGCGCCAGACGGCGCACAGTTGCGCGAAGCCCTCGCCATGGCGGACGCAGGTGGCGGGGTCAACGCCTGCGCCGTTGTGCGGATCACCGGCCACCTCAAAGACCTGCTGAGCGTAGCGGCCGTCGTCTTCCACCCAGCCCTTGACCACCTGCAGCCGCTGCAGGGGCGTCGCCTCGCCACCGGCATCGGCGCTGGCGCTGGCTAGGAAGGCGGGCGCGGCACCCCTGTCATCCGGGGGCAGGTCGCCGCCCATGGGGACGCCTTGGGCGTAGGCCTCGGCCACCCGGTTGGGGCGCTCGCACAGATCCGGCGCCAGATTCCAGCCGCCGAAGAACCGGGGCCGGATGCGCGGTCCGCTGGTGGCAAAGGTCTCGCGCCGTTGCATGGCGTTGAACAGGGCGTCGCGGCTGTTCTCCTCCGCCCAGATGCCGATCAGGCCTCCGGGGTTGTGATTCACCCCTGCGAAGGTCGAGTCGCCGAATTGAACCCGCTCGGCGGCGCTGTCATCGCCGTAGCCCAAATGGCCTTGGTAGTCCCGTTCACTGACGCCGCCGGCGGTGGCGTTGTGGGTGTCGGTGCTGGCCATGAGGCCGAACTTGAAGGGGTTCACGCCGAGTTCATGCTCCTGGCGCAGCCCCTCGATCAAGGCGTAGCGGACGTAGCTCAGCGGGCTTAGGCAATCCGGCCCCCAGTGCGGCATCCAGTCCGCCACCGCGCCCTCGGGGCAGGAATCCACGCTTTCCGGCCAGCTCTGGTCGAACACCATATCGACAAACGGCTCGAAGCCGCACTGCTCGTCATCGCCGAGCACGCCGTCCAACCCGTTGCGGCACTCCGAACTGCCTTTGTGCTGCATGATCTCCACCAGCGGCTCCAAGCCGGCCCGGAGCGCCGCGCGTTGCCGCTTGGCCTCGGGCAAGTCCGCGCCGGGATAGTCCACGGCGAACATTCGCCCGTTGCTGATGTTCGAGTTGTGCGGGATGGCCAGGACATCGCACTGCGGATGGCCGTCCAGGCAGCGTTCCTTGAGCAGGCGCCACAGGTCCCACTCCCGGATGGCGTCCAGATAGGAGATTGGCCGGTTCGGCACCACCGCGTTGCGGAAGATGACGTTGCGGTGCAGGTTCGACATCAGCCGCAGGGAGCTGTACTCGTAGCCAACGAAGGTGGTGCGCTGGCAATCGGCGCTGGCGTCGTTCCAGCGCTCGGCGGCGGCCACGACCTCGCGCCACACCCCTTGCGCGGCTTGGGCGCAGCGCTCGCCATCGGCGCCGCACAGCGCACGGTCGCGCCATGAGAAGGGCACGGCAACCTTCATGATGAGGCGCGGTTCGAGACGCTCCGGGGAGCGCACGGCTTCGCAGAACGTGGAATCGTAGCCGTCATCCGAAGCATCAAGGCACAGCGCCTGCTCGCCGAGAAACTCCGCATGGTCGGTGACCGCGGCAAAGTCCAGGGGACGGTCGATGCGCACTTCGCGCGCCTTTGTCGCACCGTTCAGGGGCAGCCGAATCGATTGCCCGAAGGCGTATCGGTAGGCGTCGTCCGGCCCAACCCGCACATCGAGCGACCAAGCATCCAACGACAGGGCAGTGTGAACGTGCAGGTCGCCGAAAAACGCTTGGCGGGTGGTCACATGGTGGCGGCACCGCACCCGCTCTGCGCGCTGCTCGGGCGCCCGCAAGTCCACCGCGTCGTACACCGTCTCCGGCGGTAGCTCCGTGCCGCAGGCGGCCAGTAGGAACGGCGCGACAACCGCCGCCGCCAATGGTGAAATAGTGCCGTTCATACGCTGGGCGATTTTACCGTCCAAGATAGTAAGGCGCTTGAGGAACGGGATAACCTCGATATGGCTACAATGCGGGGCAAGCGTTGCGTCGGCGTCTGCCAACCATCAAGGAGTACTTATGACGGACAAAAACCCCTTTGCTGCCGCTCTGCGGACGCTAGCTTTGGCCGCATTGGCATTGACCACCCATCCCATCCAAGCCGATTTGGCCGCGGACCTGTCGGCCCGTTCGCCGGAGGACCAGGTTCGGGACGCTGGGCGCAAGCCCGCGGAAGTGCTGGATTGGCTCGGCATCGGCCCCGGCATGACCGTCATGGACTTGGTCGCCTCCGGGGGCTGGTACACGGAAGTGCTGTCTCTCGCCGTGGGTTCAGAGGGCGTGGTGTACGCGCAGAACCCGCCGATGATCTACAACTTCCGCGACGGCTTCTACGACAAGGCGCTGAGCGCCCGTTTGGCGGACGGCCGCCTAGCAAACGTGGTGCGCTTGGACCGCGATCTTGGTGAGGTTGGATTGGAGCCCGACTCGCTGGATGCGGCCATCACCGCTTTGAACTTTCATGACATTGTCAACAATCCCGGCGGTGCTGAGGCTGGTGCCGGATTCTTGGCCGTGGTCAAGGGGCTGCTCAAGCCCGGCGGCGTGCTCGGCTTGATCGACCACGTTGGCGATCCAGACAAGGACAACGCCGCACTGCACCGGCTCGATGTGGAGGCCGCCCTGCCGATCATCGAAGCGGCTGGCTTCGAGATGGCGTCCTCCGACCTGCTAAGAAACCCCGATGACGACCGCAGCGCAATGGTCTTCAACCCAGCCATTCGCGGCCAGACCGATCGGGTGCTCTACAAGCTGACCAAGCCAGCGGACTGAAGCTAGGCGCTCAGCAGGCCGAGGCTCCCCAAGTCCTCGCACATCGCGATGCTGCGCTTGGCCATGGTCATGAACATGTCGTTGCCGCGTTCGGTCTCGCCGACGATCATGGAGGCGACCACCGCCATGTGCAGGCCGGCGGGTGCGTAGCGGCGGTACAGGTTCCAGCAGGTGTCCCAGCTCAGATCGCCGCCGTAGCTGCGTAGCACGTCTAGGTAGTGCTTGAGCAGCCCACGCTCCTCATTGGCGCGGTGCTCGGGGGTCAGTGACGTGCCCATGAAGTAGCTCGCGTCATTGAGGGCGCAGCCGAGCCCCACCGATTGCCAGTCAAACACCGTGAGCGGACGCGGCGGGCGGTCGCTCGCCTCGCCGAAGATCATGTTGTCGAGCCGGTAGTCGATGTGGATCAGGGATTGGGGTGCCTCATTGATGGCGTATTCCGGCTGCACCTCGCCGAATTGGGCCACCGCGTTTAGTTCGGCGGCGCTGAGCCGGTCGGCGTAGCGCTCAACGAAGCCCTGCTGGGTCGTGTTGTAAATCGGCGGCTCGTCGGGGCTGGAGGCTGGGCGGACCAGCAGGTCATGCTGGGCGAGGGTCGCATCGCCCCAGCGCGGGCCCTGCAGTTTGGCGAGTTCCTCCAACGCTAAGGCGGCTTGGTCGGTGCTGGCTTCCGAGCGCTGGTCGATTTGGAAGCCGGGCGCCAGATCCTCCATCAGCAGCATGAACTCGTGGGTGTCCGGGTCGAATTGCACCGCAAGGATAGTGGGGGTGCGGATGTCCACCGTGGCAGCCAAGGTGGAATAGAAGAACACCTCCCGTTCGTAGTTGCGCAGCAGAACGCCGGTCTGCCGGCTGGTGGGGTCGGTGGCGGGGAACTTGCCCACTAGGGTCTTCGGCAGGTCGCCGTCCGCCGTCAGCGTGAAGCGGGCGTTCTGCCCGACTTGGCCGGCGCCGATGCGCTGCCAAGCGACCGATTCCACGGTGCCCGAAAAGCCTGCTTGGTTGAGGATGGCGGTTAGATCGGCGGCGGTCACTTGCTCCGGACTGGACAGGACCGGGGCCTTGGAGGGCGGCATGGTTTCGACAGCTCGGGGGGATTGCAAAGGCGATTGATACTATCATGAGCGGCTTTGCGATGAAGGAGCCCCATGTCCGGCCAAACCTACCCCGTGTACCGCTCGAAGTTTCCGGAACTCGGCTTCTACGGCCTGCCGGGCCACACCCGCACGCCGCGGGACATTCTGCAGCAGGCGCGTGATGCGGAGGCGCTCGGCGTCGGCAATGTGATGATCTCGGAACGGGCCGACTACAAGGAGATTGCGGCCATTTGCGGTGCCTGCGCCGCGGTCACGGAGTCCATCAGCATCGGCACCTCGGCGACCAACCTCAACGTCCGCCATCCGCTGGTGACGGCCTCCATGGGTTCCACGCTCAACCGGTTGTCCAACGGCCGCTTTGCGCTCGGCCTTGCCAAGGGGGTGGGCATGCGTTGGCGGGCCTTGGGCCTCGACTTCCCCACCTACGCCCGGGAGCGGGAGTTCATCGACCTGCTGCGCCGCCTGTGGCGGGGCGAGACCGTCCGCGGGCATCAAGGCGAACTCGGCGATTTCGGACAGATCGGCCTGGCCGACTACATCGATGAGGACATTCCCATCCTCTACGTCGGCTTTGGCCCGAAGAGCGTGGTCAATGCCGGGCGCATCTACGATGGCGTCCACCTGCACACATTCATGGGCGATCAGGCGCTTCGTGGCGCCGTGGCCCAGGTGCGGCAGGGCGAGCGGGAGGCTGGCCGGGCGCCGGGCACGGTCAAGGTGTGGTCGGTGCTGGCCACCGCCTGCGATGCGTCCGAGGAGCGCTACCTGCGGCTGATCGTGGCACGGTTGGCCTCCTATCTGCAGATTCCCGGCTACGGCGAAATGCTGGTGGCCGTCAACGGTTGGGATGTGGATGTTTTGGAGCGGTTTCGAGCCGATGCGGCCGTGCGGGCGATACCGGGATTGATCGACAGCGTCGCCTCGCTTGAGCAAATCGCCGCCGTGGAGAAGCTGCTGCCGGAATCCTGGCGGCCAGCGGCGGTGGGTGACGCCAAGACCTGCGCCGCCCGCTGGTTGGAGGAGTTCGAGGCGGGCGCCGACGGCATCATCATCCATGCCAGCACCCCGGAGGAGTTCGCCCCGGTGCTGCGCGAATATGAGCGGATCAGGCCACAGGCGCTCTTTGCCGAGCGCACCAACCGACCTGCGTAGTTCATCAATTCATAGGAGGAGCCGTGCTCAACAAACTCGACGACTATCCGGTCCATCAGACGCCGGAGCCGCTCGCCCACCCGGCCACCAGCGACCGCAACGCCTACGACCGCACTTGGTACAACGGCTATGCCGCCGACGGCAGCTACTACTTCGGCATTGGCATGGCCGTGTACCCCCATCGCGGCGTGCTCGACTGCGCCTTCAGCGTGGTGCGCCCCGGCGGGCTGCAGCACTGCTTCTTCGCGTCAAGGCGGGCACCCGTGGAACGCACGGAGATGCAGGTTGGCCCCATGCGCATCGAGGTGCTCGAGCCGATGAAGCGGGCGCGGGTGACGCTCGACGACAATGACAGCGGCCTTGGCTGCGAGCTGCTGTTCTCGGCGCGCACGGCGGCGATTCAGGAGCGGCGGCAGACCCTCTGGCAAGGCACCCGCCGGGTGATGGACGCCACCCGCTTTGCTCAGTTCGGGGCTTGGAGCGGTACCGTGCGCACCCCGGATGGGGATATCGCCGTACACGAAGCCCAATGCCGGGCCACCAAGGACCGCTCCTGGGGCTTGCGCGGGGTAGGGGAGCCGGAAGTCGGCGGTGCGCCCCAGGCACCGGGCAGCTTCTTCTTCCTGTGGGCGCCGCTGTTTTGGGAGGACCATGTCTCCCATGCCATCTTCTTCGACGGTCCGGGCGGGGAGGCCCTGGTGCGCGAAGCGCTCACCGCGCCCCTCCATGGGGACGAAAGCGCGGTGCCGGGTGTCGAGGACGAGGGCGTTGAGCGCATGGCGGGCGTCGCGCACCGCGTCCGCTACCATCCGGGCACCCGCCTTGCCGAACGCGTCGAGTTGGATCTCACCCGGCTCGGCGGCGACACAAGGACCATCAGCCTGGAGCCCATGCTGCGCTTTCAGATGAAGGGGCTCGGCTACAACCATCCCAAATGGCGACAGGGCGCTTGGCAGGGGGAGTTGGCCACCGGCCACGAGTCCTTCGACCCCGAAGACCTCAATCTGCTGTCATTGGAAAACCTGCATGTGCAACAGGTGGTGCGGGCCCGGGACGGTTCCGGGGAAGGTATCGGCATCGTCGAGCAGGCTGTCATCGGGCCCTACGCCCCAGCCGGCTTCAGATCCTTGCTGGACGGCGCTTCGGACTAAGCGTTGGCTCGCGCCAACCGCGCCCGGATCTCCGCGTGCCGTTGGCGGCTGAGTGGATAGCGGATCAGCGGCAGGTAGGCGATGCCCAGGGCCAGGAATGGCGCGGCGCAGTAGGTGATGAACAAGCCGTCGATTGCGGCTGGGCTGTTGTCGGCGCCGGGCGTGAAGCCGAACAACCGTTCGATCAGGGTGAGCACGACGCCGACGGCGATGGCGCTGCCGAGCTTGTTGGTGGTGGTCAGGAGCGCGAAGAACAGGCCGGCGCGCTGCTTGCCGGTGCGCAGGGCGTTCTCGTCGGTGAGGTCGGCCATCATGGAGCGCAGCAAGGCGGGCGCTGCGCCGAAGGCCACGCCGTAGATGAGGGTGTAGCCCCAGAGAAGGGCCACGTTGCCGGGCTCGGCGACGAAGTAGAGGCCGACCTTGATGGTCACGCCGTAGAGCAGGGCGATCTTGATGGTGTGGTCCTTGCCGAGCCGGTAGGCGATCTTCAGCCAAGCCGGCATGGCGGCGAAGCTGGCCAGGAAATAGAACAGCAGGGCGATGCTGGCGTGTTCCGGCAGTTCGAAGACGTAGGTGGCGAAGAAGATGTACAGCACGCCGGAGGCGGTGGAGGCGAATCCGGTGGTCAGGTCGGTGACCAGCAGCCGCCACAGCGTGCGGTTGGCGAGCATCACCTTGACGGCTTCCTTCCAGTCGATGGCCATGTTGGCGACGCTGCGGGCGTCGGGGACGAACAGGAGCATCGGCACGGCGGTCAGCGGAAACAGGATCAGGCAGAAGACGCCCATGCTGGCGACTTTCAGCGCGGCCTCGCTGGAACCGAGCAGCTCCACCGCCGCGGGAATGGCAAGCACCAGGGTCATGCCGCCGATCACGAACAGCTCCCGCCAGCCGTACAGCCGGGATCGGTCGTCGTAGGTGGTGGTCAACTCCGCGCCCCAGGACTGATGGGCGATGGTCATCATCGTGTAGCCCACATACAGCAGAAGCAACCAGAACCCGAGGTAGGTAGGCGAGACCCGGTCGGGATTGGGCATGAACACCATCCACACCGAGACCATCAGCAGGGGCAGGGCAATCGCGATCCAATGCTTGCGGCGTCCCCAGCGGGTGTCGAAGCGGTCGATGATCGCGCCCATGATCGGGTCGGTGACCACATCCCAGATGCGGGCAAGGGTGAAGATCAGGCCCACCGTGGTGAGGCTTAGGCCCATGCTCTCGCCATAGAAGGGCGGCAAATAGACTGCGATGGGCATCGTCATCGCGGCCAACGGCGCACCGACCCCGGAATAGCTGGCGAGAACCCGTTTGGAAAGAGCTGACTGCAAGCGCTTGGGCTTATTTTCCTAACTGCGGGACAAGG
The DNA here is from genome assembly GCA_022827905.1 of Pseudomonadales bacterium. Classification (GTDB taxonomy): domain Bacteria; phylum Pseudomonadota; class Gammaproteobacteria; order Pseudomonadales; family Azotimanducaceae; genus Azophilus. The sequence continues at coordinate 18,087 of JAJEIQ010000041.1, read as the reverse complement.
TTAACCCATGAATCGGGCATTCAGTTGAATGTTGCACCCGTTTGAGCGTCAAATCGCCCCACGCGGAGCCATCGTCGCCGATGGGCTCCATGTTGCCAACCGAAATGGGAGTCCTTAGGCCATGAAACCAGTGTGCTTAGTGATTGGGGCCGGTGCCGGCATCGGCGGCAGCGTGGGCCGGCGCTTCGCCGCTGCGGGCTACCACGCCTGCCTGTGCCGCCGCAGTGATGAGGATGGCTTAAAGCGGCTCGTGGAGGGCATCGAAGGCGAGGGCGGCTCGGCTTCGGGCTTCCTGCTCAACGCCGTGGTCGAGAACGCCATCGAAGAGCAGGTGGCAGCGATTGAGGCCGATATCGGCCCCATCGAGGTGGCGGTCTACAACCTCGGCGCCCAGATCGGCGACCGGGCGCTTCAGGACACCAGCCACCGGGCTTTCGAGATGGGCTGGCGGCTCGGCACCTTCGGCCTGTTCCGCTTGGCCTCTGCGGTTTGCCCGCTGATGGGGGAGCGCGGCAAGGGCACCCTCCTGGTGACATCCGCAACCGCCGCGGTGCGCGGCAACAAGGGGCAGCACTCCCATGCCGCGGCGATGGGCGGGCGGCGCATGCTCTGCCAGTCGCTGAACGCGGAGTTCGGCCCCAAGGGCATCCACGTGGCCCACGTGCTGATCGACGGCGCGGTCGATGCCCCGGACACCTTAGGCAAAATGCTGGGTCCGGAGCGCTTCCAGCAACTCAGGGAGAGCCGGGGTACGATCCATGACGGGTTGATGCTGCCCGCCAAGATCGCCGAAACCTACTACCATCTCGCCCAGCAACACCGCTCCACCTGGACCTTCGAGATCGACCTGCGCTCGTTCTCCGACCGGCCCTGGTGGAACCACTGAGCGTCCTTGGGGAGCCGCCGCCATGCCGCAGCCATTGTCCGGGCTTCGAGTGGTCGAGATGGGCACCGCCATTCAGGGTCCGCTGGCCGGCGTTTACCTATCGGACATGGGCGCCGAGGTCATCAAGATCGAACCGCCTATCGGCGATTCCAGCCGCTTTCATCGCGGGGTTGGCAACAGCACACCGCCAAAAACCCAAAGCGCGATGTTCATCGCCGGCAATCGGGGCAAGCGGTCGGTCTGCTTGGACTTGCATGCGGGCGCCGGCCTTGAAGTGACCCGCCGACTCATCGGCCGGGCCGATGTCTTCATGAGCAACTACCGGGCCTCGTTCCTGGACCGCTTGGGGCTGGGCTACAACAGCCTTGCTGAACGGCATCCGAAACTCATCTATGCGGTGGTGAATGGCTTCGGTCCGTTGGGGCCGGATGCGGACCGGCCTATGGTGGAGGGCGCGGCCCAAGCTCGGGGTGGCCTGGCCAGCCTTTGTGGACCGGCCGACGGGCTGCCGATGCCGGCTGGCGCCACTATTGCGGATGCTGCCGGGGCCATGCAGTTCGCGCTGGCCATCGTTACTGCGCTTTTGGCGAGGGAGCGTCACGGGACCGGGCAGAAGGTGAGCACCTCGGCGCTCGGCGGCCAGCTTTGGCTTCAATCCTGGGAATTGCAGCACTGTCTGCTGACTGGCCGTCCTTTGCACCGCGCCGGCAGCCACATGCCCAACATTAGGGGTCCCTATGGCGTGTATTCTGCCAGCGATGGCGGGCTCTTCCTGTTCACCTTGGTCGCGGACTCGGCTTGGCAACCATTCTGCGCATTCGGCGGTCTGCCCGAATTGGCTGAGGATCCGCTTTGGGACAATGCGGTCAAGCGCATGGGCGCGCTGCCCGACGCCCAGGACGATGCGGCGGTGACCGAGGTGAGGGCCGCGATGAAGCGCATCTTCGCCACTCGGGATACCGAGGCTTGGGAGGCGTTTTTCCGTGCCCGCGATGATGTCATCGTTGAGCGCATCCTCGATCACGCTGAAGTCGCTGCAGATCCGCAAACCTTGGCCAACGACTACGTCGTGCCGATGGTCCTCGCTGGGGTGGGCGAAGCGCGGGTGGTCGGCAACTCGGTGCAGCTCAGCGCCACGCCCGGCAGTCTCAAGGGACCGCCGCCTGACCTCGGCGATGCGACCGAAGCGGTGATGGGGGAACTGGGCTTTTCCGCTGAGGAAATCGACCAAGTCCAGGCGCACTCGGCCCGGGTGCGTGCGCAGCTCTCTTCCGCGTAGATGCTCGCCGGGTACTGTTGGCCGCAGAGTTTACGGCCGGGGGAAACGGTAACCCTGTACTGCCACGGCGAGGCGGGGCGGGTCCGTGCGCAGGTGGTCCGCCAGGGCGCTGGGGAGCAGACGGTGCTTGATCGAACGGGCATCGCCTTGGGTCCGCAACCGCTCGATGGCGACCTCGCGTCCCAAGGCTGCGACTGGCAGCCGAGCCTCACCTTTGAGGTCGGGGCGGATTGGCCATCGGGTTTCTACTTGGTTCGCTTGATCCACGATAGCGGCGAACGGGGTGACGCCTTCTTCGTAGTGCGCGCGGCGGAGCCTGCGGATGCCCTGCTGGTCCTGTCCACCTCAACTTGGACCGCCTACAACAATTGGGGCGGACCGAGCTTCTACACCGGCGGCCAAACCGGCTCGTTGCGCCGCCCGCTGCCGCCGGGCTTCCTGGAGAAAAGCGATCCGATGCGCCATCGCATCGCCCGCTATCGGGATTGGTCGAAGGACGATGCCCGCAGCTTTGCCAAGGCGGGCCATTCACCTTGGTGCATGGCCGCGGGCTGGGCTAATTGGGAGCGGTTGTTCGTCGCTTGGGCGGAGGCGCAGGGGTTTCGGCTCGGCTATGCGACCAGCGCCGATCTGGACCGGGATGCGAGCCTGCTGGACGGCTATCCCTGCACTCTCTCCATCGGCCACGACGAGTACTGGACGGCGGGCATGCGGGACCAAGTGGAGGCGTACATTGACGACGGCGGCAACGCCGCCTTTCTGTCCGGCAACACGGCCTTCTGGCAGGCCCGCTTCGAGGCGGGGCACAGCCGCTTGGTGTGCTACAAGACGGCGTTTGAGGCCGACCCGCTGCATGACCCGGTTCACGCTCCCCATCTCTCCACGATGTGGTCCGATCCCCTCGTGGGAAGGCCGGAGAGCCTGATGACCGGGGTGTCGTTCACCCGTGGCGGCTATGCGCACATGCCCAACGCGCCTCGGGGCACCGGCGGCTACCAAGTCTGGCAGCCCGATCATTGGGCCTTCGAGTCGCTGTCGCTTGAACCGGGGGCGCCGCTGGGCGCTGATGGCTTGGTGGTGGGCTACGAGTGCGACGGCTGTGCACTCGTTGAGCGAGAGGGCGTGCCGCATGCTGCGGCTGGCGGCGCGCCCGACGGCTTCCAAGTGCTGGCCAGCGCGCCCGCCCGGTTGTGGGAGACCCAGGAGGCACCCGATGGGCTACACGACAGCTACATCGGCGAACTGAACTGGGTGGCCGAACGCCTAGGCGGCGGCGACACCCCTGAGAACCGGGCTCGCTTCGAAGAGGGCCACGCCGTCATGGGCACCTTCCGGCGTGGCAAGGGGGAAGTGTTCACCACCGGCTGCACGGACTGGGCCTACGGCCTGCAATGCGATGACGTGGCGACCGTGACCCGCAACCTGCTGCGCCGCTTCACGGGCCGAAGCTGACACCCGGAGCGAGGTCGAAGCTGACGCCCGGAGCGAGGGCGTCCCGCCCTCGAACTGGATGCCCGAATCCGCAATGGACTCAACCAGAGCGAGCGTTTGCAAGCGCTGAGTTTTCCGCTAGCCTTGCTTGAATTTCACTTGGAGCGCAATGATGCGGCGCTGCGGTTTGGCCTTGGTTGTTGCGCTTAGCGTGTTGGGTTGCGAGGCTCCGCCGCCCCCGGCGCCCTACGAACAGGCGACCGAGATTGCAGAGTTCATGGCGTGGCTGCTTGAACCAGCGGCGGATGCGATCTGGGATTCCGCGGGCCAAGTCATCACGGAGGCGGGCGTCGAGGAGTTGGCGCCGACCACGGACGAAGGTTGGGATGCGGTGCGCAACCAGGCGGCGCTGGTTTCGGAGCTGGGCAATCTGCTGATGATGCCCCACTTCGCCCAGGAGCGGCCGGATTGGGTGGAGATTTCCCGGGGCATGGTTCGGGCCGGTGCCCGCGTCCAGCGGGCCGCCGAAGCGCAGGATGCGCAGGCGCTCTTCAAGGAGGGTGGCCTCCTCTACCAAGTGTGCGTCTCCTGCCATCAGATCTATTGGCGGGAGGGCCGCTTTGCCGCCACTCAAGCTGAAGGCGCGCCATGACGCCAGCCAAAGGCTCACTGCGCCGCATCGGGTTGCAGGTGGCGAGCGCCTTTGTGGCGGCAGCGCTGATCGTGGTGGCCATCGTTCTGCCCGCCGAATACAACTTGGATCCGCTTGGCACCGGAAGGCTGCTGAAGCTGGTCTATCTGGGCGAGGACCAGGACGACCCGGTGCTGCGTGAGACGACCGCCTACCGGGTGGACCGCGTGGAGTTTGAACTCACACCGTTCGAATCCGTGGAGTACAAGTACGGCCTAGCCAAGGACCAGGCGCTGGTCTTTTCCTGGCAGGCCACCGGCGACGTGGTCTCGGACCTGCACAGCGAACCGGCCATCGGCCCGCCGGGCTACGCCGAGAGCTTCGACCAAACACGCGGAACCAACGCCTCCGGCACCTACATCGCGCCTTTCACTGGCCTGCACGGCTGGTTCTGGGAAAACCGCGGCGAGGCCAACGCCACGGTGCGCTTGGAAACCGCCGGCTACTACGACCGGGCCGTGGAGTACCGCGGCGGCGCTCAGTTTGAAACTTTGGACTTTGCCCGCTAGCGCATTTCCACGAACTGCCAACCTCTCGACGTAAAGCGTCTTCCTTTCGGTCAATCGAGGGCGCGAACTGAAGTTCGTTGATGCCCTCGCTCCGATGACGGCTCTGAAGCCGCGAGCACCAGCAGCAGGTTGCCGGCCATGTGGTTGTAGATGCCGTATCCGGAACTGATCGCCAATTCGCCGTTGTGGATGATCGGGCCGGCGGCGCCGCCGAAGGAGCCGCCGTGGGTGGTTTCGCCGGTGGTGGTGGTGAACTCCTTGGTGCTGTCGAGTTCCCAGAGCACGGAGCCGGTTTCCGCGTCGTGCACCCGCAGCACCCCGTCCATGGCCCCAGCGAACACCAGGTCGCCCGCCACAGTCACCGCCTGCGAGATGCCCGGATGGCAGAAATCGCGGCCGTCGCAGACGTCGGGATTCAGTGCCGACCAGAGAATCTCGCCCGTGCGAATGTCCACGGCATGCAGGCCCGGCCGGTCCGGGTTGTCGTACTCGCGGCCGTCGGCCATGTCGGAGATGGGGACGAACAGGCGGTCGCCGGCTGCCGCCATGCCGAAGTGCACCCCGCCCTGAATGCCGCCGCGTCCGACCCGGGTTTGCCAGACCACGCTGCCGTCATCCGGATTGACGGCATGGACGATACCGGACTTTTGGCCGCCGATCACGAGTTCCTGCCCGTCGCTGGTGGTCAAGAGCATGGTGGCCGCTCCGAAGTCGAAGTCCGGCCCGCCCTCCGGCGGGCAGCTATGGTCGTTTTCGGTGTCGCAGGCTGTGTTCCAGACATCGTTGACGGTGGCTTGGAACACCCAGTTCACGGCGCCGTCGTCGAGGTCCATGGCGAAGATGGCGTCGCTGGTCAGGGTGGCGGGGGAGGACATGTTCTCGCCCGTGGCCACGTAGAGCTGGTTGCGCTTCGCGTCGATGGCCGGACTGTTCCAGATCACCGCCCCGGACGGACCCCACATGTTGGTTTCGGCCCGGTTCTGGCTCTGCACCACAGCGATCTCATCGATGGTGTAAGTCTGCCACAGCGGCTCGCCGGTGGCGGCGGCGTAGGCGACCACCGAGCCGCGGAAGGTGCAGCACTCGTAGTAGGGGTCGAGCCCTAGGTTGACCTCTAGGCTCGACACCGGGGTGTACAGCACGCCGTCGTGCAGGGAGGGCGTTCCGGTGATGGTGGCGTTGGGGTGGTCGTCCGCCCGTTGGCGCCATAGTTCCTCGCCGGTGCTGGCGTTGACGGCGTAAACGTGCCCAAGCAGGTCGCCGAAAAACGCCGCAGTCATGGGTGCGCCTTGATCCGCCTTCATGCGTCCGATGACGATGCCGGTACGCACTTCCGATGAGGCTTGGTAGGACCAATGGGCGCAGCCGCTCGCCTGATCGAGGGCGTACACCTTGCCGCTGTGGGAGCCGACCAGGATGGCGCCGCCGACGAAGGTGGGCTGGGAGCGGGCGCGATTGGCGCTTGGAAAGCGGATCGCCATGCGCGGTTCGAGGTTGGGCAGTTGGTCCGCCGACAGCCCCGCCGCGGCTGCCGGGATGTGGCGGGTGTTGGTTGGCTCCAATCCCCAGTTGATCACCTCAGGCGCCGCGCTGAAGTCCGGCGGCGGCACGTCGTCTGCGCAGGCCGGCAGGTCGGAGGCGGCAACGGTGCCCATGGCGACCCCGGCCAGGAACTCGGCGACCTGCACACGTTCATCAGCGGTCAGCCCCGAGGACTCCACCTGCATGATGCCCTGTTCCATGGACCGCAGGATGGCTTCCGGGGGCATCAGCCCGATCATGTCCCGATGCGGGGCCTTCTTCACCGCACCTTCATGGCAGCTCGCGCAAGCCGCCTCGTAGATGGGCCTGCCCGGCATCGCTTGCCTGGCTAGGACCAAGTCCAAGTTGGTCTGGGCCGTGTTGTCCTTGTCCCGGTCGGCGGCGGCAACGTCCGCCGGGCTTTCCACCGCCTCCCCGGAGGGTGCGTCACTTGAGCCGCAGCCGCTGAGCAGCAGCGCACTGAAGAGCATCGGTGCCAGCGCGCCGATCCCTGGTGGGAAACTGTTCATGTATTTGGTGCCTTAAGCTCTCGCGTTGGTCTTGATTGGATAGCAGGTCAGGAAGCGGCCCGGGCCAGGGGCTGGGGCACTTCGATGTGCTTGGCGCGCAGGTATTCGCCGAGTGACTTGGCCTGCTTGTCGATGCGGTGGTTGGACGCTGCGCCGGTGCCGAGCACGCCGCGGATGTGGAAGTTCAGGGCGCGCAGGTTGGGCAGCTCGTAGCGCTCCACCGCATAGGCCGCCATGTCCGGCAGCAGGCGCTTGAACTCATCCACCGTCAGGTATTCGTGGAGGAAGCTGTAGGCTGCGTCGCTGCGCGCCCAGACGCCGCAGTTGGCGTTGCCGCCCTTGTCCCCGGAGCGGGTGCCGAACAGCCGTCCAAAGGGCAACTTGGTGGCTTCGCCGGCGGGGGCGGGGGCGATGTCGGCGGGCGGTTGCTGATAGTAGATTTCCTCAAGGCCCAACCGTTGGGTCGGCAGCACGTCCGTGGTTTTACCGGCGCAATGCACCCGCTCAGTGACCCATTCGCTGTCGATGACGGCGGGCCAGTGGATGGTGGCGCGCCCGCCCTTGAAGCCCCCGCCCCCAGCGCCGGCGTTCCCTGGCACGGCGCCTAGGGCGAGTTCGATGACCTTGGCGTCGAACAGGCGTCCCACCTTGGCCGGGTCTTGGGTGGTCACGGTCACGCGCAGAATGGCATGGGCGGCCTCGTTGCAATCCGGATCCTCATGGTCGGTGCGAAGCAACTGAACGTCCACGTCGTCGAACTGTTCGCGGCCGCCAAGATTGTGGAGCATCTGATCGACGTGAACCTCGGCCTTGCGCTCGATGTCGAGACCGGTCAGCAGCACTTCGGCGGTCTGCTTGTGGGGGCCCAAGGTGTTGAAGCAGACCTTGTGGGTTGGCGGCGGGCTGCTGCCGCGCACGCCGGTGACCCGCACCCGGTCCTCGCCGTCCTGTTGGACCGTCATGGTTTCGAAGTGGGCGATGACGTCGGGGTTCATGTAGGCCGGCGTGGATATCTCGTAGAGCAGTTGGGCGGTCACCGTGCCCACCGAGACCAGCCCGCCGGTGCCCGGATTCTTGGTGATGGTGAAGCTGCCGTCGGCCTCGATCTCAGCGATGGGGTAGCCCATGCTGCGGAAGGAGGGGACTTCCTCGAAGAACGAGTAGTTGCCGCCGCAGCATTGGGTGCCGCACTCGATGATGTGTCCCGCGGCCAAGGCCCCGGCCAGGGCATCGTAGTCGTTGCGCCGCCAGTTGAACTTCCAGGCCGCCGGGCCGATGACCACTGCGGCGTCGGTCACTCGCGGGCAGATCACGATGTCCGCGCCCTGGTCCAAGGCCTCCTTGATGCCCCAAGCGCCGAAATAGACGTTGGCGGTGAGCGCCTCTTGGCCGGAATCGGCCAAGGTGGCGCCGGTGTCGAGATTGGTGAACGCCTGTCCCTCGGCTTGGAGGGTCTCAAGGTCGCCGAGCAGGTCGTCGCCATCGATGTAGGCGACCTTGGCCTCCACCCCCAATTCGGCCAGGATTTTCTCCACTTCGTCCGCCATGCCCTTGGGATTGAGGCCGCCGGCATTGGTGACGATCTTGATGCCCCGAGCCACGCAATCGGCGGCCACGTCCCGCACCTGCTTGAGGAAGGTGCCGACGTAGCCGAGGTGCTCGCCCCGGGTGGTGCGTTGGTTGTGCAGGATGGACATGGTGAGTTCGGCTAGGTAGTCGCCGGTCAGCACATCGATGGGGCCGCCGTCGATCAGTTCCCGGGCTGCGGCGAGGCGGTCGCCGTAGTAGCCACTGCAGTTGCCAATTCGGATGATGTCGCTCATGGTTTCCCTTCCAGTTCTTGCAACCTACGCTGAGTTGCGTAGCAACTCAAACGCGAGCTTGCTCGCGCAGTTGCGTCAGCAACTCGATCACCTCGCCGAAGGCGAGGCGTCTTCGACCCAGCTCGGCTTGCGCTTCTCCCTGAACGCCGCCATGCCCTCGGCGGCTTCGTCCGAGCGGAACATGCGCCCGCTCCATTCGCTGGTCACCTCGAAGCCTTCCTCAATGGACAGTTCCGGCACCCGACGCACCAGCTTCTTGCACTCGGTCACCGCGATGGGGCCGCCGAGATTGATCATGTCCACTTCCTTTTGGACGGCGGCTGTGAGCAGGGCCCTCGGAACCGCCCGGTGGGCCAAGCCCATGGTCACGGCTTGGGTGCCGTTGAAGCGTTCGCCGGTCAGAAACAGCTTCATGCCGTGGTGGACGCCAAGCTTCGGCAGGCAGACCACCGAGATGACGGCCGGTATGACGCCGATGCGCACTTCGCTGAAGCTGCATTGCGCCTCTTCGGCCATCAGGACGATGTCGGCGGCGCCGACCAAGCCCAAGCCCCCGGCAAACGCCGCGCCGTTGACGGCCGCGATGACTGGCTTGGGACTTTCCAGGATGGCGTTCAACACATCGGTGTAGGGCACCGTTCGCTGACCGTCGATGATTTCGCCCGGCGGGCTCTTGAGATCCGCGCCGGCGCAGAACGCGGGATCCGCGCCAGTGATGACGATGCTGCGCACTGCATCGTCGGCCAAGGCGTCTTGGATGTGGTCGAACAGCTCGTTGACCAGCACCGCCGATAGCGCATTGCGGTTTTCGGGCCGGTTCAGCGTGATCCAAGCAGCGCCCGTGCCCACTTCATAGAGCGTGGCTTCAGTGCCAGGCATCCTAGGACTCCTGCCGATTGGGCAACTTGCTCAGTGCTTGCTTCGCTAAGCCGCCATGATGGTGACGCCGCTCAGCCCCGGTGCGCCGTACACATGGGTGTAGCCGGTCTTCGGGTCGTTCGGCACTTGGCGCTCGCCCGCCTCGCCGCGCAGTTGCAGGCAGATTTCATAGACCTGCCGCAGGCCGGAAGCACCCACCGGCTCGCCGTTGGCGAGGCAGCCGCCATCGGTGTTGACCGGCAGCTTGCCGTCGATTTCCGTGTGGCCTTCACGCAGCCACTTCTCCTGGTCGCCGTCTGCGCAGAAGCCGTTTTCGGCCATGTGCATGATCTCGGCGCCGGATTCGGTGTCCTGCAGTTGGGCGACGTCGATGTCCTCGGGGCCGATGCCGGCCATCTCGAAGGCCGCGGTGGAGGCCTGCACCGTCGGCGCGGGCGCCCGTTCGAGGGCCTGGGATTGGGAGAACACCTCGAAGGAGCCGAATTGCCGGGTTTTCACCGCCACGGCCTTCAGGAACACCGGGTTGGAGGTGTACTGCTTGGCCTTGTCGGCGCGGCACAGGATCATGGCGCAGCCGCCCTCCGCCGGGGAGCAGAACATGTACTTGCGCAGCGGATGGCAGACCATCTGCGACTGCGCCACGTCGTCGTAGCTGAAGGCGTTGCGCCGCCAGGCGTTGGGGTTCTTGGCGCCGTTCTTGAAGTTCTTGACGGCGACGCGGATGAGCGTGTCCTCGCTGATGTCGTACTCATGCATGTAGCGTTGGATCTTCATGCCGAAGAACTGCGGCGTCAGCGCCATGCCGATGTCGCCGTACCACTTGCCGAGCCCGCTGGCCTCTGGGTTGACGGTGAAGGCGCCCCGGGGGTGCTTGTCGAAGCCCACCGCCATGCCGATGTCGAACATGCCCGATTGGATGGCCATGTAGGCCGACTGCAGGGCGCTGCCGCCGGTGGCGCAGCCGTTGGAGACGTTGATGAACTGCAGGCCGGTCAGCCCGAGCTTGGAGACCATGGAGTCGGCGTTGCCGGCCGCCGATGAGCCGCCGTAGGCGAACTCCATGTCGTTCCAGTCGAGGCCCACGTCCTTGAGCGCTTCCCGGGCCGCGTGCACGCCCTGCTCGAGGCCGGTGACGCCCTCGGTGCGGCCGAAGGGATGGATGCCGATGCCAATGATTGCTACGTCCACTAGTGTGCTCCTTCAAGAGTTGGTCATGGGTTGGTCATGGTTCAGGAAACAGGCTCCGTTGCTCAGCTCTCGTCCGCTGGCCGGAAGAAATAGGCGATGATGTCCTTGCCATCGCGTTCGATGTACTTTTCGACCACCAAGTCCATTTCCATGCCGATGCGCAACTTGGCGATGTCCTCGGTTTGGATGCGGGTTTCGACGCGCACCTGATTCGGCAACTCCACGTAGCCGACGCCAAAGGGCTCAAAGGTCTCGGGCGTCTCCGGGCCTTCGTAGGGCGGGCGATTGGGCAGAAAACCCTGAATGGTCCAAGTCCAGAGCTTGCCCTTGCGCTCAAGCTCAATGGGCTCGGTGTTCTCCCCGCAGCAGGCCGGGCAGCCGGACTGGGCGGGGAAAGTGACCGTCCCGCAATCGTTGCACTTGCTGCCGATCAAGCGCGGGTCGTTGGACGGCCAAGTGAACAGCCCTTCGGCGATTGGAATCTGGTCTGCGATGCTCGGCATCAACTCCCCCAAGTGGATTACCGTGGAAAGGAGCTTTTTACCCCATTCCGGGCCGAACGGGAAGCCTTGAGTTACGGCGTGAATTTACGGCGTGAATTGCTCGCTACTCGCCAAGCACGTTGATCAACACCTGCCGTTCGCCGCGATGGTGGCGGTGCTCCCACAGGAAGACGCCTTGCCAGGTTCCCAGGGCCAGTTCGCCGTTCACTAGCGGAATCGACAGGCTGGTGGCGGTTAGCGCGGACTTGATGTGCGCGGGCATGTCGTCCGGGCCTTCCGCGGTGTGGGTGTAGAGGTCATCGTTCTCCGGCACCAACCGGTTCAGCCAGTGCTGCAGGTCTTGCACAACGCTGGGGTCGGCGTTTTCCTGGATGATCAGGCTTGCCGATGTGTGCCTGATGTAGAGGGTGGCCAGCCCGTCCCGCACCCCGCAGCCTTGCACCGCTGCCGCCACTTCCGCCGTGATTTCGCTTAAGCCCTGGCCGTTGTTGCGTACGTTCAACGTCAGGTTCATGGAAAGCCCTTGCTTGGTCCAGTTATTTCCCGCTGGGCGCTGTTCGTTCCGGCGCGTTGACCGCCAGCGGCTCCACGTCCTTGTAGTGGGCGTCCAGGTCATCGGGTGACCAGGGCGCATCGCGAAAGGAGACGTGGCGCTCCGCCGGGTGGGTCCACAGGCCGGTCTTGCGGCCATTGAAGGTGAGAATCTGGCCGTTGAAGTGGGCTGCGCCATCGCTGGCCAACCAGACGAGCCCCGATGCCACTTCCTCTGGGGTGCCGAATCCCATGGCCACCGGGTCCGGAGCCGGTTCCCCCTGTTGGGCCGCGGCGGCCCGCGCCCGTTCAAAGACCACTTGGGTCATGTCAGTTTGGCCGATGGGCCACAGCGCGTTGTTGCGGATGTTGAAGCGGCTGAACTCCAGCAGCGCGGTGCGCATCAGGCCGATCATGCCTTCCTTGGCGGCGGCGTAGTTGCCTTGGCCGAAGCCGCCGACCAGTCCGGAGGCGGAGATGACCTGAATGATGTGGCCGCCGCCGGCCTCGCGCATCGCCAGCGCAGCCTGCTGGGTGCAGAGAAAGGCACCGCGCAGATGCACTTCGATGACGGCGTCCCACTCCGCTACGGTCATTTTGAGCAGGGTGCGGTCGCGCACGATGCCGGCGTTGTTGACCATCACGTCGATGCCGCCGAAGCGCTCCACGCAAGTTTCCACCAAGGCTTCGGCGACGGCGGGTTCCGCCACGGAACCTGGAACCGCGGCCACGTTGCCGCCAGCGGCGCGAATCGCTTCGGCGGTTTCGTTGAGCGCAGCCTCGTTGGTGCCATTGACGATGACCGAAGCGCCCTCGGCCGCCGCCGCAGCGGCGAAGCCCCGGCCCAAGCCCCGGGACGAACCGGTTATCACCATGCGTTTTCCAGTCAGGCGCCCCATGCTAGTACGCTGAAGCGCCCGGATGGTGCGGGGCCCGGTTACGCACGTCGAAGGTGATGTCGAGCTGCTTGAGCCCGCGCAGGAAATTGCTCGGCACGTGCTCGAAGGCGTCTTGCGAATCCTTGAGGCGGATGTTCTGCAGGCGGTTCAGCAGGATGGTGAAGGTGGAGAACATCTCTTGGCGGGCCAGCGCCGCGCCGGGGCAGTGGTGCGGGCCGGAGCCGAAGGCGAGATGAGCGCCCGCCCTCTTGCGGGCGATGTCGAAGGTCTCGCCGTCCTCAAACACCGCCTCGTCCCGATTGGCCGATGCGTAGCCGAGCGCCAAGCTTGCCCCCTTGGGCAGTTGCACGCCGCCGAGCTCGGTATCCTGGGTGGTGACCCGCCACAGGTGAATGACGGGCGTCTCAAAGCGCAGCGACTCCTCGATGAAATTGCGCAGCAGCTTGGGATCGTCGCGCATCCGCTCCATGGTGCCGGGACGCTGAAGCAGCAGCATCAGTGCCGAGCCGATGGCGTTGGTGGTGGTCTCGTTACCGCCGGTGAGCAGTTGGTCGAGCAGATCCTGCAACTCGTGCATGTCGAGGCCCCGCTCCTCGCCTGGGCCGCAGCGCTCATCGACCACCCGGGCGTGGGCCAAGTCGGAAATGATGTCGTCTCGGGGCTCGCGCCGCCGCTCCTCGATGACGCTGGCGAAGAAGCGCTGAGCCTCCACCACCAGCTTGCCGCATTGCAGTGCCTCAGCCTCGTCAACGAAGCCGCCGCCGGGGGCCAGCATGGCGTCGGACCACGCCTTAAGCTGCCAGATCTTCTCCCGGGGCACGCCGAGTTGGTCGGCGATGACCGTGCAGGGCAGGGGAATGGCGAAGTCGCGGACAAAGTCGCATTCCCCGCAGTCAATGAAGGCGTCGATGAGGTCGTTGACCACCGTCTCCACGTAGGGCGTCATGGCGCGGATGCGTTTCACGGTGAAGGCGTGGTTGATGAGCTTGCGGTACTTTGAATGCACCGGTGGGTCGGTGCGCTGCAGGGTGGAGACCCGTTCCCAGCCGTGTTCGCTGCGGTAGGTTTCGGCGATGTCGCGGCTTTCGCCCTGGCGGGCGCCGAACTCATAGATGTTGTTGGAAAACAGCTCCGGGTGTTTCTTGACGTAGCGCAGGTCCTCGTAGCGGGAGACGTACCAAGCGCCGAGTTCCGCCATGAAGTAAACCGGGGCTTCGTGCCGGATGGCCTTGAAGTAGGGGAATGGGCACTCCCGCGTACTATCCTCCATCAGGTTGTAGCTGGCCAGTTGCGTCATGTGGCGAACCTCCGGTCGCGCAGGGGAAAAGGCAGGAAATGGGATGCTCAACAAGGCATTGGCGTTCAATATAGTGTAAAAGGCGCATCTGTCACAGGGGTTGCGCTTCGCCTACGGCGAAGCGTTCGAGTTGCTGCGCAACTCGGCGTGAATTCGGACGCTTCGAAACGTTTCGGAGCCAACACAATGGTTTGGGGAAGAAATGATGGATGCATTTCGATTGGATGGCCAAGTGGCCGTGGTTACGGGAGCCGGCAAGGGCATCGGCCGGGGCATTGCCCTGTGCTTGGCCGAGGCCGGCGCCGATGTGGTCGTCAGCGCGCGAACGCGGGCGGATCTCGAAGAGGTGGCTGACGCCGTTCGCGCTAAGGGGCGGCGGGCTGAAGTCGTTCCGGCGGACGTGACCGAAGGCGAACAGCTTGAGCCGCTCATCGCGGCGGCCGAGGATTTGGGAGCCTTGAGCATTTGGGTCAACAACGCCGGCGGGCTGCCCGATGCCACCCCCCGATATCTAACCCGCACCCCGGAGGATCGTTGGGATGCGCAGCTTGACCTGAACCTCAAGGCAGTCTGGATGGGCGCGGTGCGGGCGGCGGCGGCCATGGAGTCCGGCAGCATCATCAACATCTCCTCGCGGGCCGCCATGGGGCCGCAACTCAAGAACGGCCCGTACGGGGCCTCAAAGGCGGCCGTGAACAGCCTCACCCAGACCCTGGCGGCGGAGTTGGCGCCCAACATCCGCGTCAACGCGGTCGCGCCAGGCCCGATTCCGACCGAAAACTTCAATCAGTCCACCAATTTCCCCGAGGGCAAGCCGATCGAGAAGCTCATCGGCGTGCCCTTGGGCCGTCTCGGCGCTCCGGAGGACATCGGCTACGCCGTTGTCTTCATGGCTTCGTCGGCGGCCGGCTGGATCACCGGCCAATGCCTGTACGTCACCGGCGGCCTCTAGACCCAGGGCGGAGGGCTTGACAGTCCCTCATGGGCATTAGCGGCAAGGTCGTTGGGGGCATCCTTGGCTTTGTGATTGGCGGGCCGATCGGCGCGCTGATCGGCTTGGTGCTTGGTCATCTGGTGGATTCGAATCGGGTTGTCGGCGGCGTCGGGTTCAGCCGTGCCCGGGACCACACCACCTTTTTCAACACGACCTTTGCGGTCATGGGGCACCTCTGCAAAGCTGATGGCCGCGTGTCGGCGGAGGAGATTCGCGCCGCCGAAGGGGTGATGGACCAACTGCGTCTCAGCGAGGCGCGCCGTGCCGAGGCTCGAGCCATGTTCCGGGCCGGAAAGGCACCGGACTTCGATCTGGCCGAGGCATTGGATGCCTTCCAATCGGCCTATGGGCGAGCCGCCCAGCTTAAGTTCGTGTTTCTGCAAATCCAGATGTCGGCCGCTTGGGCGGACGGGGAGGTTGGTGCCGCCGAGCGCAGTGTGCTGCACGAGATTGCCGGGCGGCTGCGCATACCTGAGGTGGCGTTTCGGCAGGTCGAAGCGCTGGTGGCGGCCATGGCGGGGCGTGCCCATCGAAGCGGCGGGCCGCAGCCGTCGAGCCAAGCCGACCTTGACGGCGCCTACCGAGCCCTCGGCGTCTCGCCGGCGGACAGCGATGCCCACATCAAGCGCGCCTACCGGCGCCTAATCAGCCAGCACCATCCGGACAAGCTGGTCTCCAAGGGATTGCCGGAAGACATGATGCGGGCGGCAACGGAACGCACTGCGGAGATCAAGGCCTCCTACGACCTGATCATGTCCCGCCGAGCCGCGAACGGCCAGACGGGTGGCGGTTGAGGCGAAAGAACGGCGGGTCGGGCCGTGTATGATTGGAGCCATCATCGCCTAACTTATGGCATTCACTAGTTTAGAAGAACGGGAGAAACAATGATCGTCGTTGCCGCCATGATCGACTTTGCCAACCAAGCCGACCGCGACCAAGCGGTGCTGGAAACCGGGCCGGTGCAAAAGGCCACCCGGGACGATGAAGCAGGCTGCCAAGCCTACTGCTTCGCCGCGGACCCTTGCGTGCCGACCCGCATCCAGGTCTATGAACTCTGGGACGACGGTCCGACCTTGGCGGAGCACTTCAAGCACCAGAACTACGAGGACATGAAGACCGTGCTCGGCAAGTACGGCATCGTCAACAACTGGAACCGGATGTATCGGGTCACGGACGATGAACCCGTTTACGACGCCGAAGGGCAGCCCCGGGAAGCCGAAGCCTTTTTCGGCGGCAAGCCTTAAGGCAGCACTATGGGGGCCATGGAGCGTCCTCCAGAAGCGCTCGGTAGTGAGGGAGTTTGGCCTCAGCCAAACTCCAACGGACCGAAGGTCCGCGGACGCATCGTCGACCTGCACGCCCACATCGTGCTGGAGGCGGGCTTCGGCGTGGCAGGGCGTTACGGCCCCGAACTGGCGGTGGACGGCGATGGTGTGTCGTACTTCCGCATCGGTGCCTACCGGATGAAGCCCATGGCCTACCGGGGCACGGTGTTCATGGACGTGGACAAGCGCTTGGCGCTGATGGACCGGCTCGGCATCGACCTGCAGCTGCTTTCGCCCAACCCGCTGACCATGTTCCACGGCATTGAGGCGGACATCGCCGAGCGCTTTTGCCGTGTTCACAACGACGCCATGGCCGAAGTTGTGGCCAAGCATCCGCATCGACTGCTGGGCGCGGCGGCGCTGCCCATGCAGGATCCGGAGGCAGCTTGCCGGGAGTTGGAGCGGGCCGTGCGGGACTTGGGTCTGACGGCCGCCCACACTGGCACCGACTACCCCTTTCCGCTTTACGATCCTTGCTTGGACGATTTCTACCGGACCCTAGTCGCTTTGAACGTGCCCTTGTTTTTGCACCCCGCCTCCACCGACGGCGCCAATCCGCCGGCGGACGAGCGTTTGAACCACTTTGACTTGGGCCTGATCGTCGGCTACGCCTATGACGAATCCTTGGCGGTGGCGAACCTGATTTTCGGTGGCGTGATGGAACGGCATCCCGATGTGGACATCTGCATCTCCCACGGCGGCGGCGCGCTGCCCTTCCTGATGGGGCGCTACGACGGCATGGCGCGGCTCCGGGCCTGGGCGCCGGAAACGGTGCGTGAGCACGGCTTCCGCCACGAAGCGCGCAAGCTCTGGTACGACGCCCACGTGGAGGGTGAGGCAGCGCGCAATCTGCTGGTCGAGGCGGTCGGCCAGGAACGGCTGGTGTTCGGCACCAACTTCGGCGGCTGGGATACGCCGTCCAGCCCGGCGACCGATTTCGACGCCGCGCTGACCCCGAATGCGGAACGATTGATGAGGTTGTGAACCCTTAGGGTGCCTCAGGTCTTGCGGCAGGTTCGCCGAAGTTCGACGATGCGGTGCAGGATCTGATCAGCAATGCGTTCAAGGACTTGTGTGCCGCCGGCAGTTGGAGCTAACGAAGCGGCTGCGTGTTCGATTTGGCTTTCCACAGCATCGGTGAGTTCACCTATGCGTCTGCGGATGTAGGGCTCATTTAGGCCGGTCTCCATGGCGAACACTTTCCAATCGCTGGCCTTGATGGCTTCCAAGCTCGCCCGCTTTGCCATCTTCATGGCCATTTTGGGGCTGATCTGCGGATAAACGACGGTGCAAAGTAGATCATATAGGGGTGCGAATTCGATGCCGGTGCGGCGATGGAGCAAGCTGAAATTCTTGCCGTGAGCATCGGCATTGCCGATGATGAGATTGAACGTCGCTGCGTCGAACAGCTTGAGGACTTCCCTTGCGGGCCGTGCTGCGGTGCGGCGCAGAAGAGCGAAGCAATCGCGGAACAGGGGGCCGCCGTCGGCCGCGTATTTGTTGGCGGAGGTTAGACCGAGGGCTTGGCAGAAATCCTCTTGGTGCAAGCGGCGGATGCGTCCCTCAACAACCGCGCGGTCGTAACGCTCAATCAATAGAACCTGTCGGTTGCCGATGGTTCTGATCTCAACCGGCGCAACATCTAGGCCAATTTCCAGTGCTAGCCCGACTTCCGCAACTCAACGCTGATTCAAGCGCAAGTCATTGATTTTTGGTTGTTGGAGGCCATAGGTCGGCACTACAAGCCACCGACCAGCGTGGGGCGCATTGGCCGATTCAGGCGAGGATTTTGGGTGTCGGC
>JAJEIQ010000039.1 GCA_022827905.1 Pseudomonadales bacterium | reverse complement strand
CGTTCGTTCGTGGGCCGGGCCCATTGCCCACGAACGGGAAAGAGCACTTCGGTGCCCCTTCATCCCGCTGCGCGCGGGTCCAGGGCTTTGCCTATTAGGGGCAGGCCCCCCGCGCTCCCCGGCTGAGGGCCTTTGCCGGCGAGGGGCGAGCCCCTCGCGCTCCCCGGCTGAGGGCTCGCTCGACATCGCTGAGACTGTGGAGCTGGCAGCATCCGCCGGCCTGACCCCGGTGGGCCAAGTGGTCGCGCGGCGTCGGCGGGAGCATCCCCGTTGGTTGGTCGGATCGGGCAAGGTCGATGAGATTCGCCAGATCATCGAAGCCCAGGACGCCAACACACTGGTGGTCAACAACGACCTTTCAGCGCGCCAGCAGCGCAATCTGGAGGAGGCGCTTGGCTGCCGGGTGATGAGCCGCTCGGAACTGATCATTCACATCTTCGCCCAGCGAGCCCGCACCTTCGAGGGGCAGCTTCAGGTGGAACTCGCGCAGCTTACCCACGCCCAAACCCAGTTGGTGGGCGGCTGGAGCCACTTGGAACGGCAGAGGGGGGGCATCGGCTTGCGCGGCGGCGCCGGCGAGACGCAGCTTGAACTCGACCAGAGAATGCTTGCGACACGCATCAAGTCCGTGCAGTCTCGGCTTGAGGGGGTGCGCAAACGCCGCAGCCAAGGCCAGCGGCAGCGACGGCGCTCGGGCGCGCAGACCGTCGCCTTGGTCGGCTACACCAATGCCGGAAAATCGACCCTATTCAACGCACTGGCCGCGGCTGGGGTGGCTGCCGAGGACAAGCTGTTCGCCACCTTGGATCCAACCCTGCGCCGAATCGACGTTCCCGGCGCGGCCCAAGTGGTTCTGGCCGACACGGTCGGCTTCATCAGCCACCTTCCGCACACCCTGATTGACGCCTTCAAGGCCACTCTCGAGGAAGTCAGCCAGGCGGACCTGCTGATTCACGTGATGGATGGCGCCGCCCCCCGGCTTGACCAACGCATCGCCGATGTGGAGGCCGTGCTGGCGGAGATTGGCGCCGATGCGATAGCGCGTGTCGACGTGCTCAACAAGTGCGATTTGCCCCAGGCCGAGTCCGCCCCTCCTAGTGCCCTTTCAGTGAGCGCCGCCACCGGTCAGGGGCTTGATGCGCTGCGTTCCCGCATCGGCTCGGCGCTGGGCGTTCAAGCGCCCATCGAGGTTGACTTGCCGGCTTCCGCCGGCGGCGTTCGCGCTTGGCTCTATGCTGCGGGAGCGGTGCTTGGCGAGACCCACAACGGCGACGGCGGGATGCGCCTCAAGGTGCGCGGCGACGAGCGCCTGATGGCCCGTTTGCGACGTGATCTCTCCGCCTACGGTCGCCGGAAATTTGAAGTGACCCGATGCACTTGAGGCAGTACACTTGGGCCACTGAGAACTCATCCATTAGTGGAGCACCGCATGGCGTGGAATGAACCGGGTGGCGGCGGCCGGGATCCTTGGGGCAATCAAGGCGACAAGGGGCCGCCAGACCTTGATGAAGCCTTCAGAAAGCTGAAGTCGCAATTGACCGGCATTTTCGGCGGGGGCCGAAGCGGCGGCGGCAGTGGCAGCGGCAAATTGAGCACTGGCCTGCTGGGCGCGGGCTTGGTGGCGCTTGCCGCCATTTACGGGTTTTTCGGCCTGTACCAGATTGACCAAGGCGAGCGTGGCGTCGTGTTTCGCTTCGGCGCCGTGCAGCAAAACATCGTCATGCCTGGCCTGCATTGGAACCCGCCGCTGATCGACCGGGTGCGCAAGGTCAACGTCACCCAAGTGCGCTCCAAGAAGCACCAGGCGCTGATGCTGACCGAGGATGAGAACATCGTCGATGTCAGCATGACCGTGCAGTACGTGGTCGATGACCCCGTCGCCTTCCTGGTCATGGTGCGCAACCCGGAAGTCAGCCTGGACCACGCCACGGAGAGCGCCCTGCGCCATGTGGTGGGCGGCTCGATCATGGATCAGGTGATCACCGACGGCCGCGCCGCCATTGCCGTCGAGGTGCAGGAACGCCTGCAGTCCTACCTCAACCGCTACGAGACGGGCATCTTGGTCAGCAAGGTGAACATCGACGAGAGCGCCCCGCCGTCCCAGGTCCGCGACGCCTTCAACGACGTGCAAAAAGCCAAGGAGGACGAGCAGCGGGTCATCAACGAGGCCAATGCCTACGCCGAGAGCATCATTCCCACGGCGCGCGGCGAGGCGCAGAAGCTCATCGAGCAGGCCAGCGCATACCGGGACCAGGTGGTGGCCCGCTCCGAGGGCGAGGCGCAGCGCTTCGAGAAGCTGTTGGCCGAGTACTCCTTGGCCAAGGAGGTCACCAGAGACCGGCTCTACTTGGATTCCATCGAATCCGTACTCTCGACCAGTTCGAAAATCATGGTCGATGTGGAGGGCGGCAACAACCTGATGTACCTGCCGCTTGACCGCTTCGTGCAGTCCGGCGTCGCCGGGGCCGGCGGCGCGGCCACCCAGGACACCGTGCGCAACCTGGCCGATGCGGTCATCCGCGAAATCAACAGCCGGGTCGCCGACGGCCGCGGCCGCGACACCCGCTGAGGAGGCCGCCGATGAACCTTCGCAACCTGATTCTGGTCGTCATCACCCTGGTGGCCCTGCTGCTGCTCGGGCAAAGCCTTTTCATCGTTGAGCAGACCGAGCGGGCGGTGCTGCTGCGCTTTGGCGCGGTCGCCACCGCGGACGTGCCGCCGGGCCTGCACTTCAAGCTGCCGATCGCCGAAGAGGTCAAGAAGTTCGATGCCCGGGTGCTGACCTTGGATTCCAGGCCGGAAACCTACTACACCTTGGAGAAGAAGCCCCTGATCGTCGATTCCTTCGCCAAGTGGCGGATCGTCGATGTGCCAAACTACTACACGGCCAGTTCCGGCGACGAGAACCGCGCCAATCGCGTGCTGCAGGAACGGGTCAATGAGGGCCTGCGCAACGCCATCAGCCGCCGCGACATGCACGAGGTCATTTCCGGGGAGCGCGACCAGCTCATGCAGGAGCTCACCGCCGACCTCAACCGGGTGATGAAGGAGGCGGTGGGCATTGAAGTCATCGATGTGCGGGTCAAGCGCATCGACCTGCCGACCGAGGTCTCCACCTCGGTCTATGACCGCATGAATTCGGAGCGGGAGATCGAGGCGCGGCAGTATCGGGCGCAGGGCCAGGAGCTTGCGCTCGGCATTCGCGCCGATGCGGAACGGCAGACCGTGGTCATCGAGGCGGAGGCGTATCGGGAGGCGGAGCGGATTCGCGGCGATGGCGACGCCAGTGCGGCGGCGATCTATGCGAACGCCTTCAACAAGGATCCGGAGTTCTACGAGTTCACCCGCAGCCTCAACGCCTACGCCAAGGTGTTCGGCGACAAGAGCGACATGCTGGTGCTCGATCCCAACAGCGAGTTCTTCAAGTACCTCAAGAGCGACGAGGGCTGACCGGCGGGGCAGTTCGCCGAGCATTTCTCCTTAAAGGAGCCGAAACCGCGCTATGGCACGCAACGTCGTCGTCATTGGCACCCAATGGGGCGATGAGGGCAAGGGCAAGATCGTCGATCTGCTGACCGATCAAGCCGCCGCCGTCGTGCGCTGCCAAGGGGGGCACAACGCCGGCCATACGCTGGTCATCGACAACGACAAGACGGTGCTGCATCTGATTCCGTCGGGCATTCTGCATCCCGGCACGCTGTGCGTCATCGGCAACGGCGTGGTTCTCGACCCTAGGGCGCTGCTCGACGAGATCGGCCGCCTTGAGGCACACGGCGTGTCGGTGCGCGAGCGGCTGCGCCTCAGTCCAGCCTGTCAATTGATCCTGCCGCACCACGTTCGCCTGGACCACGCTAGGGAGGCCGCCCGGGGCGCGGGCAAGATTGGCACCACCGGGCGCGGCATTGGCCCGGCCTACGAGGACAAGGCAGCGCGTCGGGGCTTAAGGATTGGCGATCTGTTCTATTGGCCGGAGTTTGCGGACAAGCTGCGCGAGGTCATGGCCTACCACAACTTCGTTTTGGAGAACTACTATCAAGCGCCTGCCGAGGACTACCAGCGCACCTTGGACCAGTGCGCACAAGTCAGCGGCCAGATTCGCCCCTTGGTCGCCGATACGGTGTCCCTCATCCATCAACTACGCGAGCAAGGCAAGAACCTGCTCTTCGAGGGGGCGCAAGGGGCGCTGCTCGACGTGGATCTCGGCACCTACCCCTTTGTCACCTCATCCAACACCACTGCGGCGGGCGCTGCGGCCGGCAGCGGCTTCGGCCCGGCGTGGCTCGACTATGTGCTCGGCATCACCAAGGCCTACGCCACGCGGGTGGGTTCGGGGCCCTTTCCCACTGAACTCGACGACGACGTAGGCAAGGGCTTGGCCGAACGGGGTGCGGAGTTTGGCTCGACCACTGGCCGCCCGCGCCGCTGCGGTTGGTTCGATGCCGCAGCCCTGCGGCAAGCGGTGCGCATCAACAGCATTTCCGGGCTGTGCCTGACCAAGCTCGACGTGCTCGACGGGTTGCCCACCATCAACATCTGCACCGCCTACGAAGCGCCGGCTGGCGACCGCGGCGCCGCCCGCTTCGGCAGCGAGTACTACTCCGATCTCAAGCCCCGATTCGAGCAGTTGCCCGGTTGGCAGGAATCCACGTTTGGCGCCCGCCGTCTGGATGAGCTGCCGGCCAACGCGCGGCGTTACGTCGAGCGCATCGAGGAGGCGGTCGGCGCCCCGATCAGCATCATCTCCACAGGCCCGGACCGTTCCCAGACCATCGTGCTCCAGGATCCCTTCGCGTCATGATGGACGCCAAGCTCTTGGAAGTCCTGGTCTGCCCGGTCAGCAAGGCCACGTTGACCTACCGCGCCGACCGCGACGAACTTTGGTGCCGCGCCAGCCGGCTGGCCTATCCGGTCCGCGACGGCATCCCGTTCTTGGTGGAGGAGGAGGCGCGTCCGCTGACTCCGGAGGAGGTGGAGGCGCTTTCAGGGTAGCGTCCGAGTCAAGTACAATCACCAGCAAGGCATTGACAGGAACCGATTGAATGACCAAGCCGGAGCTGGTCGCCAGCAACGACATGCCGGACATCGCCAGCCGCGAACTGCATCAGCCGCAGGTGGCGCTCGATTGGGTGGGCATGAGCGAGATTCACCAGCCGTTGCTGGTGACCGATGGCGGTGCAATCCGGCAGGTCCACACCAAGGTGCAGGTCTATGTGGACTTGGGGGACACCAAGGCCAAGGGCATCCACATGTCCCGCCTCTACCTCATTCTGGATGAGCACGCGGATACCCGGCCGCTGACCGCGGCGGGATTGAAGCTGCTGCTCGCCTCGGTGCTCGAGTCGCATCGGGGGCTGTCCACCCGGGCCTTCGTGCAGTTCGAGTTCGACTACTACCTGCGCCGCAATGCCTTGGTCAGCGACCACTCGGGCTGGAACAACTACCCGGTCACCATCAAGGGCACCCTCATGGGCCGGGAAATTCACTTGGAGCTTGGCATTGGCGTTTACTACTCGTCCACCTGCCCGTGCTCGGCGGCGCTGGCCCGGCAACTGATCCAAAACCAGTTCGAGACGGACTTTGGCCGTCGCGGCTCCGTCAACGCCAGTGAAGTCAAGGCCTGGCTCGGCACCGAGAAGGGCATCGTGGCCACGCCGCACAGCCAGCGCAGCATCGCTCGGTTGCTGGTCAAGTTGCGCGACGGCTTGGTGGACTTTCCAATCACCGACCTGATCGACGATGTGGAAGCCACCCTCAAGACGCCGGTGCAAACCGCGGTCAAGCGCGAGGATGAGCAGGAGTTCGCCCGTTTGAACGGCCAGAACCTGATGTTCATCGAGGACTCCGGGCGCAAGCTCAAGGCCCTGCTGCAGGAGGATGGCCGGCTCAGCGACTTCTGGGTGCGCATCGAGCACCATGAGAGCCTGCACGCCCACGACGCCGTCGGCGTGTTCACCAAGGGCGTCGACAACGGCTACTTGCCCATTCCTTGACCATGCGAAACCTCTTGGACGATCCATGCTGAGCGGCAGCATCGTCGCGCTGGTGACGCCGATGACCGCCTCCGGGGCGCTCGATTGGGCGGCCCTTGAGCGGCTGGTTGCTTGGCATCTCGAAAGCGGCACCCAGGGCATCGTGCCCATGGGCACCACCGGTGAATCCGCCACCTTGACGACGGCGGAGCATCTGGAGGTCATTCGCCGCGTCATCGCGCTGGTCGATGGCCGAGTGCCGGTGATTGCGGGCACTGGCAGCAACTCGACGGACGAGGCCATCCACCAGACGCAGGAGGCGGAGCGCGAGGGCGCCGACGCCTGCCTGATCGTCACGCCCTACTACAACAAACCCACCCAGGAAGGCCTTTACCATCACTACAAGGCCATCTCCGCAGCCAGCGGCGTGCCCTTGGTGCTGTACAACGTGCCGCCGCGCACCGCCTGTGACATGCTGCCCGCCACCGTGGCCCGGCTAGCGGCGATCGACAACATCGTCGGCATCAAGGAGGCGTCGGGTGACGCCAGCCGCATCGGCGAGCTGCGGCGCCTGTGCGGGGACGACTTCATCCTGCTGTCCGGCGAGGACGCGCAGACTTTGGAGATGCTGCACCTTGGCGCCGTCGGCACGATATCGGTCACCGCCAACGTGCTGCCGCAGCAGATGGCGGCCTTCTGCAGCGCTTGGCTGGCGGGCGAGCGCGCACAGGCCGAAGCTTTGGATGCCGAACTGCAGCCGGTGCATGGCGCGTTGTTTGTGGAGACCAGCCCGTCGCCTGTTAAGTGGGCCCTGCATGCCTTGGGCCGGATCGACTCGGGCATTCGCCTGCCGCTGCTGCCGCTGTCGGAAGGCCGGCGCGCCGAGGTCATGGCCGCCGTGACTGCGGTTGGGGGTTGATTTGTGACCAGAACCGCCGCCGTCCTTGTCTTGCTGCTTCTTGCCAGCGGTTGCGGCTGGTTTTCCGACGATCGCGGCTTCTTCGTCAATCGGTCCGACGACTACATCGACGCCCAGGAGGCGCCTCGGCTGGTCATTCCCGAAGACTTGGGCGAAACCCTCGAAGACCCATTCCCCATTCCGCCGGTGCCCGCTCAGGAGAACGCCCGCTTCTATCCCGGCCGGGCACCCCTGCCGGACGCCATCTACGCCAACGACAACCGCGACGCGATCCGCATTCAGCGGCTGGGCGAGCGCATCTGGCTGGTGGTGCCGGAGGCGCCCACTACCGTGTGGCCGAAGATCAAGCAGTTCCTGGCGGAAAACGGCGTTGGCGTGGTCTCGGAGCAGCCGGGACGGGGGCGCATCACCACCGAATGGCTCAGCATCGAGGACGAGCCTTATAGGGACGTGGTCCGCTCCCTGCTCAAGGACGTCAAATCCCCTGCCACGCAAGACGGACGGGATCGCCTGCTGCTGCAAGTTGAACAGGGCTTGAGGGAGCTGACTTCCGAAGTCCACATGCGCCACCAAGGAGACGCGGGAGCCGCCTCCGAGGGGGAAGCGCCGGCTGACTTGGATCAATTCGCCTCCGGTCTGGTTGAGGTTGAGCGGCGCTTGCTCAACGAACTCGGTGCCTACATCGCCGCCCGGGTGGCCGAGCAGACCGTCTCCATGGTGGCTCAGGAAATCGTCGGGCAGGTCAAGTCGGAGCTGGCCAGGGACGAAGCGGGCCAGCCCATTCTGAGGCTGTTCCTCGACGAGGAGCGGGCGTGGGCGACGCTCAGCCAAGCGCTGGACAATGCTGGCATTGAAGTCCTCGAAATCGATCGCCAATCACGGGTCCACCACGTCCGCATTCCGGAAGAGGTGCTGCTTGGCGAGGAGAAGCGGGGCTTTTTTCGGCGCCTTTTTTCCTCCCGTGGCGGTGGCGACGTGCCGGAGGTGGCGCTGCGCCTAACCGAGGAGGAAAGCGGCCACTACGCGCTGAGCGTGCGGGACCGGGCCGGCCAATCCGTGCCGGCGGAGTTTGCCCAGCAGGTGTTGGTGCTGGTTCGGGAGTTCTCGGCCTAGGCGGGCCAAGTGCTGCAGCGGAAATTGGAGAAAGAGCGGTAGATCAGTGGAATACGCATTCAACGTCACGCCCGACTCCTTTCAGGCCGATGTGGTGGAACGATCCGCCACCGTGCCGGTGGTGGTGCTGTTCTGGGCCGACCAGTCCGCGCCTGCTGCCGAAGCCAAGCGCCAACTGGAGCAGCTGGTGGGTCAATACGGGGGCAAGGTGCTGCTCGGCTTGGTCGATGTGGCCGCCGACCCCACCTTGGCCCAGCATCTGCGGGTGCAGGCGTTGCCGAGCCTGAGGGTCATCGACAAGGGACAGATCGCGCATCAGGTCGAAGGACCGCAACCGGAACAGGCGCTGCGGTCCTTATTCGATCAACTCACCCTGTCCGCAGCCGACGTGACCAAAGCCCAGCTCGGCCAGTACCTGGAGGGTAGGGATTTCACGAGCGCCCTGGGGTTTCTTCAGCGGGCTATCGCGGAAGAGCCCAACAACGCCTCCTTCCGCGTCGAGTTGGCCGACGTGCTGGTTCGGCAGGGCGATCTGGATGGGGCCCGCAAGGCTTTGGAGACGGTGCCGGCGGACGCGCCGGAGCGGGACCGGCCGGAAACCCGGTTGGCATTGGCTGATGAGGCCGCCGCGGTGCCTCCGCAAGAGCAGTTGCTGCGCAAACTGGCCAATGATCCGGAGAACGTCGAAGCGCTCCATCAGCTAGCCGTCGTGGAAGCCGCCGCCGAGAATTTCGAGGCTGCCCTGGAAAGCGCTCTCAAGGTGCTGCAAACCGACCGCAGCTACGGCGACGACATCGGGCGCCTCACCATGATCCGCATCTTCACGGTGCTCGGCAAAGGCAACGAACTGGCCAACGCCTACCGTCGGCGGATGTTCAACTTCATGCACTGATGAGCCAAGCACTAGGGGTGCGCCCATCGAGACACTGACGGAAAAACTCGCCGGCTACCGCGAGCGGGGGGCGCAGCGGGTCAAGATTGGCCTGACCGACATCGATGGCGTCATTCGGGGCAAGACCGTTAGCCTCGATAAGTTCGAGTCCCTGATGGAGAAGGGCGGCGGCTTCTGCGACTGCGTCTTCGGCTGGGATGTTGACGACCAGCTCTATGACGCGGGCGACTACACGGGCTGGCATACGGGTTTCCCCGACGCCGCCTACCGCGTGGTGGTGGACTCCGAGCGTTGGTTGGCCGACGAGAGCTGCCCCTACTTCATCGGCGAGTTCGTGGGCGCCCAAGGCGAGCCCCACCCGCTGTGTCCGCGTACCCGCCTCCAGATGATGCTTGATCGATTGGCGGAGCAAGGCCTGACGCTGGTGTCGGGCTTCGAGTACGAGTTCTTTGTCTTCGAGGAAACGCCGCACAGCATTCGGGAGAAGGGCTACCGGAACCTAAAACCCCTGACGCCGGGCAACTTTGGCTACTCGATGCTGCGCGCCTCGGCGCGCTCGGAGTTGTTCAACGACTTCATGGACAACTGCCGAGCGTTGCGGCTGGACCTCGAGGGGCTGCACTGCGAGACCGGCCCCGGCGTTTGGGAGGCCGCCTTGGCGCCGGCGCCGGGCATCGAAGCCGCCGACCGGGCCAATCTCTTCAAGACCTTCGCCAAGGCGTTCTTTCAACAGCGCGGCCTGATGGCCACCTTTATGGCCAAGTGGTCGATGGACTATCCAGGCCAGAGTGGTCACTTCCACTTCAGCTTGGTCGATGACCAGGGCGCCAACTGCTTCCGTGACGCGGATGCCGCAGACGGCATGTCGGACCTGCAGCGGGCGACGGTGGCCGGATTGGAAACCCACCTTGGCGACTACTTGGCGCTGCTCGCACCCACCGTCAACAGCTACGCGCGGTTGGTCAAGGGCGCCTGGGCGCCGACCGCCGCGACCTGGGGCGTGGAGAACCGCACCGCGGCGATCCGGGTGATCGGCGGCGGCTCGTCGAGCCAACGCATCGAGTGCCGCGTGTGCGGCGCCGACGCCAACCCCTATCTGGCCGCCGCCGGCACGTTGGCGGCCATGTGGCAGGGTATGGAAGGCGATCTCGAGCCCAGCCCGCCGGTGGCGGGCAATGCCTATGACGCTGAGGACGACCTGCCAATCGAGCGGCGCTTCCCCGGCCAACTTCGGGCGGCGGCGGATCGCTTGGATCACTCGGACCACGCCCGTCGCCTGCTCGGCGATGCCTTCGTCGATCACTTTGCCATGACCCGCCGTTGGGAGTGCCGCGAATACGAACGCCACGTCAACGACTGGCAGCTTGAACGCTACTTTGAAATCATCTGACAACCCCTGATCCTGCAAGGCGTCACATGCGGATAGGCATTCTGCAAACCGATTCAGTCCTGGCCCAATTTCAGCCGGACCACGGTGACTATCCACGGATGTTCATGGACCTGTTCGACGCCGCCGGCCCGGACATGGGGCTGGCGTACCAAGTCATTGATGCCCAAGCCGGCGACTATCCGCCTGCGGATCGCTGCGACGGCTACGTCATCACCGGCAGCCGCCACAGCGTCTATGATGACCTGCCTTGGATCGCCGAACTCGCCGCCTTCGCCGAGTCCGCTCTCAATGCGGGGAGGCCCGTTGTTGGCATCTGCTTTGGCCACCAATTGATGGCCCACTTCTTCGGTGGACGGGCGGCCAAGGCGTCGGGCTGGGCAGTGGGCGTCCACGCCAGCGAGCTGCTGGTGGACGAACCTTGGCTATCGCCCCATGCGGATGGCTTCAACCTGCTGTCCAGCCACCAGGACCAGGTGACGGAACTGCCGTCCGGTGCCCGGCTGATCGCCACCAACGAGTTCTGCCCCTTGGCCGGATTCACCCACGGCGATCTGGTGCTGACCTTCCAGGGGCACCCGGAGTTCCGCAAGGACTACTCCAGGGACCTGATGAACATGCGCCGCGACCTGCTCGGCGAGGATGTCTGGCGGGTCGGCATGGCTTCCCTGGAGAAGGAGACCGACGAGAGCTTGGTGGGGCGCTGGATACTCAACTTCTGCGCGGCCAACGAGGGCCGATGAAGTTCAAGGCCAGGCGCTGCGGCCTGTTCCTTCTCTTAGCCCTCGCCAACAGCGGCTGCGGTGTGGGCTTTTTCTACAACAACCTCGACCGCGTTGTTCGCTGGGAACTCGACAGCTTCCTGGCGATGACCCCAGATCAGGAGGCGTTCTTCGAAGCCGAGTTCGCTGCCCTCTGGCGCTGGCACCGGTCCCACGAACTGCCGCGCTACGCCGACGATCTGGGCCGCTGGGGCGAGCGTTTTGGCGGTTCGGCGACGCCGGCGGACATCGACGAGCTGTTCCTTACCTTGGAGGGCTGGTGGCTGCGCTTGGAGGCGAAGGGCACGCCGTTCATGGCCGAGTTTCTCCGCCGTCTCGACGATGAGCAGGTGAGTTCATTGGCCGAGGCCCTTGAGGAGTCCAATGCCGACTGGGAGAAGCAGGAGAAGGGCAAACCCGTCGACGCGGTTCGCAAAGCCTGGCGCAAGGACTTCGAAGCTATTCTCAAGCGCTTCACCGGACCGCTGACCCAGGAGCAGCGGGCGATCATCGCCGATGCTGCCGAACGCTACCAGCCGGAGAGGCAGCTTTGGGCAGACTACCGCCGCCGCTGGCAGCGCGACCTGTTCATCCTGCTGGAGCGCCGCCACCAAGCGGACCACTTCACCGTCGGCTTTGAGCGCTTGGTGAAAGACCAGAAGGCATACTACGGCGATGGGTTCGCCGAAGTCGAAGCGGCCAACGAAGCGCTCGTGAAGTCCGCATTGGTCGCGGCGCTCAACCAAGCACCGCCCAAGCAACGTCAACGCCTGCGCGACAATCTGACCGAACGGGCGGAGGAACTGCGAAAACTCGCAGCCGCTGCGCAAGACGCTTGAACACCCACACCGAGTTGTTGAAGCACTAGTTCGGCGGGTCCGGGAACTGGGCAGGCAGCTCGGAGCGGTCGATCCGCGGCCGGTCGAGCAGGGTTTCCAGGGCTTCGCCGTCTCGGTAGCGCTGAATAAGCTCCTCCGGGTCGAACTTCACGCCGAGGGGGTTGGTCTCGAAATCACTCTGCTCGAACCAGGCGTTGATGCGCTCGATGCTGTCGAAGACGTCGATTTGCAGCTCGACCTGGTTCTGGTCCGGATCCCGGTAGTACATCGACAGAGTGGGGCCGTGGTTGATGCACCAGTAGGGTCGGATGCCGAGCTCGCGCAGGCGCTCATAGGTGGCGAAGAGGTCATCGACAGATGCGTAGGTGAAGGCGAAGTGGTCGGTGCCAGCCGTCATCTCGGAAGGGACGGACAGCCCCGGCATGTTGGTGATGCCGATGCGGTGGTGCTCGTCGTCGTAGTTGAGGAACACGGCCATCCGGTCGCCGAACACCACTTCGGCCTCCAGCACGGTCTTGTACCAATCGACCATGGCATCGATCTGCGGCGAGCGCAGCACGATGTGGGCGAACTTGGCCGGGGCGATCCGGCCCCGCTCGCGAGCGGACTTGGGCACGTTGCCGACTTGCATGGGCTGCTCTCCTATCGACTCCTGAGCTGACGGGGCGGACGCAGCAGGCGTTGGATGATGCGCCTGCAACTATGGCACACTTGTCGTCCGATGGCACTTAGGGGAGTGGCGCGCAATGAACAAACCGACTGATCGAACGGTCTTCCAGAACGCTTGGGTGGTGGACGACGTGGAGGCGGCCTGCATGAAGTGGGTCGAGGAAATGGGCGTCGGCCCCTTCTTCGTCACTGAGTACACCGACCAATTCAGTGACATGACCTATCGCGGCGAACCGGCGGAGCTATCGATGTACGTTGCCATCGCCCAGGCCGGACCGGTGCAGATCGAGCTGATTCAGCCGACGGTGGAGCGCTGCGCCTACCGGGACAGCGTGCCGGCGGGCACCATGGGCTTTCACCACATGTGCGTGTGGACCCATGACATCGAGGCCGACACTGCCTATTTTGCGGGCCTCGGCTACGAAGCGGCCAATATTGGGCGGGCCGGCGACATCGTGTTCGCCTACTACGACACCCGTCCGCTGATGGGCTGCATGCTCGAAGTGGTCACCCAAAGCCCCAGCATCGTTGAGCGGTTCGCCGCCATCGCCGACGCTGCGCGGGATTGGGACGGGACCGATCCCATTAGAAGTTAGGAACCGTTTCCGTAAAATAGGCGCCCCCACCCCGGAGCCCTTCGCCATGGAACAAAACCAGGACGCTCAACTGCGCGACGATGGCCGTTGCGAGTCCGCCTTGCAAGCCATCAAGGACGTGCTGTGGCGCTTCGAGGAGATGGGCGAGGGCACATACAGCATCTACGATCTGCTCGGCTACCTGTTCGAGGATTTGGTGGAAGGCGGCTGCTGCGCGGCCTGCATCCACCAGACCCTGGTGGCCGTCTGCAAGGAGCAGGGCGCCGACTTGGAGGTGCATCGGGAGGATGGCGAAGTCGTCTATCACTGAGCGGCTGGCCGAGCCGGTCGCCGAACGGCCGGTTGCCACCACCCTTTGCGAATTCCTGCTCGGCGCCGCGGAGCGCTTTGCGGAGCAGGATGCCCTGGTTTTTCCCGACTCCGCGCTGACCTACGCCGCCCTCCGTGAGCGGGCCTTCGAGCGGGCGCGCAGCCTCGCGGCGTTGGGCGTTGAGCCGGGCGATCACGTCGGCATCCTGATGCCCAACTGCCCGGAATACATCGAGTTGCTGCTTGGCGCGGTTTTTGCCGGTGCTGTTGCGGTGCCCGTCAACGCGCGCTACAAGGCGGCCGAGTTGGCCTATGTGGTGGAGAATGCGGATCTGGTGGGGCTCATCACCTCCGATCTCGCATCGGAGTACGTGGATTTCGCCGGCCTGCTCGGGGAGGCGTTTCCAGAGCTCGCTGATGCGGGCAATCCCCGCGCCCTATCCATCGAGCCAGTGCCGAGACTGCGCTTCGTCACCTCCATCAGCGCCGAAACCCCGCCCGGCTTCCTGTCCTACAGCGCCTTCCGCGCCGGTGCCGCCGACGTCTCGGAGGCCGCGGTAGGCGCTCGGATTGACGGAGTGACCGGCACGCAGGCCGCCATCATGATGTACACCTCCGGCACCACCGCCAACCCCAAGGGCTGCCCCCTGGGTCACGCCGCCTTGGCGCACAACGGCGCGGCCATGAATCGGGAACGCTATTTTCTCGGCCCCGAGGATCGCCTATGGGCGCCGCTGCCCATGTTCCACATGGCCTCCATCCTGCCGTTGCTGTGCTGCTTCGATGCAGGGGCCGCGCTGCTCTCCATGAATCGGGTGGAGGCTGGGGCCGCCCTCGAAATGCTGGAGCGCGAGCGCGCCACCGTTGCCTTTCCGGCCTTCCCCACCATCACCAACGCGCTGATCACCCATCCACGCTTTCCGCGCACCGACCTAGGCCGCCTGCGCCGGCTCAACAACGTCGCGCCGCTGGAAATGCTGCGCCGCTTTCAGGACGCCTTCCCCCAGGCGGTGCAAACCGGCGCTTACGGCCTTACGGAGACTTGTGGAGTGATCTCCTACAACCACCCAGATGAGAACCTGGAATCCCGATTGACCACCTGCGGCGCCCCCTTTGAAGGGGTTGAGGTGCGGATTGCCGACCCGGACAGCGGGGCCGAGCTGCCTACGGATGAGCGCGGCGAAATCTGGGTGCGGGGGTTTACCGTGTTCGAGGGCTACTACAAGGCCCCGGAGAAGAACGCGGAGAGCTTCGTGGACGGCTGGTTCCGCACCGGCGACCTCGGCTCCCTGGACGATGCCAACCGCATCCGCTACCACGGGCGCATCAAGGACATGCTCAAGGTCGGCGGCGAGAACGTGGCGGCGCTGGAGATCGAGTCCTTTCTGGCCACCCATCCGGCGGTCAAGCTCGCCGTGGTGATCGGCGTACCGGATGAGCGGCTGCTGGAGGTGGCCGCCGCCTACATCGAACTCAATCCCGGTGCCGAGGCCACGGAGGCCGAAATCATCGACTTCTGCCGCGGCCGCATCGCCAGCTTCAAGGCGCCTCGGCATGTGCGCTTCGTCACCGAATGGCCGATGTCCTCGACCAAGATTCAGAAGTTCAAGCTGCAGGAGTGGTTCAATGCCGAGCGCGGGGCTTGAGCGGGTCAGCTTTTGGTTTGACAGCCTCGATGCGGTGCCGGAACCGGAAACGCCGGCGGCAATGCCGGCGCAGGTCGATGTGGCCATCGTCGGCGGTGGCTTCACGGGCCTTTGGACCGCCTACTACCTGAAATGCCTTGAGCCGTCCTTGGACATCGCCGTGCTCGAGGCAGTCACCTTGGGCTTTGGCGCAAGCGGGCGCAACGGCGGCTGGTGCATGGGCATGGCTTCTGGGGTGGACGACCTGCTTGAGGACCCGGCTCAGCGCGACGCCGGCGTGCGCCTCACTCGGGCCATGATGAAGACGGTGGATGAGGTCGCCCGGGTCTGCCAAGCGGAGAACATCGACTGCCACTACGCCAAGGGCGGCACCTTGAGCGTCGCCTATGCGCCCTTTGCGGCGGCGCGGCTGCAGCGTCAGGTGGCAGACTACGCCACCTACGGACTCGGCGACTACTGCGAATGGCTGCCTGCCGAGGAGTCCCGGCGCCGCATCAACTGCGCGCGCAACCACGGTGCGGTGTACACGCCCCATTGCGCCGCCATCCATCCGGCCCGCTTGGTGCGTGGCTTGGGCGAGGCGGCGCGCCGCCGGGGGGTGCGGGTGTTCGAATCGACGCCGGTCGTTGACGTCCAAGGGAGGCAGGTGACCACGGCACAAGGAACGCTTTGTGCCGATGCGGTGATCCGCGCCACCGAGGGCTACACGGACTCCCTGGCCAGCCACAAGCGCCGCCTGCTGCCGCTCTACTCCCTGATGATTGCCACCGAACCCTTGCCGCAGAGCCCTTGGGATGCAATCGGCCTCAAGGAGCGCGAGACCTTCGACGACCATCGCCGCGTCACCATCTACGGCCAGCGCACCGCCGATGGCCGATTGGCCTTCGGCGGCCGGGAAGGCTATTTGTTCGGCTCCAAGCGTAAGCCGTTCGTCACCGCGGACGAGACCCGATTCGATAGCTTGGAGGCGAGCCTTAAGGCGATGTTTCCGATGCTCGAAGGCCACGCCATCACCCACCGCTGGGGCGGCCTGATGGGCGTGCCGACCTCTTGGCGTCCGAGCGTGTCCTTCGACCGCGACGCGGGCTTCGGCACCGCCGGCGGCTATGTTGGGGAGGGCGTGGGGGCCTCCAACTTGGCGGGCCGCATCATGGCGGACCTAGTGCTTGGCCGGGACACCGACATCACCCGTTTGCCTTGGGTGGACGATACCAGTGAACTCTGGCCATACGAACCGCTACGCTGGCTGGGCGCCAGCGCGATGGCCTTCCTCGGCAACCAGGCCGATCGGGTGGAACTGACCCAAGGCCGACGGTCAAAGTTCTGGGGATCCCTGTTCGCAGCGCTCACCCGCCACGTCCTGTAAGGGAAATCGATTCGATGGCGGAGCGGCTTGAGGACTCGGGACTGAACAGCCAGCAATCGCGGGCTGTGATCGAGGCTATCGCCAATTCAATTGAGAAGTTCGCGGTCACACCCGAACGGCTGAGCGCCGAATTCGAGCGTCATACTGAGTCGATGAAGAAGTACATCGACCAAGGGTTTGATCGAGTTGATGGCCAATTCGACCTAGTGAACGACAAGTTCGATTTGGTCGATAAGAAGTTTAGCTTGGTAAACGAGAAGTTTGACTTGGTCTACGGTCGGCTAGACGGCCACGATAGCCGCTTTGACCGGTTGGAGTCGTTGATCAAGGCCGCGATTGGTTGGCAGATTGCTTTCCTCACCGTTTTCGTTGGTGCGTTTGTCGGATTGGTTGGGGTTTTGGCGGCTGGCTCGACTTGAACGTTAGCCGTCAGTCTTGAGTTCGATTAGGTGCTGCATGCGCAGCGGCGTCTTGGGCGCCACCAGCGCGTTGGTGATCTCGAAGTCCAAATTGATTTGCGGCACTTTCTCCCCCGGGCGAACGGTCAAGCGCAGGCTGCTGTGGGCGGGAATCACCATGTGGTCGCCGTGCTGGGTGAAGGTGTAGGGGCTGCGGTTGCGTAGTTGCACATCGGCATCGGAGATGTTGGTCAGGGTCAGATCGACGATCGCGAGTTCGATCTCCTGGCCTGGGTTCCTGATATCGGGAATCCTGCGGTAGGCGGCGTCCTGGACGTCGAGAGCGGCCTGCAGCAGCGGCTTCAACACCGCTTCCCGGCCCACCAGCAGGTTCTTGAACCACACCACCGTGCGCTGGGCAAACAAGGCGTCGCGAATGCCCGCCGCCGAGCGTTCCTCGGCGAACACCAAGGTCACTGGCCGATGCGCTCCAATCGCCGGCGGATAGTCCCAGTCCACGAGGTTGTGGACATCGGAGACGCCAATCATCGCCAGTTCGTGGTCCATGGCCAACCGGTGGGCGTGCTCGGAGTAGGTGGCGCCGTTGGCAATCTCGATGCCGTGCAGCTGACCCGCCTTGATCAGCGCGGCGTGAAAGTCGGTCATGCGCGATACGCCGGTCGGCAGGGTGGCGGTCCAGAAGGGGTGGTTCCAGAACACGAACGCGCCCTGCTCGTTGGCCGCCCGCACCGCCTCTTCCGCTGGCCATTCATTGGCCGCGAGATAGTAGTCGAAGCGGTCGGTGCCGGGGTCGGAATCCACTTTCAGCAGCGCGTTGGCGTCGCTCAGGAACACCGCGTTCATGTGCCCGGCGGGCTCCTCCCGGGTGATCTCCGACCCGGCGATCACGATCAGGTCCGAACCGTCCGGCAGCGCTGCGGCCGCCTCCTCGAAAGCCCGGTTGCGATCCGGATGGGGCAGGTCGGCCCGATGCGGCTGCCACTCCAGGTGCTCGGTGATGGCCAGCGCGTCCAACCCGTCGCGCAGCGCCTCGCCCACCCGAATGCTTGGCCACACATGCCCGTCGGAAAACACGCTGTGCGTGTGCAGGTCCACGACTAGGGTTTTATGAGTCGCCGTATCCGGAAAGCGGATCAGCCGCGCCTCGTTCTCCGGCGGCTGGCGAACCTTGTCGTGGGCGCTCAAGACGGGCGTCAGTCCCAGTAACGTGATGGCCAAAACCCAAGCGAACCGATTGGTGCTCATGCAGCGGGAACCTCGTCGATGGATGGAAGGTCGGGAGGCGCAAAGCTACGGCATGGCGCGGCAAGCTGCAAGCCGCCAGCAACGGTGAACCTCCATCGAGTTTCCAGTCCCTTCCCTTGCGCCAATCGACTACCATTCCATGCAACTGTTTAGCGCCAAACGCGGAGATGTCATGAGTCCTTCCGTCGCCCCGTTTGATCCCAAGCCGATGAAGATCAGCGTCCTGACTGCTGCGTTCCAGGAGTTGACGCCCCGCGATAGGCGGGATGCGGACCCGGATTTGGCCATCGAGGAATGGCTTGAGTTCTCGCGGGAGGTCGGCTCCCCCTACATCCAGCTTTCGGCGGCGCTGCATCCGACCCTCACGGATGTGCCTGCCGAAGCCATGCTCGATCCGGTGGCCAACACGCTGGACTTGAGGGCGCCCTTCGATGCAGCGCGCGCGGCCCGCGTCCAGGCCGCCATGAAGGCCACCGGCGTGGGGCTTTCGGACCTCGCCTACTTCGACAACCTGCTGGTGGCCGACGACGGGGCGCGGCGGGCCAAGCACGACTTCATGCTGCGCGTGTTCGATGCCGCCGTGCTCTTGGAGAGCGATGCGGTCTGCGGCTTCGTCGGGCGCAACATGGATCTTGAGATGGATCCCAACCTCGAGATGTTCGAGCGGGAGTTCATCCCGCTCATGCAGGAGGCCAAGGCGCGGGGCCTCACCTACCGGGTGGAGCAGTGCCCGATGCCGGGCTGGACGGCGCTGGATCGCTGGCACAACAACATCGCCTACGCGCCGGGCCCCTGGATCGCCTTGCATCGCATCTGCGAGCGGCACGGGGTAGGGGACCAGTTCCGCATCCACTACGACCCGTCCCACAGCGTATTGATGGGGCAGGACACCCGGTCGATGTTCCAGTACCTCAAGGACGAGGGCTATGGCTTCCTCATCGACGGCTTTCACGTGAAGGGCCAGGTGGTGGACTCGAGGGGCGTTTCCGCTTGGGGCTACGGCGGCCAGACCATGGGGCGCGGCGACTGGACGGGCGGCGCGCCTGCCACGGCACCGGCCGACCAGGTGAACGCTTGGCGAAAGCAGACCGCGATCTGCGAGCATGAGCTGCCCGGCACCGCGCGCCACGATCCGCTGGCTTACCTGCAGAACCGCACGGTCGATTGGCTGGACCATCAACTCGCGGCCCGCGAACTGCTCGACATCGATCCCGGGGAAACCTACTTGGTGGTCGAGCACGAATATCCGCCAGCTCGGACTCAGGACAAGGACCGGCTGGCGCCGATCCTAGCCGGCTCGATCGCCTTCACCAAGGCCATCGACGAGGCGGCTGCGGCGATGCACGCGTTGCAGAGCGAGGTGATGGCGACGCAGGGCATCCCGGTGCAGGGCGTCGGCCGGGAGTCTTACCGGTCATGAAGAGGCTTCGGGCCGGCATGGTGGGCGGCGGACAGGGCGCGTTCATCGGCGCGGTGCATCGCATCGCGGCGGAACTCGATGGCGAGGCGCTGCTCGTTGCCGGTGCGCTGTCGTCGAATCCGGCAAGGGCGAGAGCGAGTGCCGAGGCCTGGGGCTTGGACCGCTCCTACGATTCCTACGAGCAGATGGCCGCCCTGGAGGCCAAGCGCGACGACGGCATCGACTTCGCGATCGTCGCCGCGCCGAACCACCTGCACCTGCCCGTCGTAAAGGCATTTCTAGAGTCTGGAACGCACGTCATCTGCGACAAGCCGCTGGCTGGGGACCTCGACCAAGCCCAGCAGATCGCCAAGGCTGCGGCGGTGAGCGGCAGGCTGTTCGCCCTGACTCACACCTACGCCGGCTATCCGATGGTTCGCGAGGCCCGCGACTGGGTTGCCAGTGGCCGGCTGGGCGAACTGCGCAAGGTGCAGGTCGAATACAACCAGGATTGGCTTAGGGAACCGGTGGAACGGGCGGGCAACAAGCAGGCCGCGTGGCGCACCGATCCGGAGCGGGCGGGGATTAGCTGCTGCGTTGGCGACATCGGCACCCACGCGCACCACTTGGTCGAGTTCATCTCCAGCCGGCGGATCGAGTCGATTCTCGCCGACCTGACGAGCTTCGTCGATGGTCGGGAGCTCGACGATGACGCGAGCATGCTGCTACGGCTCGAAGGCGGCGCTCGGGGCACCTTGGTCTGTTCGCAGGTCGCCTGCGGTGAGGCCAACGATCTGCGCATTCGCCTGTACGGCAGCAAGGCGGGCCTCGAGTGGCGCCAGCAGGAGCCGAATGCGCTGATGGTCAAGCCGGCGGGTGAGGCTTGGGCGATCCATCGGGTTGGCGACGGCTATCTGGGCGAAGCCGCCGCCCGGTCGACGCGCACGCCGGCCGGACACCCCGAGGGCTATCTGGAAGCGTTCGCCAACATCTACCGCGATTTCATGGCGGACGTGCGCCGCACCGCGGCAGGGGAACCAGCGCTCGGCAACTATCCCGGCATCGAGGAGGGCCTGCGCGGCCTGCGCTTCGTGCAGGCGTCGGTGGACAGTTCGAATCAAGGGTCGGTTTGGGTAGATCTATAGGGAGCGGGAGGGCGCGATGAAAACCAATCGGCTGCGGGGAATCGGTGCCGCGATCATGGCCTTGGCGCTCGTCCAGTGCGTCCCGGCGCAGCTGCCCCAAGAGACCGAGGTATGGGAACCGGAGCCGGTTGTCGTCCGGCCCGGCACCTTGGGCGAGGCGCCCTCGGACGCCATCGTGCTGCTTGGCGAAAAGGGAGCGGATGAGTGGCGGCACACCGACGGCGGGGAGGTCAAATGGCTTGTGGAGGACGGCGTTTTGACCGTGGCCGCCGGCACCGGCAACATCGAGACCAAGAGGTCATTCGGCGACGTTCAGTTGCACCTCGAATGGCGCGCCCCCGTCCGCATCGAAGGCGAGGGCCAAGGCCGCGGCAACAGCGGCGTGTTTCTGCAGCAGCGTTACGAAGTCCAGATCCTGGATTCCTACGACAATCGAACCCATTCGAACGGGCAGGCGGCCAGCATCTACAAGCAGCACATTCCGCTAGTGAATGCCATGCAGCCGCCCGGCGAATGGCAAAGCTACGACATCGTCTTCACCGCGCCGCGATTTGCGCCGGATGGCGCGCTCGAAAGTCCGGCCTACGTCACCGTCCTGCACAACGGCGTGCTGGTGCAAAACCATGTGCAACTGCTTGGCAAGACGGTTTTCATGGGACAACCCGCCTACGCCGCGCACCCCCCCAAGCAGCCACTGATGCTCCAAGACCACGGCAATCCAGTCAGCTTCCGCAACATCTGGGTTCGGCATTTGGAGTAGTGTTGAATCCCGGAATGAGAGTGGGCGAGCGGTGCGGGCGTCCTGCACTGTTAAGGCTCGTGCTTGCGCCCATCGCACCGGTAAGCGCCCCCGCCTGGTGTGCAGGACGCCCGCGCCGTTCACCAACTCGGTGCCAGCCAATCGCAACGATCATCGCGATCGCCTGGCGCGCAGAACGCCCGCACCGCTCACCCACTCGACGCCAGCTAACGACAACCAACAAAAGAGCGTTCCATAGAGGTTTCCGCCGCCGAAGATCCGGCAGCGCAGGCTGAGGGTTCGTGGGCGACGAAGTAGTCGCGGTAGTTGCCATCCTCCGGGTCCATGCAGCCCTTCAGGTTCAATAGGCGGATGTTGCGGAACTGGATCGGATGGCTCTCGCTTTGCAGCGCAATGTAGCCTTCGCCAAGCGGCTCGCCGTCGGGTTTCGCTTCCGGCCGATGCCCGGACACGACGCCGCCCCCGTAGGAGGAGCCGGTGTACGCCATGACCGCTTCGCCGTTGATGTAGTGGGTGATGCGGCCGCCGCCAAGGACGAGCGCCTCGAATTCAACCCACTGATCGCCGTCTAGGGTTGGGGACGATGAGGCGACGCAGTGTTGCTCGGTAAACTCGCCGTTGACATGCACGTGCGTTCCCGGTGTGCACAGGTTGCCGGTGGGCCTCGGCTTGCCGTCGCCCAAGCCGCCTAGGAACTGGGCTTCGAGCGAAATCGGGAAGTCCTGCGCCGCCGGCATGGTCTCGGGCGCTTGGGCGTGCAACATCACGCCGCTGTTTCGCTTGGCCCAGGCCTGGCCGCCGGGTGCTTGCGAGCCAATGAAGCGGTATTCCAGCCGCAGCCTGTAGTGTGAGAAGGGGGCCTCGTGGAAGAGGTGCCCAAACTTGTCGTCGAAGTCCTCGTAGCCGTCGTAGGAGACGGTGAGCAGGCCGTCTTCGACGCGAAAGGTGTTGGCGTAGTTGTCGCCGGGTTCGTGGTGGCGGATTTTGGCGGTCCAGCCGCTGAGGTCGCGCCCGTTGAAAAGCGAGATCCAATCGCAGTCGCCAGCGGGCCCGGGTTCATTCGCCCAAGCGCGTTCAGCGCCCGCAACCAGGCTGAGAGCCGCGAGGCCGATAGCGATCAGGCGTGGCTGGCCCATGCCTGATCGCCCGGCGGATAGGCAAAGCGCAGGGCTAGAATCCGGGATGGGCCCACGCCTTCTCGCCCGGTGCGTAGGGGGCGCAGGGGTCGAAGCGTCCCGGCGTCTCGACGTAGCGCATGGCTTGGTTGTAGCCGACTTCCGAGGTGAAGTAGCCGAGCAGCGCCAGTTCCTTCATCATGCGGAAGAAGTGCCTTGGCGCGTCCGGGGGTTGGTTGTGCATCGCTTCGAATTGCTCGGCGTCGAGCGCTTCCAACAGCTTGAGCCGGTCGGCTGGGCTGGCGGCGGTGAAACTTCGGCCAGAGGCGTCCCGGCACCGGGCATCGACGGCGGCCATTCCCTCGTGGAAGATCGCTTGATCGGGCGGGTAGTAGGCGTCCTTGACCATCAACGCCATGAACGCGCCCACCCCCGCCGCCTTGGCGCCGGGGGTGCTCGTTTCGGGCAAGATGGTTTCGGCGATCTCGTCGAGCAGCGCCAAGTCGCTGTCCGTGAAAAGCGCCTCATCGGCAGGGGCCTTCGGCGCCGGCGCCTTGGCACCTTCTGGGCTGCAAGCGGCCAGCATGGCCGTTTGGCCCACCAGTGCCGCGCCGCCGAGCATGGCGCTGACGCGGAGAATCGCTTCGCGGCGCGTTAGCAAGTCGGTCATCAGAGATTGCCGCGCTTGAGTTCGTTGACCGCGTGGTCCGCCGCCCTTGCCGTGATCGCCATGTAGGTCAACGAGGGATTCACGCAACTGGCCGACGTCATGCAGGAGCCGTCGGTGACGAACACGTTGGGGGCATCCCAGACCTGGTTCCAGCGGTTGAGCACCGAGGTTTTTGGGTCACGGCCCATGCGTGCCGTGCCCATCTCGTGAATGCCCATGCCCGGATAGTACTCCCGCTCGTAGAGGCCCACGTCGTTGGCGCCCGCCGCCTCAAGCATCTCGGCCATGTCGTTGGCCATGTCGATGCGCATCAGCCGCTCGTTTTCGCCCAAGGCGCAGTCCACCTTCAGTACCGGCAGCCCCCACTTGTCCCGGCGGGCGTGGTCGATGCCGATCTTGTTGTCGTGGACGGGCAGCATCTCGCCGAATCCCGTTGCCCCGATCCACCAGTCGCCGGGCTCGGCCATGCGATCCTTGAATTCCGCACCGACGCCGAGCTCCCGCACCGCCCGCTCCCAACCCTGACGGCTGGCGCCACCTTGGTAGCCGAAGCCGCGCAGGTAGTCTCGCTTATCGCCAAACAGGTTTCTGAACCGCGGGATGTAAAACCCGGTGGGACGCCGGCCAAAGGTGGTTTTGTCGTCCAGCGAGGCGTCCCGGATGATTCCCTGGGCGCCAATCCGAAAATGGTGGTCCATTAGGTTGTGGCCGAGTTCACCGCTGCTGCTGCCGAGTCCATCCGGCCAGACGTCGGTGGCCGACCGCATGAGCAGCCAAGTCGAGTTGAGCGTTGATGCGCACAGGAACACGATTGACGCCTCGAACTCGGTGGACTTTTCCGTCACCGCGTCCATGACCCGCACCCCAGTTGCGCGTTGCCGGTCCCGGTCATAGGCGATTTCGGTCACGATGGAGTAAGGCATCAGCGTCAGCCTGCCCGTGGCCATGGCGGCCGGGAGGGTCGAAGACTGGGTGCTGAAGTAGGCTCCGTAGGGGCAGCCGAGCCAACAGGCGGCGCGGTACTGGCACGGTGCCCGTCCGGGCAGCGCTTGGGTTAGGTTGGCGACTCGGCCGGGGATGATGCGGCGGTGGCCGTCAAACCGATTCCGCAGCCGGCCCGCGATCAGCGCCTCACCGCAGTTCAGTGGCATCGGTGGCTGAAACTTCCCGTCCGGAAGCTGCGCCAGCCCTTCGAGGGAGCCGGATATGCCGGCGTGGGCTTCGACGTAATCGTACCAAGGGGCAAGGTCCGCGTAGCGAATCGGCCAGTCCACGGCGATGCCCTCCCGGGCGTTCGCCTCGAAATCGAGTTCGTTGAAGCGATAGCTCTGCCGGCCCCAGGTCAACGAGCGTCCGCCCACTTGGTAGCCGCGAAACCAGTCGAAGCGCTTGACTTCCGTATAGGGCGAATCCTGTTCCGAAGCCCACCAATCCAGGTTCTTTTCGTTGAGCGGATAGTCTCGCTTCAGGACCGGATAGGCTTTCTCCATCGCCACCGTCCTGCCGCCGCGATGGGGGTACTCCCAAGGCGCCTTGCGCGCATTGACGTAATCCTTGACGTGCTCGACGTTCTTGCCGCGCTCCAGGAGCAGGACGCTCAGGCCCTTCTCGGTCAGCTCCTTGGCGGCCCACCCCCCGGATATGCCGGAACCAACCACGATCGCGTCGTACTTCCCCTCAACCATTGCGTTCCCTAAGTAGGTTTGGCCACATTATGACGGCTCAGCGCCGTGAATGCCCCTAGTGCCGCTGCCCAAAGAGCCCTAGTGCCCATATGGCCCAGCGTTTTGGGTATCCTGCATCCGGGAGGTCTAGGAAATGCACAGCGCAATCGGCACGCGCCTCGGCGCGATGATGTTCCTGCAGTTCTTCGTCTGGGGCGCTTGGTACGTCACCATTGGCAACTTCATGGTCGCCGAGGGCATGGCGGACCTGACCCATTGGCCCTACACCGTCAATCCGATCGCGGCGATCATCGCGCCGTTTTTCCTCGGACTGGTCGCGGACCGCTTCTTCGCGACCGAGAAGGTGCTGGGCGTGTTGCATCTTCTGGGCGGGGCGGTGATGTTCCTAGTGCCTGGAGCGGCGGATTCGCCCCAACTCTTCGTGGCGCTGTTGCTGCTCTACAACCTCTGCTACATGCCGACCCTGGCCTTGGCCAACTCGCTGGCCTTTCACAACATTGAGAACCAGGAGCGGCAGTTTCCGATCATTCGGGTGTTCGGCACCATTGGTTGGATTGCGGCGGGCCTGTTCATCGGCTTCGTGCTCGGTGAGTTTTCCGGGGATGAGTTGCCCGATCGCACCCCCCTGCCGCTGCATACGGCGGCGGTGGCGAGCCTCTTGCTCGGCCTGTACAGCTTTACGTTGCCGCATACGCCGCCACCGGCAGCGGGCGAGAGAGTGTCCTTGGGCAGCATCGTCGGCATGGACGCCTTGCGGCAGCTCGGCAGCCGTTCCTTTTACATCTTCATTGCCTGCTCCTTCCTGATCTGCATTCCGCTGGCGGCTTACTACAACTTTGCGCCGATCTTTGCGGCCAATGCGGTGTACGACCAAGGCGTCAGCAATGCCGTCGTTGACCTGCTGCCGAATCCATCATCCTTGATGAGCCTAGGCCAGATGTCGGAGACCGCCTTCATGCTGTTGATGCCGCTGCTCTTCCTGCGTTTCGGCGTGAAATGGATGCTGGCCATCGGCATGGCGGCCTGGGTCCTGCGCTACGTCCTGTTTGCCTTGGGCGCCCCGGATGCCGTCTTCTGGATGGTGGCCACCGGGATATTGCTGCACGGTGTCTGCTTCGACTTCTTCTTCGTCACCGGGCAGATCTACGTGGACAAAAAGTCCACCGCTGCCGTGCGCGGGCAAGCGCAGGGCTTTCTGGTGCTGGTGACCTATGGACTGGGCATGTTTGTTGGCGCCCAGGTCGCCGGTGCCCTGTTCAACGCCTTCCTGGGCGATGCCGCCGCCCTGACGCTCGCGCTCTGGCAGGACTTCTGGCTGGTGCCGGCCGGGTTCGCGTTTCTTGTGCTGGTGCTATTCGTCCTAGCATTCCGGGATGACGCCGACTCTTGAGGGGCGAAACACCGCTTCGTGGCAGGCCGTGCGCGGGGCGACTATGCTGTGGCGCGGGACGACCGATTGAAAACACTGGATTGCCAAAGGAGAGCCCATGCGGCGCAGAACGATGATTAGAGCGGCCGGCGCGGGTGCCGTGCTTTTGGGCGCTGGCAAGATGCTGCCGGCCTACGCCAGTGGCGCAGGGCAGGGTGCCCCGAGCTGCACTGATGCCGGGCTGGGCGTGCAGTTGTACACGGTCAGGGATCCACTCCAGTCGGATGTGCGCGCAACCCTGGCCGAGATTGCCGCGATCGGCTACCGCGAGGTCGAACTCTTCGGCCTCGGCGGCGAAGACCAAGGCGACAAACCGCTCTTCGGCCTCGCCGCCAAGGAATTCGCCGCTGCGCTTGAGGATCTCGGATTGCGCGCACCCATGGCGCACATTTGGGGTGGCGCCATGAACATCGTCGAGATCGCCGATCTCGTGGG
Source organism: Pseudomonadales bacterium (assembly GCA_022827905.1). Lineage (GTDB taxonomy): Bacteria > Pseudomonadota > Gammaproteobacteria > Pseudomonadales > Azotimanducaceae > Azophilus. The sequence continues at coordinate 79,900 of JAJEIQ010000039.1, read as the reverse complement.
GCAAGTCGGGGTCCGCCACCTCGTTGTCCCGATGGCGCCGGAATTTGTGTCCATTGAAAACGGCCAGTTCCGGATGCTCGGCGTGACGGGCCGCAGCCAGCTCGACGCCATTGCCGAGCGGCTGAACCGGCAGGGCGAGTTGGCCAAGGCCAGCGGCATGGGGTTCGGCTACCACAATCACCAAATGGAGTTTGCGGATCTCGGCGACGAAAACGCCTTCGACTACCTGTTCGCACAAGCGGATTCGGAGTTGGTCAAGATCGAGCTGGACATCGGCTGGGCGCTGTTTGCCGGCATCGATCCGGTGGAGGTGTTGAACCGCTACGCCGGGCGAGTCATCGCCGTTCACCTGAAGGACCATGCCCCGCCGCCTGTCGGGAATGGCGACTCTGATCCGGCTTCGATCCAATCGCAACTCGTCGAGCCCGGCACCGGCCCGACCGACTTCGCCCCGATCCTGGCCGCACTGGACGAGACCGGTGTCGCCCATCGCTTCGTGGAAGTTGACGTTTCGCCGGACCCGATCCAGGCTATCACCCGCGGCTATGGGTACCTGAGCAGGCTCTAGCTGCTGAAGGCGCCTTTCGAATCGTGCCGGAACCCGCTACGGCTGTGCGGGTCAGGTTGCGCATCGTGGTCGCATTACAATGGCCATCCATGAACTGGCGCGAAACTCTGAATCGGTTGGCGCTGCTGCTGGCGTTTGCCGGCGGTGTGCCCGCAGCGCTGGCTGGCGATTGGTTTGAGCGCTTCAAGGACGAAGCCACCGACGCGGCCTTGCATCGCTTTCTCTACGCCATGCCGAAGGGCGGCGACCTGCACCTGCACCTGACCGGCTCGGCGTTTCCCGAATGGTTGCATGACATCGCCTTGGCCGAAGCGGCCCAAGGGGTGGCCTACTACGTCAAGACCCGCATCGACAACTGTGCCGTGGAGGTGGATCGGGTCGATGCCTACCTGTTGCTCCACCGTACTGTGGACCAGCACCGCTTGGCGACTCTAAGCGCGTGCGAACGGGGCGAATACCAAGCCTTGAGCGCCTTGGACGCCGAGGCGCGGGCGGCGTGGATGAACAGCGTTCGCTTGGATGCCCCCCACGAGGGGCGCGATGAGTTCTTCGAGCGACACTGGCAGCGCTTGGGCGACCTGCTGCGCAATCCCCACTTGGTGGCTGAGATCCTCTACCGCAACATGCGGGCGTTTGCCGATGAGGGCGTGGCCTACATCGAGCCGCAGGTGCCGGTGTTTGGCTTCCTTGACCGGGCGGGGACGCCGCTTGCCCCGGAGGCCGTGCTGGCAATGTATCGGCAGCGCTTGGCGCGGGCGGATGCCCAAGCCGCCGGCGTGACGGTGCGTTTTCAGCTTTCCGCATTGCGCCTTCACGCCGATGCGGAGCGAGTGGTTCGGGAAATCTATCGGCTCGCTTCCGAACACGCCGACATCGTGGCCGTGAACCTGGTGGGCCGGGAAGACGACGACCGTGGCCATCCGCTGCGCTTCCTGGACACCTTCCGCGACCTGCGGCGGACCTATCCCGGCGTGCACCTGTCCATCCACGCCGGCGAGTCGGCGCGGCCCGACAGCCATGTGCGGGACACGCTGCTGCTCGGCGCGGAGCGGATCGGCCATGGCCTCAACCTCATCCAGGATGAGCAGACCCTGCTTGGCTTGCGCCACGGCCCCTATCTGGTGGAAATCAACCTGATATCCAATCTGCTCTTAGGCTACGTGGACGGCTTCGCCGCGCACCCGTTCCCCGAATACCTGCGCACCGGCGTGCCGGTGGCGCTGTCCACCGATGACCGGGGCATGTGGGACTCCACCCTGACCGATGAGTTCTTCGTGGCCGTGCGCGAGTACGGCCTGAGTTGGGCGGAACTGCGCGCGTTGGGCCGCAACTCCCTGGCGTTCAGCTTTCTCGATGAAGCTACGAAGTCCCGATTGCTCACGGAGTACGCACGGCGCATGGACCAGTTTGCGAAGGACTTTCAGCGCCGGGGCGAGGCATTGCTGGACGATGTGCAACCGTTGCGGCGGGGGTTCGTTTGTCGGCATTATGGCCTGTGCGAGGGAGAGGGCGACAAGGAGGGCGCTCATCGTGGCAACGGCTGACCGGGTGATATGGCGCGACGGCACCTTCGTCGCTTGGGCGGGCGCCACCGTCCACATTCTCGCCCAGAGCCTGCAGCGGGGCACCTTGGCGTTCGACTACCTCAGCGTTCACGAAACACCGGGCGGCCCGGCCATCCTGAAGCTGCCGGAGCATGTGGCCCGGCTGTTCGAGACCTGCCGCATCATGGGCCTGCCGCTCAGCCGCTCCGAAGCGGAACTGATCGATGCCTGCATCGAGACGGTGCGGCGCAATCCGGGCGCCACCTCGCTCAAGATCAGCGCCCTGATCGCTTCGGTGGAAGCGGAACTGGTGCCCCAGGACCCCCATGTGGCCGTGTTCATCGCCGCCTACGACAACCAGACGGACATCATCGCCCACCATCCGGGCGAAGTGCGCACGCCGCTGGCGCTGCCGCCTACGCTAACGCTGAAGATCGAACGCCGCATCCGCAACCGGCGCAAGGACATCGTGCCGCCGCAAGCGAAGATGGCGGCCAACTACAGTGCGCCCGCTTTCGCCAAGTGGCGGGCGCGGCGCGAGGGCTTTGACGAGATCCTGCTGCTTGACGAGTCGGGCGCCGTGGCCGAAGCGCCGACCGCCAACCTCTTCGCCGTATTCGACGGGACCTTGGTCACCCCCGGCGATGAGCGGGTGCTGCTCGGCATCACCCGGGCCAGCATTCTGGAATTAGCTGACGCCATGGGGCTGCCGTGGGAGAAGCGGGAACTCAGCGTCGCAGAACTGCTGGCCGCTGACGAGGTGTTCATCTGCTCCACCTCAAGGGCGGTAGCGCCCGTCGCGCAGATTGACGAAACCACCATTGGCGACGGCCAACCCGGGCCATTGACCGTCCGGCTGCGGGACCGGTTCGCCGCGATAGCCAGCGGGCACGACCCGGAATTCGCCCACTGGCTCACTCTGTGCGCACCAAGCGCTTGATGCGGGAGGGCAACCTATGATTTCAGCGCAACGCACCTGGGATGACTTTCTGCGCCGCCATCGCTGGGCGGTGCTGACCACGTTGCGGGCCAGCGGCTCGCCGGTGAGCGCCGTAGTCGCCTATGCGCTGGACGGCGACGAGTTGGTGGTCAGCACCCCGCAGACCACCTTCAGGCACGACTCCATCGCCCGCGACGAGCGCGTCAACCTCTGTGCGTTCAGCAATCAGGAACCGTTCAACTTCGTTGCCGTCGAGGGCCGTTGCGACATCGAGCGCACGGACTTGGTGCGCACCACCCGGCTGGTGTTCAACGCCATCGAAGGCACCGGCTACGAGGAGCCCGAAGACCTGCCCGGCTGGCTCGCCGAGCAGCAGCGCGTCATTCTGCGCATCAGGCCGACACGGGTTTACGGCGTCATTCGCTAGGCGTCAAGCATCCCGCCCAGCCGCTCGGCGGCTTGGGCGAAGTCCTCCATGAACTCGAAGACCACGTTGCGCACGGAGGAGGGGTTGTTCATCAGCCCCACGCCCTGTCCCACCCAGTAGGTGGCGAGCCGCTTGGCTGCCGGGTCGCCGCCTTCGGCGAGTTTGTCGATCATTCTGAGCGCCGGCTCGCTAACCAGGCTTTGCAGCGGCATCGGCAAGGGGTCGGGGGCGTTTTCGTCCTGCCAAGCGTCGGTCCAGGCCGAGCGCAACTGGCGCGTGTATTTGCCGGTGCGGCTGCGCGAGCGCACGGTTTGCCGGGAGTTGGCGGCCAGCATCTTCTCCTTCACCGAGGGGGTGGTCTCGGCTTCCGCTGTGGTCAGCCACACGGAGCCGGTCCAGGCCCCCGCCGCGCCCATCGCCATGCAGGCTGCCATCTGCCGCCCGGTGACGATGCCCCCGGCGGCCAACACTGGGATGTCGCCGTAGGGCTTGACCGCATCCACCACCTCCGGCACCAGCACCAAGGTGGAGACCTCCCCGCAATGCCCGCCCGCTTCGGTGCCGGCCACCACCAGGATGTCCACCCCCGCTTCGGCGTGCTTGATGGCGTGTTCCCGAGCGCCGGTCAGGGCCCCCACCGGCACGCCCGCGGCCCGCGCTCGTTCCATCATGGCGGGCGGCGGCACCCCGAGGGCGTTGACGATGAGCTTGATGGGATGCTCGAAGGCGGCATCCATGACGAGCGCCGCGCCCTCTTCGCGCATGCTGTCGCCGAAGGATTCACCGGGGCTGCGCTGCCAGAGGCCGCCGGAGTCGATGCCGTTGCTCGCCAAAATGCCTTCGACGTAGGCCTTGTGCTCCGGGGGAATGCGGGCCTCGACCTCCTCGGGCGTCAGGCCGCCCTCCTTGGCGTCCATGCTGGTGGGCACGATGATATCGACCCCGTAGGGTGCCCCGTTGACCTGCTCGTCGATCCAGTTAAGTTCGATGTCCAGGCTCTCCGGCGTATGGCCGGCGCCGCCGAGCACGCCGAAGCCGCCAGCCTTGCTGACCTCCGCCACCACGTCGCGGCAATGGCTGAAGGCGAATAGCGGGAATTCGATGCCGAGCATCTCGCAGACTTTTGAGTTCATCATGGTGGGTTCCTTAGTTACCGTCAAGCGGGACTCCCCGGAGCGAGGGCGTCCCGCCCTCGATGCGATACTTCGGTTCAGTTCGAGGGCAAGATGCCCTCGCTCCGGAAAAAACACCTGTTTACGGCGGACTGAACCGCTTTGCAAGCCCTTGCCAGCAATCCGCGTAGTCGCGCTGGCGGCTCGGCGTGGACCAAGCGTGGGCGGTGGGTGTCAGCAGGGTGCGCGACTCAAACATGAACGCCAAGCCGCCATCCAAACGTTGCGGCGCCAAATCGGCCGCCTCGGCTGCCGCTACGGTGGCGGCGTCGGGGCCGTGGGGCACCATGGCGTTGTGCAGGCTCGCGCCGCCCGGAACAAAGCCCTCGGCCTTGGCATCGTAGGTGCCGCTGATCAGTCCCATGAACTCGCTCATCACATTGCGGTGGAACCAGGGCGGGCGGAAGGTGTCTTCGGCGACGCTCCAGCGCGGCGGGAACACGACGAAGTCCAGGTTGGCCACCCCGGGTGTGTTCGAAGGCGAGGTCAACACGGTGTTGATGCTGGGGTCCGGGTGGTCGTAGGTCACGGAGCCCATGGCGTTGAAGCGGGCAAGGTCGTATTGGCAGGGTACCGAGTTGCCGGTCCAGGCCACTACGTCCAAGGGGGAGTGGTGCAAGGTGGCGCTATGCAACTGGCCGGCGAACTTGAGGATGAGCTCGAACTCGCCGTCGAGGTCCTCAAAGGCGGCGGTGGGATAGTGGAAGTCCCGTTCATTGGCGAAGCCGTTGGCCCCCACCGGCCCCCGCTCCGGCAGCTCCAGCGGCGCACCGTAATTCTCGCAGACGTACCCGCGCACCGCGTCGCCGGGCACATCGATAGCGAACTTCAAGCCCCTTGGGATGATGGCAATCTCACCAGGCGTGACGTCGAGCACGCCGCATTCCGTGCGCAGCGTCAACGCGCCGAGTTGAGGCACGATCAAGGCTTCACCATCGGCGATGTTCAGGTAGCGCCGGTTCATGGACCGATTGGCCGCGTAGAGATGAATGGCGCAGCCGAATTGGGCTGCGCCGTTGCCGGTCGCTGCGTAGGTGGTCAAGCCGTCCACGAAGTCAGTCGGCTCCTCCGGCAACTGCGGGGGGTTCCAGCGCATCGGCTCCGGCGGCGTCGGCTGGCCGTCCAGGGGCGCGGTGGCCCAGGCGCCGTTGTCGATGGCTTTGAATGGCCCCTGCCGCACCGAGGGCCGGATGCGGTAGAACCAAGTGCGCCGGTTTTTCGCCCGCGGGGCCGTGAAGGCGGTGCTGCTGAGCTGCTCGGCGTACAGCCCGAAAGGCGGGCGTTGCGGGCTGAAGCGGCCTTCCGGGAGGGCGCCGGGAAGCGCCTCGCTCTCGTGCTCGTTGCCGAAGCCGCGCAGGGTTGGCCGAGTCATAGCCGCACCCGCAGGGATTCCAGGCCGCGAAAGCGCAGCCGTGGCTGATATCGGGGCGCCTCTGCCAACTCAGCGCCCTCGAAGGCCTTGATGAAACCACCGATGGCGATGCGCCCTTCAAGGCGGGCCAGGGAATTGCCGGCACAGGTATGGGCCCCGGCAGCGAAGGCGAGATGCCGGTTGGGGGAGCGGTCGATGGCGAAGCGGTGCGGGTTGGGGAATTCCCGCCCGTCCCGATTGGCGGCGCCAATGCCGAGCGTGACTTGGTCGCCGGATTGGAAGCGATGTCCCGCCACTTCGACCGGTGCCGCGGCCACCCGGTTGCCGAGTTGGTTGGGGCTTTGGTAGCGCAGCGCCTCCTCCACCGCGGAACGGATCAAGCCGGGCTCCCGCCGCAGTTGGCGGGCGCTGTCCGGGTGGGCGATGAGCATGTGGATGCCGTTGCCGATCAGGTTGGTGGTGGTCTCGTGCCCGGCGTTCAGCAGGAAGATGCAGTTGTGCAGCAACTCAAGCTCCGAGAGCTCGCCGTCCCGCGTCTGGTCAATCAGTGATTGCAGCACGCCCGCGTGGTCCCGGTGCGGGTGCTGGCGGCGATGGCGGATGAGGTCACCTAGGTAGGCTAGGAACTCCCGCACGGCAGCGTTGCCGCGGCATTGCGCGGCGGCGTCGATGGACGGCTCCAAGGCGCCGAGAATGGCCAAGGACCAGCGCCGCAAGGGGCCGCGATCCGATGCGGGCACCGAGAGCAGGGTGCAGATGATCTCCACCGGCACGGCGGCGGCGAAGCGCTCGATCAGGTCGCACTCGCGCCGGTCGCGCAGTTCAGCCAAGCGTTCGGCCACGAAGGCTTCCAAGCGCCGCGCCACGGGCTGGATGTTCTTCGGCTTCAAGGCTTCGGCGATGGTTCGCCGCACCCGGGTGTGGTAGGGCGGATCGTTGAACACCAAGCTGGTGGTGTGGTGTTCATAGAGCGGCGAGTCGCCGAACTTGGGTCGGAACAGCTCGGTCTTGTCGGAACTGAACCGGGCGTCGCGGTACACGGCGGCGCAGTCCGCATGCCGGGAAAGCAGCCAGGAGCCGTCGCTCAAGCCGTGAACCGGGGAGTGCGCCTGCAAGGCGGCGTACCAGGGGAAGGGGTCGTCGGTGAACTCGAACGGCGGGTCAGCGAGATCGAAGTTCCCGATGTCCATCAGGCCTCGTTGATGCGCACCGGCAGCCGGTTGATGGCTCGAAACAGCACCGAGTTGGCCCGTTCCGGCGGCCCTGTCACTTCGATGTTCGGGCAGCGCCGCATGATCTCCTCCCAGAGCACCCGCAACTGCATTTCGGCCAGCCGGTTGCCGAGGCAGCGATGGATGCCGAAGCCGAAGGACAGGTGCTCCCGGGGCCGCGGCCGGTCGATGATGAATTCGTCCGCCCGGTCGATGGCCGCCTCGTCACGATTGCCGGAAATGTACCAAAGGATGACCGTGTCCATGGCGCGGATGGTCTGTCCGCCGAACACCACGTCCCGGATCGCGGTGCGCCGCATGTTGGTCAGCGGCGTCTGCCAGCGAATGATCTCCGGCACCATCTTGGGGATCAGGCCGGGGTCGCGCCGCAACTTGGCGTGCTCGGCGGGACTTTCATTCAGTGCCAGCACGCCGCCGCTGATGGAGTTGCGGGTGGTGTCGTTGCCGCCGACCAGCAGCAGCACCACGTTGCCGAGCAGTTCCTTGGGTCCCATGGCCGCCGTTTGGCCGCCATGGGCCAGCATTGAGATCAGGTCCCCGCTGGGTGGCCGCTGCTTGCGGTCGGCCCAAACCGAATGGAAGTAGTCGCCGCATTCGGCGAGCGCCTCGTAGTAGTCACCAGTGGACGCCACGAGCTCGGGATTGTCGCCGTTGCTGAAGATGTTGGACCAGCGGATCAACCGGTGGCGCTCTTCCTGGGGCAAGCCGAAGAGGCTCGCGAGCATGCGTCCAGTCAACTCCACCGAGACGTGGCGCACCCAATCGAAGGTCTCGTTGCGGGGCAGGCCGTCGAGGATGTCCGCCGCCCGCTTGCGGATCAGGGCTTCGAGCTCCATGAGGCTGCGCTGGGTGAAGCGCGGCGCCACGGCCTTGCGCTGCGCGTCATGCTTCGGGGGATCCATCTCGATGAACATCGGGGTTTCCGACGCCGCCTGGGGGGTGCCCTGGATGGTGACGCCGCCGAAGCCGTATTCCGATGAGAAGATGCCGTGGGCCTTCTCGATGGCGACGATGTCGCGGTAGCGGGTGATGGACCAGTAGGGGCCGTACTGGCTGTCCCGGCAGTAGTGCACTGGCGCCTCCGCGCGCAGGCGGGCGAAGTAGGGTGCGATGGCGTCGTGCTTGAACAGCTCCGGGTTGGCGACGTTGAGCTCGTCGAGCGGAATGTCCTTGGGATCAAGACTTAGATCCACGGGTACGCGTTGGCGGCGGCGGCTCTGCCGCCGGGAGGCCCGGATGCCTTCGGCTTTTTCGCGGAGGCCTTCGTACGCGCTGCTCATGGCATCACCCTTCGGGGTCTGCGGATGGAACTTCGCAAAACTGGTCGGTCTCCACGGCGACGGTGATGGCCCGGTTGCGGTGCGGGCCGCCGCACCAGGTGGGCATGACCATGGAATAGAGGCCGGTGCCGCCCGCCACCGCAATCAGGATGTCGTCCGGGCTGGCGAAGCAGCTTCTCGCACTGGCGGCGGACTGCTCCCTCCGGGGTGCGAAGGCTGCGGCGTAGCGGGCTAGATCGTCCGGCGAATGGGCGCACAGGCCGTGCAGGCGTTCGGCGATGCGGCGCCGTTTGAGGCCGGCATCCGCCAGCACCGCGGCGTGCTCGGGATTAAGCAGCACCATCGCCGCGCCACCGGTCAACACCGCGTTGTTGGTGACGATGTTGGCCAGCCCGATGGCCAGGCATTCCAGCAGCCGGTCGGCGCTCTCGGGGTCGTCGCCGTCGCCGCTGAACAGCACCGAGTGGGGCGCTTCGGCGCCGATGACGGTCACCGTGCTGTCCTCCGGGGCAAAGCCGAGATCGACGTGCAGGGGCGGGAGGGGGCTCGCTTCCTCATCCTCCCCTAGGCAGTAGGTGAACTTGCCGGGATGCCCCAAAAGTGCCATGTCGGATTCGCCGGGACGGCCGCCGCCGATGTTGATCATCGCCAGGCGCAGGGCGCGTCCGATGCTGGCGTTGGCCCGGTGGCCGGGCCCCATGGCGCCGAAGCCGCAGGCGATGGGTCCGTTGCCGTGCCGTGCCGGGCCGTTGACCAGGATCAGGGGCGCGGTGCAATGGGTGGTGGCCTGCATCTCGGTGAGATCGAAGCGCGGATCGAGCACCGCCTTGACCGAGGCGATGACCAACGGCATGTAGTCCGGCAGGCAGCCGGCCATGACGGCGGCGACGGCGACCTTCTCCACCGTCGCGATGCCCTTGCCCGGTCCCATGTCACCGAGCGCCAAGTCCCGGTCCAAGCCACTGGCAAGAGCCATGCGCGCCACCCGCGCCTCGGTCGGCACCACCACGGGCAGGCCGTCGGTGCACTTGAGTTCGTGCAGCCGTTCAAGCGCCGCCGCCTCAGTGGCGGCTGACAGCATGCCCGTCAATGGATGAAGGCCTCGATGATGGCCGGCGCGATGGCGTCGGCGACGCGTTCGAGATTGGCCTCGCCAGTGCCCGCCACCGGATGCGGCAGGCGCACCCGCGGTGCGTCCGGCATGCCGAGGGAGTTGGCCACGAAGTCGCCTTGGGGCCAGAACTTCTCAGTCACCAAGGCCACCGCTGGGATGCCCAGCCGGGCGATTGCAATGCCGTCACGCACGGTGCCGGTGGTGCAACTGCCTCAGTGCCCGTAGGCGGCGACCGCAGCGTGGCAGCCATCGCGGATTTCATCGAGCATGTCCGCCGGAGCGGGCGACGACGCGTCGCCCTTGTTGAACATGCGCACGCTGAGCTGGGGCGTCAAGCGTGCCATGGCGTCCGCGATTTTTTCCAGAAATCGTTCCGAATCCGGGAAGCCGTTGGCCAGGAAGGCCACGCAAGGATCGTTCATGCGCTTGAGGTCAACGGCCAGCCCATAAGGCTCCCGCTTGACGCCCACTTCGGCGCGGGGATCGTGGAAGTCAACCATCTTGAGCTCCTCCTTGCTCTTCCAAAAAAGCTCTGCCAAAAAGGCTGCTCCGGAAATAATACCACCGGGATTTCCATCGAGGGCGGGACGCCCTCGCCCCGGGTTTGTCCCCCGGAGCGAGGGCGTCCCGCCCTCGGACGGCGCGAAGCGCCGTTCCTGGTTCAGGGCGGTTCAGGCCAAGTCCGGGCGTCGAAGGCTTGCCCAGTCACTCCCTCACTGGCGTCGCTCAACAGATGAATGTAGATATCCAAGCGGGCCTCCGGCGGCGGCACATCGGCGGGGTTTTCCGCCGGATAGGCTTGGCGGCGCATGGCGGTGCGGGTGCCGCCGGGGTTGAGGCTGTTGACACGCACCGCGCCTTCGGCGGCGCACTCGTCGGCCAGCACCTGCATCAGGCCTTCCACGGCGAACTTGGAGACGGCGTAGGCGCCCCAGTAGGCGCGTCCCTGGCGGCCCACGGAGGAGGAGGTGAAGAGGACCGACCCCTGTCGCCCTTGGGTTGTGGCGGTTTCAAGCATCAGCGGCAGGAGCGCTTGGGTAAGCGCGGCGGCGGCGGACAGGTTGACCCGCATCACGTCCTCCCACTGGCTCATGGGGTAGTGCTGCAGCGGGGTCTTTGCGCCGAGCAGGGAGGCGTTGTGGACCAAGCCGTCCAAGCGGCCGTATTCAGCGCGTGCTTGGGACGCCAAGGACTCGGCGCTGCTTGAGTTCAGGTGGCTGAGATCGCAGGGCACGATCACCGGCCGGGTGCCGGTGTGCTCGCCGATCCAATCGAATACCGCCTCCAGCTTGGATCGGGTCCTGCCGAGCAGAATCAGGTCGGCGCCGTACAGAGCCGCCGTCTTGGCCAGTGCCCGGCCCATGCCATCGCCCGCTCCTGTGACCAGGATGACCTTGCCGGAGAGGCACTGGGTTGCGGGCTGGTGCCGCCAACTGGCTTTTGCATCCTCGAGTTCGGGATAGGCGGTCAAGGCTTGGCCGCCCGCAGCAAGTAGTTGACGTCAACGTCGGAGGACAGCTTTGCGACGCGGGAGAAGGGGTTGTAGCGCAGGCCGATGATCTCCTCCACCCGCAACCCGGCCCCGCGCACGGCCCGGGCCAGTTCCGAGGGGCGAATGAATCGTTCGTAGTCGTGGGTGCCCTGGGGCAGGATGTTGAGCAGGTACTCGGCGCCGAGAACGGCCAGCAGGTAGGCCTTGGGGTGGCGGTTGATGGTGGACAGGAACAGCGCGCCGCCGGGCGCCGCCAAGTCCGCGCAGGCTTGGATGGTGCTGGCGTAGTCCGGGACGTGCTCCAGCATTTCGAGGCAGGTGACGGTGGCGAACGCGGCGGGCCGCTCGGTGGCCAGCGCCTCGGCGGTAGTGGCCGCGTAGGCTACCCCCGAGCCGCTTTCCAAGGCATGCAGGCGGGCCACCGCCAAGGGCTTCTCGGCCATGTCGATGCCGGTCACCTCGGCGCCGGCGGTGGCCAGAGACTCGGTGAGGATGCCGCCCCCGCAGCCGACGTCCAGCACCGGGCCGGCTTGGAAATCCGCATGTGCGGCGATGTAATCGAAGCGCGCGGGATTGATGTCGTGCAGCGTCTTGAAGTCGCCCTCCGGATCCCACCATCGATTGGCCAAGGCCTCGAACTTGCGAATTTCGGCGGGATCGATGTTTTCCGCAGTCACCCTAAGCCCTCCGCTGCCAGCTCCACTTCGCGCTTCAGGCTGGCGATATCAAAGGTCTGGTAATCCCCGTCCGCATAGAGGCAGCGGCCCGCCACCCAGACGTGGCTCACCGCTTCGCCCGCAGGACCATGTACCAGCGCCGCCGCAGGGTCGCGTACCGGGGACAGGGAGGGCCCGCTTAGATCGACGGCGATGAGGTCGGCCTGCTTGCCGGGCTCAATGGAGCCGATTTCGTCGGCCAGCCCTAAGGCGGCGGCGCCGTTCAAAGTGGCCATGCGCAGCGCGTCGTCCACCTTGCCTGCCGCCGCGCCGCCAAGATGCTTGGCGAGCAGCGCCGCCAGGCGAGCTTCGGCGAATAGGTCCAGCGCGTTGTTGGAGGCGGCGCCGTCGGTGCCAAGCGCGACATTGACCCCGGCCGCCGCCAAACGCGGCACTGGACAGATGCCGTTGGCGAGCTTGAGGTTGGAGGTGGGGCAATTCACCACTTGAACGCCGTGCTCGGCGACCAGTTCGATGTCGGCATCGCTTAGCTCAGTCATGTGGACCGCCTGCAAGGATGGATTCAGCAAGCCGATTTCTGCGAGCTCGGCCACCCAGGAGTGGCCGATGCGCGCCACCGCAGCCGCCACTTCCTCAGCGGATTCGTGCAGATGGATCTGAATCGGGCGGCCAACCTCCTCGGAGTACATCAGGGTCTTCTCCAGATTGGCCCGCTCGACGCTGTATGCCGCATGCGGGCCGAAGGCGATGCCGATTCGGGGGTCGTCCCGGTAGGCGTCGTGCAGTTCGAGGCCCTTGTGGAAGCCTTCCGCCGACCCGCTGCTCCAAGGGTTGGGAAAGTCGATGATGGGAAACGCGACCTGGGCGCGCAGGCCGGCAACGGAGACGCGTTGGGCCGCCTCTTCGGGGAAAAAGTACATGTCCGCGAAGCAGGTGATGCCTCGGGCGAGCATCTCGGCGATGGCGAGATCCGTGCCGGTGCGCACGAATTCCGGTGACACCACCCGTCCCTCCAAGGGCCAGATGGCGTCGTTCAGCCAAGCCTCAAGCGCCAGATCCTCCGCTGCGCCGCGCAGCAGGCTCATGGCGGCGTGGCAGTGGGCGTTGACCAGCCCAGGCAGCAGGGCGTGATTGCTCAGGTCAATGGCGGCCTTCGGTTGGTAGCGGGCATCGAGTTCAGCCGCCGGTCCGATGGCTAGGATGCGTCCGCCTTCGATGGCGAGCGCGCCCCGTTCGATGGGCTTGGGGTCGGGGGCGATGGGCAGGCACCAACGGCTGCGGATCATCAGGTCGCAGGGGATCATTGGCCGATTATACCCGCGCTGGGACAAGCGCCGTTTCCCGCTTCAAGGCACCAATACGGTTTCCTCCCAACCGCTAACGGGTCGGTGCCAGCGGCGGCGGTCGTGGATGCCGTCGGGTTGGTTGAGATCCAGCCGTTCGATTTCGAAAGGAATCAAGTAGAGCCCTCGCGCTGATGGTGGAGCGACCAAGGGTTCGGGCAGGGCCAGGTTGCCCACTTCCTTGATAAGCTGGCTGCGGCTGGCGACAGGCGAGCTTTGTGGGCGCTGGGCGTAGTACCAGTCCATTTTCTTTGGCGCCTCGGGCCGGTCCTGCCAGCGGCTGTGGACCAGCGCCTCAGAGACCGGCGCGGTGGCGCAGGACAGGCGGTACTGAACTTTCAGGGTGGGGAAGTAGGCGAGCGCCGACACACGTTCCATGGCGGCCCATTTCGGGCTGCTTTGGTTGATGAAGACGGCTAGGCGCGGCTCCCCACCCGGCATTGCGGGATCTTCGATGTCGCGCAGCACCAGGGTTCGAACTTCGGGGGTCCCCTCGGCGCCGACCGTGGCCAGGGCGCAGAGTTCGGCGCAGGGGTCGCGCCCGGCCCGCGCCTGCGCCCGGTCTTCGTGGAACCCTGCGATTGGGTTCAATGGCCCCTCGCTTCGATGTCCCGGACGAGAATGCGAATCCAGCGCTCCTCGGTGATGAACCCACTGCCCCAAGAATCGGCGTATTCGGCACCTAAGCCCGCCTTGATGATGGCCTCGACTGCGATGCCGTCGGCGATCGATTTGGCCACGTTGGCCCGCGTCGCCTGAATGACGGACACGGCCTCCCGAACCGCATTCAATCCGCCAAGGGGGCCGTGGCCGGGAATGACCCGCACGTCGCTGGGTGCGCTTTCGAGAACGGCCTCCAAGTTGGCGATGTAGCCTTGGACAGTGCCGCCCGCGTCAAGATCGATGTAGGGAAAGCGGCCACTGAACAGTTGATCGCCCAAGTGCAGCACGTTGGAGGATTTGAACCAGACTGCGCTGTCCCCGTCGGTGTGGCCGGCCGGCAGGTGGAAGAGCGCGATTTCCTCGCCGTTGAAATGCACGCTCATCGCGTCGTCGAAGGTGACCACCGGCAGGGCAACCGGCGGCAGCGCCGCATCGGCGGCAAGCCGGGTGCGCACGTTGCTGTGGGCGATGATTGTGGCGGCTTGGCCGAAATGCGGATTGCCGCCCACGTGGTCGCCGTGGTAGTGGGTGTTGAGCACGAACTTGGGACGGTCGCCGCCCAATTCGTTGATGGCGCCTTGGATGCGCTCGGCCAAGGGCAAGAACTGGTCATCGACGATCAGCACACCGTCTTCGCCCACGGTCACGGCGATGTTGCCCCCGGCCCCGGTCAGCATGTGCACTGGGCCGTTGACGTGGATGGCTTCCACCTTGACGCCGCTGAAGCGGTCGTCGGCGGCGAACGCGGCGCCCGCTAGCAGCAGCGGACCCGCCGCAGCGAGCATTGCCAGCCGTGCGGCTCGGATCAGCCGCTGTCCGGTAGAGTTCGAACCGGTCATGTTCTGTCTCCTTGGTTGATGAGGTTGATGTGCGTGCCGGTCTTGGCCGCATCGGCGAGTTCCGGCGGCGCCTGAGCTTGGTGGGTCTTCATGATCCGGTGCAAAAGCCCGTGCCCGCTGGCGGTCAGTGCATCGGCGAGCATGCCTTCTGGATCCACTTCGGCGCTTCGCCTCAACAGCCGTTCAAAGGCGACAATGAAGTGGTTGGCGTGGCGGGCGCGAATCGGGGTGCCGTAGAAGAGGGCGAACTGGCGCTCTGGTTGCTCAAGTTGAAAGTGGGCTTCCAGCAGGCGCCGGGAGAAAATCTCGGGATCCTGCGCCGACATGATGGTGAACAGCTTGCTCATCTCCGTTTGGCTGACTGCGCCGTCACCGGTCGCGCCCTGGCTGGACATGTACAACAGTCCAGCGATGGAGCCGAGTTGTTGGCGAACCGATTCCGCAAGCTGCATGTACACCTGTTGCCGGGTGTGCTGCTCAGCGGTCGCCATCTGTTCGGACTGGATGATGGCTTGGTCGGCGGTGCGCTGAATCTCCACGGCTTGGGCGCGCAGGGCCTCGGTGTTCTGCTCGAGTTCCTTCTGCTGCAGAAAGTAGCCAATCACCAGCCACAAAAAGGCCAGTGGCGCGAAAGCCCCTTCCAGGAAGTTGCCCAAGGTGGCCGCATCCAGCGAACCCACTTGACCCCAACCGATGCGCGCGGATATGTAGGCGGCGCCGAGGGCCAGCCATGCGAAGGTAAGGACGAGGCCCAGCCAGATGCGCCAGTCAAACCGCTCCGGCGCGGACGGCTTGGTCATGACGGGTCAGTCTTCGGAATCGGCCGCTGCGGCGTCGGCGTCGTTTGCCTTGGCCTTGGACAGGCGCAGGAGTTCGGCGGTATCCCGTTGAATTTCGCTTAGGCGAAAGATGATGTCGGGAATCTGGTCGGTGAGCCGCCACAGGAGGTAGGCGATGCCGAGCAGCGCCAGGAAAGACAAGAATTGCATTTAACAGCTCCGGGGTTTCCTCTCTTGGCGCACAGATATACGCGCTGGAACGCAGTTAGTCCAGTGTGTTGCGACGGTTGGGTAGGCGCTTCGGGCTCATCAGGGCCTCCAATCGGGCAGCGCCAATCTGCAGCGCGTCGGTGCCGCCGGGCCAGCACAGCAACGCGGCGCCGAAGGTGGGCATGTTGTCGACCGCCTCGGTTCCAACGAGCAGATTGACGCTCTCGGTGATGCCGGGGTTGTGGGCGACGATGGCGGTGGTTGCAATGGCGGGGGGCGTTTCCCGAAGCACTTCGACCAGCGTGGCTGGGGTGGCGCCGTACAGGCGATGATCCGCCTTGAGCGTGGCGCTTGGGAACGCCTCGGCCACGAATGCCGCCGTGGCCGCCGCTCGCGCCGCGTCGCTGGTCCAGATCCATTGGGCCGGATGGGGATGGCCGGCGAGCCAGTCGCGCATTTCGGGGCCGTCCCTCTCACCGCGTTGATTCAAGGGGCGGTCAAAGTCGCTCCGGGCGGTGCTGCTCCAGGAGGACTTGGCGTGGCGGATCAACCAAAGCCGCATTGAGCTACCAGATGGCGAAGAATTCCTCCAAGGCCTGCATCTGCCCACCCGAGGCCGATGAGGGGACGATGATGGGCGTCTTGATGCCGGCGTCAAACCAAGCCTCTATGCCCTCGCGCACCTTGGCGGCGCTGCCGAACAGGGTGGTGTCGGCCAGCCAACGGTCGGACAGGCAGACCGCCGCCTGGGCGGTGTCGCCGGATTCCATGGCCGCCTCCACACCCTCCATTTCCTCGACGTAGCCCGCCTCCTTCCAATAGTTTCGGTAGTTCGGCAGGAAGGCGTAGCTGGTCAGCGTGCGCCGATTCACGGCCTTGGCGGCGTCCTCGTCGTCGCTGATGCAGGTGGGGATCATGTTGCCGATGAAGAAGCCCTCGCCTTGCCGCGCCCCGTCGCTGAGATTGGCGAGCGATGCCGCCATGTGGCTGCGGGCGCCGTTGGCGAACACCATGCCGTCGCCGATTTCCTCCGCCAAGCGGATCATCCGGCCGCGCAGGGTGGCGAGTACGATGGGCGGCAGCTCGCCGGCCCGAGGCACGGCACGCAGGTCCGCGACGAACTCGCGGATGTCGCTTAAGGGCTTGCCGCCGCTCAACCCCAAGCGCTTGAGGGCCGGCTCGTGGCTGACGCCGATGCCGAAGCGGAAGCGGCCCTCGGATGCCTCGTGGATGAACGATGCAGCCGCTGCATATTCGTTGACATGGCGGCTGTAAATGGGCGTGATGCTGGTCCCGAATTCGATCCGGCTGGTGCGCAGGGCGATGGCCAGGCAGAGCGAGAGGTTGTCGCCAAGGCTCGGGCCGTAGATGCCCGGAAAGCCCCGGCGCTCGACTTCTTCAGCGATGGCAAGGGTTTTCAAGCGGCGTCCGGGCACCGCGGCAAGGCTGACGGCAGGAAGGCGGTCTGGCATGGGAAGTCTCGAGGTGGTTTGAAGGCGTCGATCAGCCGCCTTGTGGGTCCAACCGAAGGAAATGCCGGGGCGGGAAGCCAGTGAGAATGCGGAACACGAGGCCGGCTGGATACTCCGCTTCAACCCGGCTCCGCTCTTCGCCGGAAACCCGGACCGCCACATAGTCCCCGGATTCGCCGTCCTGGGTGATGCGCACGTTCGGGTTGTCCAGCGTTCGATGGTACCAAGCCCGTGGCCAGTGGTTCACCGCCACATAGGATTGTCCGCCGCTGCTGAGCCCGGTGAGGACCCGATCATGGGCGTCGCCGTTGGCGTCGAAGGTGGTGATGGTCAGCGTCTGCTCGGATTGCGGCTGGAAGTAACCGAGCAGGGATTCAAACACCACAACCACCAACGCGTAGGCCACCAGCGCGATGGCGAGGGCTTTGATGATTCGCATGGCCATTCTCCCCTGATCATTTGGGTCCGTGCATCATAGCACTGCTTGAGCCGCTGCATCGGCGCCGCAAGCGGCGTCCACTTCGTTGAGCGCCGCCAAGGCTTGGTCGGGGTGGTCGGTGAACAGGGCGTCAACGCCTAGCCGGGCGAGGGCCGTCACCTCGTCGGCAAAATGGGCGAAGCCTTCGCCGATGAGATCGGCACGCAGCGTGTAGGCGTACACCGCCAAATCGCGCTCATGGGCCAGGGTGATGATGGGCAGGTAATCCGATGAACTTGGTGCTGTCGGGGCAAGAACGGACTTGGGCAGGCCGATGCCGCTGGCCCAGCGACTGATGCCATCCAAGCCTTGGGGCGTGAGTTGAGCCCTCTGCCGGATCAGCAACACGCGGGGATGGGCGGTGTCGAGCGCCGCCAAGGCTTCGGCGTCGAAGGACTGAATGCGCACCGGCAGGTCATAGCCGGCCAACACCTTGAGCGTGGCTTCGGCCAATCCTGGTTGCCTGGCTGGGTGCTTCAACTCGGGGATGACGCCCACCCGCCGCCCCGTGGTTTGGTTGAGGCCGTCAATCAGATCGAGCGCTTCCTTGAGCGTTGGTATCCGCAATGTGGCGTGCGGGAATCGACCTGTGCGCCGCTCGATGACGGTCAACCGTTGCAGTTCAGCGGTGGTGAAGTCCGCGGCATAGTGCAGGCCGTCCGCGCGCGCCCGTCCGGCAAACACTTCCGCCACGTTGGTGGTGCGGTCCAGCGTCAGATCATGCAGAACGATGGGCACGCCATCGGCGCTCAACACCAAATCCGGCTCGATCCATGGCGCGTCCTGACCGTAGGCCAGGGCGTACGCCGCGAGCGTGTGTTCCGGCGCATAGCCGGAGGCGCCCCGGTGGGCGATGACTTCCACGCAGTCCGCTTGGGCTAGGGGAATCAGCACGGCGGTGCAGGCAGCCAGCAGCCGTTCCGCTAGGATGCGCTTCAACATCTTGATGTCCACAAACCAATCAGGCGTCGGCATGATTTCAACACTTCGAGTCGAGCCGGTCCAGAATCGGTGGCGGGGCGTCATTCAGCGTCATTCAGCAGGTGGCGACAAAGCGGACAGCAAGGACTAACATCGAATGCGCTAGCCACGTTGGACGGCTATTCCTCGGTTCAGACAGCCGGGTTTTTCAGATTGGAGGATGCAAGCCATGTCACTCCCCCCTGGCCCCATGCAAGTGATCCACAACTTCTTCACCACCAAGGAGCAGGTGCTCGACGACATCAAGAAGCATGATCTGTGGCCCACTACCTACGTGTCGGAGCGCATGGGGGAACTGCCCTTGCACTGGCACGACATCGACAATCACGGCTACGTGCTTGCGGGCCGCAGCTATGTACTGGACGAGCACGGCACCAGAGTGCCCCTTGGTCCGGGGGACAAGCTGCTGATTCCCGCCGGGGCCTTGCATGCGGAAGGCGAGGTCACCGAGCGCATGGTTTACATCGTCGGCATTCCGGAGCCCGCCAACCTGTTCGAGAAATTGACTTTGCTGGACCCGGCTGATCGACCGGCGTAGGTCTCCCTTGCGCCCAATCCCCAAAGTCCTCGTCGCTGGCTCGGTGAACATGGACCTAGTGGCCAGCGTGCCCCGTCTGCCACAGCCCGGTGAAACCATGCCGGGCGAGGGCTTTGCCTTGCATCCGGGGGGCAAGGGCGCCAACCAGGCGGTGGCGGCGGCCAAACTGGGTGCCGCCGCGACCTTGGTGGGCTGCGTGGGCAAAGACGCCTTCGGGCAGGAATTGCGGGCGCACCTGCTGGAGAACGGTGTCGCCTGCTCGCTCAAGGCGGTGGACGCGCCGACCGGCACGGCGATGATTCTCGTTGATGAGGCGGGTGAAAACTCGATCGTCGTGATTCCCGGCGCCAATGCGTCGCTCGATGCTGCCGCGATTGCCGAAGCGCCCATTCGCGCGGGCTATGTGCTGGTCAGCCAATCGGAGATTCCGATGCCCACGGTCGCCGCCTTTCTTGAGCGGGGCCGGGCGACCAAGGCCCTGAACCTGTTCAACCCCGCGCCGGCAACGGCTTCCGCCGCCGATGTTTGGCCGTTGGCGGACATTGTGATCGTGAATGAAGTTGAACTGGAGTTCTTCGCCGACGGGCGGGTGGCGAGTCCGCAGGACGCCGTCGATGCCGCTGTTGCGGTGCGCCGCTCCCCGCAGCAGATCATCGTCGTGACCCTGGGCCGGGAGGGCGTTGTTGCTATCGACGGGGACCGGGTGATAGAGCACCCGGGGCATACCGTGCCGGCCGTGGACACCACCGGCGCCGGCGACTGCTTCGTGGGCGCATTGGCCGCTCGCCTCTGTGCTGGAGACCGCTTGGCGGATAGCCTTGCCTATGCCAACAAGGCTGCGGCCATCTGCGTGCAGCGGCCTGGCGCCGGGCCGTCGATGCCCACGTCGATGGAAGTGGATGCGGCCTAGCGCCGATGGACCGCCGCGACTTCATTCAACAGTTGCCCAAGGCGGAACTGCACCTGCACATCGAAGGTTCCTTGGAACCGGCCATGATGTTCGACTTGGCGCGGCGCAACGGCGTCGAACTGCCCTATGCGGACGTCGCCGAGGTGCGGACAGCCTATGAGTTTGCCGGCCTGCAGGACTTTCTGGATCTCTACTATGCTGGCATGGGCGTGCTGCGCACGGCATCGGACTTCTTCGCCTTGGCGGACGCCTGCTTTCGGCGGGTCGGGGCGGACAACGTCACCCATCTTGAGTGCTTTGTCGATCCGCAGGCGCACTTGGGCCGCGGGGTGCGGTTTGAGGATCTCATGCAGGGATTAGACGCGGCGGTTCGCCAAGCGGCGGGCCGTGGCCTTGAAGTGTCGCTGATCCTGTGCTTCTTGCGGCATTTGAGCGAGCGGGAGGCCTTTGGAGCGCTCGAGGACGCCGCGCCCTATCAAGGCAACTTCATTGGTGTCGGGCTCGATTCCAGCGAACTCGGCCATCCGCCGGGAAAGTTCAGGAACGTCTTCGCCGCGGCCCGGGACTTGGGGTTCAGGCTAACCGCCCATGCGGGGGAGGAAGGCCCTGCGGAATACGTTTGGGAGGCGCTTGACGTGTTGGGCGTCGAGCGCATCGATCACGGCAACCGCGCCTTGGAGGACGATGCCCTGGTTGCTCGCCTGCGGCGCGACCAAGTGCCGCTGACCCTGTGTCCGCTATCCAATCTCAAGCTCCGCGTGGTGCCTGATCTGCGGGCGCACCCCCTCAAGCGAATGCTCGACCTTGGCCTGCTGGCCACCGTCAATTCCGACGATCCGGCCTACTTCGGGGGCTACGTCAATGACAATTACGTCCGCGCCGCAGCCGCGCTCGACCTCGGCGAAGCGGAGCTCGCCGCCTTGGCAGCGAACAGCTTCAAGGCCGCCTTCCGGGCCGGGGACGATTCGGCGGGTTGAGTAGGCGCGCTCGCGCTCCCTTGAGTAAACTAGCGGCTTCCGGCGAGGGGTGAACCCCTCGCGCTCGACTATTTATAGCGAGGGGCGAACCCCTCGCGCTCGACAATTTATGGCGAGGGGTGAACCCCTCGCGCTCCCCGGGCTAAGGGCTCTTCCATGGCGGTGCGGAACGAACAACGAAAGGTCTTGGTGGTCGGTGCCTTGGGGCTGGTGGGCCGTGCCGTGGTCGAGGCGCTTGAAGGTCAGGATGGCGGCGAGGTGGTCGCGGTCAGCCGCCGCCGGCCGGATTTCCCCACCCAGGCTCGCTTCCTCCAATTGGACCTGACCGATCGGGCGGCCTGCCGGCAGCAACTTGGCCGGTTGGACGGCGTCACCCACATCGTCTATGCGGCACTCTATGAGAAGCCGGATCTCATCGCGGGCTGGCGCGACGACGAGCAGGTCGAAACCAATACCCGCATGCTCGCCAATGTGCTGGATTTCGTCACCCCAGCCCGCCACCTCACCTTGCTGCAGGGCACCAAGGCCTACGGTGCCCATCTGGCGCCCATGAAGCTGCCGGGCAAGGAGAGCGACCCACGCCACCCGGGCGCGAACTTCTATTGGAGCCAGGAGGATCTCCTGCGCGAGGCCAGCGCTGGTGCCGACTGGACCTTCAGCATCATGCGCCCGCAAATCGTTTGCGGGCACGCCTTGGGCAGTCCGATGAACATGGTCTCGGCCATCGGCGTCCACGCCGCCGTGCTGCGCGAACTCGGACAGCCCCTGCGCTTTCCGGGCCGGGGAGGCTTCGTCACCGAGGCGACCGATGCCCGGCTGCTGGCCCGCGCCATCCTCTGGGCGGGCAGCGAACCCCGTTGTGCGGGCGAAACGTTCAACATCACCAATGGCGACATCCTCGACTGGGGTGCGCTGTTCCCTGAATTTGCCGATCACTTCCAGATGCCCTGTGCCGCTCCTGAGCCTATGCAGCTCAGCGAGGCCATGCCGAAACACAGCGCCGTTTGGGACCAGATCGTCGCCCGCCACGGACTGGCGCCCCACTCGATGGACCAGTTGATCGGCGCGTCCTGGCAGTTCGCCGATGCCGTGTTCGGCTACCACGGCGGGCAGACCACCCTGCTCAGCACCGTCAAGGTGCGTCAGTTCGGCTTTGCCGATTGCATCGACACCGCCACCATGTTCCGCGAACACTTCATGGCGCTGCAGGCGCGCAAGGTGCTGCCGCCTTGAAGCACTTGGTGGCCGACATCGGCGCCACCAGCGCCCGCTTTGGCTTGGGCGACCGGGGCGGGGTGGGGCGCCACACGGAATTTGCCACCGACGAATTCTCCTGCGCCGCCGATCTACTGGCCGCCGCGACCGAGGCCTTGGAAGCCGGTGCCGTGGATTCCGCATGCCTTGCGGTGGCCGGGCCGGCGATGCATGGCCGGGCGACGGTGACCAAGCACCCCGAACTGCGGTTTGATGCGGCGGAGCTTCAGGATGTGCTCGGCTGCGCCGTACAGGTGCTCAATGACTTCCACGCCTTGGCCATGATGGCGCCGCTGGCGGAGCCGGTGCGGCAAGTGGGTGGTGGTTCTGGAGACGATGGGGTGAAGGCGGTCATCGGCCCGGGTTCGGGTCTCGGCATGGCGGGCTTGATCCCCAATGACGGCAGCTGGCGACCCGTGGCGTCGGAAGGCGGCCATGCGGACTTGGCGCCTGGATCGCCCTTGGAGCAGGAACTGCTCGGCGTTCTGCAGCGCCGTCACGGCCATGTCTGTTGGGAAACGGTGGTCAGCGGTCCCGGCTTGACCCGCCTGCACCAGGCGGTTGCTGAGCTTTGGGGCGCGTCGGCCGAGGCGCTTTCCCCGGCGCAGATCAGCGCCTTGGGGGTGAGCGTGGAGGATCCCCTGTGCCATCAAACGCTGGAGATCTTCTTTGGCCTGCTCGGCAGCGCCGCGGGCAACTTGGCCCTGACATTTTGCGCCACCGGCGGCCTCTACATCGGCGGCGGCATCATCCCCCAGCTCGCGGACTTCGCCTCCACCAGCCCCTTGCGCCGCCGTTTTGAGGAGCGCGGCGAGTTGAGCGGCTACGTCGAGCCCATCCCCATCTACCTCATGCTCGATCCCTTGTCCGGCCTCAAGGGCGCCCTGCAGTGCGCTCTTGCCGGGGAGTAAGCAGTAGGAACTCCAGCAACGCCTTTTGGCTGTGCAGCCGGTTGCCGGCCGCCACCCAGGCGCCGCTGCGGGGATCGTCGAGCACCGTAGCATTGACTTCCTCGCCCCGGTGCGCGGGCAGGCAGTGCAGGAAGAGAGCGTCGTCGTCGGCTTGGTCGAGCAGGGCCTCGTTGACCTGGTAGGGGGCGAAGGTTTGCCGCCGCTCGGCCTGCTCCTCCTCATGGCCGATGGAGGACCAGACGTCCGTGACCACCAGATGCGCCCCTTCGACGGCTTCCCCGGGCGTCTCAAACAAACGGGCGTTGCCAGTGGCCAGCGCGGAGGAGGAGGGTTCGTGGCCGGGCGGGCAGGCCAGGCGCAGCTCGAATCCCCACTGCAGCGCCGCATTGATGTACGAGTTGCACATGTTGTAGCCGTCGCCGATGAAGGCGACGCGGCGACCGTCGATGGGGCCGCGCAACTCCTCGAAGGTCTGCACGTCCGCCAACAGTTGGCAGGGATGGTAGCGGGCGGTCATGGCGTTGATCACCGGGATGTCGGCGGCGGCTGCGAAGGTCTCGAGATCGTCGTGGCTCAGGATGCGGATCATGGCTACATCGACCATCTGCGAGAGCACCCGGGCGGTGTCGCCGACCGGCTCCCCGCGCCCGAGCTGGGTGTCCGCCGGGCTCAGGAAGATGGCCTGACCACCGAGTTGGGCCATGCCGGCCTCGAAGGCGACCCGGGTGCGGGTGCTGCTCACTTGCAGGATCAGCGCCCCGGTGCGCCCCGTTAGGGAACGATGGTCCTCGCCGGCCAGATGCGCGCGCTTGAGTTCGGCGGCGCGCTCGGTGAGCGCCCCAAGTTCCGCCGGGGAACAGTCGAGCAGCGTCAGGAAATCGCGCTTCGCCATGTTCGGGTGCCTTTAAGTGCTTATGAGTGCGGCGGCCTTGGCAACCAACTCATCAGCCTCGGCATCGGTCAGGGTCAGGGGCGGCAGCAGGCGCATGATGCGGTCGGCGATCGAGTTGACGAGAATGCCGCCGTCGAGGCCGGCCTGCACCATGCCGGATTGGGGCTCATTCAACTCCACGGCGATCATCATTCCCTTGCCGCGAACTTCCTTGACGTTGTTGTGGCCTCTGAGCGCATTGCGCAGCCCACTCTGGATGCGCTCGCCGAGTTCGGCGGCGCGGGAGATCAGCTGGTCGCCCTCCAGGGTGTCGAGCACCGCGCAGGCGGCGGCGCAGGCCAGCAGGTTGCCGCCAAAGGTGGAGCCGTGGTGGCCGGGTTGGAACAGGTCCGCTGCTTCGCCCCGCGCCAGGCAGGCGCCGATTGGCATGCCGTTGCCGAGGCCCTTGGCCGTGGTCACTACGTCCGGCAGGCAGTTTGTATGCTGATAGGCGAAGAAGGCGCCGGTGCGGCCGTTGCCGGTTTGCACCTCGTCGAGCATCAGCAGCCAGTTCTTGGCATCGCAGATGCGTCTCAGGGCATCAAGGTAGCTGGCGTCCGGCACGATGATGCCGGCCTCGCCCTGCACCGGTTCGACGAACAGGCCCACCACGTCGGCGTTGTTGGCGGCGATCTGCTCAATCGCCCCGACATTGTTGTAGGGGGCGCGCACGAAGCCGGTAAGCAAGGGTTCAAAGCCCGCGTGGACCTTGCGGTTGCCGGTGGCCGTCAGCGTCGCCATGGTGCGTCCGTGGAAGCTTGATTCCGCCACCACCAGGGCCGGCCGCTTGATGCCCATCCTGCTTCCATGCAGGCGGGCGATCTTGATGGCGGCCTCGTTGGCCTCGGCGCCGGAGTTGGCGAAGAACACCCGGTCCATGCCCGAAAGCGCCGCCAGCCGTTTGGCCAGCTCCGCCTGACGGGGAATCTCATAGAGGTTGGAGGTGTGCAGCAGCGTCGCCGCCTGCTCGCTGATGGCTTGGGTGACGGCGGGGTGGGCGTGCCCGAGCCCGCACACCGCAAGCCCGGTCAGGGCGTCCAGATAGCGCTTGCCCTCGGTGTCCTCCAGATAGGCGCCATCGCCCCTGGCGAAGGCCACGGGAAGGCGGGCGTAGGTGTTCATCAGATGGCTCATCGTCCGAACTCCAGAATCAGCAGGAAACCGGCAACGCTATCAGAGTTGGTTGCGCAATGACAGCGCTTTTTTTGCGCTTCTTTGCGTATTAGAGGGCGAGTTGCATCCAAGCCCAGAACTTGGTCGTGTCGCGGGCGGTGGCGCCGGTGTTGAGGGGGTTGCCGTCGGCTTCGTAGTCAGCGAACTTGAACCCCACCGAAAGGCGCTTGGTGGGTTTGGCCGTGGCCTGAAAGCCCCACTCCCAGCCATAGTCGAAGCCGCCCATCTCGGCCTTGAAGCCGTGCCAGGCGAACAACAGGCCAACGGGACCGGCCTGGCCCTGGACCGTGACATAGGTGTCGCGCAGGCCGGTGGGCGGAATGGCGAGGAACTTGTCCGTCCAGCCTTGGTGGGCGTGCAGGGTGGCCAATGGGAATTGGAAGGCCATGGTGCCATCGCCCTCCATGCGCTCGTGGCTGAGCTTGGCGGTGAGGCCGTTCCACTGCTTGAGGGTCACGCCGGCACTGCCCGCCCAATAGGCGAGGGAGAGGTCGTGGGGATTATCGGCGGTGTCGTTTTGCTGGCCCCGCTCGGCGGAGTAGTGCGCCGTCACGCCTTCCCCGAGCGGAACGTCGCCCCAGATCTTGGCCCCGAAGGTTTGCGTGGACAGGGTCAGGGCGTTGGTGAAGTCGAGATCGTAGAAGTAGCCCTCGATGGCCATGCCCTGGATGCCGGTGTATTCGACCCGTGCCAGCAGGCCGTCCAGGTCATGGTCGCTGCGGTTGGGCAGGTCGTTGTCTTCGCCGAAGATGCGGTTGACGTTGTATATGTACCCGCCGTCGAATGCGAGGTTCTCAATGGCCTTGCTCTGCACCCGGAAGCCGTCCATGGACTGATGGTTCTGCCGGAAGGCCACCGTGCCGATGAAGCGGTGGAAGGGCGTCTTGCGGTGGAAGATCTCCTGGCGGCCGTAGCGCAGGGTGGTGCCGGGCAAGCCGTTGAACTGAAGGTAAGCTTGGTTGATCTCGGTGCCCTCGGGATCCAGGATGACTGCGTACTCGGTCTTGTCGTTGGAGCCGCCGTCATTGTACGTCTCGCCACCGATGGTGGAGACGTGCTCCACCTCGGCCAAGGCGCTAAAGCCGCCGACTTCGGCGGTGCGGTAGGTGAAACCCGCCCGCAGCGTGGATGCCTTGGCCTTGCGGTTGAGCTTGTCGTCGGCCTGTTCAAACCGGTAGCGCAGGTTTAAGTCCCATTCGCCTTGGGTCCACGCGGGCGGTTCAGCCGCCTGTGCTGGGTTGGCGAATGCCCAGCAAAGGCCTAGGAGGCCGATTGCGCACTTGATTGGACTGTTGCTTGGAGGTTGCACTTAGGCTCCGTGCTATGAACCCTTGTTAAGGATGATCGAGACCGCAGCGGCACTGGCGGTGCCGAATTTCCCCAGCCGAAAAAAGTTCATTGTACAACGTCAATCGTCGATGTGACGATCACGCCCTGCCGGCCCCAAGCATCCAGCAGTTCCTCCCCCTTGGCTGGGTTGAGGGCCTGCACCGCGTCTGCGACCACGCGCACGGTGATTTGCGGGTGGTGCCGGCGCAACCCCTCCACGGCGTAGCGGTTGCAGACATCAAGGGCCACGCCGTACAGGGTGATGTCCTCGACGCGGAGCGCCTCGATCACCGGGCTGACGTGGGGGTTGGTGAACACGTCGAAGTGGTGCTTGTGGAACAGGATGTCCCCCGCATGGGCGGCCAGTTTCGGCGGCGGTCCGTCCGGTTCGATGACCAAGGGGTTGCTCAAGGCGGTTTCGGGTATGCGCCGCTGCCCGGCGCTGCCACGCAGGCAGTGGGGTGGGAAGGTGTGCGTGAAGTCCGGGGTGGCGGAAATCTCCTCGTGGTCCTCCAAGTGGTCGTCGGCGCTGGCAATGATGCGGATGCCCTGCGCGTGGGCGTAGTCGGTGAGTCGGGCGAGATTGGGCGCGATGGCCTCGGCGCCGGGCACGTACAGCTTGCCGTCGGGCGTCATGAAGTCCGCTTGGGTGTCCACGTCCCAGAATACGGCGCTCATTTGACCGGTTCCAGGTTAGGCATGAAGCGCTCGGCACGCCCGACCTTGGCGATGGCCTTGCCGTCGCAGCGCACGATGTCGGCAGTGAAGTCGTGTTGCCCGGCGTTGGCAAACAACGATGAACCGACGCCGTAGGCGTCCACCGGCGCTTGGTGCGCCTCGAAGCGCTTGATTTTTTTCGCATCGAAGCCTCCGGAGACGACGATCCGCACACTGTGGAAGCCGGCGCTATCAAGGGCCTTGCGGACGTTTCGGACCAGCTCCAGATTGACGCCCCGAGGGTCGAACTGTCCCATCATCGGCAACAGGCTTGCGTCAACCAGGGTGCTTGAGGTGTCCAGGCGTACCCCGTACAGTCGCGGCCCCAAGGCTTCGGCCACCTCGAGGGCGGTGCGCACGCAGTCGTTTTCGAAGTCCACCAGCACCACCAAGGGTATGGACTCGGGGAAGCACTCGGCGAACTTGTGCGCTGCCAGCACCGTATCGCCACCGCAGGCCGCGATGAGTGCATGGGGGATGGTGCCGACCCCTTCGCCGCCCCACCAGGAGCCTTGGGCGTCGGTTGAAACTGCGGTGGCGCCGCCGATGTGGGCGGCGTAGCCGTCCCGTGCCTGCACCAGCCAGTGGTCGAAGCGGGCCGGGAAGAACAGCACGTCCTTGCCGCTGGCGGCCGTGACGGCCAGCCGAGTGTTGGTGGCGACGCGGGTGCTTCTGGCCAGCACCCCCAGATACAGTGTTTCCAAGTGGGCGAAGACCTCGTACGGCCCCTTGATGGTCATCACGATGTCCAATGCCTTGACCGTCTCGCCGTCGCGACGGGCGTGGACCTCAAGCGCCTCCCAATCGTGGCTGGCGAGCTTGAGCATGGCGATGGCCTCGTCCACGCCGCAAAGCACGCAGCGGGACTTGGTGAACACCTGCATCAGCACCTCGGGCGAGCTGTCCGTGCGGCGCAGCATCTCGGCGGCGCGGACAAAGTACTTGTCGGTGTAGAAGCCGTCCCGAATCTGCTGCGCGGGCAAATTGAACAACGCCGGATCGAGTCGCTCGCTGACGATTGGCTTAGCCGCTCTGGGCTTGCCCCAGTCGAGCCCGCCGTCCTTTCCATCTGTGCTCATTGCGTCCCTTTAGGCAACACGCCCGCGCTCGATTTCAAACAGCGCCGCGAGCTGCTTGGTCATCGCGCCGCCGAGTTGCTCGGCGTCCGTGATGGTGACCGCCCGGCGGTAGTGGTGGGTGACGTCGTGGCCGATGCCGATGGCGATGAGCTGCACCGGGGACTTGGACTCGATCATGTCGATGGCGTACTTCAAGTGTTGCTCAAGGTAGTTGCTCGGGTTCACTAGCAGGGTGGAGTTGTCCACCGGCAGGCCGTCGGAGATCACCATCAGCACCTTGCGCTCCTCAGGGCGCACGACCAAGCGGTTGTGCGCCCAGATGAGCGCTTCGCCGTCGATGTTCTCCTTGAGCAGCTCCTCGCGCATCATCAGGCCGAGGTTACGGCGCGAGCGGTGCCAAGTGTCGTCGGCGGCCTTGTAGATGATGTGGCGCAGGTCGTTGAGCCGCCCCGGGCTGGGCGGCTTGTTGGCGGCGATCCACTTTTCCCGGGACTGTCCGCCGCGCCAGGCGCGGGTGGTGAAGCCGAGGATTTCCACCCGCACCGAGCAGCGCTCCAAGGTGCGGCCTAGGATGTCGGCGCACATGGCGGCGATGGTGATCGAGCGCCCGCGCATGGAGCCGGAGCTGTCGATCAGCAGCGTCACCACGGTGTCGCGGAAATCCATCTCCTTTTCCTGCTTGTAGGCCAAGGGATTCATCGGATCCACCACCACCTGCGCCAAGCGCGAGGCGTCGAGAATGCCCTCCTCCAGATCAAATTCCCAAGTGCGGTTCTGGCGGGCGAGCAGGCGCCGCTGCAGGCGGTTGGCGAGCTTGGAGGTGGCGTACTGCAGGCTTACCAACTGCTGGTCAAGCACGGCACGCAGGCGGATGAGCTCCTCGTCCGGACACAACTCCTCGGCGGCGGTGACTTCGTCGAACTCGTCGGTGAAGGCTTGGTAGTTGACGTCGACGCGAATGCGCCCGGCTTCGTCGGGGGTGGGGGCCGGGGCTTCGTCGGGGTCGGCTTCGGCGCCGAGTTCGTCCATGTCGAGTTCGGCGTCCATCTCCATCATGGCGGCTTCGCCCTCGGCGGACTCGTCGGTAAGGTTGTCGTCGTCGAGAACCACGTCCTCCGGGTTCAGCTCCGAATCGCTCTCGGCCTCTTCGTCAATCGTCTCGGTATCTTCTTGGTTCTGGTTTTCGTCCGGCGGATCGTCGAATTCGGCGACTAGCCCTAAGTCGGCGATGATCTCCCGGCAAACGGCGGCAAAGTCCCGCTGGTTGAGCAGGCAGCCGCGCAGCGCCTCGATGTCGTCCCCAGCGTGCTCCTGGACGTAGTCGCGCCAGAAGCGGACCACGTTTTCGGCGGATGGCGGCAGGTCACGGCCGGTAAGGGACTGGCGCACCAGCAACCCGACCGCCACCGACAGGGGCGCTTCAGTCTCATCGACGATGGTGTCGAACGCCGCTTGGCGGCACTGCGCCTCCAGCGAGGCGTCCAGATTGGCGGCCACCCCCGCCATGCGCAGGGCGCCGATCGAGGCGATGCGGGCGTCCTCGATCCATTGAAACATCTCCTGGGCGGGGCCGCCCTTGGGCGCGTAGCGGTTGTGGACGGCGTCGTCGTGGTGCTTGAGGCGCAGCGCCAGCTCGTCGCCCATGCCGCGCACCGCGTTGATTTCGTCGTCGTCGCAGCCCAGCGTCGGCAAGGGCACCCGCAGCCGATTGCCGCGGGCGGTGGGGGTGCCTTGGCCGAAGGTGACTTCGAGCTCGTCGTCCTCGGCCAGCGCCCGCATGGTGGCGGTGGTGGCGCGCTTGAACAGCTCTAAGGGATGGGATTCCTCAGTCTTCACGCGCCTTGCAACTTGATCCCGGCGGTGGCGTCGCCAAGGTCGGTTCCGATGCAGCGTTGGTAGTATTCGGCGACGATGGGTCGCTCGAGCTCATCGCACTTGTTCAGGAACGTGACCCGGAAGGCGAAGCCCATGTCGCCGAAGATCTCCGCGTTCTGTGCCCAAGTGAGCACCGTGCGCGGCGACATGACCACCGAAACGTCGCCGTTGACGAAGCCGCGCCGGGTGAGGTCGGCCACTGCCACCATGTTGGAGACGGTGCGGCGACCGGCGTCCGTGGCGGCATAGGACTTGGCCTTGCCGAGGATGATCTGCGTTTCCGCATCGTGCTCCAGGTAATTCAGCGTGGTGACGATGCTCCACCGGTCCATCTGGCCCTGGTTGATCTGTTGGGTGCCGTGATAGAGGCCCGTGGTGTCGCCGAGGCCGACGGTGTTGGTGGTGGAGAACAGCCGGAAGTAGGGGTGCGGGGCCAGCACCTTGTTCTGGTCGAGCAGGGTCAGCTTGCCCTCGACCTCAAGCACCCGCTGAATGACGAACATCACGTCCGGCCTTCCGGCGTCGTACTCGTCGAAGCACAGCGCTACGGGGTGCTGCAGCGCCCACGGCAGGATGCCTTCCTTGAACTGGGTGATCTGCTGGCCGTTCTCGATGACGATGGCGTCCTTGCCCACCAAGTCGATGCGGCTGATGTGGCTGTCCAGATTGACGCGGATGCAGGGCCAGTTCAGGCGCGCCGCCACTTGCTCCACGTGGGTGGACTTGCCGGTGCCGTGATAGCCCTGGATCATCACCCGGCGGTTGTGGGTGAAGCCGGCTAGTATGGCCAGCGTGGTGTCGCCATCGAACAGGTAGTCGTCGTCGATGGCGGGCACGTAGTCGGTGCGCCGCGAGAACGCCGGGACGTCCAAGTCCTGATCGATGCCAAAAGCCTCGCGGGCGTTGACGGTGGTGTCCGGTGTGAGGTCCGGGGGCAGGCCTGACTCCATTTTTTGGTTTCCGCGCTTGAGCAAAACACGCTATTGTACGGGACCATTCGCTGCACGACAGCAAAACGCGGCTCAACGGGCCGTAAAACCGGTGGCAAGGCCGGTCAATCGGATCAATAGGGGGATCGGTGGCGACAATCTACATGGTGCGGCATGGCCGTGCGGATGCGCAGGCTCAGAACCCGCGCGATCCCGGCTTGGACGACCTCGGTCGCCGGCAAGCCCGCGAGACAGCCGCCGCCCTAGCGCCCAAGGGGCCGTTGCCCATCCATTCCAGCCCCTTCGCCCGCGCCCGCGAGACCGCTGCTGCCTTGGCCGAGCTTTGGGACGTGGAGGTGGCGATCGAACCGCGGGTGGCGGAAATCCCGTTTCCCATGACGGACTTGGCCGAGCGCGGTGCTTGGCTGCGCCGAGCCATGGCCGGACGCTGGTCCAGCTTGGACGAATACTTGCAAGCGTGGCGGCGTGATTTGGTGGACTGCGTGACCCGCCTCGACCGCGACTGCGTGGTGTTCTGCCACTTCATTGCCATCAACGTGGTCGCTGGCGCGGCCCAAGACGACGACCGGCTCGTGATCTTTCAACCCGACAACGCCTCAGTCACGGTCTTCAACAACGACGGCGGCGAACTGCGCCTGCTTGAGTTTGGCCGGGAGGCAACGACCAAGGTGAATTGAGAACATGCGAACTTTAGCAGACGTAACCCGAGAAAACGCGGCGGAGCGCCCGGAGCAGGCCGCGCTGACCTATGTCAATGATGGCCGCAACTGGACCTATGCGCAGCTCGACGAGGAATCGAACCGGGTGGCCCAGGCGTTGCTGGCGGCGGGCGTTGGCGCCGGCGACCGCATCGCCTACTTGGACCGCAACTCGCCTGAGTACTTCCTGTACCTGTTCGGCGGGGCCAAGGTCAATGCGGTTTCCGTGGCAGTTAACTGGCGTCTGGCGCCGCCGGAGATGGAATACATCATCAACAACAGCGAGGCCGCCATTCTCATGGTGGGCGAGGAGTTTCTCGACGCCTTGGGCCAGATGGAGTTGCCGAAGGTCGCCACGGTCATCGTGCTCGGCGACCCGGGGGACTCGGGGCATCCAACCTACGATCAATGGCTGGCAGGCCATCCCAACATCGACCCCAAGACGCCGGTTGACACGGAGGACACCTGCTACCAGCTCTACACGTCCGGCACCACGGGGCTGCCCAAGGGCGTCGAGCTGACCCACGCCAACTTCCTCCACTGCCTGTCCACCAGCCTCGATGCGCTGGAAATGAATGCTGACTCGGTGAATCTGGTCTGCATGCCGCTGTTCCATATTTCCGGCAGCGGCTGGGGGGTGGTGGGCCTCTTTCACGGTGCCCGCAGCCTGTTGCTCAAGGACGTGGACCTGCCGCTGATCCTGCGCCTGATCGGCGAGGAGCAGGTCACCCATGCGCTGTTCGTGCCCGCGGTGCTGCAGTTTTTGCTGGCCGTACCGGGAGTGCGCGACGCCGATTACGGCTCGCTCCAGTCCATCACCTACGGCGCTTCGCCCATCACCGAAAGCGTGTTGGTCGAGGCCATCCAAACCTTCGGCTGCAAGTTCTATCAAGCCTACGGCCTGACGGAGACCACCGGCGCCATCGCGCTGCTGCACGACGAGGACCATGATCCGGGCGGCGTGCGGGCGCATCTGCTGCGCTCCTGCGGCAAGGCCATCCCCAACCATGAGATCCGCATCGTGGATGCCGCCACCTTGGAGGACAAGGAGGAAGGCGAGGTGGGCGAAATCTGGGTCAAGGGGCCGCAGAACATGAAAAGCTACTGGAAGAACCCGGACGCCACTCGCGATGCCTTCGAGGGCGAGTGGTTCCGCACCGGCGACGCAGGCTACCTGCAGGACGGCTACCTGTTCATCCACGACCGCGTGAAGGACATGATCATCTCCGGCGGCGAGAACATCTATCCGGCCGAGATTGAGAACGTGCTGATGCAGCACGAGAGCATCGCCGACGCCGCGGTGATCGGCGTGCCCAGCGAGCGCTGGGGCGAGGCGGTGAAGGCCATCGTTAAGCCTGCCGACTCAAGCCTGACGGAGGAGGACGTGATCAGCTTCTGCCGTCAGCGCTTGGCGCACTACAAGTGCCCCACGTCGGTGGACTGGACCGACGAGCTGCCGCGCAATCCATCCGGCAAAATCCTGAAGGTTGAACTGCGCAAGCCGTACTGGGAAGGGCGGGAGCGGTTGGTTTCTTGATTGTTGACACTGTTGTCCCCCGGAGCGAGGGCGTCCCGCCCTCGAACTGGCCTCCGGAACCCGCGTTAAAGATCACTGCGCCGCAACAGACCCCATTCATCTTCCAAGCTCGCCACTGGCATCTTCGCCTTGCAGTGGCGCAGCAGCAGGCGCTCCAAGGACAGCCAAGGGTCGCCGAGGAGGGTGCCCTTGACTTGTTGGTCGATGATGGCCAATTCCGCCAGCATGGATTCGACGCCGCCGATGCGGCGCTTGAAGTCGGCCGCTGCGCTGCGCCGGTGGGCGGGCATCCAACCACCGGATTCCAAGCGGCGCAGTTGGCTGGCGAAGGCGCCGAGCAGGGCCATTATGGCGATCCCCTCCTCGCGCAGGGTGCGCTGGACGCGCTGCACGCGCTTGGCGTCGCCGGCGAAGGCCGCGTCGATCAACTCGTAGGCGTCGTAGTGGGCGGTGTCCTCGACAGCGGCGGCGATGCTGCGGGCGTCGATGGGTTGGCGCAGGTCCAGCAGCTTGAGCTTCTCGATTTCCTGCACCGCCGCCAGCAGGTTGCCCTCCACCCGCTCGGCGAGATAGGCGAAGGCGTCGCGGTTGAGCTCAAGCCCGGCATCGCGCAGGCGCGCCGCCAACCAACGGGGCAGTTCGCGGACCCCGACCGGCCAGATCAGGACGATGGTGCCGGCCTTGTCCAAGGCCTTGAACCAAGCGCTTGACCGCTGCCGCCCCTCAAGGCGTCCGGTGCGGATCAGCAACAGCACGTCCTCGTGTTGGGCAGCGGCGTATTCGCGCAGGATGTCGGATGCCTTGCGGTCGAACTTGTTGGCGGGCGGGCGCAGGTCGATCACTTTGCGCTCGGCAAACAGCGACTGGCTGGCAGCCTCGGCGATGAGCTCGCCCCAGTTGAAACCGCTTTCGACGTGCACAACCCGGCGCTCGGAGTAGCCTTGGCGGCGGGCCGCGGCGAGGATGGCGTCGCAGGCCTCCTCGACCAACAGGGTTTCATCGCCCGACACGAGGTAAATGGGCGAAAGCCCATTCTCCAGTCGCGCCCTTAAGGCTTCAGGCTTGACTTGCATCGGCGTCCTGTAGGGGCGATTCCCCAATCACGCGTTCGGTTGGTCTGCGCCGAGCTGCGCGGCGGATACGGCGTTCAAGCTACGCAGGATTTGCTGGGAGAGGGCGGCTTTGAGCTCCTGTTCGATCAAGGCCTCCTCCTCGCTGCTGCCGGCCAGGTTGTCGCGATCGATGCTGAAGGTTCTCGTCGCCCGGATCCAAGCGGGCTTGGCCAGGCTCTTTGTTCCGGCCCGGATGCCGAACTGCACGCCCAGGGTCAGCTCAAACTCCGCTGCCCGCGCCCCGGCGGTCAACGAGGCCACGCGGCGGTTGCGGCTCTCGTTGACGATCTGGACCACCAAGTCGGCATCGTCGGCGCTGGCGCTGGCCTCGACGCCCGCTTGGCGCAGGGCGTCCCGAAGCGGCGCGGCCATGCGGCTCATGCGGTCGGCTTGGACGTGAATGCTGAGATCGGCATCCGAGAAGTCCCAGGAACGCAGGTGAAAGCCGCAGCCGGTAGCCAACAGCATCGTTGCGACGAGCAGCGATGCGGTCAGCGCCGGCTTCGGCCGGGCGGTCATGCGGCAACCAAGTTGATGAGCTTGTTGGGCACGTAGATCACTTTGCGCACGCGCTTGCCGGCCAGATGGCGGGCCACGTTGCCGTCGAGTTCAGCCGCCTCGCGGACGCTGTCCTCACCCGCTTCGGCGGTTACCGTCACTTCGCCGCGCAGCTTGCCGTTGACTTGCACCGCGATGTTCAGGGTCTCATGGACCACCTTGGCTGGGTCATAGGTAGGCCAATGGGCACTGGCGAACAGGCCGCCTTTGAATCCCAGCCGCTCGTAGAGCTCTTCGCAGACATGGGGCGCGAACGGCGCCACCATCACCACCAAGGGAGCGAGCTCGGCGATGCGCGGGGTGCGGCCGCCAGCGCGGACCACGTTCATGTACTCCATCATGGCGGCGATGGCGGTGTTGAACTGCTGCTCCGGGAGCTGCTCGCTGACTTGGCGAATGGTGCGGTGCAACGCGCGTTCGATAGCGGGCTCCGGCGGCAAATCCGGGTCGTCGTCGGCTTCGGCGACGCTCTGCCAAAGCCGGTTGAGAAAGCTGAACGGACCTTGGATGCCGCTGCCCCGGTAGTCACCGCCCTGTTCATAGGCGCCGAGGAACATGAGATAGAGGCGCAGGGTGTCGGCGCCGTACTGGTTGATGATGGCATCCGGCGAGATGACGTTGCCCTTGCTCTTGGACATCTTGCGCCCTTCCCGAATGAGCAGGCCGTGGGCGCGAAACCGTTTGAACGGTTCGCTGAAGCCGATGATGCCGAGCTCATGCAGGGCCATGGTCAGGAAGCGGGCGTACATGAGGTGCAGCACGGCGTGCTCGTTGCCGCCGATGTAGCAGTCCACCGGCAGCCACTTGGCGGTCAGTTGCGGCTCAATGGCGAGGTCGTCGCGGCCGGTGGAGGGGTAGCGGAGGAAGTACCAGCCGCTGCACAGAAAGTTGTCGGTGACGTCGGTGTCGCGATGGGCGTCCTTGCCGCATGCTGGGCAGGAGGCGTTGAACCAGTCCTCGGCCCGCGCCAAGGGGCTTTGGCCGCTGTCGTCGGGGCGGAAGTCCTGGAGATAGGGGAGTTCCACCGGCAATTCGTCTTCCGGCACCGGCACCGCGCCGCAATCTGTGCAATGGATGATGGGAATGGGCGGTCCCCAGTACCGTTGCCGGGATACGCACCAGTCGTGCAGCCGGAAATTGGTCTGGGCCTTGGCGCTGCCTTCGGCTTCGAGCCGCTCGACGATGGCCTGCTTGGCGTCCTCTACCGTCAAGCCGTCGAAGTCGCCGGAGTTCACCAGTGTGCCGTCGCCTGGGTAGGCCTCGGTCAGCGGCGTGGCGGCATCCTCTCCGGGTGCGGCGATGACGCGCACGATGGGCAGGCCGAAGGCTTGGGCGAATTCGAAGTCGCGGGCGTCGTGGCCGGGCACCGCCATGATCGCGCCGGTGCCGTAGCCCATGAGCACGTAGTCGGCGATCCAAATGGGGATGCGGGCCCCGTTTGCGGGATTGATCGCGTAGCCGCCGGTGAACACGCCCGTCTTTTCCTTGTCGGTCTTCTGCCGTTCCACGAGGTCGCGGCCTGCGACCTCGGCCCGATAGGCGTTCACCGCCGGCTGCGCATCGGCAGTGGTGATGGCGTCCACCAAGGGATGCTCCGGGGCCAGCACCATGTAGGTGGCCCCGAACAGGGTGTCCGGCCGGGTGGTGAACACGCGAATGCGGGCCTTCTCGCCGTCCGCGCCGCCACCGGCGATGGCAAAGCTGACGTCCGCGCCCTGGCTGCGGCCGATCCAGGCGGATTGCGCCTTCTTGGTGACGTCCGACCAGTCCATGTCGGACAGGTTGTCGAGCAGTTGGCCGGCGTAGTCGGTGATGCGGAAGAACCACTGCGGCAATTGGCGCTGCTCGACCGTGGATTCGCAGCGTTCGCACAGTCCACTGACCACCTGCTCATTGGCCAGCACCGTCATGCACGACGGGCACCAGTTGACCGGTGCCTCCCGGCGCTCCACGAGGCCGGCCTTGTAGAGCTTGAGAAACACCCACTGGGTCCAGCGGTAGTAGCTGACGTGGGTGGTGTCCACGGTGTGGTTCCAGTCGAACATGCCCCCGAAGCGCTTCAGGGTGCGGGTGAAGTTCTCGATGTTCTTGGGAATCAGGTCATAGGGGTTGCCGCCGACCTTCAAGGCGTGGTTTTCGGAATGAATGCCGAAGGCGTCAAAGCCGATGGGCTGGAAGACGTCCTTGCCGTTCAGGCGCTGAAAGCGCCCGTTCACGTCG
The DNA here is from genome assembly GCA_022827905.1 of Pseudomonadales bacterium. Taxonomy (GTDB): domain Bacteria; phylum Pseudomonadota; class Gammaproteobacteria; order Pseudomonadales; family Azotimanducaceae; genus Azophilus. Next base: position 42,548 of record JAJEIQ010000039.1, on the reverse strand, counting down.
GCGCCGGTGTAGGCGTAGATGTTGCCGATGTGCAGCCCTTCCGCGGAAGGGTAGGGGAACATCATCAGGTTGTAGTAGGGGTTCTCGGCGTTCGCCAATTGCGCCTCGGTCAGGCGATTGACGCCATCGCGCTCCCAACGCTCCCGCCACTTGCGCTCCACGGCTTCCGGCGAATAGCGATCCTGTTCGTTAGTCATGGTCGGGTTGGTAGCCAAACCAGTAACGATACCATCTTAGGCGTCCCGGGCGGGACTCCAAATTGCTTGCGCGACGCTCCTCATTGGAGCGAGGGCGTCCGCCCTCAATTTGATCTCGGGGGAACTCACCGAGGGCAGGATGCCCTCGCTCCAAGGCCCGTTCAGGACATCGCCCGCAGGCGCCTCCTGCGGGCGCGCCAGGCGAAGGCCAGCAGGCTGCCCAAGCCAATCGCCACCAGCCAGCCGTCGCCGAAGCGGCTGTAGGGCGTGCGCCCGGCCATGATCTGATAGTCGCCCACCAGCACCCCGTGCTCGAATTGCGGGAGCTGCCTGCGCACCTTGCCGCGATGATCGACGAAGGCCGTGACGCCGTTGTTGGCGGCGCGCAGCAGCCAGCGGCCGTTCTCCAGTGCCCGGGCTTGGGCGATCTGCAGGTGCTGCAAGGGGCCGATGCTGCGCCCGAACCAGGTGTCGTTGGTGATGGCCAGGATCAGGTCGGCTTCGGCGGCGGTGGTCCGCGTCAGGTTGGCGTAGGCAATCTCGTAGCAAATGGCCATCGCTGCCCGGTCTTCGCCCACGGTGAGCGGCTGCTGGTTCCAAGGCCCTGGCGCGGCCCGGGACATGGGCAGGTCAAAGAACTCGATCAGGCCGCGCAGGATGTTCTCGAAGGGAACGTAGTCACCGAATGGCACCAGGCGCCGCTTGACATAGCGGCCATCCCCTAGGCCGATGGCGATGGCCGCGTTCTGGAATCGGTAGTCCCCATCCCCATCCGGTTCCATGCGGGGAATGCCCAGCACTAGGCCGGTGCCGAAGGCCTGGCCCCGCTCGTCCCAGCGTTGCAGCCAAGGCGCGGCTTCATGCTCGAACAGGGTGATTGCGGCCTCCGGCCACAGGATCAGGTCACGGCCCCAGTGGGGTTCGGTCAGGTCGAGGTAGCGGTTGATGATGGGCATTCGGTTGTCGCGGTCCCACTTCACCGCCTGATCGATATTGCCCTGCACCAGCGCGGCGGAGCGCGTCGCTTTCGGTTCGACCCACTGTGCCCCGGACAGGGCGAGACCAATCAACCAAGGGGTGGCGGCGATGGCGGCGGCCGCGGTGCGCACGCCGGGAAAGGGCTTGCCGAATAGCGCCGAGACGAGGAAGCAGGCTGTCACGACGATGCCGAGGCTGGCCAAGCTCACACCGCCGACCGGCAGCAAGTTCACCAGCGGCGTCTGCAGGAGGCCGTAGCCCGGATAGAGCCAGGGAAAGCCGGTGAGAAACCAGGTCAGAACCCATTCAAAGGCAACCCAGATTGCAGCGAAAAGCCAAGCGTTGGCCAGCGCCGCGCCTCCCTTGTTTGGGCCTGATGGGTGTTCGATCCGCAGCCAGGCGTACAGCCGGGCGTGGGCCAAGGTGAACAAGGACAGTCCGGCCACGAAGAGCAGCACTAGCATGGCGGCCAAGGGCGGCGATGCGTTGCCGTAGGTGTGAATGCTCACGTACACCCAACTGACGCCGACGCCAAACTTGCCGAGGCCATAGGCGAATCCTAGCGCCCAAGCCGGTGCCGCCCTGCGGTTGAGCAGCCAGAACCAGCCGCCAATCGAGACCAAGCCCAGCGGCCACCAGTCGAAGGGCGCCAAGGTCAGGGGCAGCAGCGCCCCGCAGGCTAGGGCGGCAAGCAGTGAAAGGGACTTGGGCAAGCGGTTCCTTCAGCGCCGCCAGGGCGGCACGCCATCCCAGTCGAAGGGCTCAATGCCGTCGTCGCAGAGTTGCCAGACGCTGGCGGAGGCGGAGCCGTCGTCCAGTTCCAGAAAGCCGATGGTGCCGAACTGGGTGTCGTAGTTGTGCGGATAGGTGGCCGAGCCGGGATTGACGCAGAGCACCCCGTCAATGGTGGCTATTCGCTCCACGTGGGTGTCGCCGGAGACGATCACATCGGGCTTGCGCTCCGGGAAAAAGCGTTCGATCCAGCGGGCCAGGGTGAAGTTGGGAGGACGCTCCGGCACCGGGACGTAGTGGGTCAGGCCCACCCACAAGCCTTCCAGTTCCAGCAGCCAAGCTGGCTTCACCCGCGCGTCTTCGGGCTGCACCGGGCGGCCGCCGCTGCCATCCTCGCCGTTGCCCCGGGCGGCATAGACCGGGGCGACGCGCTCCAGCTCGTCGAGCACCCAGAATTCGTGAATGTCGCCGCCGTGGAAGATGGCGTCAACGCCAGCGAAGGCGTCGAACACCTGCGGCCAGAGGAACTTGGCGGCTTCCGGAAGATGGGTGTCGGAAATCAGGCCGATCTTGATGGGTGTGCTCCTATCATAAAGCGCGTGTCGGAGATCAGGCCGATTTTAATTCGCGTGCTCCTTCAGGAAGGCGATCGTTTGTTGCCGGGCGCTTGCCACGGCGTCGCCCTCCTTCCAGTCCTCGATGAGCGTTGCGTTGGCGGCCAGCGCGGCGACTTCCCGGGAAATGGCTTCGGGATGGTAGATGTCGTTGCCCTTCAGGACCAGCAGCGGCGTGGTCACCGAGGCGGTGAACTCGCGGGAGACGTTGAACAGAAAGTCGCCGCCGTACATGTTCTCCCGAAAGGCGGCCCAAGCGCTCGCGTCCACCTCGGGGCGCTGCGGCTGCAGTTCGGCCGCCCAGCCGTCGTACATCTGATAGAACGCGTCACGGTTGTCCTCCAAGCCGATGGGTTGGAAGAGGACCGCAGCCGCCACCCGCTCCGGCGCTGCCTCGATCAAGCCCATGGCGTAAGCGCCGCCAATGCACATGCCGGCCACCAGGAAGCGCTCCGCGCCCAAATGCTCCATCAGCCCGAGTTGATCCTGGGCGTAGCTCGCCCAGGAGTCCTCCGCGGTCACCGGGGCGCTGGACTGCCCGGCGTTGCGCTGGTCCATGGCGATGACCCGGAAATCGTCCGACAGATGCTCGATCGGGTTCCAAGGCGCATTGGCCCAGACCGGGGCGGCGGACTTCATGCCGCCGGGGGCGATGAGCAGTACGGGGAAGCCGTCCGCAGGGCCGGACTCCTCGTAATGGATGTTGATGGCTCCGCTCTGAAAGTTGGGCATGCGCAGGTTCCTTTTTTTGCTGGCATTCGTCGCGGCCGTTCAGTTCAGCCGCCTTTTCGGCTATTTTGGCGTCAGTTTAACGCCGCAAGGACAGTGATTCGACCATGCTGGATTGGGAAAGGCTTAAGGATTGCGCCAATGCCGACGGCGAGTTTCGGCTGCATGCGCGCTTTTGGACGGGGACGCTGAAGATCGCGAATGGGTCGCACAGCACCCGCATCGACATGCGCGACGGCGCGATCAGCGCCGTTGAACCCTGGTTCGCCAGCTTGGCGGGCGATCTGTCCGTCAGCGCACCGGCTGCGGAATGGGAGGCCCTGCTGGCCCCGACCCCGCAACCCTTCTACCAGGACCTCTACGCGGCGACGGTCCACCACGGCTTCACCGCCACGGGCAACCGAACCCATTTCTGCGCCTACTATCCCGCTTTGCGGCGCTTGGTTGAATTGATGCGGGACGTGAAGAACTCGGAGGCATAAGCCATGCAGGCAAGACTGGAATCCATCGTCGGCCGCTACCTGAACGCGCCAATCAATGGGGACGAGTACCGAATCTACTTCGAGGAGGCGGGCAGCGGCATTCCGCTCCTGCTGCAGCACACCGCCGGGGCCGATGGCCGGCAGTGGCGCTTCGTGCTGGAGGATGAGGAGCTTCAGGCCCGCTTTCGCATGATCGCCTACGACCTGCCCTTCCACGGCAAGTCCGTGCCCCCCACCGGCAAGGCCTGGTGGCGCGAGGAGTATCGCCTGACCAAGGACTTCTTCATGCGCGTTCCGGTCATGCTGGCGGATGCGCTGGGCTGCGACAACCCGGCCTACATGGGCAGCTCCATTGGCGGCCACTTGGCGGTGGACCTCGCCCTGCACCACGGCGACCGCTTCCGCGGCGTGGTCGGCCTCGAAGCCTCGGCCTACACGCCGGGCGGCTTCATTGACGAGTTCTACCACCCGGAGATTTCCAACGACTTCAAGGCCAGCCTAATGTACGGCCTGATGGCGCCGACGAGCCCGGAAGCGTTGCGCCACGAGACCCGCTGGGTCTACAGCCAAGGCGCCCCGGCGGTCTTCAAGGGCGACCTTTACTACTACTCCATCGACCACGACCTGCGTGAGGACGCGGCCCGCATCGACACCAATCAATGCTCGGTGGACATCCTGAACGGCGAGTACGACTGGAGTGGCACACCGGAACTCGGCGCCGAACTGGCGGCCATGATCCCCGGTGCCCGCTACCGCACCATGAAGGGCCTCGGCCACTTCCCCATGAGCGAGAATCCCGAAGCCTTCCTGCGCGAGATCAAGCCGGTGCTGGGTCGCATTGCGGATCGGTACGGCAGCACCGCCTAGTGCTTCGCTGTGCGCCAGCGAAGCAGGGCGTACAGCAACCAAGCGGGCAAGCTGAGCACGGCTGCGTAAACCGCAATGCCGATGGGACCGAGCAGGCCGGCGACTATGGTCGCCAGCGCGGTGAGCGGCGCCAGCACGGCAAATGTGACCCAAGCCGTGCGCGGGCGCTGCATCCGGTGAATCTGTCGGCAGGCCAAGGCCAGTGGCAAACCGAACGGCACGGTCACCAGCAACGACGGCAGGGCATACAGCAAGGCGGTTGGTTCGCCCACAAACCCTAAGCCGCGCACCAGGGTTATGACCAGGATGCCGAGCGGCAGCCAAGCCAAGGCCAACGCCATGAAGATTGCACGTTGCCGCTTGGAGGGCGGCTCAGGCGTTGCGGACGCGGCATCTTGATTGGACATGTCGATCCCCTAAGTTGGCAATGTCGGATTCACCCGAACACTGGCTACCATCGGCAATCTGAATGCTACCTGAATGGGGCGGATGGACGCATTCAGGCGATGCGCAACCTCAGTACATTATCCGGGCTAAAGCAGCTCCCCGTCATGCAGCATTCCCAGAAATGCCGGATAGGGCATGATGTCGATGTCGCCTACCCGGCGCGGTTGGCGCTCCGCGGTGACAACAATGGCACGGCGCGGTGAAAACTCCTCGACGAAGGCTTGGATTGGGCGCAAGTCCCGGGAGCGGACGGCTGCTTTCGCCTCCACCGCCACCTCGCCGCGGTTGAGCACGAAGTCCACTTCAAGGCCGCTTTTGGTCCGCCAGTACTCCAACGGCCAGTCCGCTTCCTGGTAGCCTCGCGCAGCCATGATCTCCTGCAGCAGGAAGTGCTCGAACGCCGCGCCGAACTCCGCCCCCCTTTGCTCGGTCAGTTCCCTGCCGCAGACGTGACCGGCAACACCGACGTCGAACAAGTAGAACTTGGGTGCCGCGGTGATGGCCTGCCGGCCCTGCCGACGATGAAAGGGGCGGATCAGGTGGCCAACCAAGGTGTCTTCAAGAATCTCGAAGTAGGTGCGCACGGTCTTGGCGCTCACGCCGCAATCCCGGGCCACTGCCGTGTAGTTCAGCATGGTGCCGTGGCAGAAGCGCAGTGCCTCGAAAAAGCGCGAGAAGGCCGCCGCGTTGCGGGTCAGCGCTTCATTGAACACTTCTTCGGTGAGATAGTCCCGAACGTAGGCTGTGAGGGCTCGCCGATAGTGGGGCGTTGCGTGGACTCCGGGAAGAAGGCCGCGATTCAGCGCCCGAAGCAGGTCGAACTCGGCAACCTCCGGCCAAGTGAGAGGGAACATCTCGAAGCGCCAAGCCCGCCCACCCAGTAGATTCACCCCAGCCCGCCGGAGCTTTCGGGCGCTGGAGCCACAGAGCACGAAAGCCAAGCGTTGGGTTTCGATCAGGCGATGCACTTCATCAAGCAAGTCCGGCACCTTCTGAATCTCGTCGATCACCACCGGATGCGCCGAAGCGTCTTGGGGTGCGGCGAGCAATTCCTCGCCGAGACGGGAGGGTCTGGCGTTTAGCCGCAGTCGAGTGTCAAAGTCCAGCAAATCCACATGAATGCTGTGCGGAAATCGCTCGCGAAGGTAGGTGGACTTGCCGGTCTGACGCGCTCCCCACAGAAAGGCCGACTGCCGAGGTGGGAGGTCCATCGCGAGCGTTCTGCGAATACTCATTGGAATCATACTTCGGATTAGTTGAACTAATCGGGAATATACTTCCGATTAGTTCAACCTGCAATGACTAGAATGACGCACAGTGTTCGATTTGTCGAGCGTTGCGCTGGTATGGCGGGCAACTGTTCGAGGGTTGGGATTGATGTTGGCAATATGCGCATATAGAATCGGCATATTGCCAACATCAACTGCGAAGCGCGCATGGACAAGGGTGGCGAGTTTACAGCTGGGGAGGGCATGGAAAGTGCTTCCGCTAAGGCATTGGCCCAAGTGAGCCGAATGTTGAGCACCCCCATTGACACAGCCTTGGATCTTGCTGCGCTCACCCGTAAAGGCGTGGCCCCCGAGCTGATGACAGTGCTTATTGACAGTGGCTTTACCCGTCGGGAAGTCGATTGGATTGTGCCGGCGCGCACGCTTAGCCATCGACGCCGAAATGGCCGGCCGCTCACCCCAAATGAATCGGGTTGCCTGTTGCGCACCATGAAAATCCTAGCAATGGCGGAGGCTGTGTTGGGAAGTTCGGAGAGGGCGTTTGGCTGGCTGCGCAAGCCTCGAAGGGCGTTTGGCGACATCAGCGCCATGGAACTGCTGCGAACCGAAGCGGGAGGCCAACTCGTGGAGGAAAGCCTTGGTCAACTGGATGAAGGCTATTTCGCTTGATTTTATGGCGAATCAGCAACCATGCGGACTTAAGCGGACGTGGCGGAATTCATCGGGGAGGGCGATGGCACTCCCGAGGCATGCCGGTTGTCTATCTGTCGGAGAGCCCCGCCTTGGCTCTTCTGGAGGTGATGGTCAATTTCGACTTGGCGCCGGATGAAATCCCGGCCAACTACCAGTTGTTGGAGGTCGATTGCACTGCGGTTGGCGTTTTGTCGTTGAACGAAGACCGGCTCGGCGAACAGTGGGAAGATAAGCCTTCGCTCACGCAGGGCATCGGCAACCGCTGGCTGGCATCGGGCGAATCCGCGCTGTTGAGCGTGCCGAGCGCCGTTGTGCCGAAGAGCAGGAACTATCTCCTGAACCCTCGCCATGCTGATGCGGCCCGCGCAATCATCAGGTCCTCTAGTCGGCATCCTCTGGACAAGAGATTGCTTCAGAACCCACCATCCTGATCGAAACGTTGGGTTTCCCAGCACTCTGGACACATTTGACCCGCCCGGGGCCACACCCACTCAAGCCAGGCTGCGCACCGCCCTTGAAGTGCCGAGCAGCGCCACCACCGCCAGCGCAAACACGCCGCCCGCCACTTGCAGCGCCACCGCCACGTTCACCTGCTCGGCGATGAGGCTGATGGGGATGACGCCCAGGGGCATCAGCCCGTGGGACATCATGTCGATGCTGAGAACCCGCCCGCGCATGGCGGGGGTGATGTTCGTTTGCAGAAGACCGCGGTTGAGGGACATGTTCCAGGAACTGAGCCAGCCGACCAGGGCGACCGCGGCCACCGCCCAAAGCTGGCTGTCCGCGGTCCCCACCAAGGCGGTGGCGCCGGCCCAGGCCATGCTGGTGCCGATCAGCCAGCGGCCCTTGCTGCGCAGTTCGCCCATGGTCGCCATCATCAGCGAGCCGACGATGGCGCCGATGCCCATCGCCGACATCAACAGGCCGAGGTCATCCGCGCCGCCGCTCAGGATGTCTTCGTTGTAGGCGGGCAGCAGCGTGTTGATCGGCAGGCCGAACAGGAAGGGCACGATGGAGAGCAGGATGAGGCCGAGCACCGGCGGGTTGGCCCACAGGTAGCGCATTCCGTCGGCGATGTCGCGCAACGGGTGTTGGTCTTCCGCCCGTTCGGCTGGGCGGGTCGGCGCCACCCGCCACATCGCCAAGGATGAGGCCAGGTACAGGGCTGCGATCATGAAGTAAACGATGCCGACGCCGAAGTGGGAGGTGGTGTCGCCGCCGGCGATCCAGGCGATGAGGAACCCGGCCATGGCGGGACCGAGTATGCGCGACAGGTTCCAGCTCGTGGTTGTCAGGCCCATCGCCGTGAAGATCAGCCGTTCCGGAACCAGTTCCGGCACCATGGCTTGGCGGGCAGGCATCGACAGCGCCAGCACGGTGCCGTTGAAGAAGCCGAACCAGATAAAGTCCCAGAAGTCCACTTGGCCGGCCAAGATGATGACGCCGAGCAGGATCGTGGCCACGCTGTTCAAGCCTTGGGCCAGCATGATGATGCCGCGCTTAGGCACCCGGTCCGCCATGACCCCGCCCACGAGGGCGAAGGCCACCAACGGCAGCATGAACGACAGCGTCACCCAAGCCAGGTCCAGGGCGGAGGATGTCAGCGTGTAGACCAGCCACCCGCGGGCGACGATCTGCATGTTCATGGCGAACGACGAGGCGAGGCTGCCTATCCAGAGCCAGCGAAAGTCCGCCAGCGCCAGCGCCGTGCCTAGGTCACGGGTGGCCAAGGGGTCAGGCGTTGCGGATGGTCAATCCCCCATCCACGGGCAGGGCCACGCCGGTAATGAAGCTTGATGCGGGCAGCACCAGGCTGAGCGTGCCGTGGGCCACTTCCTCGGGCTCGGCGTAGCGCTTCAGCGCCACCCGGCGGCGGGCGAACTCGCGCTTGTCCGCCTCCGGGATGGCCTCCGTCATGCCCGTGCGAATGGGGCCGGGGCAGATGCAATTGACGGTGATGCCTTCGCCGCCAAGCTCGACCGCCAGGGATCGCGTCAATCCGATCACGCCGGTCTTGGCCGCCGTGTAGGGGCTGCCGAACTTGGTGGCGCCCAACCCTTCGGTGGAGGCTATGTTGACGATGCGCGCATGCTCCGCTTGGCGCAAATGGGGCAGGGCGGCGCGAATGGTGCGGGTGTGGGCGGTCAGCAGCACGCTGAGGGTCTTGCTCCAAGCGTCTTCGTATTCTTCGCCGTCGATGGGCGAGAAGATGGAGATGCCGGCGTTGTTCACCAGGATGTCGATGCCGCCGAAGTGGGCGGCGATCTCGGCGAAAACCGTTTCGATGGCATCCGCATCCGCCAGATCGAGCACCCAGCCGCGCACCGGCTTGCCGTCGGCCTCGATCTCTCCCACCACCCGGGCCAGCGGCTCTTCGTTCAGGTCGATGGCGGCCACTCGCGCCCCCTCGTCGGCGAAGAGCTTGGCCGTCGCCTCGCCCATGCCGCTTGCCGCGCCGGTGACGACCGCGACCTTGCCGCTGATCGAGCGGCTGAGTTCGGTCAGTGCCATGCAATTCCCCTGAGTAAAAGAGACCAATTTAGGGAGCCTTGCCGGGGAATGCAATTGCCGTGGCTTCAACTCCAGCGATTCTCACTTTGCCGGAGCGGGGGCATCCCGCCCTCGATTTGAATCAGGGCATCCTATCGAGGGCGGGACGCCCTCGCTCCGGAGGATTCACTTCGAACGAAGGTCGGAGCGAGGGCATCCTGCCCTCGAACTGGCCGCCGGAATCCGCGTTGGACTAGCTGGGAGATTGGCAGTCTTGTGTGGTCATGACACTTGCAGTCGCATCGAAATCCTTTCGCCTGTTTTGCTAGTGCTCCCGCTTGACACGAACGCGGCCTCCGAGCTCCTCACTGGCGGCAGTCCGCGCTTCCTACAGCGATTCGGCCAACATCGGGCGATGTAAGTCCACTAGCTGAGTGCACTAGGGTTTAGGACGTTCAACGATCTTGACTGACTCGCGTGTCACACTTGTTGATTTCGCAAATCTCTGCCAAAACTCTCTGGCCGATCCATCTTCCTCGAAGGAAAACACACCAGCGACAGTTGTGGGAGAGGTGCGAAGCTCACTCGTGACGACGAATACGGTCTTCCCTTCAGCAATGACGCGTTGCTCTGAAATTGACCCGTACGGCTTGTTGTGTTGATTGGCGCAAAACACTCGTATCCAGTACGTATTGTGTGTTTCGACCTTGATTTTCTCTGGGCCGTTGTAGCGTACATCCGTACAGGAGGCCCGCCAATTGTTCATCAAGTTCCGAATAAAGCGCTTAGCCGATGTCTTTCGCTCCAACGCGAATCGTTGCTCGACTATTAGCCAGAGGTCAGGGTCTTCTAGGGTAGCTCCTGTTGGAATCCACTCTCGTAGGTATCTGTCGGCGTCGGACTGCTCATTGACTTTGGTCCATTCGATGTCGTGAGGAAGATCGAGTTCGATCATGCTTATTTCAGCCAGTGCACATGGGCTGCTGGCCAGCAACATAGCGATCAAGAGAGTTGTTCGGACCATGATTGCCTCCAATGAGTTTGAACACTAAAGGGCAAGTGCTTCGGCAAGCAGCCCCTGTCGAGCACCGAGCATCCGGATGCCGCCCTCGGTTCCAAATGATGACGATCGCCGGTCGATGCTGGTGCTCGACCCGCCGGACCATGGCCGCATCCGGAGTTGATTCGCCATCGCATCGCCCATGCCGTTCGCGGCGCCGGTGACGACCGCGACCTTGCCGCTGATCGAGCGGCTGAGTTCGGTCAGTGCCATGCAATTCTCCCGAGCTAAAACAACCAATTTAGGGAGCCTTGCCGGGGAATGCAATTCCGGGCCGCCCCGTTTGCGATAATCGTGCGCGCCGAATCATTGGAAGGAAGGGGAACATGAGCTACACCTCGGAGCAGCTATCGGACCTTGAAGCCATTCGCGACGCCGCCAAGCGTTATTGCCGGGGGGTGGACCGGCTCGATGAGCAGTTGATGAAGTCCGCCTACTGGCCGGACGCGACGGACGATCACGGCGTGTTCGTCGGCAACGCGATGACCTTCGCCGAACACTGCATGGTCTCCCATCGGCGCTGGCGCTTCACCAGCCACTGCATCTTCAACCACAGCATCGAACTCGACGAAGATGGGGTCCACGCGCGCGGCGAGATCTACAACGTGACCTACCTGCTGCAGGGCGAAGGCGATGCGCTCGACACTTGGCATGGCCGGTACTTGGACGTCTATGAGAAGCGGGCAGGGGAGTGGCGCATACTGGAACGGGTGTGCGTTCACGAATGCACCACCAGCGCGCCGGTGTCGCCCATGGACATCGAAGCGTTCAAGTTCCGCCAGGGCAGCTTTGACCGGCCTTCCAGCGACCGCCGGTTGGGTCCTTGATCGGCCTGGCCAAGCAGCCCTACCCATGCGGAACGCAATCGGTGTAGTCTTTGGCCGATGGACAACATCGCCAAGAACCCGGAACTGCTGAAGCGCTACCTCAAGGATCCCTATCCGCTGCACGAGATGGTCCGCCAGCAGCGCCTTGTCCAAGACGGCCAGGGCATCTGGTACGTGGGGCGCTACCAGGATGTGGACGCCATCCTCAAGGACAAGCGCTTTGGCAAGCAGCCGCTGCCGGGCACCGAGCATCGGATGCCGGCCTCGGTTCGGGACGATGACGACCGCCGGTCGATGCTGGTGATCGACCCGCCGGACCATGGCCGCATCCGGGGCCGCTTCGCCAAGGCCTTCAACGCCCGCCGCATCGAGGCGATGCGCCCGCACATTCGAGCCTTGGTGGACGGGCTGCTCGACCGTATCGAGCCGCGTGGCCACATGGAGGCGATGCGTGAATACGCCCATCCCATTCCGTCCACCATCATCAGCGAAATGCTGGGCATCCCGGCGGCCGACCGGACCCGATTCGCGCGGATGTCCAACGACCTGATTGAATCCGGCACGGGCATCGACCCTGCCACCAGCGGCGACGAGAAGCGTCGGCGCAACGAGGAGGTCACGAAGCAGTTTGCCGACTATCTGAACGATCTGTTCGAGGAGAAGCGCCAAGCGCCGGGAGATGACCTGACCAGCGGCTTGTTGCTGCGCAACGAGGAGGAGGAGAACCTCACCCGGGAGGAGCTAACTCACAACGTGCGGCTGTTGTTCATGGCCGGCCACGAAACCACCGTGAATCTGATCGGCAACGCGCTGGTCGCCTTGGCCCGGCACCCGGCCGAGCTGGAGAAGCTGCGCCAGCGCCCCGAGCTGATGCCCCAGGCGGTGGAGGAGTTCCTGCGCTACGACTCATCCGTGCAGCAATTGCCCCGGGTGGCCCAGGCCGACGTGGAGATCGACGGCCATCAGATTCTCGCCGGACAGATGGTCGTGCTGCTGCTCGGTTCAGCCAATCGGGATGGGGAAGCCTACGAGAACGCCCAAGCGCTGGACATCGAACGGCCCTTCAAGCGCTCCAAGAGCTTCGGCGGCGGCGCGCACTTCTGCCTCGGGGCGCAACTGGCCCGCATCGAAACCGAAATCGCCCTCGACCGCCTGCTGGCCCGCATTCCCCACTTCGAGATCGACAACCTCGACGCCCTGGACTACCCCTTCAACCTGTTCTTCCGGGGGCCGACGGCGCTTGATCTGTCCTGGGGCTAAGTCGAGTGGGGGTCCGCCATGCCGAGTTCGTTGAGGATGGCCGTTTCCATCTTCTCCATGGCCTGGGCTTCCGCTTCGGCCTCGTGGTCGTGGCCGCGCAGGTGCAGCACCCCGTGCACGACCATGTGGGCGAAATGCTCGGTGGGGGCCTTCGCCTGAAGCGCCGCCTCCGCCTCCACGACGGGGGCGCAGACCACGACGTCGCCCAACAAGCCCGCCTCGCTCGGCTGATCCGCCGCGGCCGGAAAGCTTAGGACGTTGGTGGGCGCGTCGATGCCCCGGTAGCGGCCGTTCAGCGCTTGGGATTCGTCGGCGTCCACCACCCGCACGCAGAGATCGCCGCGCTCGCCCTGCAGCGCCCGCTTCGCCCAGCGGCGAAAGTCGCTGGCCAAGGGCAGGTGGTGCGCCGGGGCAGCCAACTGCACCTCAACGGACATGGCGCTCCCCGGCCTGGTCCTTGGCCTCGGACTGGTGCGCGGCATAGGCATCGACGATCTTCTTGACCAAGGGGTGGCGGACCACGTCCTTGGAGCCGAAGTGGGTGAATGTCACGCCCTCAACGTCGCGCAGCACGTTGCGCACGTTGACCAGACCGGACTGCTGCCCGGTTGGCAGGTCGATTTGGGTGATGTCGCCGGTGATCACCGCCGTGGAGCCGAAGCCGATGCGCGTCAGGAACATCTTCATTTGCGCCACGGTGGTGTTCTGGCTCTCATCAAGAATGATGAAGGCGTTGTTGAGGGTGCGCCCGCGCATGTAGGCCAAGGGGGCGACCTCGATGATGTTGCGTTCGATGGCCTTGTTGACGCGCTCGACGCCCATCATTTCATACAGGGCGTCGTAGAGGGGGCGCAGGTACGGATCAATCTTCTGCGCTAGGTCACCGGGCAGGAAGCCGAGCTTTTCGCCTGCTTCCACGGCTGGCCGCACCAGCAGCACGCGCGCCACCCGGTTGCTTTCCAAGGCTTCCACGGCGCAGGCCACGGCCAAGTAGGTCTTGCCGGTGCCGGCCGGGCCGATGCCGAAGTTGACGTCGTGGCTGCGCACAAAGCGCACGTAGTCGGTTTGGTTGCCGCCCCGGGGCTTGATGGTCTTGCGGCGGGCGCGGATGACGGTCGTGTCGGCCTCGCTTGGCCCGGCGCCCTCGCCAGCCCGGCGGGCCACCAGCGTCTCGACCCCCGATTCCTGCAGGAACAGGTGCACCAGCTCCGGTTCGATGGCGCCGCGCTGCTCGGTCTCTTCGTAAAGCCGTTCGAGCACGGCGCTGGCGGAATGCACTCGCCGTTCGGGGCCGCTGACCTGGAACAGGTTGCCGCGGCTGCGGATGTGAACGCCGAGACGGCTCTCAAGGTGCTTTAGGTTCTGGTCAAACGGCCCGCACAACGCCGCCACGCGCAGAGGGTCGTCAGGCTCCAAGTTTAGATTGGTGGTGAGTTGCACCACCTTCTGTTGCCAAGCCGCCGCTGCGGCTGGGGATGAGTCCTCGCTCAAGTGTTGTGGCTGTGCCCCGCGTCTGGTCGCTTCCGAGAGGGGGAGATTAGCATAGGCAAGGGTTGGGCGCAGTGAAACGTGGATTCAGGTGACCAGTTCGAGGGCGGGACGCCCTCGCTCCAAGCGCCCGGGGCGAGGGCATAACGAACCGAAGGTTCGCGCCCTCGCACGGCGCGAAGCGCCGTGATTCCAGTCCAAGGTTCAGGCCCCTTCGATCCACTCGCCGCGCAGCGAATTGGGCAGCGCTTCGGTGATGCGCACCTCCGCAAACTTGCCGACCAGCCCACCCTGCTGGGTGGCGGCGAAATTGACCACCCTGTTGTTCTCGGTGCGGCCTTGCAGTTCATTCGGGTTCTTGCGGGCGGGGCCGGTCACTAGCACCTGCTGCCGGCTGCCGACCATCCCTTCGGCGATGGCGGATGCGCTCTGCCGCAGGCGGTCCTGCAGGATGGCGAGGCGGTGCTGCTTGACTGCCATCGGCGTCTCGTCGGGCAGGTTGGCCGCCGGGGTGCCGGGGCGGGCGCTGTAGATGAACGAGAAGGAGGTGTCGAAGCCGATCTCGTCGATCAACTGCAGCGTGGCGTCAAAATCGGCATCGGTTTCGCCGGGAAAGCCGACGATGAAGTCCGACGACAGGGAGATGTTGGGCCGCACGCCACGCAGCTTGCGGATCTTTGCCCTGTACTCCAAGGCGGTGTGGCCGCGCTTCATGGCCGCCAGCACCCGGTCGGAACCCGATTGCACCGGCAGGTGCAGATGGTCGACCAGTTCCGGCACTTGAACGTAGGCGTCGATCAGGTTGCTGCCGAACTCGAGCGGGTGGGAGGTGGTGTAGCGGATGCGGTCGATGCCCTCGACCTGGGCCACGTAGTGGATCAACTCGGCGAGGTCCGCCTGGTCGTCGTCGATCGGCCCGCGGTAGGCGTTGACGTTCTGGCCGAGCAGGTTGACCTCGCGCACGCCTTGGCGCGCGAGCTCAGTGATCTCGCCCATGACATCGGCGACCGGCCGGCTCACCTCCTCGCCCCGGGTGTAGGGCACCACGCAGAATGTGCAGTAGCGGCTGCATCCCTCCATCACCGAGACGAAGGCGGTGGGGCCCTCCGCGCGCGGCTTGGGCAGGTGGTCGAACTTCTCGATCTCGGGGAAGCTCACATCGACCACGGCGCCCGCCACCCGCGCCTTGGCGCGCCGAATGGCCTGCTCAACCAATTGCGGCAGCCGATGCAGGGTTTGGGGGCCGAACACGATGTCCACGAAGGGTGCCCGCCGGGCGACGGCGGCGCCCTCCTGGCTGGCCACGCAACCGCCGACGCCGATCAGCAGATTCGGATTGCGCGCCTTCAGCCGCTTCCAGCGGCCGAGTTGGTGAAACACCTTTTCCTGGGCCTTCTCGCGAATGGAGCAGGTGTTGAGCAGGATCAGGTCGGCCTCTTCCGCCGCCGCCACGGGCCGATAGCCGTGGCTCTCCCGCAAGGCATCCGCCATGCGTGACGAGTCGTACTCGTTCATCTGGCAGCCTTGGGTCTTGACGAACAGCCGCGGCGGATTGTCTAGTTTTTTCGGCTCGGCAATTTTCATTCTACTGGAGCGAGGGCCTCTTGCCCTCGAAGTGGAGCATTCTCCGGAGCGAGGGCATCTTGCCCTCGAATTGAACCGGTGATTCACCCAGGGGCGATTCTATTGGCATTAGGGGCGGCAACAAAGGAAAATATGAGAGCTGTTCAATTAGCCAACTTGCCTGGATTTCCATGAGCGACGAACAATCCCACATCTACAAGGTCCTGTTTCACAGCATGGGGCAGATTTACGAAGTCTATGCCCACAACATCTACAGCAGCGACCTGTACGGCTTCATCGAGGTGGAGGACTACATCTTCGGCAAGCGCTCGAAGGTGGTGATCGACCCGGCGGAGGACAAGCTGCGGACCGAGTTCGAGAGCGTCCAGCGCAGCTTCATCCCCATGCACGCGGTCATTCGCATCGATGAAGTGGAGAAGGAGGGCGTCGCCAAGGTGACCGAAACCACCACCGGCAACGTCACCCCCTTCCCGATGCCCGTCCCCGGCGACGGCGGCCGCAAGGCCTGAGCCGCTGGCGGCGAGTGCCGTCAGTCTTCCACCTTGTCCTTAAACTCGCATAGGTCCTCGATCACGCAGGCCCCGCACCTTGGCTTGCGGGCGGTGCAGACGTAGCGCCCGTGCAGGATCAGCCAGTGGTGGGCGTCCTTCAGGTAGGGCTTTGGAATCAGGCGCACCAGCTTATCCTCCACTTGGCGCACGTTCTTGCCGGGGGCGATGCGGGTGCGGTTGGCGACGCGGAAGATGTGGGTGTCCACGGCCATGGTCGGTTGCCCGAAGGCGGTGTTGAGCACCACGTTGGCGGTCTTGCGGCCGACGCCCGGGAGCGCCTCCAGGGCCGTGCGCTCGGCGGGCACTTCGCCGCCGTGGCGCTCGATGAGCAGACGGCAGGTCTTGATGACGTTCTCGGCCTTGGTGTTGAACAGGCCAATGCGCTTGATGTAGCCCTTGAGCCGTTCAACGCCGAGGGCGGCGAGGGCGGTCGGGGTGTTGGCCACCTTGAATAGCGGGCCGGTGGCCTGATTGACGCTTATGTCCGTGGCTTGGGCGGACAGCATCACGGCGATCAACAGCTCGAAGGGCGTGCCGTAGCGCAGTTCCGTGGTGGGCTCCGGGTCTTCAGCCTTCAGCCTTTCGAATATCTGGGTTCGTTTTTCCGTGTTCATCGAAGTCCGTGTTAAGTGAGGGTTTAGGTGATAGGCGGTTGCGCATGCCGTTGCCGAGACCGAGCAGCAGGCCGGCGATTATGAAGGCGCCGGGCGGCAGCAGGGCCATCAGGAAGGGTGCGTTGCCGAGGCCGAGGTCGATTCGCCAACTGGCTGCAACCGGGCCAAACAGATGGTCCATGCCAGCCAGCAGGCTGCCTTGGCCGAGGGCTTCGCGCACGCCCCCCAAGGCGATTAGGGCGATGGCGAAGCCCGCAGCGGTGCCCAGTGCATCAAGACAGGCCCGCCACGGCGGCTGGCGGCTGGCGAAGGCCTCCATCCGGCCGAGGATCATGCAGTTGGAGACGATGATCTGCACGAACAGCGCCACGCGCAGGTAGAGTTCGAAGGCGTAGGCCTCAAGCAACAGGACGCTCAAGGTGGTGAACGTGGCGATCACCAGCACGAAGCAGGGCAGCCGGACCCTATTCGGAATCCAGGTGCGCAGCGTGGAGATGGCCAGCGCCGAGCCAACCATCACGAAACCGCTGGCCAAGGCCAAGCCGATGGCGTTGACCAAGCTGTTGCTGACCGCCAACAGGGGGCATAGGCCGAGCAGTTGAATCCAGGCGGGGTTGCGCCGGATGGCGGCTTCGGCAAAGGTGCCGCTCACGGAGCGAACGCCGCCGCTGGCGGCGCCTCCGGGCTGAGCATTTGCCGGATGCCGCGCTTGACCGCTTCGCTGGTGATGGTGGCGCCGCTGACGGCGTCCACTTCCAGCGGCGGGGTGGTGGCGAAGCGGAGCATCCAAGGGCTCTTGTCCACCTCGATGAAATCCCCGAGCCCCGGCGTCTCCCGATGGCCGGACACCCGTGCGCCCAACAGTTGCCCGCCGTGGCCGAAGGCGGCCAGCAGGTGGATTTCCCCGGCATAGCCTTGGACCGCGGATCGCTTGAGCCAGATGCCGCCCGGCAGATCGACTCGATCGCCCTGCCAAACCAAGCCGGTCGGGTCGAACGGGTCGCCCACCAACTCGAAGGCGAGTTGCCAGACATGGCGTGACCGGTTGGCCTCGATGGCCGGTTCGGTCAAGACGTGGACGCCGGCCAGCAGCAGGCCGCAGCAAAGGCCGATGCCGACGATGCTAAGCAGCGGGCGCATCATTTCCGCGAAGTCCCTGTCGAAAGGCCCGGTCGATGAGCGGTGTGGCGGCGTTGGCGATCAGCACGGCGAAGGCGATGCCGTCCGGGTAGCCGCCCCAAGCGCGAATGACGAAGGTGATGGCCGCCGTCACGCCGCCGAACAGCCACTGTCCGGGCCGGCTGCCCGGATGGGTGACCGGATCGGTAATGACGAAGAAGGCCGCCAGCAGGATGCCGCCTGACAGCAGGTGGAACAACGGCGGTCCGGCGCTGGTTGAACTGCCGCCGTCATTGAAGATCAAGGCCAAGGCGCCCAAGGTGATGAGAAAGGCCGTGACCACTCGCCACGCGATCAAGCCCCGCAGCAGAAGCCAAAGGCCGCCGGCGGCGAAGGCGAGGTTGGCCCACTCCCAGGCCAAACCGCCGAAGTGACCGAAGGCGGGGTTCTGCCGGAAGGCTTCGGCCACGGTCAAGCCGTCCCGGTACTTGAGCGCCGTCAGCGCCGTTGCGCCGGTGTGCCCGTCAACCAGCGGTGGCCAGGTGCCCATGGCCAGCGGATAGGAGACCAATGCGATGGTGTAGCCGGCCATCGCCGGGTTGAAGATGTTGTGGCCGAGTCCGCCGTAGAGTTGCCGGGCCAGCAGGACCGCGCCGGCGGTGGCGACGGCGACCGCATGCCAAGCGGCGGCGGGCGGCAGGGCCAAGGCCAGGATCAAGGCCGTCAGGGTCACCGAACCGTCGGCTAGGTTGGCGGGCCGTCGCCGGGCCTTGGCCGCCGCCCAGTCGAGCGCGCAGGCCAGTGGCCAGGCGATGGCGATGTTGCGCAGGTAGCCGCTGCCGAAATGGACGCTCAGCACGGCAAAGCCGGGCAGCAGGGCGGCGCTGACCGACCACATGATGCGGCTGGTGCCGCTCACCATTGGCGTGCGCTTCCGGTGGCCAAGCGCTGTGTCCGGCGGGCATGGGCATCGGTGTCATCCGCCTTCAGGCGGGCGTTGCGGGCATCAAAGCGCGCCTTGGCGGCGGCAGCGCGGGCCTGCCGCTGGGTGCGCTCGGCTCGGTCGTCCTTGGCGGCGCGGAACAGGTGCGCCAAGGGGATGCCGCTTGGACAGGCGCGGTCGCACCGGCGGCATTCAATGCAGTGGCCGAGCCCGGTCGCTGCGGCGGCATCCGGTTGATCCGACCGGATCAACCGCAACAGGTGCTGCGGCGCCAGGGATTCGGGGCATACCGGTTCGCAGCGGTTGCAGCCGATGCAAGGTGCATGCACGGAACTCTCCCGATTCAATTCGAGGGCGGGACGCCCTCGCTCCGAAAGATCCCCGGAGCGAGGGCGTCCCGCCCTCGGATCCCCATCCCCGGAGCGAGGGCGTCCCGCCCTCGGATCTCCATCCCCGGAGCGAGGGCGTCCCGCCCTCGGATCCCCATCCCCGGAGCGAGGGCGTCCCGCCCTCGGGTCCCCGTCCCCGGAGCGAGGGCGTCCCGCCCTCGCACCTTTACGGACGGCGGGCGCTGGCATGGCGACCAGCTCGATGCAATCCACGGGGCAGGCGGGCAGGCAGAGTTCACAGCCGGTGCATTGGTCCTCGATGACCGTATGCATGAAACCAGGCGCGCCGACGATGGCATCCACCGGGCAGGGGGCCAAGCATAGGGCGCAGCCGATGCACTCCGGCTCCCGAATGCGGGCGGCGACGGGCTGGGGTTCAGCGGGGGCTGCGCCATCGTCCCGGCCCAACAGGGCTTTCAGCGCCGCGAAGGTTTCCTGGCCGCCGGGCGGGCACAGATCCATGGGCGCGCCCTTCGCCAGCGCCTCCGCGTAGGGCCGGCAGCCCGGATGGCCGCACTGCCCGCACTGGGTTTGCGGCAGCAGCGCGTCGATGGCATCAACCAAGCCATCGTCGTTGGCTGGCAGCCGGGCATGCGCCCATGTCAAGGCGAGGCCCGCGATCAGGGTCAGGCTGGCCAGCGCTCCCGCGGCGATGAGGATGGCGGTCAATCGAGTCCCGCGAAGCCGAGAAAGCCGAGGCTCATCAGGCCCGCCGTCACCAGGGCGATGGGCGCCCCGGCGAAGGCTCGGGGCAGGTCGGCGCCTTCGAGGCGCTCGCGGATGGCGCTGAACATCATCATCACCAAGCTGAATCCGGCCGCTGCGCCGATGGCGAAGACGATGGCGCTGGGCAGGGACAGGCCTTCGCCAACCACCAGCAGCGCAACGCCGAGCACCGCGCAGTTGGTGGTGATGAGCGGCAGATAGAGGCCGAGGCTCTGATGCAGCAACGGGCTCGCCGAGCGCAGGTAAAGTTCGGTGAACTGCACCACGCTGGCGATCACCACGATGAAGACGATGATGCGCAGCCACTCAAGGCCCAAGGGCACCAGCAGGGCATGGTGGATGAGGTGGCAGGCGACCGCCGTCAGGGTCAGCACGAAGGTGGTGGCCAAGCCCATCGCCAAGGCCGGGGCGAAGCTCTTGGTTACGCCCATGAACGGGCACAGCCCCAGGAACTGGGCCAGCACGAAGTTGTTGACCAACAGGGCGCCGACGAGGATCAGGGCGAGGTCAGCCATGTGATTCCCGCGCTACTTGACGTCCATTCCGGGCGTGGCGCCGGCGTCGGGGCTGAGCAGAAAGATGTCCTTGCCGCCGGGGCCGGCGGCCAGGATCATGCCTTCGGAGGTGCCGAAGCGCATCTTGCGCGGCGCCAAGTTGGCGACCACCACCACCAGCCGATCGATCAGGCTGGCGGGATCGTAGGCCGACTTGATGCCGGCCATCACCTGCCGCTGGCCGTCACCGAGGTCCAGTTGCAGGCGCAGCAGCTTGTCGGCTTCCGGAACGGCTTCGGCTTCCGCGATGCGGGCCACCTTGAGTTGGACCTTGGCGAATTCGTCGATTGTGATGTGCGCCTGGTCCCCTTCCCCGCTGTCTTTGTCATCGGCGGGCGACTCCTTGGAGGCCTCGACGAGGCGATCGACCTGCTTCTTTTCCACGCGGGTCAGCAGCGCCTGGTATGGGTTGATGCGCCCGCCAAGCAGCGGTTGATCGATGTCGGACCAGCGCAGCGGGCCCACGTTGAGGAACGTGGAGACCGCTTTCGACAGGCCGGGCAGGATGGGCGTCAGGTAGATGGCGAGGATGCGGAACAGGTTCAATCCCAAGCTGCACACCGCCTGCACCTCGGCCTCGGTGCCTTCCTGCTTGACCAGCTTCCAGGGTTCGCGCTCGGCGATGTACTGGTTGGCAAGGTCGGCCAGGGCGGTGATCTCCCGCACCGCCCTCGAGACCTGTCCCGCCTCGTAGCGTTCGGCGATGGATTCGGAAGCCTCGACCAAGCGCCGCCACAGCGCCTCATCGGCCAGTTCAAGGGCCAGTTCGCCGTCGGCGTTGCGGGTGATGAATCCGGCGCAGCGGCTGGCGATGTTGACCACCTTGCCCACCAGGTCGGCGTTCACCCGCTGCACGAAGTCATCGGAGTTGAAGTCGTAGTCGTCGACGGTGCCGTTGAGCTTGGTGGCGAAGTAGTAGCGCAGGCACTCCGGGTTCAAGTGCTCAAGATAGGTGGAGGCCAGGATGAAGGTGCCCTTGGACTTGGACATCTTGGCCCCTTCCACGGTGAGGAAGCCGTGGGTGTGGACCCGAGTGGGCTTGCGCAAGCCGGCGGCTTCGAGCATCGCCGGCCAGAACAGGGTGTGGAAATTGATGATGTCCTTGCCGATGAAATGATGCAGCTCCGTGTCCGCGCCAGCCGCCCAGAAAGCGTCGAATTCCAGGTCGTCGCGGGTGTCGGCCAGGTTCTTGAAGCTCGCCATGTAGCCCACCGGCGCATCCATCCAGACGTAGAAGTACTTGTCCTGGGTGCCGGGAATGAGAAAGCCGAAGTAGGGCGCGTCCCGGGAGATGTCCCACGGCTTAAGGCCCTCGTCCAGCCATTCGGCAAGCTTGTTGGCCACTTCCGGCTGCACGGCGCCGCTGCGGGTCCAGCCCTTGAGCATGTCGCCGAACTGCGGCAGGTCGAAGAAATAGTGCTCGGATTGCCGAATCTCCGGTTCGACCCCGGAAACCAGCGATCGGGGCCGGCCGAGCTCCGTGGCATCGTAGGTGGCGCCGCAGACATCGCAGTTGTCGCCGTACTGGTCCGCCGCCCCGCAACGCGGACAGTCGCCCTTGACGAAACGGTCGGCCAGGAACAGCCCGCGCTCCGGATCGTAGAGCTGGGCCACGTTCCGGGTGAAGATGCAGCCGCGCTCGCGCAACCGTTCGAAGATCAGTTCCGAGAGCGTGCGGTTTTCCTCGGAATGGGTGGAGTAGTAGTTGTCGTACTCGATGCCGAAGCCGGTCAAGTCCCGCACGTGCTCCCGGCGCACCCCTTCGATGAGATCCTCCGCGGCCACGCCGGCCTGCTCGGCGAGCAGCATGGTGCCGGTGCCGTGGGTGTCATCGGCGCAGACGTAGAGGCACTCGTGGCCACGCAGCTTCTGGAAGCGCACCCAGATGTCGGTCTGGACGTGCTCCAGCAGGTGCCCCAAGTGAATTGGGCCGTTGATGTACGGCAGGGCGCTGGTGACCAGGATGCGGCGGTTCATCGGCAACGGTGCGGCAAGGGGTGGCGCAATATACCGCAAGCCTACCGGCTGTGCCCGCTATATAATGAGCCGTCCCGCCGGAGCGTCCGCGCAATGCCCCTTGGCCGATGAGAGTTGACCAATTCAAGGATCCCTACCTGAACCGGACTTGGGGGGAGCTGGGCGTTCGCGCGCTGTCCAGCGGGAATCGCGTTTCCGCCACCCTAGGCTATCCGGCGGCGGGGCTGGCCGCGAAGCTGGGCGATGATTTGGCCACCTTTCTCGGCGCATCCAACATCAGCTTGGACTTGAACTTCAAAGCGCCCACCGGCCGCGGCTTTGGGCAAGTCAAGCACCTCATCGCCGTCGCCTCCGGCAAGGGCGGGGTCGGCAAGTCCACCACCGCGGTCAATCTGGCCTTGGCCTTGGCACGGGAAGGCGCCGCCGTGGGCCTGCTGGACGCCGACATCTACGGGCCGAGCCAAGGCATGATGTTGGGCGTGGCGTCCGGCAAGCGCCCGCAGGTGAAGGATGAGAAGTTCTTCGTGCCCATCAAGGCTTGGGGCTTGAAGGCCATGTCCATGAGCTTTCTGGTCGATGAGAGCACCCCCATGGTCTGGCGCGGCCCCATGGCGACCGGCGCCCTGCAGCAGCTCTTGGGGCAGACGGATTGGGGAGCGCTGGACTACCTCATCGTCGATATGCCGCCGGGCACCGGCGACATCCAACTCACCTTGTCGCAAAAGGCCCCGGTCAGTGGCGCGGTGATCGTCACCACCCCCCAGGACATCGCCCTGCTGGACGCCCGCAAGGGCATCGAGATGTTCCGCAAGGTCGATATCCCGGTGCTGGGGGTGGTGGAGAACATGAGCTACTTCGTCTGCCCCGAGTGCGGTGCGAAGAGCGAGGTGTTCGGCGGCGGCGGCGGCGAGCGGGTGGCGGAGGAGTTCGGGGTGCCGCTGCTGGGCCAACTGCCCTTGGCCCTGGACATCCGCGAGCAGGCCGATGGCGGCCGGCCCACGGTGGCGGCGGACGCGGAGTCCGCCACGGCCCTGCTGTACCGGGACTTGGCCCGCCATGCCGCGGCGCGCATTTGGGCGCTGGATGCCGCAAGCGCCCCCACGATCAGCATGGCGGACGACTGATGAGCATCAAATCCGACCGTTGGATCAAGGCGATGGCGGCCAAGGGCATGATCGAGCCCTTCGAGCCGTCCCAAGTGCGCACCGGACCAGCCGGCAAGGTGATCTCCTACGGCGTTTCCAGCTACGGCTACGACGTGCGCTGCGCGCCCCGCTTCAAGGTGTTCACCAACATCAACTCCGCCACCGTGGATCCCAAGGCGTTCGATGAGCGCAGCTTCGTCGATGTGGAGGGGGAGGTCTGCATCATCCCGCCCAATTCCTTCGCGTTGGCCTCCACCGTCGAGTACTTCCGCATCCCGGCGGACGTGCTGACCATTTGCCTCGGCAAGTCCACCTACGCCCGCTGCGGCATCATCGTCAA
Organism: Pseudomonadales bacterium; assembly: GCA_022827905.1. Taxonomy (GTDB): domain Bacteria; phylum Pseudomonadota; class Gammaproteobacteria; order Pseudomonadales; family Azotimanducaceae; genus Azophilus. The sequence goes on along the minus strand of JAJEIQ010000039.1, from coordinate 18,513 downwards.
CGTGACGCCCTTGGAGCCGGAGTGGGAGGGCAACGTGACCCTGGAGTTTTCCAACACGACCACCCTGCCGGCCAAGATCTACGCCAACGAAGGCGCCGCGCAGATGCTCTTCCTGCAATCCGACGAGCGTTGCGAGGTCTCCTACAAGGACCGGGCGGGCAAGTACCAAGGGCAACGCGGGGTGACGCTGCCGCGGCCTTAGCCCAGTATCAGCTCGCCCGCCTGGGGTTGGGTGCCGGAGGGCACGATCTCGCCGATGCGGAAGACGCGCTCGCCTTGGGCCGCAAGCTGCTGCGTGGCGGCGTCCGCTTTGTCCGCTGGCACGCAGAGCACGAAGCCGATGCCGCAGTTGAAGGTGCGCAGCATTTCCGTCTCCTCGATGGCGCCGGCCTGCTGCAGCCAGTTGAAGATGTCGGGCCGTGGCCAGGCGTCGGGGCGGATCCGCGCCGCCAACCGGTCGCTGGCCAGCATGCGGGGCACGTTTTCCAGGAAGCCGCCGCCGGTAATGTGGGCCATGCCGCGCACCTCGGCTTCGGCGAGCAGGGCGAGCACCGGGCGGGCGTAAATTCGGGTCGGTGCCAACAGCGCCTTGGTTAGGGCCGCATTGGCGGCCAGCCCCTTGTCCTGCAGGACGCGCCGGATCAGGGAGTAGCCGTTGGAATGCGGCCCGCTTGATGCGAGGCCCAGCAGGGCGTCACCGACGCCGATGCCGGTGCCGTCGATGATGCGGTCCCGCTCCGCCACGCCGACGCAGAATCCGGCGAGGTCGTAGTCGCCATCTTGGTAGAAGCCGGGCATTTCCGCGGTTTCGCCGCCGGCCAGGGCGCAGCCGGCCAGCTCGCAGCCTTTGGCGATGCCCTTGATGACCGCCTCGGCGATGTCCACGTCGAGTTGGCCAGTGGCGTAGTAGTCCAGGAAGAGGAAGGGCTCGGCGCCGCAGACCAGCACGTCGTTGGCGCACATGGCCACCAAGTCCTGGCCGACGCCATCGTGTTGCCCGCAGTCGATGGCAAGCTTCAGCTTGGTGCCCACCCCATCCGTGCCGCTGACCAGCACCGGGTGCTGGTAGCCAGCAGGCAGCTCGCTTACCGCCGCGAAGCCACCGAGATGGCTCAGGGTTTCCGGGCGGTGGGTGGCGCGGCAGGCGGGGGCGATGCGCCGCACCAGTTCGTTGCCGGCATCGATGTTCACGCCGGCGGCGCGGTAGGTCAGCCCCTTGCCCATGGCGACAGTTTACCCGGATTGCCCCGGAGTTTCGGTTAGAATCGACGCCCTGCGCAGAATTGTGCAGGCCTGCGCAGGGAGGTGCGCCCTTGATTCGATTTAAGGTGCTCATTGCGATCGCTGCCGCGTTCGGCTGGGTTTTGGCGGCGAGCGCTGCCTTGGCAGCCGCGCCTGGATTTTACGAGGCTGAAGTGGAGGTGGCGGATCAGTCTGCCGCCACCCGGCGCAACGCGGCGCGGGCGGGGCTCGGCCAGGTATTGATCCGCTTGAGCGGCACTGCGCCGCTGCCGGCGGAGCCGGTGCTGCAAGAAGCCCTAAGCCAACCGGAGCGCTACTACGACCGCTTTCTCTTTGTGGCCGATGACCGCCTCAAGCTGTTTTTCACCCCATCCGCCCTGCTGGAGTTGATCGACCGGGCCAAGCTGCCGCTGTGGCCCCTGCGCCGTCCGCCCGCCATCGCTTGGTTGGCCTTGGAGGCCAACGGCGTGCGGGAAATCGTTCGCGGCGGCCATCCCTTGGCCGTCGAGTTGGTGGCCGAGGCCCGTCGAAGGGGGTTCGAGGCGCGCCTGCCGCTGATGGATCTGCGCGATCAACTGCGGGTGCAGCCTGCCGCGGTCTGGGGCCGGTCCAGCTTGGTTCTCGCCGAGGCGTCGCGCCGTTACGGCACCGAAGCGGTGCTGATCGGCCGCTTGCGGCATGACGGCAACGAGGTGTGGTCGGGGGAGTTTGCCTATTGGCAGGACGGTGATGAATTCACCCAGCAAGTCGATGGTTTGGACTTCACCCAAGCCGGTGCCGCCGGGGCCAATTTCCTCGCCAACGCCATGGCCAGCCGCGACGCCCTTCCGTGGCGTCCGACTGAGCCGAGGTCACTGGTTGTCGCCGGCATCGCTTCGCCCCTTCACTATGGCAGCCTATTGCACTACCTCGCCGGTCTGGAGTACTTGAAGAGCGTGGCCGTGATCGGCTTGGACCAGGACCGGTTGGACATCGAACTGACCAGCCGAGCGGAAACTGACCGCCTCGTGGCGCTCCTCGAAGCGGGCGGCCGGCTGGCCGGACCGGCTCCGGGCGCACCGGTCAACCAGCTGGCTTGGCGTGGTACGCCATGAAGCTCTCCCAACTGCCCAACGTCATTACCCTGCTGCGCATCCTGCTGGTGGCGCCGATCGCTTGGCTGCTTTGGCAGATGCGCTACCCGGAAGCGCTGGTGCTGATGGCCATCGCCGGGGCCTCGGACGCCGTGGACGGCCTGTTGGCGCGGCGCTTCGACTGGGGCACGGAGTTCGGGGCGCTCGCGGACCCCTTGGCCGACAAGTTGATGGTGGTGGCGGTGTTCCTCACGCTGACCGTCCAAGGCGTGATCCCGATGTGGCTGGTCGCGCTGGTGGTGGGGCGGGACGCGATCATATTGGCGGGCGCTGGCGTCTATCGGCTGTGGTTCCACGAACTGTCGATGTCGCCAACCCTGATCAGCAAGGTCAATACCGCCGTGCAGATACTGGTCCTGCTCCTAGTGCTGTTCGGACTGTGCGGTTTCGGCGCGCCCAGCGAACTGGCCTTGGCGGCGGCGGACCCTTGGTGTTTTTACTTGGTGGCTGCCTTAAGCGTCGCTTCCGGCGTGGACTATGTGGTCACTTGGAGCCTGAAGGCGTGGCGCAACAAGCACCCGGCCACGTAGTGAATCAGCAACTCCTGCCTTTCACCGCTCAAGACGGCCGCACCTTCGCCAACTACGTCGTTGGCGGCAACGGGGATCTGGTCAACCGGTTGGTGCAGTCGGATGACGGCTTTGCGGCGCTCTGGCTTTGGGGACCGCCGGCGTCAGGCAAGTCCCACTTGGCCCATGCGGCCTGCCACTGGCATGTCGGCCGCGGCGCCAAGGCGGCATACGTACCCTTGGCCTCGACCCCAGAGGATCCCGAGGTGCTGCACGGGCTTGCCGACTACGACTTGGTGGCGCTCGATGACTTGCAGCATTGGTTGGGGCGCATCGATCTGGAGCGGGCATTGATGGGCCTCTACCAAGGGCTGGTTACCAGAGGTCACCGCCTGTTGGTGGTGGCCGATCAGCCCGCGGCTGCGCTGCGCTTCGCCGTGGATGACGTGGGCTCCCGTTTGCGCGCGGCGGCCGCTTGGGAGGTCCAGGAGCTGAATGACCCCGGCAAGGCACTTGTGCTTGCCGATCGGGCGCGGCGGCGTGGGCTTGAGGTGCCGCCGCCGGTGCTGGACTTCTGGTTCGCTCGGCGGGAGCGCTCGCTGTCCTGCCTGCTGGACGACTTTGAGCGCTTGGACCGGGCGGCGTGGAGCGAGCGCAGGCGCTTGACGGTGCCCTTGCTGAAGAAGGTGCTGGGTCTGTGATGAAGGCGGTCTTCACCGGCGGCGGCTCCGCTGGCCACGTTCTTCCCGCCGTGCCGGTGATGCGCGCCTTGCGGGCTCGGGGAGCGGAGTTGGCCTACATCGGCAGTGCGGGCGGCGCGGAGGCCGACTACTTGGCGGGCGAGGACGTGGCCTACCACGGCGTCGCCTCGGGCAAGCTGCGGCGCTACTTTTCCTGGCGCAACGCCACCGATGCCTTTGCCGTCCTGCGCGGCGTTTGGCAAAGCTACCGCCTGCTCGGCCGGCTGCGGCCGGACGTGATCTTCTCCAAGGGCGGTTTCGTGAGCTTTCCCGTGGTGTTGGCGGGGTGGCTGCGGCGGATACCCGTCGTTGCCCATGAATCGGACTTTTCGCCGGGCCTTGCCAATCGTCTGGCCATGCCCTTCCTCAGCGTCCTTGGCACCAGTTTCCCGATTGAGCGCCCGCCGCGGCTGCGCGGGGAGCTCATCCACTGCGGCTCGCCGGTGCGTCCCGAACTCCTGGACGGCGACCCTGCCCGCGGGCGCGAGTGGGCCGGCGCAGCGGCGGGCGTCCCGCTGGTGTTGGCGACCGGCGGCAGTTTGGGTGCGGAGTCCTTGAACGCCGTCGTTCGCCAAGCTGCTCCGCAACTGGTGAAGTGGTGCCACTTGGTGCACATCTGCGGTCCCGGCAAGGCCGTGCCCTTGGATCTGCCCGGCTATCGGGCGTTCGAGTTCGTGGCGGAGGGCTGGGGCGACCTCTTGGCGGCAGCCGATGCGGTGGTCTCCCGCGCCGGGGCCAACGCCCTCTTCGAACTGCTCACCTTGGGCAAGCCGAACCTGCTGGTGCCCCTGCCAAAGACGGCCAGCCGTGGCGACCAGATCGAGAACGCCGCCTACGCCGAACAGGCCGGCTACAGCCTGGTGGTCGCGGAAGAGGGCTTGGACGCCCTTCGGCTGACCGAGGCGGTCCAGAGCCTGTTGGCCGAGCGCGATCAATGGACCGACCGCTTAGCCGGGTTTCAAGCCCCGCCGGCGGTGGAACTTTTGGCTGATGCCATCAGCCGGCTGGGCGGCGAGTAGCGTTCTGGCGCACTCGAGGGCAAGATGCCCTCGCCCCGCAGGAGTGCGCCCGGAGCGAGGGCGTCCCGCCCTCGATGGAATCCCGCGGTTCAGTTCGAGGGCAAGATGCCCTCGCTCCGAAGGAATACGCCCGGAGCGAGGGCGTCCCGCCCTCGATGGAATTCCGTGGTTGAGTTCGAGGGCAAGATGCCCTCGCTCCGGCTCGCTCCGGCTCTTCAGTTGTCCTCCGTCAGCGCGTTTATTGTCGACAGGTTGGATAGCTGCCCCGCCGGGCCTTCCAGCAGGCTCATCACCTGAATCGCGGCGTCCGCCGTGATGAAGAGCTGCCACTTGCCCGTGCCGTCGCCAAAGCTGCCGGTCAGCCCGGCGTTGGAGGCGCCGGATTCCAGTTGCTCGGCGGTCAAGGTGACGGTCGCCCAAGGTGCTAGGCGCACGCGCGCCAAGCCCTTCGGCGACGCTTTGCCTTGGTCGTCGCGCCCGTCGATGAGCACGTCGACGCCGTAGTCGTGGGGATTGATCAGGCGCAGCAGGCTGCGTTGACGGAAGTTGCTCGCCGGATTGAAGAAGATGACGTCGTGGGCCTTGCCGGGGCTGCCCACGAGGTCGTGCAGGCTGGTCACGAATCCATCGGCCGTGCGCACGTAGGCTTGGGGCCTGATGTCCAAGGACGTGCTGAGCGACAAACGCCAGTCGCCGTTGCCGTCCCCGACCCCGCCGGAGAGTGGCTTGGCGTCATTTCCGCGCTCAAGGTCCGAGGAGTTCAGGTGAATCGTTTGGCGGCTGTCCAAAGCCACCCGGATCGGTCCGTAGGCCTTGCCGCCATCGTCGATGGCGCTGATGCGCACGATGCCGCTGCTCGGTGATCGGTTGACGATGCGCAGGAAGCTCTCGCGGCGGCTGTCGCCGTCGGCGAGGAACAGCGGCACGGCGTAGACGACCTGGGTGTCCGGGGTGAATTCAACCAGCAGGGAGTAGGGGCCGGTGGCCCGATCATTGAAGCCCTTCACCTCGATGTAGTAAGTGCCGGGTGTGAGCGTTTTGACGATGCGGAAGTTGCTGCCTTGCCCTCGGTCGTCGTCGCTGAAGACGGTTGATCCGTCAGCGCGCAGCAGCGTCCCGAAGGTGTCGGTGCTGCCTTCGGTCTCTACGGTGACGGTGCCGGCTTCCAGGACTTCAAATGTGAAGATGTCCACGTCGCCAGCCGTCAAGCTGCCGGCCGTGGCCGAGCCGAGCGGCACCAGGGTGGCGTCGCTGATCGAGCCGCTGTGGTCGTCGCTGGTGGAACCGCCCGCATCGGGCTGCAAGTAGGGCTGGGCATAGGGGAAGAAACGGTCGAAGCGCCCGAAGTAGTTCACCGAACAGTTCTCTTCAGGACCGCCCGAAAGCACGCCGATCAGGCGGCCGTCCGAGCTGCTGGCAAATAGGCCGGCGCCGCTGCTGCCGCCCACTAGCGCCCCCTGCATGATGTCAACGTCGAAGGCGTCGACGTGCTGATTGTCCGCGTCGGTCAGAATGGCCGTGATGTTCCGCTTCAACTCCCCCTCGGCCCACTCCTTGCGTCCGCCGCCGGGGTGGTGCACGGATTCCACGGTCTCGCCGATGCGGTCACCTTCGACGGACCACCGCTTCCAGCAGATCGCGGTGTTTGGCAGGCGTTTGCGCAGGCGCAGCAGGCTGTGGTCGGAAGCGGCGTGGCCGACGACTAGATCCGCGCCGCCTTGGTAGGCTGCATATCGGTCGCTCCGCTGGGTGCTGCCGCAACTGGCCGATTGGTCGTGCCACCAGGCTTCCAGGGTCTCCGCCGCCGCCTGGGTGGCTATGCAGTGATGGGCGGTCAAGAGGTGGCTGTTGGCCAGCCGGGCTGGGGTGTCCCGATGGTCGTTGATGGTGGTCGCCGTGCAGGTGTGGGAACTGCCGTCGGATTCGGTGAAGAGGATGCGCACCGTCGCCGTCCTCGAGCAGCTCGGCGTGGTGGCGCAGGCGACATCCACGGCTTGGCAGGCGTTGCCATCGCCCGTGGACGTCGCTGGCCGCCAACCCGTGGATTGGAGATTGGAGATGCGCGCCACGGCCAAGGACAGTTCGCCGATTGCTTGGGTGCTGGGCAGGGTGACCTCGATGCCCAAGACGCTGCCGGCCACGGTGGGCGACCAGATGAGGCGCCCGGCGCCGTCAACAGTCGGTGCGCTGGGGGCAGCCTTGGCTTTGGCGCGGCCTTGGGCCGCTGGGGGGAGAAAGTCGGTTCGCCGGTAGGGCTCAAAGCGCTGGCTGGCATCCGCCGGACTGAAGAAACGCACCGCCCCGCCCTCGGGGAGGTTGCCCCGCAGGCCGATGCGCAGGGCCTTGGCTTCCGGCGCGCTGACCTGGAACGCGGCGACGAAGCCACCGCCCGGTGCGGCGTTCCATTCCAGCCGGGTGCTGAGTTCGCCTTGGTGGGCGTCAGGGACCGCTTGTCCTGCCCCGACCAGCGCCGGCCCACGCCCCTGCCTGCCAATGGCCGTTCGCTCCGCCACCGACAGCGCGGGAGCGCGGATGTCCAGCAAATCCACACCGGAGTAGTCCTGCCGCAACGCCCACCCCGGCGGCACCGGGGCCGCGGCTTGGGCGGAGAGGTCGATGGCCACGTCCGGCAGTGCCGTTGCCGCGCCCGCGGCCGCGCCGGGCAGCAGCGCGAAGGCGGCCAAGAGCAGCCGAAATGAATGCGGATATCTCTGCTTTTGGTGTGCGCCATTGCAGGCGCGTCTGGGCAATGTCTTACAACTCATGCAGAGAATCGCCGTAGGTTTCGTACCCTCGATAATATAGACTCATCAACCTGACTTGAACCTGAACAAACGAAAGAGACTCTCATGGCGCGTGGAATCAACAAGGTCATTCTCATCGGCAATCTGGGGCGGGATCCGGAGACCCGCTACACTCAGTCGGGATCCCCGGTCGCCAACTTCAGCGTAGCGACTTCCGAGGGCTGGCTCGACCGCCAGACCAACGAAAGGCAGGAGCGCACGGAGTGGCACAACGTGGTCTGCTTCGCCCGCTTGGCGGAAATCGCCGGGGAGTACCTGCGCAAGGGCTCCAAGGTGTACATCGAGGGCAGCCTGCGCACGTCAAGCTGGGAGCAGGACGGGCAAACCCGCTACCGCACCGAGGTCATTGCCCGGGAGATGCAAATGCTCGACAGCCGCGGCGGCGGCGGTGGCGGCCAGGACGGCTACCGGCCTGCCGGGCAGGACAGCCACCGGTCCGGCGGCGCCGACGCCGGTGGCCCCGGCCCACTGCCCAGCCGCCGCAACGAACCCACCGTGGTGGACGGCGCCGACGACGACTTGGAAGACGACATTCCCTTCTGACGCTTGATGAGCGATGACGCCGATGCCTTGACTGAGGCGACCACCGCGCTGGTGCCGGCGCTGCTGACCGCCTTGGATGCGCTGGCCTACGTGGGGCGGCGGTTGCATCCGCCGAACGTTGCGGATTTGGCGGCACAAGTGCAGCAGTGGCGGGAACCTTTGGCGGCCGGGCGAGAGGCCTTCAAGGCCGTGCAGTGGCCGGATCGCCTTGAGCGCTTCGCGGCCCATTGCACGGATGCCGCCGGCCACGCGTTGCTGGCTTTCGATGCCCTTAAGCTGGCGGCCGATTCGCCGCAGCCGGCGTTGGGCGCTTATCGGGCGCTCGGCAATCTCACCCGGGCGCTGGAAGCCCTCTACCCGGTGACCCTGATGCTGCCGCCGGTGAGCCGCTTCTTCACCCATGCGGACCGGCGCGACGATGAGGCGCTGGCCGCCAAGATGGCGGCGGCGGACGCATCGCGGGACAACGTCGGCATCATGCACGCCAGCAACCAAGTGGCGGAGCGGGGCGGGTTCTCCCTTTACGTGCCCGAGTACCACGACGGCGAAACCCGCCCGCTGATCGTCGCCCTGCACGGCGGCAGCGGCCATGGCCGCACCTTTCTGTGGTCCTGGCTGCGCGACGCCCGCACCCGGGGCGCGGTGCTCGCCGCTCCCACTTCCATTGACCGCACCTGGGGGCTGATGAACCCGGAGCCCGATTGCGAAAACCTGGCCGCCATCGTCACCCACGTCAAATCCCAATGGCCCATCGATGAAGGCCGGGTGCTGCTTACCGGCATGTCCGATGGCGGCACCTTCACCTATCTGGCCGGACTGCAGGACGGCGCCCCCTTCACCCACCTGGCGCCCTGCTCCGCCTCCTTTCACCCGCTCCTGCTCGAAGCGGTCAGCCGCGACCGCCTCAAGGGCCTGCCCATCCACCTGGTCCACGGCGCGCTGGACTGGATGTTTCCCGCCGAGGTGGCGCAGACCGCGCACACGGCTTTGACGTCTGGCGGGGCGCTGGTTGAGTACCGGGAAATCGCCGATCTCTCCCACACCTATCCGAACGACGAGAACGACCGGATCATCGACTGGCTGATGGCCTAGGCCGCACGGGACGAGGGCCGGCGCTAGCCGCGGCGCCCGGCGGCTGGTCCGAAACAACGCCCATACCCCAACGCCCATACCCTACCGTTTGCTAGGCGAATCTCGCCCCGCCTTTCCGTAACGTCCCGCCACCGTGACCCATGGCCGGTTCGGAGGGATGCGGAAGACGAACAATTCGCTGGACGCGGGCGGACCGCCCGGACGTTTGCCGTTGACGCGGGACTCGCGCGCGGCTGATACACTCCTGTCCGAACCGAACCGAACCGAACCGAACCGAACCGAACCGAGCCGAGCCGAGCCGAGCCGAGCCGAGCCGAGCCGAGCCGAGCCGAGCCGAGCCGAGCCGAGCCGGGCGCATGACCGCGCCCCGGTCCCGCGCGTCGGGCGCGCCGCCCGCGCCATCCGTACCGTCTCCGCCAGCCCGATTTGACCGCCGGCGACCGCGCCGCACCGCCTTCCGCGCCGCCGCGGCGGCCCTTCTCCTGCTCGCCGGGGCGTTCCTCGCCCTTGCGCCCGGGCCGGCCCGCGCACAGACCGCGCAGACCGTCGAGAACGACTGGGCGCTCAAGCCCTCCGACATCGGCCCCGGCCAGAGCTTCCGCCTGTTGTTCGTTACCTCGACTACCACGCAGGCCACATCCACTGACATCAGCACCTACAACACCTTCGTGCAGAACCGGGCCAACGCCGGCCACACCGAGATCCAGGGCTTCAGCGGCGAGTTCCGGGCGCTGGTCTCCACCTCCGCCACCGATGCCCGCGACAACACCGCCACCACCGGCACCGGCGTGCCCATCTACTGGCTGGGCGTGAACCTAAGCGGCAACTTCATTGGCGCCAGGATCGCCGACGACTACGCCGGCTTCTACGACGGGGCCTGGGATTCCAATGCTCGGAAATCAGAATTGGGACAGACCCTCGGTACCAGCTCTTCGTGGACTGGCTCCGACAGCGACGGGACAGAGGCGTTCGTCGGTTCCCAATCCCGAGCGGTCGGTGCGAGCCGGGTCCGGATAGGAGCCCCAGCCACCTCCGGACAGGAAATCTCGTTCAGCGAAGTCGATAACGATAGGAATTACAGGCTCATCGCCCTCTCCCCGGTGATCAACGTCTCGCACAACCCCGGCAAGACGACCGGGGTGACGGTGGATCAGATCACCCACAACAGCATCCAGGTGACATGGATCAAGCCCACGGCGGAGTCTTCCACGAGGCCCATCACCAGCTTCGGCGTTGACACCCGCGAGCGCAACGCCGCCGACAACGGCTGGACAGACTGGACCAGAAGGATCACCCCCGGGGCCGACGTCACATCGAGGACGCTCCAGGGCCTGCCCTCGGGCACCCGCCAGGAGGTGCGGGTGTTCGCCCGCGCCCATCAGCCCGGGCAGACGCCCGAAACCCTGTTCGGCGACTCGGACCCCGTCGAGTTCACCACCTTCGCCGACGCGGCGCCGGGCCAGCCCGATGCGCCGACGGTGGGCCCGACGGCGGACTCGACGACGAGCCTCGACGTGAGCTGGACCGCGCCGGCCAACACCGGGCCGCCGATCACCGGCTACGACCTGCAGTACCGGGCAGGCAACAGCGGGGGCTGGACGGACGGTCCGCAGGACGTGCCCGCCACGTCCACGGCCATCGCCGGCCTCCAGGCGGGCACCGAGTACCAGGTGCAGGTGCGGGCGAGCAACGCCGCGGGCGACGGCGCCTGGTCGGCCTGGCGCGCAGGGGAGACGACGACCGACAACCACCTGCCGGTGTTCGGCGCGACGGACTACACCTTCACGCTGGCGGAGAACGCCGACGGCGGCACGACCGCGGTGGCGGTCGGCACGGTCTCGGCGACCGACGCCGACGCCGGCCACACGGTCACCTACGCGATCGTCGCCGGCAACACGGCGGGCAACGACTTCGTCATCGGCTCGTCGAGCGGCGCGATCACCTACACCGGGAGCGGCGTGAACTTCGAGGCGACCGCCAGCTTCACGCTGACGGTGCGGGCGAGCGACGGGGCCGGCGGCGACGCCGACGTGACGGTGACGGTCAACGTGACCGACGACAACACCGAGGCGCCCGCCGCGCCGGCGGCGCCGGCCTTCGGCACGGGGACCTCGACCAGCATCGTGGCGACCTGGACGGAGCCGGACAACGCCGGGCCGGACATCACCGGCTACGACGTGGAGTACCGCCGGGTGACGACGCCGGCTTCCGCCTGGGTGGACGCGATGCACAGCGGCACGGAGCGGACGATCGCGATCTCGGGTCTGCTGACCGGCACCGGCTACGAGGTGCGGGTGCGGGCGACCAACGCCGAGGGCACGTCCGGCTGGTCGGCCTCGGGCACGGGGACGACCGGCGCCAACCACGCGCCGGAGTTCACCTTCCCGGACGGCGAGACGAGCTATGCCTTCGACCTGGCGGAGAACGCCGACGGCAGCGGCGAGACGGCGGTGGCGGTGGGCACGGTCTCGGCGACCGACGCCGACGACGGCCACGCGGTCACCTACGCGATCGTCGCCGGCAACACGGCGGGCGACGATTTCGTCATCGGCTCGTCGAACGGCGCGATCACCTACACCGGGAGCGGCGTGAACTTCGAGGCGACCGCCAGCTTCACGCTGACGGTGCGGGCGAGCGACGGGGCCGGCGGCAGCGCCGACGCGACGGTGACGGTCAACGTGGTCGACGCGGACGAGCCGCCGAGCGCGCCGGCGGCGCCGACCTTCGGCGCGACCACCGCGACCACCGCCGTGGTGCGCTGGACGGAGCCGGCCAACACGGGCCCGGCGATCACCGGCTACGGCGTGCGGTACCGCCTCGCCTCGAGCGCGCCGGACGGGACGTGGACAAGCCGCGACGCCGGCACGGCCCTGAGGACGACGCTCAGGGGGCTGACGGAGGACGAGCGCTACCAGGTGCAGGTGCGGGCGACCAACGCCGAGGGCGAGGGCGCCTGGTCGACCTCGAGCGAGGTGACGGTGGTCGGCGCGCCGAGGGTGTCGAGCGTGGGCGTGGGCGGCGCTCCGGACAGGGGCGACACCTACGGGGCGGGCGAGGCCATCATCGTGACGCTGGGGTTCACCCCCAAGGTGACGGTGACCGGGACGGCGCGGATCGCGCTCATCGTCGGCGCGACGCGGCGCTACGCGGCCTATGCGGCGACGGCGGACTTCGGCGAGCGGTCGCTGGTGAACTTCCGCTACACGGTGGAGGCGGGCGACCGCGACGTCAACGGGATCGGCATCCCCGCGAACGGCCTGGAGCTGAACGGCGGCGCGATCGTTGCCCGGGCCGGCGGGGCCGCCGCGGTGCTGGACCACGCGGCCCACGCCGCCGGCGGCGGCCACAAGGTCGACGGCGGCGGGGCGGCCGACAGGACGGCGCCGGGCCTGGGCGCGGCGACGGTGGACGGGACGACGCTGACGCTGGCCTTCGACGAGGCGCTGGACCCGGATTCGGTGCCGGGGCCAAGCGCCTTCACGGTGACGGTGGCGGGCTCGTCGCGGACGGTGAACGCCGTCTCGGTGAGCGGCAGCAGGGTCACCCTCACCCTGGCCTCGGCGGTCTCGCACGACCAGGCGGTGACGGCGGGCTACACGAAGCCGGCCGCCGACCCGCTCCAGGACGGGACGGGCAACGCCGTGGCGACGTTCAGCGGCCAGGTCGCGACCAACACCACGCCGTCGCCGACCGGGCCGGCGATCACCTCGTTCGCGTTCGGCGCGGACACGACGCCGGAGATGGGCGACACCTTCGGGGCCGGCGAGACGATCGAGGTGGTCCTCCAGTACGAGCCCCGGGTGAACGTGACCGGCACGCCGCGGATCGCGCTCGACATCGGCGGCGCCACGCGCTACGCGGCGTTCTCGTCCGGCGACAGCCACCTCACCGGCTTCGGGGAGCGGTCGCTCCTGAGCTTCCGCTATACGGTGCAGGCCGGCGACCGGGACGAGGACGGGATCTCGGTCGCCGCCAACAGCCTTGAGCTGAACGGCGGCACGATCGTGGCGCGCAGCGGCGGCGCCAACGCCCGGCGGACCCACGCCGCCATCGCCGCCGACGCCACCCGCAAGGTGGACGGCGGGACCCTGATGCCGCCGCTCGCCCCGGACCTGAGCGGCGCCGAGGTCCAAGTGGACGGGCAGACCCTCACCTTCCGGTGGCACCCGCCAGCGGCGGACGCGGCGCGGGCGGCGGTGACCGGCTACCGGGTGGAGCGGTCGGCCGACGGCAACGCGCCCTGGACCGCGATCACGCCGAACCTCGCCGCCGACGCCAATCCGGTCTTCTCCGAGCAGGACGTGCCCCGCGGCACGACCCGGCACTACCGGGTGTTCGCGCTGAGCGCGGCGGGCGACAGCCCGGCCTCGGCCAGCGTCACCGGGACCGTTCCCGCGTCCGGCGGCGACGACGGCGGCGGGGAGCCCGGCACCACCCCGCCCAGCGGCGGCGGCTCGGGCACTCCGCCGCCGAGCGGCGGCGGCTCCAGCGGTGGCGGCAGCGGCTCCGGTGGCGGCGGCTCGTCGGCCACGGTGCGCATCCTGCACGCGGAGCCGGTCGTGGAGGGGTCGCCGGCCCGCTTCCGCATCACGCTGGACGCCCCGGCGCGGCGGCGGCTCGACCTGCTGGCGTCCACCACTCCCGGAACGGCTTCGGAGGGCGCCGACTACGCGGGCCTCGCCCGCCATCCGGTGACGGTGGCCCCCGGCGAGTCGGAACTGTGGCTGGAGGTGGCGACCCGCCGCGACGCGGAGGCCGAGGGCGACGAGGCGTTCACGGTCACGCTGTCCGTGGTGCCGGGCTCGGCGCCGGCCCGGGTGGTGCGCCACGAGGCGCGCGGCACCATCCTCGACGGCCCGCCGCCGGAAGCCCAGGTGCCGCTGCTCCCGGCCGGCGGCCTGGAGACCCGCCACGGCTTCCTGCGGGTCCTGGACCTCGGCGGCTCGGGCGGCCCCGTCTCGATCGCCGCCACCGACGACGGCGGGGTGCCGGGGACGGCCTCGACGCTGCGCTTGGCGCCGGGCGGCGGGGCGCACTTCAACTCGTCGGACCTGGAGGGCGGCAGCGCGGCCAAGGGCCTGGTTCCCGGCACGGGGACGCCGACCCGGGGCGACTGGCGGCTGCGCCTCGCGGGCGCCGACGCGGGGGCGCTGGCGTACGTGCGCACCCGCGACGGGTTCGTCACGCCCTTGGTCGGCACGGTTCCCGCCGAGTCCGGCGGCGGCCTGTTCGTGGCCTTCCTCAACCCCGGCAGCAACTGGCGGCAGGTGAGCCTGCTGCGGCTGGCCAACCCCGGGGAGGCGCCGGCCGAGGTCACGGTGTCGGGCGTCGACGACGCCGGCGCGCCGGGGGCGTCCCCGGTGCGCCTGACGCTGCCGGCCGGGACGGCGCGGACGCTGTCGGCCCGGGAGCTGGAGCACGGCGCCAGCGGGCTCGACGGCAGGCTGGGCGACGGCCAGGGCAAGTGGCGGCTCAACGTGTCGTCGGACGCCCCGGTGGAGGCGATGGGCCTGTTGGAGTCGCCCACCGGCCACTTGGCCAACCTGTCGGCGGCCACCGCCCCGCGGACGGAGGCCGGGGACGGCACGGCCCGCACCCTCGTGCCCCTGTTCCCGGCGGCGGACGACCCGGACCGGCGGCAGGGCTTCCTGCGGGTCATCAACCGCGGGACGGCGGACGCGGAGGTCCGCATCGAGGCCCGCGACGGCGCCGGCACGGCCCACCCGGCGCTGACGCTGGACGTGGGCGCGGGCGAGGCGGTCCACCTCAACTCCGACGACCTGGAGCTGGGCGCGCCGGCCAAGGGCCTGCCGCTGGGCACCGGCCCCGGCGCGGGCGACTGGCGGCTGGACCTGGCGGCCCCGGCGGACGTCTGGGCCTCGGCCTACGTGCGCCACCTCGACGACGGGTTCGTGACCGGCATGAACGCGCTGGCACCCGAGGCCGACGGCGGGCACCGGGTGGACTTCCTGAACCCGGCCAGCAACTGGCGCCAGGTCAGCCTGCTGCGGCTGATCAACGCCGGCGCGGAGCCGGCCCAGGTGACGGTGCGGGGCACGGACGACGCCGGCGATCCGGGGGCCGCTTCAGTGTCGTTGACGTTGGCGCCCTGGGCGGTGCGGACGCTGACGTCGGCCGAGCTGGAGTCCGGCGGCGAGGGGCTGGAGGGCGCGCTCGGCGACGGCAAGGGCAAGTGGCGCCTGCGGGTCACGTCCGACCGCCCAGTCCGCGTCATGAGCCTGCTGGAGAGCCCGACGGGCCACTTGGCCAACCTCTCCGCTGGCGTCCAGCGCGGGGCGCGTTGAGGAACCGAGGGCAGGATGCCCTCGTTCCGGGAACGGCGCTGCGCGCCGTGCGAGGGCAAGATGCCCTCGCTCCGAGGGCTAAGGGCTTCCGTCCGGCGTGATGGAGAAGTTGAGTTTCGCTGCGGATTGGTAGGCGTCGCGGCTGGTCATGCGGCGGGTGTACTCGTCCAAGCTCGGCGGCAGCTCAATGTCGCAGGCTTGGCCCCAAGTGAGGCAAGTTGTCAGCATGATGTCGGCGCCGGTGAAGCCGTCGCCGACCAAGTGCGCGTGGTCCCGAAGGCGGCGGTCGGCGAAGGCGATTTGCTTCTTAAACCCTTCGATGGCGGTCGCCACCGCCGTGGGGGCCTCTCCGTAGAGGTGGGCGAGGTCGATGTGCTTGCGCAGGATGTACAGGGTGTGGGCGTCCAGTTCCATCTGCACATAGCTGAGCCACTCGTTGTACTGCGCCCGCAACTTGGTGTGGGGCGATGGAACCAAGCCGGTTTCGGCGCCGTAGGTATCGGCCAGGTAGGTGACGATGGCTGCGCTCTCAGTCAGCACGAAGCCGTCATCGACCAGCACCGGCACCTTTTCCTTGACGTTCAGCGCCCTGAACTCGGCGCGCTGGGTCTCGCCGGTGCGCGGGCCGATGAGCTTCGCTTCGTAGTCCAGCGCCAACTCGTGGGCCATCCAGTGGGCGCGCTGCGTGCGCGTCGTGGCGCCGCCCCAGATCTGCATCACAGCCCCATGTCGATCTCGGTCGCCTCATAGAAGTGAGCGTTCACCTCCTTGGGCGGATGGGCCTGCATGGCGGCTTGGAAAGTGGCCATGTGCGGGGTGGCGAAGTGCGCCTGAAGAGCCTCCTTGCTGTCCCAGCGCTCGGTGATGCGGATGGCGCCGGCATTGGCCAGTTCGACGCTGAACGTGTAGTCCTCGCAACCGGGCTCCTCCAGGGTGGCGGACTGCATGGCCAGTATGGCGTCCTTGAGCGCGGCCACCGTTTCCGGCGTGGCCTCAATCCGGGCATTGACGACGATCATGGTAGGTCTCCCTTGGTTGAAATGATTGGAGTGGAAGCGTCCAAGGTTAACGGATTGCGGGGCAAATGTTTGAGCCCGCCTTCAGTGTTCTCAAAAGAGGTTCCGACTGGATGTTCGACGCCGGTTAATGGACGCTTTGGTGATATAACGTTATGATGCTCAACCTTGCAGCCGAGGAGGCGCCCATGGGCTTGCTGTCCAAGCGTTCCACCATCTATTTCGACCCGGCCATCCATCAAGCCTTGAGGCTGAAGGCGGCATCTTGCCAACGCACCGTGTCGGATCTCGTCAACGAGGCGGCCCGCCTGCTCATGAGCGAAGACCAGGAAGACTTGACGGCCTTTGGCGAAAGGGCGCATGAACCGGACATCAGCTACGAGGCGCTTCTCGATGACCTGAAGCGGCATGGCAAACTATAGGCTCGCATTCAAGCAGTCGGTTGCCAAGGATCTGCGCAAGATCCCCAACGCGGATGTGAGGCGCATACTTGACCGAATTGAGAGCCTCGCTGACGACCCGAGGCCGGAGGGCGCCCAGAAGCTGTCCGTTCAGGAGCGGTACCGGGTCAGACAGGGCGCCTACCGCATCGTCTATGAGATCGGGAAGGAACCTCTTGTGGTGACGGTCGTCAAGGTCGCCCACAGGTCGGATGCGTACCGATGATCTTGATCGGCGACACATTGGCGCATCGGTTCGGAGTGTCCATCGACATTGAGTGTTGACGCCGATACTGTTTTTAAATACAGTATTGCTTCGATTGGAGAGGCGTCATGGCCGTGGGGGATGGCAAGGATTCGCGGGCCGGGCCGGTGGCGCACAAGGGCCGCGGCGCCACCCTGAATCCAGGAAGCCGCTACCTGGACACCACCTCGGTGCCGGTGGACGATGGCTGGAACTTGCGGGAGGAGCCGGAGCCCGCGCCCACCACCGAGTTCTTCCCGGACCGCACCGTGCGCCTGATCACCCGCAACACCTCCCCGGATGTGCCCTTCGACCGCTCCATCAACGCCTACAAGGGCTGCGAGCACGGCTGCGTGTATTGCTTCGCCCGGCCCACGCACGCCTATCTGGACCTCTCGCCGGGGCTCGATTTTGAAACCAAGATCTTCTACAAGACCAACGTGCGGGAGCGGCTCATCGAGGAGCTCAGCGCCCGGTCCTACCGCTGCCGCACCATTGCCATGGGCACCAACACCGACCCCTACCAGCCGGTCGAGAAGCGGCTGCGCATCACCCGCACCGTTCTGGAGGTCGCCGCCGAGTGCCGCCATCCGGTGAGCATCGTCACCAAGAACGCCTTGGTGCTGCGCGACCTTGATGTGTTGGAGGAACTGGCCGGCAACGATCTCGTCGCCGTCATGCTCAGCGTCACCACCCTGTCGAACGCGCTCAAGGTAAGGCTCGAGCCGCGCACCGCCAGCCCAGCGGCGCGCCTGCGGGCGGTGGCGGGCCTGCATCAGCGGGGCGTGCCCGTGGGCGTCATGGCGGCGCCCATCATCCCGTTCATAAACGACCATGAAATCGAGGCCATCGTCGAGCGCGCCGCTGCTGCGGGGGCTGCCGCAGCGAGCCATACGCTGATTCGCCTGCCCTTGGAAGTCAAGGCGCTGTTCGAGGCTTGGCTGGCGGAGCACTACCCCATGAAGGCCAAGCGCGTCATGGCGGCCATCCATGACGCCCACGGCGGCAAGGCCTACAATTCGGCGTGGGGAGAGCGCATGCGCGGCAAGGGGCCGTTCGCGGACTTGCTGGCGGCGCGCATGGCGGCGGCGCGCAGGCGCCACGGATTGGCCGGCAACCGCCTGCCGCCGCTGCGCACCGACTTGTTTAGACCACCCCAAGGCGGACAATTGTCGCTCTGGTAAGCTGTCCTGCTTCGGAGCGAGGGCGTCCCGCCCTCGATTGGGTCGGCTGCCCTGCTTCGGAGCGAGGGCGTCCCGCCCTCGATTGGGTCGGCTGCCCTGCTTCGGAGCGAGTTTCTATCTGGTCAACAGTTTTTTTCGTGTTTTCCGTAAGGGGCCTCCTTGGGTGGTTGCCGCCCGCATTGCGCCGCCGGTCCGGCCGAGCTTCACCCGTGGACGGGCTCGGCTTCGGCCCGGCGGCTGCG
>JAJEIQ010000071.1 GCA_022827905.1 Pseudomonadales bacterium | reverse complement strand
CGACACCCAAAATCCTCGCCTGAATCGGCCAATGCGCCCCACGCTGGTCGGTGGCTTGTAGTGCCGACCTATGGCCTCCAACAACCAAAAATCAATGACTTGCGCTTGAATCAGCGTTGAGTTGCGGAAGTCGGGCTAGTTGCCTTCACCTCGATCGCAAGCAGTTCTCCATCCCGCTGCAGGAGGAAGTCCACCTCCACGGTGGATTGGTGGGGCGCCCAATAGCTGAGCTCGTCGTAGAGGTGCTGAGTTTCCGCATGGGCTTGCAAGGTCGTGGCAACCCAGCTTTCGAGCAGCGAACCCCTTTCTTCAGCGGTCGGGGGCCAAGTTGACGCTTGACGGCTCGGACAACGCCCGGATCAACCCAATACAGCTTAGGCCGCTTTCGTTCCCGCACCCGAGTGCGGGACTCATAGGCTGGTAGGCGGTAAGCGAGCAGGGTGTCCTCCAGGATATCGAGGTAGCCCTGCACAGTGGTTCGGGAAACGCCTGCGTCCCGGGCGATTCCGGCCACATTGACGACTTGGCTGTTGAACAGCGCCGCGACGGGCAGGAAACGGACAAAGCCCGGCAAGTTCCGCACGAGGGCCTCGGCTCGAATCTCCTCGCGCAGGTAGAGCTGTCCATAAGCCTCCAAGACCTCCCGGGGCTCGCCGCTCGACCAAACAAGGGGCACGGACCCGTACTGAAGCACTCGGTCAAGGTCAAAATCCTCGCCGAGTTCCGCTGCAGTCAGAGGAAATAGGGTCTTTTTGAGCGCCCGTCCGGCTAGAAGATTAGTGCCTGCGGCCTTGAGCTTCCGCGCACTCGAACCGAGCAAGGCAAAGCGCAGGCCGCGCGCCTCGATCAGCCGATGCACCTCGTTGAGCAGTGCAGGCAGGCGCTGCACTTCATCCACCACCACCCAGTCCCCCGCCTTGAGGTCGGCGATGGACTGGGCGAACAGCGAAGGGTCCGCAAGCAGGTCCTGATAGAGGCGTTCATCAAGCAGGTCCAGATAGCTCGCCTCGGGGAACGTGGCCCGAGCCCAAGTGCTTTTGCCCACGCCACGCATGCCGAACAGGAAGAAGCTGCGTTCCGGCGGGCGGATCAGGCGTTTATAGCCGTCAATCATGTCGTCATTTTTACATGAAAAGTGACGACATGATATACAAATATAGAAAAATCAGTGTGGAACTTGAGAAGACGGCGTTCGCTAAGGCCGTGGTATCGGGTTCACTTTCATGGGCACGTCGTAGCCCCGTTGCACGGCGGGGCGGTCGGCGATGGTGAGGTACCAGCGCTTTAGGTTCGGGTAGTCGGCCCAGTCGATGCCTTGCCACTCGTAGCGGGAAATCCAGGGCCAGGTGGCCATGTCGGCGATGGAATAGGTGCCGCCGAGGTACTCGCGGTCGGCGAGCCGCTGGTCGAGCACGGCGTAAAGGCGCTTGGCTTCGGCGGCGTAGCGCTGCTCCGCGTAGGGCGCCTTGCCAACATTGAAGCGCAGGAAGTGGTGGGTTTGGCCGAGCATCGGGCCGACGCCACCCATTTGCAGCATCAGCCACTCCAAGGTCTGCCACTGGTCGTCGCCTTGGAAGCGGTCGTGGGTTTCAGCCAAGTACAACAGGATGGCACCCGACTCCATCATCGCCCGGTTCGAGGCGCGATCAATGATCGCCGGAATCTTGTTGTTGGGGCTGATCCTCAGGAATTCCGGGTCGAACTGCTCGTTCTTGAGGATGTTGACCGGATGGACGCGGTAATCGAGGCCAAACTCCTCCAAGGCGATGGAGACCTTGCGGCCATTGGGTGTGGGCCAAGTGTACAGGTCGATCATGTGGCCTCCGTTTCTTGGGGCGAGCCGGTCGGCGCGCCAGTCTCCACAAACTCAAGCTCCGGCCAGTGGCGCTCGGCGGCGACCTCGGCCAAGCGCGGTTTGGCGTTGACCGCCACCGGCACCCCCACGGCCTCCAGCAACGGCAAATCTTCGTCGCCGTCGGAATAGAAGTAGGTTCTCGACGGGTCGATGCCCTGCTCGGCCAGCCAGTCAAGCACCGCCCGGCGCTTTGCGTCGCCGTGGCAGGGCGTGAACTCGCCGGTCAGGAGGCCATCGCTCACCTGCAGCTCGGTGCAGCGCAAATCCGCAATGGACAAACTCGCCGCCACCGGCGCCGCCTGGGCGCGGGTGGCCGAGGTGACCAGCACCAGTCGATGGCGCAGGCGTCGATGCTCCGCGACCAGGGTTCGCGCGTCCGTGTAGATCATCGCCGCCACGCGACGCCTGAAGGCCCGCTCGCCGAGCGCCATCAGGTCCGCTTCCGGCAAGTCGGCCAAGTCCTTCACCGTTGCGCTCATCACGCTGTGGTAGTCCAAGCGCCCGAAGCGGTATCTCCACAGCGTCACAAACTGGGCAGCGAGCCCCCGAATGGACACCGTGCGGGATTTGACTGCCTCCAGGAAGAAGGCCTTTACGGAGTAGTCGCTGATCAGCGTGCGGTCGAGATCGAAACAGGCGGCGGTCTCGGGGCCTTGGGCGGCGAAACCGAGATCGGCCAGATAGTCGGGGAACGCCAGCTTCATCGCACGGGGTGCAGGGGCACGGTCAAGCGCAAGGCACCGCCGTTGCTAGAGCCTTGGAACGCCAGTTCGGCGGCGGGCAGGCTCGGCTCGATGAACGCCTCCGATACGAAAGCGGCGATGAAGTGGCCGATGGCGTAGCCAGCCAGCACGTCCGCTGCATGGTGCTTCTCCGCCTCCACGCGCGCCCATGCGCTGCCTGCTGCCAACGCGTCGAAGCCGATGGACGCGCCACGCCGCCAAGGCTCCGCGATAGGCATCGCGCGCAGGTTGCGTTGCCCCAGAGCAGCGGCGCTGGAAGCCATCCCGGCGTGGCCGGAGGGGAATCCTCGGTCGTTGCTGCCGTCTGGACGCTGTCGTCCAACGAAATCCTTTAAGCCTTCAATGACACCGCCCTGCGCATACAGGGCAGCCACTCCCCAACTAAGCCGCCGCCATCGCGACCCCTCGGCAGTGTTGTCGGCTGGAGCGGCAAGAGCCGTTACCAAGAAGCCAGCCACGGCGGCGTTGCGCAGATCGTCGCTGGCGCCCTCAGCGCTTCCGCCAAAGAGAGGCCTCTCATCCGCCGCCCAGTCTGATACCGAGTCATCCAGATCGCCTATTGACAACACGGCGGCACCCGCCAGAGGCGCCCAAGTTCGGGGTGATTTGGCGGCGGCAAGGGCGGCAGCGCCCAAACGCGGCGGCGACGAAGCGCACCCGGCCACGGCCGCGAGCAACGCCAAGCCGATGAGTCGGCCAACAAAGGGCGGCACTCAGCCTTCCTGATCCGAAACGGCACCCTCTTCGAGCACGTTGTCCTGGGCCTCGGCCGCATCAGCTTGCAGATCAGCCGGATCGGCGAGCATCTGCTCCGCGATGTAGGTGGCCACTTCGAAACGTCCCGCCACTCGATCCGAAGTCAGGCTGTAGTCGTCCTCCTCCGCTTCGTGGAACAGCGTCAGGCGATGTTCGCCGTCCTCGTCGGTCACCACGAACACGCCCGCTGGCTCGCCAGCCGCATCGGCGTCCCCGGCCGCATCAGCCTCCTCGTCCGAGGTGCCGAGCACTCGCAGGCCGGTGAAACGCCGGACCAGATCGTCGGCGGCCTCCGCGTCGGCGGGCGCACCGTCGATTAGCCAGCCGTCGTCTTGCCGAGCCAACTGCCAAGCGTCTTCCAGCATGACGCTGGACACTCGGCCCTTGGCCGCGAGCAAGGCCTTGTCCAGCCACTGGTCGGCATCAGTGGGCGCTTCGTAGTTGGAGAAGTCGATGCTGTACACCTCGCTTGCGCCGCTCAAGCGGGCATGCACCCGGCGGTAGCCCGGCGAAGTGCCCAGCAGCAGGTCCGCCACCGGGCCATCCGCATCCTCGATGACCAGCCGCCGCTGGTGGTTGCCCTCGGTCACCTCGAAGCGCTCCGCGCTGTCGTCGCTGGTCGCCACCGGCCACGGGGCATCCAAGCCAGCCAGTTTGTCGAGCACTTCGCTGATCTTGCCGCCATCGGCGGGCAGAACCTCCGGCGCCCCATTCGGCGCACCGCTTTGAAGGCGCCAGACGTCGCCGTCGCGCGCCATACCCACGGTTTCGCCCTCCCCGGATACGGAGAGCTTGGTCACGTTGGCCGGTTCGAAGGACAGCAAATGCGGCGCACCGGCATCCGACCCCACTCCGCTGGCCAACAGCAGGCCAGCGATGATGACCACTTGGGCCACCAGCAGCCCGCCCAGCAAGCCAATTCGTCCACTCATGCCGACTCTCCCGCCAACCAGCCGCCGTAGGTTTGCCTAGCCTTGGCCGCACGCCGCCGCTGCAGGGCAAACACCACGCCGATGCCCGCCAAGGCGAAGCCGTAGTTGAGGTACTCAACGAGCGCCTGCTGATCGGCCTCAAGAGGCGGCAGCGTGCGATTGAAATTACCCCGGGCGCGGATGCCCAGCAGGGTTTGGTCCTCCAGCGACCAATCGGCCACGTTGACCATCAACTGCGCCGAATTGCCGTATATGGTGCCGTCAGCGGAGCCGAGCATGCGCAGGGTCTGATCGGCTAGGAAGCCATTGGAGGCGAATACGAACAACCGCGCCGACTCCGGCGAGCGCTCGATCACCGAGGTCACCACCCCAAGGTCGTCCTCACTCGTTTCGTCGTCCGCGCTGGTCTCGTCCTCAGCTTCATCCGCACTGCCTTCAGTCTCCGCCTCCTCCTCTTCTTCGAGCAGCGGCGAGGACTTGCCTTGGAAGAACGAATCGAAGCGCCCGCTCACCATGACGCCCACCAAGCGGCTTTGCTGGTCGCCGTCCGGCGCGAAGGCGCTCAAGCCCTGCTCGTTGATGCGTGGCAGCACGTCGGTGGACGTGGACAGCCAGCTGCCGGGCGAGGTGCGCAGCAATTCGACGACTTCCCGTTCGGCGTTCTTATCCGCATCGAGCTCGATGGGCGATGCCCAAGCCATGGTCACCTGGGGCAGCCCGGACGTCATGATCGAATCGGGGTTGAGGCTGGGGGCGCGGATGTCAGGGAAGTAGGGGTAGTCGAGCATCACCAGTTCCTGGAAGCTGAAGCCGCCGACGTTGCGGGTCACCGGCACCGGAAAGGCGGCGTTGGCGGGGTCCAGGACCAGCGACTCGCCGATGCCGACGCCGAGCTGGTCCAACCAATCCTCAAGGCCGGTGACCCGCGGCGCGGCGGTCAGCGTCTGCGCCGAGAAGTTGGCTTCGAAGGCGCTGGCAGCCACGGCCACGGTGCCGCCCTTCATCAGGAATTGATCGATGGCAAAGACCTGCTTGTCCGACAGATCCTTGGGATCGACCACGATCACCAGATCGGCAGCTTCCGGCGCCACGCCCTCGGCGAGGTCCGTGGTCTCGACATCGAAATCATTGGCCAAGAGCCCTTGAAGCTGGCTGAACTGATTGCCCATCATCCCCTGCTGGGCCATGTACGGCGCCGGCGCGGGCGGCGTCACCAAGGCCACCGTGCGCAGCAGCCCCGCAGCGAAACGCTTCAGGCCCTCCTCGATGCCGCGCTTGGCAGCCTCCGCCGACAGCGCCTCCGGCACGGGAACTTGCACCAGCGTTTCACCGTCGCTAAGGGTGAGGTAGAAGTAGAAGACGTCGGCGTCAAAGAGGCTGGTGGCCATGGGCTGAAAGCCGTAGTTCTGGGCGATTTCGGCCCCCACCGCACCGTCGTCGGCGTCGGGGTCGATGAACTCGACGCTGAGCTTGCCTTCGCTCTCAGCCCGGAGTTCATCAAGTACGCCGCGCACCACCGCACGGAACTCGGCGAGCGCCTCCGGCAGTTTTTCGTCCGCCGACAGGTAGCCCGTGAAGGTCACCGGGGACTGGATGTTGGCAAAGACGCTGCTGCCGCCCTGAAAGCCGTATAGCACCTTTTTGATGCTGCGGGTGATGTCGTACTCGGGATTGCGCAGCTGCACGTCCAAGTCCGCCTCGCCCGCCACCTTGACCTCGATCAGGTCGCGGAAGCCGAGCACCTCGTACTCGTCCCCGTAGCTCACCAGCACGTCGAAATAGGAGTTCACCAAGCTCGACTGGTAGCGATCGGCCACCTGGAAGGGCACCGGCCGGATGCCATACTTGGTGTTGGCCTCGTCCTCAAGTTCCGGGTCGTCGGCCGGGTCGATGATGCGCACCTTGACGTTGCCGCCGCCCGCGATCTCGTACTCGGCGAGCAGGTCGCGCATGCGCGGCACCAAGGGGGCCAGCAGCGGGTGGGTCTTGGCGCTGAAGTAGCCCTGAATCAGCAGCGGCTCGCGCAACTGCGCGAGATAGCCTCGGGTGGCGTCGGAAATGGAGTAGATGCGCCCCTCGGTGACGTCGATGCGCAGCCCGGAGAAGCCCGCCAGCCACAGGTTGGCGGCCAGCAGATTGGCGGCTAGCAGGGTCGTGCCGAGCATCCAGGCCCGATGCCGGGTCCGTTCGCCATCCTTGGCCCAACGCTGCACCTCCAAGCCGTAGACGTTCAGCGCCAGGAAGACACCGCCTAAGGACAGGTAGTAGTAGAGGTCGCGCAGATCCACCACACCCCGGGTGATGGACTCGAATCGGGCGCCGGCCCCCAAGGCGCGCAGGAAGTCGGCCACGCCGCCGGACACCAGGTCGGTCAGCACCGGACTGCCCACCAGATAGAACGCGCCGCAGGCGAAGCTTGCCATGATGAGGCTAACGATCTGGCTGTCGGTGCGAGCGCTGACGAACAGGCCGATGGCGACGTAGGCGCCACCGAGCAGGAAGGCGGCGGCGTAGCCCGCCAGCACCGGCCCCCAGTCGAGATCGGCGTGGAAGGCGATGCTGATCGGCAGCGGCAGCGTGAGCAGCAGGGCGATGCCCAGCAGGCACAGGCAGGCACCAAACTTGCCCAGCACAAACTCCCAAGTGCGAGCCGGCACGGTGAAGACGAACTCCATGGTGCCGGTACGCCGCTCCTCGCTCCACAGGCGCATCGTCAAGGCCGATGCGAGGAAGATGAGCATCACCGGCATCCATTCGAACATGGGCCGCACGTCCGCCACGTTGCGGGCGAAGTAGGCTTCCACCCAGAAAAAGACGAACAGGGTGACCGCCAGAAACGCGGCCAGGAACAGGTAGCCGGTGGGCGAGGCGAAGAACAGGGTGAGTTCCTTGGCCGCGATTCGGCGCGTGGCTTGGATGTTCATCAGGACGCCTCCCCCGCTTCGCTCACTTCACGAAACAGCGTCTCCAAGTCGCGCTGCTCCGGGGCGAGTTCGTAGATCGGGGCACCGGCGCCGACCAAAGACTCGGCAATGGCGCGGGAGCCGGCGTCCAGGTCGCCCTCCACCGTCAGGCGCCAGCGGCCATCGCCCAGGCTCGAAGCACTCGTCCCAGGCAGCGCCGCCACCGTCGCGTCGGGCGCCGTGCGCAGGCGCAGGCGGTTGCTGCGTTGCAGGTCCTTGAGCCGCTCATCGAGCACGAGGGCGCCGTTGCGCAGGATCAGGGCGCGGTCGCAGATGGCGTTGACCTCCTGCATGATGTGCGTGGAAAGAATAACGGTGGCCGAACGGGCCAACTCCTGCACCAACTGGCGCATGTGCTGGGTTTGGCCGGGGTCGAGGCCGTTGGTCGGCTCATCGAGAATCAGGAAACGGGGCTTGTGCAGGATGGCCTGAGCCACGCCCACCCGCTGCTTGAAGCCCCGGGACAGGGTGCCGATCGGCTCCAACGCCTTGTCGCCCAACTCGGTCGCTTCAATAGCCTCGACCACCGCCTGGCGGGGATTATCGACCGCCCTTAGGTCTGCCGCGTAAGCCAAGTAGTCAACCACCAGCAGTTCGGGATAGAGCGGCAGGCTTTCCGGCAGGTAGCCCAGCCGCTGCTGCACGGCTCGGGGGTCGCCCTCAAGCTCCTCCCCATCGACCACCACCCGGCCGCTGCTCGGCTCAAGAAAGCCGGTCAACATCTTCATGATCGTCGTCTTGCCCGCCCCGTTTGGCCCGAGCAAGCCCACGATCTCCCCCGGTTCAATGGCAAACGACACCTCATCGACGGCCACAAAATCACCGTAGCGGCGCGTCAGCCGATCCGCTTCAATCATTCCAAATCCTTATTGACCCGAATCCAACAACCCAGCCGACTGTCACCTCGGCTCTGAGATAGCGCAACATAGGGTTTCGGCTTCAAATTTCAACCCTGTATCCTAGCTGGATGGAAAAAATGTTCATTCAAGGCCCGGCGGGGCCTATTGAAGCGATGCTGGAGCAGCCCATCGACAACGGCGCTGCGGTTGCCATCCTGTGCCACCCCCACCCGATGTACGGAGGCAGCATGAACGACGCCGTGCTGGGCCTAGTGGGTGAGGCATTGGCCGAAGTTGGCGTCAACCGGCTGCAATTCAACTTTCGCGGCGTTGGCGAAAGCCAAGGGCGTTTCGACCAAGGCCGCGGCGAGGTGGACGACCTGCTCGCGGTCATCGACTGGGCCCAAGCCCAAGGGGCAGGCGCCATCTGGCTGGCAGGCTACTCCTTCGGCGCCCACATCGTTAGCCAAGCGCTGCCCCGTGCGCCGCAGCCGAGCCGCTTGCTGCTGGTGGCGCCGCCAACAGCGGCGATGGAGATGAACTCGGAGGCCCCGCCATGTCCCCTGGACGTGTTCGCCGGTGACGGGGATGAGTTTGTCGATCACGACGCGCTGAACTGTTGGCCGCAAGCCCGGACGCACCTCATTCCCGGCGCTGACCACTTCTTCAGCGGAACCGCCGAATCGCTGCTGGCGGCAATCCGGCGAGCGATCAACTAGGCAATGCGCTATCGCGAGGGCCGCGCATCCCCGAAGATGGACACCCGCTCACCGTAGCGGCTGTGCGGGTAGTAGTCCCAAACCGCATGGTGCTGGGTGCAGCGATTGTCCCAGAAGGTCAGGGTGTTGGGTTCCCATTCCACCCGGCACCACAGGCGCGGCGTGGAGTCGACGTGACGGTAGAGCATGTTGAGCAGGGCAGTGCTTTCCGCTCGGCTCAAGCCGACGATGTGCGAGGTGAAGCCACGGTTCACGAACAGCACCTTGCGCCCCGTCTCCGGATGCCGAGTGATCACCGGATGCTCATTCCGCGGATAGCCTCCCTCGGGCGGCGTTGACTTGTAGGAGCCGATGTAGGGAATGGCGCCGTCGTGGACCGCCGTGAGGTCGTCGAGAAAGCCGCGCATCGGCTCCGACAGCAATTCGTAGGCCAGGTACATGTCCGCAAAGAGCGTGTCGCCGCCGCCCGAGGCCGGGGTTTCGGTGACGTAGAGCATGGAGCCGAGCGGCGGAATCTCATCGCAAGTCACGTCCGTGTGCCAGCCATCGCCCGCTGTGTAGGGGGAATCGGCAGTGGTCTTGACCGTGAGAATCTCCGGGTCGCCCCCGTAGGTGTGCTGCATCGGATGCACATGCAAAGAGCCGAACCGGCGGCCAAACGCCTTGTGCTGCTCACGGTCGAGATGCTGGTCGCGGAACACCAGCACCTTCCAATCCCGCCAAGCATCGCTGACGTCCTGGGCCTGCTCGTTGGATAGCGGCTGCGCCAGGTCCACGCCGCGCACCTCGGCGCCGATGTGGGGCGTCAGTGAATTGACCTCGAAGGTGCGGTACTCAGTCCGCAGGTCGTCGGCCGGAGGCCGGTCGCTACGCGTGTTGAACATGACGATGCGCCTCAAGAGACGGGGTTGAAGCAGTTTTAGCGCAATCCGCCGGGTTGGGCAAGGGACGGTACGCCTCGAATCCTCAATGCGCTACGATGGGCACTGCAAACAACAAGAACCGCACCTTGCAACAGTCAACTAGTCCGCCGCTAATCAGCGACGCCGTGAAACGCTACACGCTCGGCGTGTTGGTCGTCGTGTACACGTTCAACTTCATCGACCGTCAAATCCTGTCGATTCTGATCGAACCCATCAAAAACGACCTCGGGGTGTCCGACTTCGGCATGGGGCTCCTTTCCGGCACGGCGTTCGCCATTTTCTACGCCACCTTGGGCATGCCCCTGGCGCTGATCGCCGATCGCTGGAACCGGCGCAATCTGATCGGCTTGTCCCTGGCCGTGTGGAGCGGCATGACCGCCCTATCGGGCTTGGCCATGAACTTCTGGCAGTTGGCGGCGGCGCGCATCGGCGTCGGCATCGGCGAGGCCGGCTGCAGCCCCGCAGCCCACTCCATGCTGGCGGACCTCTATCCGGCCAGGGAGCGCGCCACTGCGCTCGGGATTTACTCACTAGGCATTCCGTTCGGCATCATGTTCGGGCTGTTTGCCGGCGGCGCAATCGCCGATGCGTTTGGCTGGCGCATGGCTTTCTTCATTGTCGGAATTCCGGGGCTGGTCCTTGCCGCGGTCGTCTTTGCGACGGTCAAAGAGCCTCCTAGGGGCCACGCCGACGGCCACGTCGCCGGAAAGCACGCTGAGGGACACCCTTCGATTCTGGAAGTATTCCGGTTTCTTCTGCAACGCCGCTCCTTCGTCCACATGGTTCTTGGCGGCGGCTTAACCGCCTTCGTCGGATACGGGCTGATCACCTGGGCGCCAACCTTTTTCCTGCGCAGCCACGGCATGACCTTGACCGAAGCCGGCTTTTGGCTGGGGCTGGTGCTTGGCATTCCCGGTGGGCTCGGCATCGTGCTCGGCGGCTGGCTGTCCGACCAGCTGGGCGCCCGGGACACCCGCTGGTACCTCTGGATGGTGGCCGTGGCCCTGGCTGCCGCAGTGCCCTTGGGCGCCGCCGCCTTTCTGGTGGAAAGTTGGTGGCTGGCGCTGCTGCTGCTATCGCTGCCCGTCATGCTCGGCAACTTCTACCAAGGCACGACGTTCGCCCAGACCCAAGGCTTGGCGCCGGTGCGCATGCGCGCCGTCGCCGCCGCCATCCTACTGTTCATCTTGAACTTCATCGGCTTCATTTTCGGACCACCCGCCGTTGGCATGCTTTCCGACCTGCTGGCCGACTCCTTCGGTGCGGATGCCTTGCGCTACAGCTTGTTCACCTGGGGGTTCGTCAATCTGTGGGCGGCCTTCCACTACTGGCGCGCTGGCGGGAAACTGCCGGGCGATCTGGGAAGTTCCTAGTCTGCGCGCAGCCGGGCTTCGTTCGACGCTGTTCCTTGGCTCGAAAGGGATCGCCGAGGGCGAGTTACCAATAGATATCCACCCCCGATACCCAGTCGTGCCCCCAGAAAAAGGCTAGGTAGAGCACCAAGCCTACTGCTGTCGGCACGGCCAGTTCCCGCCACACGAACCGGTTGCGCCCGGTGACAATGGCGGCGAAGGGGACATTGGAGGTGGCGGCGGCGAAGGCCGGCCAGTCGTTGCCGGACGAGCGCGCCTTCTTGCGGTCCGCGAACCAATTGCCAGCCAGGGATAACGTCAGGAATCCGCCGAAGAAGACCACCGAAGCGGCATCGCCGTTGGCCACCAGATGGGAAGCGGCCCACAGGATGATGGCCCACTGCACGGGGTGGCGGGTAATGCGGTTGATGCCGCCGGTCAGCTTAGCCAGCGCCGCTTGGTCGGCGGCGCTGCCTGTCAGGGCTTCCGAGGTCGCTGTTGCCCCAAGGATGCCGCCCGCCAGGAAGATGAAGGCGACCAGCATCAGCGCTTTCGGCACCCAGTACAGCATCGGCGCCAGCGGCCAGAAATACTGCAGCCTCGGCGCGTCGTTGTAGGCCATCACGAAGTAAACCAAGGTGGCCAAGGCCAACACGGAATAGAGCCCCGCATAGCCCCCTGTGGAGAGCTTGCGCATCAGCATGGGGCGCAAGCGCGTATTGCTGACCGCCAGGTGGGCGGCGATAAAGAGAATGGCGGCAAACAGGAGTTCAATCATGGGCGTCTCCTCCCCGTTAGGGCACGATGGCGGTCAAGGCGTCGAGCACCGTGTTGGGTTGTTCGGAGAGCATGGCGTGGCCGCAGCCAGCCAAGCGCTCCACTTGGGCATCGGCTAAGCGTTCGCTGACCCGGATGCCGGCCCGCGCCGGGGTCATTTGATCCGCTTCGCCGACCACGACCAAGGCTGGGCACCGCACCGGCCCGGCATCCGCTTCCGGGTCGAAGCCGTTGCAGGCGGAGAGGTCGGCATGAAATACGCCCGGCGCAGCCGTTTCCAGCAAGCGTTCGCCGCCACCGAGCATCCACATGCCGGGGTTTGGGCAGGCGCCCAGCTTGGCGCGCGGGCTGTGGCTCCAGGTGTTGGCCATGTCGATGGCGGCGTGGTCGTTGTCGCGCGCGGCGTCGAGCAGCGCATCGGTCACCGGCATCGGGGCGGACGCGCCGAGCAGGGCCAGCGCCCGGCAGCGGTCGGGATGCTGCGCCGCCAGCACGTAGGCGACCAGCGAGCCCATGCTGTGCCCCACCACTGCTGCGGCTTCCAGATGCGCCGCGTCCATGGCCCGCACCACCCACTCTGCCATCGCCGCAATCGAATCGAGCCCCGGGCCTTTGCTGCGCCCGTGGCCGGGGAGATCCACAGCCAGAACATTCAATCCCGTCCGGGCGAAGTGGCGAGCCGGCATCACCCAAACGCTGTGGTCCATGCCGGCGCCATGGATGAAGACAGCCGCCCGGCGCCCCGGCACATGGGGTGCGCTGCCGGTGGCGGCAAACGCCGCCTTGCCATCCACTTCGAGCCTCACGCGGAACGCATCCTCCCCACCCGCTTCAAGGCGCGGCTGAGGTCAGCCACCAAGTCGTCCGCATCCTCAAGGCCAATCGACAGGCGGATCAACCCTTCGCCGATGCCAGCCGCCTGCAGCGCCTTGGCGTCCATGCGGTGATGGGTGGTGCTCGCCGGATGAATGACCAAGGATTTGGCGTCGCCAACGTTGGCGAGATGGGAGAAAAGGTTGAGCGATTCAATTAGGGTCTTGCCCGCCTCCCGGCCGCCGGCCACGGTGAAGCCGAACACCGCTCCGGCGCCCTTGGGCAGCAGCTCGCGGGCCAACGCGTGATCCGGGTGGTCCGGCAACCCCGGGTGGCTGACCGACCCCACCAAGGGATGGCTGGCCAGGAACTCCGCCACGCACATGGCATTGGAGACGTGCCGCGCCATGCGCAGCGGCAGGGTTTCCAATCCCTGCAGGATCTGGAAGGCGGTCATCGGCGCCATGCAAGCGCCAAAGTCGCGAATGCCCTCCTTGCGGGCCCGGGTGATGAAGGCGGCTGGGCCGAACTCCTCGCCAAACACCAGATCGTGAAACCCCACGTAAGGGTCGTTGATGGTGGGAAACGGACCGCTCTCCCAATCGAAGGCGCCGCCATCCACCAGCAGGCCGCCGATCACCACCCCGTGGCCACTGAGGAACTTGGTGGCCGAGTGCATGACTAGGTCAGCGCCCAGCCGAATGGGCTGGCACAGGTAGGGGGTGGCGAAGGTGGCGTCCACCAGCAACGGCAGGCCGCGCTGGTGCGCCACCTCGGCCACCGCCGGCACATTGAGCACTTCGAGGCCCGGGTTGCCGAGTATCTCACCGAACACCAGCCGGGTCTCAGGCCGAATGGCGGCGGCGAAGGCGGCGGGGTCGCGCGGGTCCACGAAGGTGGTTTCGATGCCAAAGCGCGGCAAAGTGTATTCCAGCAGGTTATGGGTGCCGCCGTAGAGCGACCGGCTGGAGACAATGTGGTTGCCGGCCGAGCAGATGGTGGCCACCGCCAAGTGCATGGCAGCCTGGCCGCTGGCGGTGGCGATGGCCCCCACACCACCGTCGAGCGCCGCAATGCGCTCCTCAAGCACCCCGTTGGTCGGATTGGACAGGCGCGAATAGACATGGCCGGCCCGTTCGATGTTGAACAGCCCAGCGGCGAAGTCGGAATCGGGGAACACGAAGGAGGCGGATTGGTATATGGGCGTCGCCCGCGCCCCGGTGGCCGGATCCGGCGCTTGTCCAGCATGCAGGGATAGCGTGTCGAAGCCGATGGTGCCGGGACTTTTGTGCTCGCTCATCGTTCGCCGCCCCCCGCTGACTCCCCGTCGGATGTCGTCATGAAACTGCCTGTGGCTTCGGCGACCAAGGCGCCGCTGTCCTGGCGGATGATGCGTCCCTCCATTTGCGCGAGGCGTCCCCGGCGCTTCAGGCACCGGCCTTCGAGACGCACCGGGGCGCCGATCGGCAACTCCGCACGGTAACGGATGTCCGCCTTGGCGGTGAAGCAGACAATGCCCTTCAACCAAAGCCAGTTGGCCATGACGTCATCGAGCAGGCTGAAGACGATGCCCCCATGGGTGACGTTGCTGTAGCCGGCATGCCGTTCATCCGGCGTGAACTCCGCTAGGCACAGATCGTCCTCCAAGCGGAAGCGGACCTTGAGGCCGATGGGGTTGTCGGGGCCGCACACAAAGCAGTGATGGCCTTGGCGAGCTCGGGGCATCGGATGGTTTTGAGGCAATCGGGGCATCAAGGTTAACATTGCCATCCCCCGGCTCAACAACCGGATTGCATTCCAAGCCCCATTCCCGTGATTGATCTGCCCAGCATCCGTCAGCGCCTCGCTGGCCATCAAGGTGAAACCGTCTCCCCCGGACGCAGCACCCGGCAAGCGGCGGTGGCCGTCATTCTGCGGGAGCAGCGGGGCCAAACCGAAATCCTGTTCATCAAGCGGGCGGAGAAGGCAGGCGATCCCTGGTCCGGCCAAATGGCCTTCCCCGGTGGCCACCGGGAGGGGGCCGACGCCGACCTC
Source organism: Pseudomonadales bacterium (assembly GCA_022827905.1). Lineage (GTDB taxonomy): Bacteria > Pseudomonadota > Gammaproteobacteria > Pseudomonadales > Azotimanducaceae > Azophilus. The sequence goes on along the minus strand of JAJEIQ010000071.1, from coordinate 70,282 downwards.
AAGGCGGCCGCGGTTCGCGAGACCCTGGAGGAGATCGGCCTCGACCTCGCCGCCAGCGAGTACCTCGGCGCCCTCGATCACCATTATGCCGCGCCTCGCGGCCCGCGCATGGACATGCTGATCGCGCCTCACGTCTTCGTCCTCGAAGGCGACCCCAGCTTCAACCTCAACTACGAAGTGGCGGAAGTGGTTTGGGCATCGCTCGAATCCTTGGCGGCCAACGGCCTGCACGACACCGAAACCCTGCCCATGGCCGGAAAGCCCACGGTGTTCAACGGCTACCGCTTGGCCGGAGGCCACTTCGTCTGGGGATTGACCTACCGCATGCTCAAGGACTTCTTCCTGACCCTGAACCCCGACTGGCCGCCACCGGCGGAGGTCAGCTAAGTAGCTGAACAGTAGTCCGCGATGGCCAACCCAGCGGCGACGCTGGTGAAGGGATCCTGTTCCACAACCCGCCCAGGGAATCGCTCATCGAGGATGCGCCGCACGGCGGGAATCAGGTTGGAGCCCCCGGTGCGCAGCACGATGTCCACATCCGCAGCAGCGATGCCCGCCCGCGCCAAGGCTTCATCAAGGGCCGCGGCAAAGACCGCCAGCGGCTCGGCGATAAGCGCTTCAAATTGCGGACGGGTCAGTTCCACCCGCACGTCAATCTCGGGAATGTCCAGCACCGCCTTTTGCGCCGTCGACAGTTCCGCCTTGAAGGCCTTGATGGACTGAAACACGAGATAGCCGAGGTTGCGCCGGATGAGTTCATGCAGGCGGCCAAACTTGCGTCCGCCCGGGCCACCTTGGGCGATGCAATCCATCACTGCGGTGGTGTACCTGTTTTGGTTGAGCGTGTAGCCAACCGTCCAGTTGAGCAGCAACTGCTCATAGTCCTCGAAGGGGAAGCGGGTCTCGATGTCCCGGCTCATCCCCCGCCGACGCCAGACCTCGCCCTTGCCGAGCAACGGAAAGAGCAGTTCCCGGAACAGCAACTGGTCGATGCGGTCACCGCCGAGGGCAATGCCGTGAGTCGTGGCCACGTCAAAGCGGTCACCACGCCGGTGCAGCAAGCAGAAGTCCAAGGTGCCGCCGCCGAAATCCACGGTCAGCAGGCACTCCCCGTCAAGCCCGGGCTGGCCGTGCAGGTAGCGCGCGGCAGCGGCGACCGGTTCAGCGTAGGGACGCTGGTCGCTGATGCCCGCGTGGCGGCAAGCTTCCCCCAAGCGGGCCAAGGCGGTGCGGTTGCGATGCGGCTCGCGGCCCTCGAAGTTGACCGGATGGCCGACATGGGCGCGGACGCAATTCTCGACGCCAGCATCGCGGATTCGCTTGCGGATGTGCAACAGTATCGGGGTGATCAACGCCACCACCCGGAACGGGTGATCGAACACCATCAGCCGCCGGGTCCGCTCGTCGCCCAACAGGCGCTTCATGCCGCGGAACAGCCGGCCCTGCAGGCCGCTGTCAATCAGCGGCAGGCCGTAGATCGCCTTGGTCGCAGTCTCAAGGGGCGCTGGATTTTCCGAGTCGCCGTGCTGGACAAATTCCGACTCGGTGCCGATGACCTCAGGAACGAACTCGACCGTGCGGCCGGTGTTGCCGGCCAGGTATCGGTCGATGGCCGGCTGGCCGACGCAAGCCTGCAGGGCCCGGTCGATGTAGGTGGCCGACGGCATGATCGGCCCACCGTCCTCGAGGCCGACGAATTCAAGCCGCTCCCCGTCAAAAACGGCGGCGGTGGAATTGGTCGTGCCGAAGTCGATCCCAACGCCAAGCCGCATCGCTCACCCGCCGGCAGCCACCTTGGGCCCCCTGGAGCAGGCGACACCCGTACCGCCGAGACCGCAATAGCCGTTGGGCACCTTGGCCAAGTACTGCTGATGGTAGGCTTCGGCGTAGTAGAACGGCGGCGCGGCCTCGATTTCGGTAGTAATCGCGCCGTAGCCTGCCGCTGTCAGCGCCTGCTGATAACGGTCCCGGGAGGCCACGGCAGCTTCGAGCTCTTGGTCCAAGTAGATTGCCGATCGATACTGCGTGCCGACATCGTTGCCCTGGCGCATGCCCTGGGTGGGATCGTGGCCCTCCCAAAACACCTTGAGCAGTTCGTCGAGACCCACCTCCTGCGGGTCATGGACCACGAGCACCGCCTCGGTATGCCCGGTCAGCCCCGAACAGACCTCCTCATAGGTCGGATTGGGGGTAATGCCGCCGGCGTAGCCAACGGCGGTGGTGAACACCCCTTCGGTCTGCCAGAACAGGCGCTCCGCCCCCCAAAAACAGCCCATGCCAAAAACCGCTTGGCGCATGCCGTTCGGGTACGGGCCAACGAGCGGGCGGCCATTGACGAAGTGCTCGCGGGGAACCGGCATGCGCTCTGCGCGGCCCGGCAGCGCCCGCTCGGCGGTCGGCAGCCGCAACTTGAGTTGGAAAGCCATCAGCCAATCTCCCTGAGGTGGAACAGCGGCATCATATAAAAGTCCGGCCGACACTTCATGGCCAAGGATTATTCTAGTGCTCCAGCTGCAAACTGCGATGGCGCAAAATCCGCAAAGGGTGCTATAAAGATGCCATGCCCTCACCCGCCCTTGGATTGACGCTGTGCTTCGTGGCGTTGCTGTGTGGTTGCCAATCGGCATCCCCTACGGCGGCGGGCGCTGCCGTGGACCAGGGCTCCGAGCCGCTAGCCGCCGCCCAACTTCGGGCTGAGTTTCTGGCTGGAGACGACCTGCCAAAGCGCATGGATCGTTTGATTGAACTCGAAAGCGAAGCCATCAAGCTCGTGGAGTACGAGCCACTCAAGCTCGGCGCCATCGGCAGCGCCATCCTCGATCTGAATCCGGGGAGCCTGGTCGGCCACCATGTGCTGCAACGATTCTATGATCACGTGGATGCGGCGGAGACCGCCCGCGAGCACGGCGCTTGGGCACACGCCGCCAGGGCGGCCATGTCGGCGGATGCTACGGGCGCCGTTGACGCCCCCTACAACGCCGTGACGCCGATCGAGGCGCAGATTTTCCTGCGTTCGCAAGGCCTCTCCCCGGTGGGGGCAATCTATCAATCCACTGAAGCGGCGCCGCTGCTGATGATGGTGCAGGGCCGGCCCGAACGAGGCCCGCTGCAAGCTCTCCACTTCACCCTGCTGGGCATCTACCACGCTGCCGAGCACGGGTTCGCGGAAGTGGCGGACGAGACGGCGTTCTCGCCGTTGGCACTGATTGGATTGCTGGCCCGACAAGGCGACCCGGCGGCGCAAACCGCGGTGGGCGCGCTGCTGATCAGCCGCGACCGCCTAGATGATGCCATCGGCTGGCTGCAGGCCGGGTCGCGCTTTGACAACGTCATCGCCAACAACATCCTGGCCCGCATCCATTGGACCCGGGCCAATCAGGCCGACTCGGGGGACGAGCGGCAGGCGGCGCTTGACGAATCGCTCGACAACTACCTGCAGGCCATCGCGCTCGGCTCCTCCGAGGCCATGTACGCGCTTGGCGCACTGTATCTGAGCGGCGCTTTCGGTGACGACAACGCGGACACCGCCATTCCACTCCTCAAGCAGGCCGCCGAACTAGACAACAGCGACGCCCTGCTCTACTTGGCGCACCTGCACTACGCCGGCAACAAGGTGGCCAAGGACCGGAAACAGGCCGAGGCCTACTTCGTTCGCGCCGCCGCCCTCAACAACGAAGCCGCCAGGCTGAGCTACGCCCGCTACCTCATGCGCAAACGCGGCACCGGGGACTCCCGCACGGTGGCCTGGCTGGAGGAGACGGTCGAGGACACGGCCAACCCGGAAGCCATGCTGATGCTCGGCAATCTCCACGCCCGCGGCGTCGCCACCGAGCAGAACCTGCGCGCAGCGTATCGGTGGTACCGGGACGCCGCCAAGGCCGCCACGGACAACGCCCAAATCGTCAACGAAGTGGCTTGGACGCTGGCCGTGTCGGACCTTAAGCGCCTGCGCCGCGGCCGCTTCGCCAATCGCATCATGACCAGGATGATGCAGGGCAACGAGCAGGCTCGCTCGCAGCCCGAGTACCTGGACACCTGGGCGGCCACCTATGCTGCCACCGGCAACTTCCGCGAAGCGGTGCGTCTGCAGGAAATGGCCCTGCAAGAAGCCATCCACGGCGACCGGGACGACGTGCTCGACATCCTGCAGCAGCATCTCGACCTCTTCCTGGCCGGCAAGCCAGTGATCGAGCCCGCGCCTTAAGCGCACACAGCCGACGCGCCCAATCGCCCCACGGCGGCCCATGACCCCATCCGACCTGCTGGCCAACGACGTGCCCCTGATTGACCTGCGCGCGCCGGCCGAGTTCGCTCGGGGCGCCTTTCCAAGCGCGGTCAACCGACCGCTGTTGACCGATGATGAGCGGGCCGAGATCGGCACCCTGCACAAGCGCCGCGGGCGGGACGCGGCCATTCGCAGGGGCCACGAATTGGTTGCGGGCGAGGTCCGCGACGCCCGCATCAAGAGTTGGACGGATTTTCTCGACAAGCATCCGGAGGCTTGGATTTACTGCTGGCGCGGTGGTTTGCGTTCCGCCATCGCGCAATCCTGGCTGCTTGAGTCCGGCTGGAACGTGCCGCGGGTCGAGGGTGGATACAAGCGGCTGCGTCAAGCCTGTCTCGATGTGTTCGATGCCGAACGGGTCCGAGCAATGCACTGGCTGGTGTTGGCGGGACGCACCGGCGTTGGCAAGACCGCGGTCATCGAAACGCTGTCCGATGCGATCGATCTCGAAGCCCTGGCGCGGCATCGCGGCTCCGCCTTCGGGGGCCTCGGCGGCGCCCAGCCCACGCCCATCGCCTTCGAGAACGCCTTGGCCATCGACTATCTCAAGCATCGCGGCCCCCGCCTGATCGTCGAGGACGAAAGCCGCACGATTGGGCGGCTGGCCCTGCCTCAATCCTGGCACGCCCGCATGCAGCAAGCGCCCGTTGTGCTGCTTGAGGCGCCGGTGGCCGAACGCATCGCCCACATTCGCGCGGAGTACGTTGATGAACCCTTGGCCAACGGCATCTCCGAAGCGGCGCTGCTCGCCCGGCACCAAGCGGCGCTGGACCGCATCAAGAAGCGCTTGGGCCACGAACGGCACGTTGAAGTCGGCGAAGCGCTGACGGCGGGCTTCAGCAATGGCAATCACGAGGGATGGATTGAGCGGCTGCTGACTTGGTACTACGACCCCATGTACGACTACCAGCTCAAGACCAAGCAACGGCGTGTGGAGTTTCGCGGCGGACGGTCACAGGTGACGGCCTATCTTCAATCCGGCCCCTGAGCAGCGAGGCGGGCATCCTTGCGCCGCCGAGATAGGTCCAATAGGCGGTGGAGCGTTCGTAGTGGATGGTCAGTTCAACCCCCGCGGATGCGCGCCGCGTTGGCCTGGACGGCGGCCTGCAAGTAGTCCACGAACACCTGCACCCGCCGGGTGCCACGGCTTTCGGGAGCCCTCAGCAGCCAGAGCGGCTCCCGCTCCACGCCTGCGCCCGGAAGGCGCCGCAGCTCGGCGTCGGCGTCCCCAAGCAAGCAGGGCAGCGCCGATACGCCAGCGCCGGCCCGGAGCAGCGGCAGCAGGTGCGTGAAACCTTGGCAGCGGGCCGCAATCGGGCTTGCGTCCAAGTGACTCGACCTCAGTTTGCCGATGGCCAGCGCAGAGGTCTTTGAGCAGGACAGCCCCCCTGCCTCGATCCACCGAAAGGTCGATCCGGAGCGGTCGATCAGGTCTCGATGGCCGTAGAGCGACCAACCCACCGCCCCGATCTCTCGTCCGATGAGGTCCAAGGCGGGCGCTGTGGTCAGTTCCAAGGCCACATCGAAGGGCGCAGCGGGCGAACCGGCGCCCATCCATTCGATTTGAATCTCGCCATACACGCTGACAAAGCTGTCCAAGTCGGCCACCAACCCGCCCAGCAGAAGGAAGCCAGGCACGGCCACCCGAACCCGGCCCGCCAATTCTCCTTGGCTGCGCTGGAGAAGAAGCTCAATGCCCGCCAGATCCCCCTCGATGCGCCGAAGCCCCTCGGCGGCGGATTCGCCGGCAGTGGTGAGGGCAAGGCTCTGCCCACGGCGATTGAACAGCTTGACGCCCAAACGGGTCTCCAAGTGCTCCAAGCGGCGGGTGACCGTCGAGGGGTGAACGCCCAACGCCTTGGCGGCGCCGCGCACCGTTCCGCTGCCCACCACCGCCGAAAAGAACTTGAAGTCGTCCCAATCCATTACTTCCTGCCCTCCCGGCCCCCTTTTAACCCGAGCTTTAACACGAGTTTTGAACTTTCGCGGCCCGTTGGAGTCCATGACGTACCGACATTCTGCATTGGAGCGTTGCACTTATGCAACAGACTGTTGCGTTACCTACGGTTGCAATTGGCGTTACCAAAAGTAACATAGGGGCATCGGACGCGATGCACGGCTAGCGGCTCGACGGGCCGCAGCCAAGCAAGGAACGAATTCACTGGTTGAGTGAATAGGCGCCGACATGAGGGATACCCGGCTTCCTCCCTCCCCTCCCCCTTCCCACGGGTATCCCTCTTCTTTCCCTGCCCATCTCTAAGGACCAAACACCCCTTGCGACCCTTCCGCCTCTCCAAGTAGGGTTGCGGCCATGAACTATCGTCATCTCAAGGTTGAGCAGACATCTCCCGCCATTGCGACGGTCACCTTCAACCGCCCCGCCAAGGCCAACGCCTTGCACTACGAGCACCTAGCGGAAATCGAGGCCGCTGCACTGGCCTTTCGTGAGGAGTCCGAGACTCGAGTGGTCGTCTTCACCGGCGCCGGCGCCCACTTCTCCTCCGGTGCCGACCTCACCGACGACAGCAGCGCCTACCGTGCGCCCCTCGTGCAGCGCCGCCGCCGCATGCGCATCGGCGAACGTTGCATCCGCGCCCTCACCGAAATGGACCAGATCACCATCGCCGCTTGGAACGGCGCCGCCATGGGCGGCGGCGCCTGCATCGCCACCGCACTCGACTTCCGCATCGGCGCCGATGACTGCTTCATGCAGTACCCGGAAATTGACATTGGCGTCAACTTGATGTGGTGCAGCCTGCCCCTGCTGGTGCGCCTAGTCGGCGCCGCCCGAGCCAAGCGGCTGGTGATCGGCGGCGAACGCGTTCAAGCCGAAACCCTGTTCGCCTGGGGCGTTCTCGACGAGCGAGCACCCCACGAAAGATTGCTCGACGCGGCCAAGGCGATGGCCGAGCGCTACGCGGCCAAGCCGCCCATTGCCGCGCAGATGATCAAGCAGAGCGTCAATCAAATCGCCGGCGCCCTTGATGCCGCCATCATGCACATGGACGCTGACCAGAACCTGCTCGCCGCCGGCAGCGACGACCGGCGTGCGGCCATCGAATCCTACTTAGCCAAAACCACACCCACTTTCACAGGCAATTGACAGCATGAAAAAACAATCCACCAACCGCATCCGCCGGATTCTGCTGGGCGCCATCGCCGCTCTGGGCGGCCTGCCCACCAGCGGCTTCGCCCAAGACGGGGGCTTCTACTTGGGGCTTGCGGCCGCCGCTGAGCAGTTCGACGCCACCATTCGCAAGGTCGTGGACAACCGGCAACCCGGCAATCAGACGCCATCCCAAGGCCAGGTGTTCCGCGACCGGGATTCCGGCGACGGAACGACTACCGGATTGGGCGCCGTGGCGGGCTACCGACTGCCTCTAAACGGCAACGGCTTGCATCTGAGCGCCGAGTTCAATGTCACTTGGCACGGCGGCAAGGCCAAGGGACAGTTGGCCGGCGTGCGCAACCTCCAAGCGCGGGCCGCGTACGAATCCGAACAGGGCCAGCCGGTGCCGGAATTCGGCGACCGGGGCTGGGCGCAAGCGGGGGAAAGCTGGCCGGACGCTTGGCGCTTCAAGCAAGACTGGAGCTACGGCGCGACCCTGCGCCTGGGCGGCCAGCCCGGCTTCCTCAGCGCTCTGCTGGGCCCCAACGCCGAACTCCACGCGCTGGCGGGCATCCAACGCACCGAGACCAAGTACGTCAACCGCTACCTCGGATGCCTTGCCCCGCCTACGCCCAGCCTCCCCACGCCCTGCCCAACGGCAGCCGATTTCACGTCCGGCAGCAGTCGGTTCAGCAAGGCCCGCACCGCCTGGACCCTGGGCTTGGGCGTCGGCAAGCCCATCGGGCAGCGGGCGTTGCTTCAAATCGAAGCCTACTACGCCGACTACGGCAGGAAGACGCTCACCGAATTCACCACGCCCACCCTAGTCACCCAGGCTCCCGGCGCTGATGCGATCGGGTTGCGGGTGCGATTACTGCGGCTGTTCTAGGCCAAACTACTTGTAGTACACCGCTCGAGTCATCGAGAAGCGCAGTGCCATCCCGTCGATCTCCACCTCGATGGGCGCTTCGCCGTCGCCGAGTTCGACCCGCTCAAAGGTGGTGCACAGCGTCTCGCCCATGATGTAGTCCCGGTGTTCCTCGGCGGACTGCGCCAAGGCATCGGCGGCCTCATAGCGCAGCACGATGCGGTCAGACACGGCGAAGCCGCGCTCCCGGCGCGCCCGCTGCACCCGGTTGACCAGCTCCCGGGCGTAGCCGCCGCGAATCAGGTCGTCGGTCAAGGTGCAGTCCACAACCACGCTGATTTGGCCGTCCGTCTCGGCGCCGGAATCCGGCAGGGGTTGGTGTTGCACGGCAATTTCCTCGGGGCCGAAGCGTTCGCCGTCGAGCAGGAGCTCGCCATCAGCCTGAAACTTGGCAATTTGCTCCGCAGACAGTGACCCGATCGCGGCAGCAAAGGCCTTCATGCGCTTGCCGAGGCGCTTGCCGAGCACCCTGAAGTTGGGCTTGGCCACCAGTTCAATGTAGCGCGCTTCGTCACTGTCGAAGGTCAGCGACTGCACATTCAGTTCGGCCTTGACTGTGGCGCTGAGCTTGCCGATCTCGTCGAGCAGTTCCGGGTCCCTGTGAATGATGGTGAGCCGCCTGAGGGGGGTGCGCAGGCCAATCTTGGCCTCTTCACGCTGCCCCCGTCCGAGCAGGATCACCTGCCGCATGCGGGCTACGGCGGTTTCCAAGGCGGGCTTGACGAAGCCTTTCTCCGCCTTGGGGTAGTCGCACAGATGCACCGATTCCGGCTTTGGCTTGCCGCCGCCAAACTGGGACAGCGCTTGGTAGAGGTGCTCCGACAGAAACGGCGCAAATGGGGCCATGACTAGGCAAAGTTCCTGCAGGGCCGAGTGCAGGGTGGCGAAGGCGGCGATCTTGTCGGCCGTGATCTCCTCGCCCCAGAAGCGGCTGCGGTTGAGGCGGATGTACCAATTGGTCAGGTCCTCGATGAACTCAAAGAGCCTAGGCACGACGTTGTACAGCCGATAGGCGTCCATCTCCCGGGCCACGCCCTCCTTCAACGTCTGCAGCCGGGACAAGATCCACTGATCGAGGATGTTGTCACCGGGATGGCTGCCCTTTTCAGGCGACCAGCCGTCAATCTCCGCGTAGGTCTTCAGGAAGGTGAAGGCGTTGACCCAAGGCAGCAGGGCACGCCGCGTCATGTCGCGCACCCCGGCGTCGGCGAAGCGCTGCTCCTCGGCCCGGACCAAACCGGAATTGATGAGGTAAAGCCGCAAGGCGTCAGCGCCGAAGGTCTCCATCAGTTCGTCTGGCGGCGTGTAGTTCTTCAGCCGCTTGGACATCTTCTTGCCATCCGCGGCCATCACCATGCCGTTGACGATGACGTTGCGGAATGCCGGTTTTTCGTAGAGCGCTGCGGCCAGCACCGTGAGGGTATAGAACCAGCCCCGGGTCTGGTCCAGGCCTTCGGCAATGAACTCCGCCGGAAAGCCCGCCTCGAAGATGTCCTGGTTCTCGAACGGGTAGTGCAACTGCGCGTAGGGCATGGAACCGGATTCGAACCAGCAGTCGAGCACCTCCGGGATGCGGCGGTAGGTGCCGTCCTCGCCGTCGATGGAGAAGGTCAGCGGGTCCACGTGCTCCCGGTGCAGATCCTCGAGGCGCGCTCCGGTGCGGGCCTCCAACTCGTCCAGCGAGCCGATGCAGACCGCCTTGCCGGAAACATCATTGATCCAGATGGGAATGGGCGTCCCCCACACCCGGTTGCGGGAAATGGCCCAATCCACCGCGCCCTTGAGCCAGTTGCCAAAGCGGCCGTCCTTGATGTGCTCCGGCACCCAACGCACCTCGGCATTGGCGGCGAGCAGTTTGTCCACGATGTCGGTGACCCGCACGTACCAACTGGGCACCGCCCGGTAGATCAGGGGGGTGTCTGAGCGGTAGCAATAGGGATAGGCGTGCTGCACCGTTTCCTGGCGGTAGAGGACACCAGCGCCCTTGAGATGATCGATGATGGCGCGGTCGGCGTCCTTGACGTACTGGCCGGCGAAATCGCTGACTTCGTCGGTGAATCGGCCCTGCATGCTGACCGGGCACACGAACGCCTCGATGCCCGCCGTTTTGAGCACCCGCGCATCGTCCTCCCCGAAGGCCGGCGCCTGGTGCACGAGGCCGGTGCCTTCATCGGCCGTGACGTAGTCATCGGCCACCACTCGGAAGGCGCCCCGCGCCAGCTCCTCGGCAAAGTAGGGGAAGGGGGGTTCGTAGGACCGTCCGACCAAATCGCTGCCGCGCTGCCGCGCCTTGATCTCTAGATCGCCGTATGCGGCAAGCCGCTCCTCGGCGAAGTAGATGTGCCTGCCCGAAGCGGGATCCTGAGCCTTGACGTAGCTCAAGCCGGCGTTGACGCAGACGGCCAGATTCGACGGCAGGGTCCAGGGCGTGGTGGTCCACACGGACAGGAAGGCGTCCTCGTCGCTCAGTTTCAGCAGCACCGTGATCGCCGGGTCCTGCACCTCCATGTAGTTGGCGCTCGCCTCGAAGTTCGACAACGGCGTCTCCAAGGCCGTGGAGACCGGCATGATCTTGTGGCCTTGGTAAATCAGGCCGCGGTCCCACAGCGCCTTGACCACCCACCAGAGGGACTCCATGTACCAAGCGTCCATGGTCTTGTAGTCGTTGTCGAAGTCCACCCAGCGGCCAAGGCGGGTGATGGTCTGCCGCCATTGGGCGACGTAGCGCCCGACGATGGCCCGGCACTCGTCGTTGTAGCCGGCCACCCCAAGCTCCGCCACCGCCTGCTGGGCGGACATGCCCAACTGCTTGTCGATTTCGTGCTCGATGGGCAGGCCGTGGCAGTCCCAGCCGAAACGGCGCAGCACATGGCGCCCCTTCATGGTCCAGTAGCGCGGCACGATGTCCTTGATGGTGCTCGCGACGATGTGGCCGTGGTGCGGCAGTCCGGTGGCGAAGGGCGGGCCGTCGTAAAAAATGTACGGCTTTTTGCCTTTGCGTTGGTCCATGGAGCGCTCAAAGACCCTGGAGCGCTCCCAAAGCTCAAGCACTTCGTGCTCCATCCGCACAAAGGAGAAGGTGCCCGTCGCTGCCGCCGGTTCCGCCATGGTGAACTGAAGATGAGGGAGGGGGACGCATTCTAAGGCATCCATAAGCAGCCTTTGAAGGCGTGCCGATGTGGTAGGTTGCGCCCCTTGAGAAACGAAACCCAATGTGGAGAAAAACCATGCAAATCGGCGCTGTCCTGCCCCACAACGAAATCGGCACGGATCCGCAAGCCATCAAGTCCTATGTCCAGGGCCTTGAGGCCCTAGGCATCACCCATCTGCTGATCTACGACCATGTGCTGGGGGCCGACCCGGATCGGCCCGGCGGCTGGAGCGGCCCCTACGACAAGGACGTCGCCTTCCACGAGCCTTTCACCTTCTATGCCTTCGTCGCTGCCGTGACCACCCGCCTAGAGTTGGTCACCACGGTGCTGGTACTGCCCCAGCGGCAAACAGCCTTGGTGGCCAAGCAGGCGGCGGAAGTGGCGCTGCTGTCGAACAATCGGCTGCGCCTCGGCATCGGCACGGGCTGGAACGCCGTGGAGTACGAAGCCCTGAACGAGGAATTCAACAACCGCGGCAAGCGCCAGGCCGAGCAGGTCAGCCTAATGCGCCGCCTGTGGAGCGAGGACACCTTCAGCTTTGAAGGTGACTACCACCGGGTCACTCAGGCCGGGATCAATCCGCGCCCGTCCCAACCCATACCCGTCTGGTTTGGCGGCGGCGCGCCCGCCCTGCTCAAGCGCTGCGCCGAACTCGGCGACGGCTGGATGCCGCTCGGCGGCCCCAGCGCCAAGAGCCAAGCCTGCATCGATGCGATGCGCGCCCATCGCGAGGCGGCAGGCCAGCCCTGGGACGGCTTTGGCATCCAGGCTCAAGCCCAGTTCGCAGGCGGCACCCCCGAACGCTGGCGAGTGCACGCTGAGAAGTGGCGGGCAATGGGCGCGACCCATCTCGCGGTCGCCACCCACAACGCCGGCGAAACGGACGCCGGCGGACACTTGGGGCGCATCGAATCCTACATGGCTGCCGTGGGCGGATAGGGTACCGTCAGCACACTAGCCGTGGACCAGGCGCAGCATCCTCTCCATGCGCGGCTCCAGCTTGTCCGCACTGACGCCCATCAGAGACACAATGACTTGGTCCGCGCCCTGAGCCTTGAACTGGGCAATGGCCTCGGCGTTCTGGGATTCGAGGTTGGGGCCTACGTAAATCTGCACATCGGCCCGGCTGCGCCCTGCCTCAGCCAGCAGGGCGTCCAAGCGCGCTAGCCGTTCCGCAAACGACTCCGGGCTGAGGTTGAAGCCGTACCAGCCGTCGCCGTGGCTGGCGACGCGCCGCAGGGCGGGCTCGCTCTCGCCACCGAAGAAGATCGGCGGATGGGGCGACTGCACCGGCTTGGGGTTGAAGTGGCAGGGGGCGAGTCGGTAGGTCTCGCCCTCGTAGGCGGCCAGCCCAGGGCCCCAAAGCGCCCGCATCACCTCGATGTACTCCACCGTGCGCCCGGCGCGGGTGGCGAAATCGACTTGCAGGTTGTCGAACTCCTCCTTCAGCCAGCCGATGCCGACGCCGAAGTCCACCCGGCCGCCGGAGAGGTAGTCGAGGTCCGCCACCATGCGTGCGGTGTAAATCGGATTGCGCTGGGGCACGAGGCAGATGCCGGTGCCGAGGCGGACGCGTTCAGTGTGGGCGGCGATGAAGGTCAAGGCCGTGAAGGGGTCGAGAATACCCTCCGGCTCGCCCGGAATGCGGCCGTTTTCCGAATAGGGGTAGCGGGACTGGTACTCCGGGAAAAAGATGACGTGCTCCGGCAGCCAGATGGCATCGAAGCCGGCGGCCTCGACCGCCTGGGCCGCCGCGCCGATGAAGGCGGGCGGGGTGAAGTGATTGAATGCCATCGATACGCCGATTTTCATGTTCCTCTCCCAATCTGAACTCGTGTTCCAAATCGCCCCAATGGGCCAATTGCGCGTCGCGTTATCATCCCCCGGCCAACATGAAAAGTGAACCTCAACCTCCCCCACCCCTTGCCCCTCCCCGTTCCGCCTACCCGTGGCACCTAGCGAGTTCCAGCCTGTGGATGGCGGGTATGAGCCTGCAAGGATTCCTGTTCACCTGGCTGCTGGTGGGCGTGCTGGAGATTCCCGCCGACCAAGCCGGCATCGCCCGCTCCTTGGCCGAGTTTCCACCGCTGGTGATGCTGCTCATCGGCGGCGTGCTCGGCGACCGCTTCAATGGGCGCTCCTATCTGGCCGTCATGCACCTGCTCATGTGCCTGCCGCCCTTGGCCATCGCGATGGTGTTCGAACTCGGGCTGCTCAGCTACTGGTGGGTGGTGACGTTCGGCGTGCTGATGGCCGGCATCCAATCGCTGTCCGACCCGGTCCGGCAGTCCACGCTCGCTCGGGTGGCGCGCTTCGACATCCAACGGGCGGTAACGATCATGACCATCGCCACGTCGTTGGTCGGCATTGGCGGCATGGCCGTCGGCGGCCAACTGGACAAGCTGGGGCTAACCACCGTGCTCGTCATCCAATCGCTGACGTTTCTCGCGGGCTTGGTGGCAGTCTGGCGGCTACCCTCGCTGCCCGGGGCCCGTTCAGCCCAGCGACCCGACATCGGCGCCGGTCTCAAGGCCGTATCGCGGATCCCGCTGGTCCGCAACGTCATCGGGCTCAACTTCCTCAGCAGCCTGTTCAACGCCGGCGCCTACATCATCGTCATTCCCTACATCGTCAAGGAAATCTATCTGGGCGACGCGGAGACCTTTGCCCTAGTGCTGATCATATTCACCACGGGCGCCATCGGCTCCAACGTGGCCTTGCTGCCCTTCATGCCGCTACAGCGGCCAGGGCAGTTGTTTCTCATGCTGCAGCTCACGCGGGTGGCGATCCTGTGCGTGATTTGGCTCGCGCCTGCGCTGCCCCTGTTCTACGCCGCACTCATCGTCTGGGGGATCAACCAAGGGGTCACGACAACCCTGTCGCGCGCCATCGTCCAGGAACTGGCACCTCCCCAGGAGGGCGCCCGAATTTTGTCCGTGCTGATTTTCAGCTTCATGGTTTCCGCCCCGGTCAGCGCGATACTGCTCGGCGTTTTGGTGGAGCGCTTCGACCCGATGGCCGGCCTAGTGCCAGGCATGGCCATCTCCTTGGTCATCTTCGGCATCGGCGTCATCAAGAGCGGACTGTGGTCATATGAATCCACCGCCAACGCGCCGCACGACAATTCAGGTTAGAATCGTCAACATTCCGAACAACGACTAGGAACGCCATGAGCAGCCTTGCCCGTGCCACCAAGTCGGAGATCGTATCCTCCGACGCGGAAGACCTCATACTCGTGGACGCTTCGGACAACCCCGTGGGCTTTTTGGACAAGTCGTCGTGCCACGACGGCAAGGGGATCCTGCACCGCGCCTTCTCGGCCTTCATCTTCAACGACCGGGGCGAGGTCCTGATTCAAAAGCGCGCGGCGGACAAGCGCCTGTGGCCGTCCTACTGGTCAAACAGCTGCTGCTCCCACCCCCGGCGCGGCGAAACGATGGAAACCGCTGTGCGCCGCCGTCTCAACCAGGAGCTCGGCATGCCGCCTGCCCAAGTGCGGGATCTGCGCTACATCTACAAGTTTGAGTACCATGCCGCCTTCGGCGCCGCAGGCAGCGAGCACGAACTCTGCTCGGTATTCCAAGCGCGATTTGCCGGCGAACCCGTCGTCAACGTCACGGAAATCGAGGACTGGGCCTGGGTGGCCCCCGCCGAGCTGACGCGGCGCCTAGCCGAGCCATCCAGCCCATTTACCCCTTGGCTGCGCTTGGAGTGGCCGCGCGTCCTTGAGGACGGCTAAGCGACCAGCAGCGCCACGCCGAGCAGGAGCAGACCCCCGCCGACGGCGTCACGCCACCGAACCCGCTCCCGAAAGAGCCAAACGCTGGTGAGAAAGGCGAAGATCAACTCCACTTGACCGAGTGCCCGCACCAACGCCGCGTTGTGCAGCGTCATGGCGGAGAACCAGCCCGCCGAGGCCAAGGCGCCCGCTGCACCCACTGCAGCGCCGGGGCGCCAAGCGGCCACCACCGCGGTCAGGGTGCCTGGCTCCCACAGGCGCAGAAGGCAACCCATCGCCACAGTCTGCACCGTCAAGGCAACCGCCAAGGTCGCCAGCGCCCGCTCGAAGAAAGCGCCCCCCGGCAAGCTAAGCGCCGCGCCCCGATAGCAGACCGCGGCCACTGCGAACCCAGCGCCTGCCAGCAGGCCCAAGCCGACTCCACCTTGCCAATGCGCCCGGCCCTTGGGACTTTCCTGAACCGTCATGGCGACCACTCCAACCAGGCTGACCAAGATGCCCGCAAAGGCGAGCCAGGACAGCGAATCGCCCAGCAACACGAAACCGAATGCGGCGGTCTGCATCGCCTCGGTCTTGGAGAAGGCGGTGCCCACGGCAAAGGTGCGGCGCCGGAACGACCCCAGCAAGGCAGCCGTGCCGCCAACCTGAGCGACGCCGCCAATGGCGCTGTTGAGCCAGAATGCCGTGCCAGCCTCCGGGACCGGCCGGTCGGCAAACAGGAGCGCAGCGCCCAGCCAAGCGAAAGGCATAGCGTAGAGGAAACGGACGTAGGTGGCACCGAGAACGGTCAGCGGAGCCGCCTCGGCGGCGGAAAGCTGGCGCTGCAGCAGCGAGCGGACGTTCTGCACGAAGGCGGCGCCCAGCGTCAGCCACACCCACAGCATGAACGTTAACGCACGGCCAGTTGACGAATCCGGTGCGGCTGGCGCGACAGCCACTGCAGGCGGACGATGAGCGCCACCGCGGCCACGGCAAGGCTGGCGATCGTGCCGGTCCAGAATCCATAGACCCCTAAGGCCGGTGCTCCGATCAACCCAAACCCCAACAAAGCCGCCAACGGCAGCCCCACACCCCAATAGGCGAGGCCCGCAAATAGCATCGGCGTGCGCGTGTCCTTGTAGCCGCGCAGCGCCCCCATGGCGGTGCCTTGGGCGCCATCCACAATCTGAATTGCCACCACGAACAGCATGAGATTGGCGCCCAAGGCAAACACGGCTGGATCCTTGGTGTAGAAGCTCGGCACGAGATCCCGGCACAGGTATATGGCCACTGCCGCAGCCACCCCGAAGGCGATGCTGACGCCCAGCGCTACGTTGCCGCTGCGCCGTGCGGCACGCCAATCCTCACGACCCACATTGAAGCCCACCCGCACCGACGCCGCCATGCCCAAGGCCAGCGGCACCATGAAGGTGAGGCCAGCGACATTGCCCGCGATTTGATGAGCTGCCACCGCGTCCACGCCCAGACGGCCGATCAGCAGCGTGACCGCGGAGAACATGCTGATCTCAAGAAAGTGGGAGGCGCCAATCGGGGCCCCCAGCCGGAACAGGCGTCCGATTTCGCGAAAGTCCGGCCAGCTAAAGCGGTTGAACAGGCCGGCGCTGCGCATGCGCGAGAAGGCGACGATGCCCGCCATGGCCAACATCTGGCCGGTCATCACGATGGCGCTGGCGTAACCGCAGCCAGCACCGCCGAGGCCCGGCACGCCAAGCCCGCCATAAATGAACAGGGCGTTGAGCGGCACCTTAAGCGCCAGCCCCGACAGCGCCACGACCATGGCCGGCAGGGTCCAGGACATCGAATCGCAGAGGTAGCGCATGGCGAAAAAGCCCAGCATCGGCAGGACGCCCCAGGACAGGGCCTTGAGGTAGGCACCGGAAATCGGGATGGCCAGCGGATCAACTTCGATCCCGCGCAGGATCGGCTCCGCGTTGCGCAGCAGCACGATGAGCGCGCCGCCACCAACCAAGGCTATCCAGAGGGCTTGACGCACCACCTCCCCGGCTCGGTCGCCTTGCCCCCGGCCATGAAGCTGCGAAACTGACGGGGTAATCGACATCATGAGGCCGGTTATGAAGAGCATCGCCGGCCAAAACAGGTTGCCGCCAAGGGCGACGCCGGCCAAATCCGCGGCGCTCAGCCGCCCGGCCATGACGGTATCCGCCACCCCCATGCCCATCTGCGAGAGCTGGGCCAGAATGATCGGCAACGCCAGCCGCACAAGCTGACTCAACTCCTGTCGAACCACGGGAACCGCACATCTAGGGGGAGGGCAGCCATTTTAGCCCGGAACGCCGACCGGGAACGGCACAGCCGTTGGCATGCCGTTGGCGCGCTTCAAACGATAATGATTATCATATAGAAGAACTTTCGATTTCGGCCTTTATGATAGCCAAGGGCTATGCCGTTGATTCAAACTTTCAAATGGCAAAGGCCAAGCCATCGCGTGTAATCTGGCTAGGCAATGACCTGCGGACACTTGCTGAAACCATCTTAAAGGAGGCGCAATCCCATGGATCTGAATGACAGCCAAACCCTGCAAAACCTCAAGGACGCCTTCGCCGGCGAATCCCAAGCCAACCGGCGTTACCTCTACTTCGCCGCCAAGGCGGACGTCGAGGGCGAGAACGACGTCGCCGCGGTGTTCCGTTCCACGGCGGAAGGCGAAACCGGCCACGCCCACGGCCACCTCGAATACATGGAGGTAGTCGGCGACCCGGCCACCGGGCTGCCCATCGGCACCACCAGCGACAACCTCAAGGCAGCCATCGCCGGTGAGACCCACGAGTACACCGACATGTATCCCGGCATGGCGAAGACCGCCCGGGACGAGGGGTTCGAGGAGATCTCCGATTGGTTCGAGACCTTGGCGAAGGCCGAGCGCTCCCACGCCAATCGCTTTCAAAAGGCCTTGGACGCCATGGAGTAAAACTCCATGGCCGTCCGCGAAGGCAGCCTTGAAGCGCCGGAGCGCCGTCCCATTGATTGGCGCTCCGACGCCTTCTACGACAAGGCGGACCTGAACGCCGAACTTGAGCGGGTCTTCGACATCTGCCACGGCTGCCGCCGTTGCGTGAGCCTGTGCGACGCCTTTCCGACCTTGTTCGACCTCGTTGACGAGTCGGACACCATGGAAGTGGACGGCGTGGACCCGGCCGACTACGCCAAGGTGGTGGAGCAGTGCTTTCTGTGCGACCTATGCGCCCAGACCAAGTGCCCCTACCTGCCGCCGCACGAATGGGCGGTGGACTTTCCGCACCTGATGCTGCGCGCCAAGGCGGAGCGCTTCAAGGCGGGCAAGACCCGTTGGCGGGATAAGCTGATCACCAGCACCGGGCCGGTGTTCAAGATGCTCTCCACGCCCGGCATCGCCCAGACGGCCAATGCCGCTGCGTCGGTGCCAGCGCTGCGCAAGGCCGGTGCGCCCATCATCGGGCTGCACGCTGAAGCGCCGCTGCCCAAGTTTGCGGCCAAGCCGCTCTCCCGGCGGGTGAAAGGCATCGCGGGCAGCGACTTGGCGGCAGAGCCTTCGGACCGCACGACGGGCAAGGTGGCCATCTACGCCACCTGCTACGGTGAGCACAACTGTCCCGAGGTGGTGGAGGATCTCATCGCCGTGCTGAACCACAACGGCATTCCCGTCAAGGTGCTCAAGGACGCCCGCTGCTGCGGCATGCCCAAGCTGGAACTCGGCGACCTCGAGCGGGTGGCGGCGGCCAAGGAGGCCAACCTGCCCACTTTTCTGAACGCCATCGACGACGGCTACGACCTGATGGCCGTCATCCCCTCCTGCGTGCTGATGTACAAGCAGGAAATCCCGCTGATGTATCCCGATGATGCAGACGCCGGGCGGGTGAAGCAGGCGTTCTTCGACCCGTTCGAGTACTTGATGCTGCGCCATCGCGCCGGGCTGCTCAACACCGATTTCAAGCGCCCGCTCGGCAAGGTGGCCTACCAGGTCGCCTGCCATCAACGGGTGCAGAACATCGGCCTGAAGACGCGCGAGTTCCTCAACCTCATCGACGGCACGGAGGTCACCGCCATCGAGCGGTGCTCCGGCCACGACGGCACCTACGCCGCCAAGGCGGAGACCTACGCCAAGGCGATGAAAATCGTCCGCCCGGTGGTCAACCGGGTGAAGCAGGCCGCGCCGGACCGATTCGGCTCCGACTGCCCCATGGCCGGGCGCCTGATCGGCCACGCGCTCGACCAGGACGCGGACGCCGCCGAGCATCCCATCTCCATGGCCCGTTTCGCCTACGGCATTTGAGCGACAGGCCAAGATGGAAAAACTGGATCGCTCCAAACTCTGGGGGCTTGAGGACTACGCGGTGGAGCGCCCGGCATTCCGCCGCCAGGTCATCGCCCACAAGCGCCACCGAAGGGTGCGCCTGACCGATCACGCGGCGCTTTACTTCGAGGATTTCCTGACCATGAAGTACCAAGTGCAGGAGATGCTGCGTGTGGAGCGCATCTTCGAACCGGCGGAAATCGAGGCGGAAATCGAGGCCTACAACCCGCTCATTCCCGACGGCAGCAACTGGAAGGCGACCTTTATGATCGAGTATCCGGACGTCGAGCAACGGCGCCGGGCACTTGAGCAACTCAAAGACATCGAGCAGCGGGTCTGGGCCCAAGTGGGCGACGGGGACCGAGTTTTCGCCATCGCCAACGAGGATCTCGATCGCTCCAACGAAGACAAGACCGCCGCGGTCCACTTCCTGCGCTTCGAGCTCAGCGCCGACCAAGTGCAGGCCCTGCGCCAAGGGATGAACCTGCGCTTCGGCATCGACCATCCCGCCATGACCTGCGCGGTGGAGCCTGAAGGCGCGGTCCGCGATTCGCTGCTCAGCGATCTCGGCTAGCCACTGCCTCAGTAAGAACCTCGGTCAACTCCTTGAGCAGCGGCGTGCGGGTCGCACTGCTCCGCCAGCAGACGCCAATGGTCCGATGGGGCGGATTCGAACCGCTGAAAGGAATGTAGCGCACGTCAGCAACGGCATCCGTGATGGCCAGTTCCGGCATCAGCGTGACCCCGACGTCGGCGGCCACCATCTGGCGCAGGGTTTCGAGGCTGGTGGCACGGAAATCGGTGTTCTCCACGGCGTTGCGGGATTTGCAAATCGCCAAGGCCTGGTCGCGCAGGCAATGGCCGTCCTCTAGCAGCAGCACCTGCTCCCGATCGAGTTCCGCCTCGCTGATGGCAGCCTGGGACGCCTTGGGATGGCGCACGGAAGCCGCGAAGTGGAACGGCTCATCGAAGATCGGCGTCTGCACCAAGTCCTCCTCCGGCAGCGGCAACGCGAGGACGACCGCATCGAGTGCCCCAGCCTGCAGCATCCGCGTGATGCTTGCGGTCTGGCCTTCGGTGATCTGCATCCTCAGCTTGGGCAATGCCCGGCGCACCGGCGCAAGCACCAAGGGGAGCAAATAGGGCGCCAATGTGGGAATGAGCCCCAAGCGAAAGTCGCCACCCAACGGATCGCGATGCTCATCAGCGAGGCGCAGCAACTGATCGACGTTCTGCAGCACGGTATCCGCCTGCGTCACGATGGATTCGCCCACCGGCGTGAGGATCACCCGGCGCCGGTTGCGCTCGATAAGGGTCACACCGAGGGTTTCCTCCAGTTTCTTCAACTGCGTGGACAGGGTGGGCTGGCTGACGAAGCAGGCATCGGCAGCCCGGCCAAAGTGACGATGCTCGGCGAGAGCCACTAAGTACTTGAGATCGCGCAGATTCATGAGGTGATTGCCTATGGACTAGTGCGCTCTAGGCTGCGTACATGCAGCCAACCGGTAGCGCATCAGTTTGACTTACGGGGCTGGCGCTGACAAATCAGCTCGTGGTGGGCATAGCGGAGTTGGGACGCAGTGTGCAAGCGTTGGTCAGGGAGTAGCGGCGAGTATATCGAGCAGTCGCTTGGCAAAGCCAACCACATCAGCCTGGATGTCGTCGTCCGGCTGGCCAACGTTGAGGAAGGCGGCAGCGCGCCGCGGCCCAACTCCGTCGTGTTCGATGAAGTCCTCCCGAAGGATGCCGATAGCGGAGCGGGCATCAGCGTCCGCGAGTAGGGGCCGCAGTCGGTCGGCGACGTCGTCAACGCGGGAGCCGTAGTGCCGCAGGATGTAGTAGAGATCGTACGCGTCCTTGTTCTCGCCACGTTCGCGGAATGCCAAAGCCTTTAGGACGACAAATGCGCCCGCGCCGCAGACGTTTATTCGACGCGTGGCACGC
Organism: Pseudomonadales bacterium; assembly: GCA_022827905.1. Taxonomy (GTDB): domain Bacteria; phylum Pseudomonadota; class Gammaproteobacteria; order Pseudomonadales; family Azotimanducaceae; genus Azophilus. The sequence continues at coordinate 48,834 of JAJEIQ010000071.1, read as the reverse complement.
TCGCCTGCGATTGTCATCCCGGAAACGGGGACGGTAACCGAATCCCGGAACGCGAGATGGAGGCCCGGCGCGATGACAGCTGCGAAGTCGGGCTGGATGTTGCGCAGCTGGCCTCCGCGGTCCGATTCGCGGGTTGGAGGAATGAGGAAGTCGATGGCGACGCCAGGGTAGGAGGCATCAGGCAGCCACCGTTGACGGGTAGGATTTCCGCGATCGTTGGTGTCGAGTGTGAAGCCAGCGGTTCGGAGACGGTCCGCGAGGGGCTCGTAGAGGCCGGTGGTCAGAAGCTCGACGTTGAGTCCCAAGTCGAGATCCATGGTGCCTACATGCGCCTCGGCGACGTCAGTGCGTGAGTTCTGGGGAACCAAAAGGGTGGGGACAAGACCGCCGATGACGATGACACTGTCCATTAGATCGCCGAGCTTCGTGGCGACGTAGAGGCAAGTGGCTTTCGCTTGGCGAGTGGTGGCGGGATCGTATCCGTCGGCGGTGGGTGGCTTGGCGCTCATTGGCTCTTCCCCCAGTTGAGGTGGTGCCTTCGAAACTCGAGCGCTACGTCGCGGGCGCGCTCGGAGTGGGCGTGGAGATCCAGGTAAACCTGGACGGGCGCGACACAATGAATGCCGTTCTTGGTCGCGACGCCTTGAAACACGCCGGCGTCGGCCGGCACGAGCACCCACACGTTCGCCCCGCGGTCGGTCGGGCGGAAGGACAGGTCGCGGAGACCGTCGAGGGCATCCTCGCTGTGGACATAGACGCTGGCGGTTCGGAACGCGGCGTATCGGCCCATGCACCACGCAGCGGCGAGTCCGGTGGCTGCGTACGCAGGTTGGTGCGGCTGATGTGCGAGTGCCCCCGCGAGCCTGCGGATGAGTTCGTCGCCGTCCCGGGCAGGGATGTGTCCGGCGATGCGGCGGTGCTTGGCGAAGTCGTAGTCGTCCAGCCAAGCGCGAAGCAGAAGATCGGGGTCGGGGACACGGATGAGGTTGCCATACTTGCCGACCAGTCCTTGGTCAACGAGGTTGCGGACGATGCGGCTGATGTACCCCTCATCGATGCCGGTTCTCTGTGCCAACTGGCGCTGAGAAAAGTCGACAGTGGGGTACGTGAGCAGCACTCGAGTGATGCGGGACGCCATTGGGGAGAAGGCGGACGCGGGGCGCCCACGGCGTTTGAAGCGGTTTGGGTTGCCCTCGATTCGGACGAGGAGCCCGGGTGCCCGGATGTTCGCGTTGCCGGACAGGTCGAGCCAACTGCAAGACTCCTCGTCGCACAGGGCACGCCCGGTGGGACCCATGAAAGGGACGGCAAGCACGGGAACGACTTCCGCCGCAAAGCCCAACGCACGGGTCCGAGAGCCGTGCGCCTTGACCGTCCGGATGGCCTGGTAGAGGGCGGCGGTGGACGTCGCGACGCGGCACTCAAGCACGAAGATGGCCCCTCCGGCCCGCAGGAGTGCGTCCGGCGCGCTTGGCTCGGCCTGCGGCTGTTCCAATTCGACCTCGTGGTGGAGATGCTCAGTCAGGTCGGCCAGAATTCCGCGGGCCTGAGCGACTAGTTCCTTTTGGGTGGGCGACATCATGATTGACAGAATGATATGGAATGACTGATATGTCAAGTCAATTATTTTAGTCAATTATCCGTGCGTCATTGCGGGCCGAGTAGCGCACTGGCGGTCGCCTGTCACTGCCCTTAGGAGCCTGTGGCCGAGCCCGCCCTTATACTCCGGCGTCCATCGGACTGGAAAGCCCACGCCATGACTCCAAAGCAACGTCTATACCGCGACTTCTGGACCGTGTTCCTTCGGGAGTTCCATGCGCGTCACCCGGAGTGGCTCCAAAAGACCGCGGCCGAAACGGAAAATCATATCGACTTCGACGCCGGGCTTTCGGCCCTGCACTACTCGGTGAACTTCTGCCGACCAGAAAGCCAGCCTTGGTTTCGCGTTGAGCTTTACGTGGACGCCAAAGACAAGGAGACGGCGACTGCCCGCTTCGATGCGCTGATGCAAGGTCGTGAATCCATCAAGGCGCGGTTTGGGGCACCCTTGGAGTGGGATTCACTGGAGCAAAGCCGAGCCTGCCGGATTGCCAGCTACTTTCCGGCGGAGTTGAGCGTCGAGGACAGCGACCGGTGGGACGAACTGCGCGCTTGGGCCATTGAGCGACTGGGGTCACTCCGGGATGCCTGCCGACCGCACATCCAAACGCTGTCTTGATTTCCTCCAATGCCGAGACTCGGGAGTGATGGCTATGGTGGTCGTCTGGCAGCCAAGGCCACTGCGTGGGTTGGCCGGATGAGACTTGGCCTGCCAAGCGCGGCACAACACAGATCGTACTGAGTGCAGTGCTTGCGGCCCAGAGCGCCAAGGCGGTATTCTAGAAGCCTTGGAGGTACCCGCCTCGCGTTCCCAGCCAACCATGCTGCCGACCCTGCCCATGCACTTTCGCGATGACAAGTTCCTAGTTAGTTGCGCGGCCCGAAGTGGCAGCACCATGCTGTGCACCCTGATCCGCTCGCATCCCCAAGCGATCTGCCACGGCGAAGTCCTTGCCCAGCAGCAGCCGCCGCTGTCCGGCATCTACGTACGGATGAACAAGGACAACCCGGATTTCGGGCGGGAAATTCGCCGCTACCGGGACCAGCACCCGCAGAGGTTCCTCTACGACATTGCCTTCAATCCCCAGGGCCGCCGGTGCGTCGGCTTCAAATTCAAGACGGATGAGGCGTTTCAGCCCAGCTTCAAAACAATTCGGGAGGTCATCGCCGCCGACAAGGACATCAAGATCATTCACCTGATCCGGCGAAATCTGCTCGACCAGTACGTTTCCCACAGAGTCGTCGAGAAGACCGGCTTGACCTTGCTGCGGACAAAGGACGACCGGCCACAGGTGGCGCCCTTCACGGTGGACATCGATCACTTCATGGCCTATATCAACGACGTACAGCAAAGGCAGCAAGCCGCGTTTGACCTCTATCGGGACCACCGAAGCCTGACCATCGCCTACGAGGATGTTGTGTCTCCGCAGTCGTCCGCCCTGGACGACGTCCAAGCGTTTCTGGGCATCGACAGTCGTCCGCTCTCCACGCCACTGGTGAAAATCATCAAGAACAACAGCGAAATGGTTCTAAACCTGAAGGAGGTTCAGGCGGCGCTCGCAAGAGAAAACGCTATGGAGTTGGCAAGCACGCACAACGGCGAACACGCCGAAACGCGGTCATCGGAAGCCTAGTAACCTCTGCGGAGTCAGGGCTTCAGGGCACCTTCCATGGAAAAGGAGAATCCAGCCAAAGCGATCATCATCGCTGGCATGCACCGCAGCGGCACTTCGGCCCTCAGCCGAACACTGAACCTAGTGGGATGCGACATGCCCAATACGCCAATGGGCGGCGACAACCGAGGCAACGAGCGCGGCCATTGGGAATCGCAGCGCATATTCGAATTGAACAACGAGATTCTGGCCTCTGCGGGTTCGAGTTGGGACGACTGGGAACCCATCAACTCAAGTTGGTACGCGTCTCCGCTCCATCCCCAGTACTTTGACGAGGCCCGTGAGGTCCTAGCTGCCGAATTCGGGCCGAGCCGCCTGTTTGTAGTCAAGGATCCACGCTTCTGCCGATTGATGGACTTGTGGATCAAGGTCATCGAGTCCTGCGACGCCACGCCGTTGGTCGTCATGCCAATCCGAAATCCGCGAGATGTCGCCGCCTCTCTCAAGCGCAGAGACGACATCGATCCGTCGATCGGCCATCTGTTGTGGCTGAGGCATGTCCTCGACGCCGAGGCTGGCAGTCGGCGTTGCCAACGAGTCACCGTGCGCTTTGACCAGCTGTTGAATGATTGGCGCAACCTCGTGACCCGTATCGGAGAGGCGCTTGAAGTGTCCTGGCCGAGAATTTCGAGCGCTACGGATCTGGAAGTCGCCGACTTCCTGACACCCGACCTGCGCCATCATGCCGACCCAAGGGATGCGATTGAGCCGGACAGCCAGGCGATCCGATGGGTATCCGAAACCTACGAGATACTGCAAAGGTGGTCCGCCGGTAAGGAAAGGGACTCAGACATCGCAACCCTTGACGAGATTCGGTCCAGCTTGAACGCACTGGGTCCGCTTTTTGGCCGTCCCATCGAGCTCGGGCGGCGGGCAATGCACAGTGCGCGAAGGCTGGAAGGGGAGCGTAATGAACTGGCGAGCCTTTTGGAGGCCGAAACAGTCCGAACCAACGAGCTGCAGCGGGTAGTCACCCAAACGGCAGCCGAAGCGGAGACCCTGCGCCAAGCGACAGCCCGACAGGCTGAGGAAATCGCGGAGCAGGCCGGGGAAGTCGCGGAACAACGGGCCATGATCGACAGCCAGGAGCGCAAGCTTGCTTCATTGGGCGACGCCCTAACCAATGCCCGACACCAGATCGCGTCCCTCATGGCGGCCGTCAACGAGCGGGAACGGCGCATCGCCAGCCTATTGGAGTCTTCGAGTTGGCGGCTTACAGCGCCCTTGCGATGGTCCAAACTCGCCTTCGGTCGGCTGCTTCGCAGATGCCTGCTCTTAGCGAAAATCGTCGGCTGGCTAGGCACTGGCCAGCTTCGCAAGGCTGCCCATGCCGTCTTGCCGTTTTACCGTCGGCACGCGCCCCGATGGGTGGCGCGCCTCATTCCCCATCGAATGCGCCGTTGGCTTCGGTCCTCAACAACCCCAACACCAAGCGCCGCCGCCATCGCCACGCTGGACATGGACAGCCAGACCGAGCATGCCCTCTTCGTGCCGGAGTTCAGGGGCGCTCCCCCGCCATCAAGCAACGTGCGGCTGATCGCCTTCTATCTACCCCAATTCCACTCCATACCGGAAAATGATGCCTGGTGGGGCTCGGGATTCACCGAGTGGACCAACGTGCGCACGGCAACGCCTCAGTTCACGGGCCACTACCAGCCTCGGGTGCCCATCGACTCTGGCTACTACGATCTGCGCGATCCGGATGTTCAGCGTCGGCAGGTGGAGCTTGCCAAGCGCTACGGCATCGGCGGATTCTGCTTCTACTTCTACTGGTTCGCTGGCCACCGGCTGCTGGAAACGCCGCTGCTCAACTATCTCGAAGACCCCTCCATGGATCTGCCGTTTTGCCTGTGCTGGGCAAATGAAAACTGGACGCGGCGCTGGGATGGCAGGGAACAGGACCTGCTGATCGGCCAACAGCACTCCCCTGACGACGACTTGGAATTCATCCAGTACATCTCCCGATACCTCAAGGATCCCAGATACATCCGCATCGACGACCGCCCGCTGCTGCTGGTCTATCGGCCAGCACTTTTTCCAAAGGCTTCAGAGACATTTGGCAGGTGGCGCGAGTGGTGCCGCGAAAACGGCGTCGGGGAGCTGTACATAGCGATGGCTCAGTCGTTTCAGATTCTGGACCCAAGACCATATGGCATAGACGCCGCTGTAGAGTTTCCATGGCACACCGGGCTGCCGACCGACATCACCACCCACTTGGTTCCCCCCAAGTCCGACTTTCGCGGCTATGTGTTCGATTGGCAGGACTACGCAACCAAGTGTGAAGTGCAGCCCGAGCAACCCTGGACCCAGATTCGCGGCGTGATGCCGGGTTGGGACAATACACCTCGCCGGAAGTCTGAGGCGCATCTGTTTCAAGGCAATTCGCCAGCGGGCTACGGCCGTTGGCTGCGCTCGGCAATGCGCTGGACGCTCGCTCAAGACCGTTCCAAGGATGAACGACTGCTATTCGTCAACGCTTGGAACGAATGGGGGGAGGGAGCCTATCTCGAACCCGACCAGCGATTCGGCTACGCCTTTCTGCAGGCGACTCGGGACGCCGTGGAAGAGGTCGCACGGCAGCCGGCGGATCCAGTGCGGCTCCATCCCGCTGCGGCGGGCGATTCAAAGTCCGGCACCGAAGCGCTAGTCTCGAAACAGGTGGTTCCGGTCGGTCCGGCATACTCGGCGACGCCAGCCGGCATCCAGTTGCCCTGCCCCCGCAAGCCCGATGTGTCCGTCGTGATACCCGTCCACGGAAAGTGCCATCTCACCTTGCGTTGCCTCAAGTCCCTGAGCGACTTGGAGGGCCAGCGGACATTCGAAGTGATTCTGGTGGACGACGCATCTCCTGATGAAAGCGCCGACGTGCTGCCATCGCTATCCGGCATCCGCTATGTGCGCAACGACGAAAACCTAGGCTTTCTGAAGTCCTGCAATCGCGGCGCGGCGCTGGCTCGGGGCAGCTACATCTTGCTGCTGAACAACGATGCAACAGTTGAAAACGGCGCCATCGACGCCCTTGCTGACACCTTTGACGTTCAGGAAAACGTAGGCCTAGTCGGCGCAAAGCTCTACTTCGAGGATGGTAGCCTGCAAGAAGCGGGCGGCATCGTTTGGTCGGACGGCTCCGCCATGAACTTTGGCCGCGGCGACGATCCCCGCAAGCCCGAATACAACTATGTTCGCGACGCCGACTACTGCAGCGGTGCCGCGATCATGTTGCCGCTCGTACTGTGGCGCGAGTTGGGAGGGTTCGACAACTACTACGTTCGCGCCTACTACGAAGACACCGATCTTGCCTTCCGCGTCCGGGAAGCAGGATACCGGGTGCTCTACCAGCCCTTCGCCAAAATCGTGCACAGCGAAGGCGCCACCTGCGGCACCGATCTGTCCCAAGGCGAAAAGCGCTACCAAGCGGAAAACCGCCTCAGGTTCCTGAAGCGATGGCGAAAAACGCTGGAGGCTAGCCATCTCACACCGGATTCCCCGGCCGACCTCGCCAAGGACCGGGGCGTGAAGGGCCGTGCTCTGGTCATGGACTGGGCGGTCCCGATGCCGGACCACGACTCCGGCTCAGCAGACATCTTCAATCTAGTACGCATGCTGGGAAGCTTGGGTATCAAGACAGTCTTCGCCGGCCACCGGGATCTGGACTACTACGGAAGCTATACGGACGACTTGCAGCGGCTCGGTGTCGAGATGCTCTACGCACCCTATTGCGACTCGCTCAAACGCTACCTCAAGCAGGCCGGCAAGGACATCGACTACGTGCTGGTCCACCGTGTTGGCGTATTCAAGGAATGGGCAGCGCTCCTGAGGACTCATTGCCACAACGCCCGCATCGTCTTCCATACCGTCGATCTACACCATATCCGCGAGGCGCGGCAGGCAGAAACGGAACATTCCGAAAGGCTAAGGAAACAGGCAGAGCTCACGAAAAAGACCGAACTCCAGCTAGCGCGCAAGGCCGATGCCATCGTCGTGGTAAGCGACCACGAGAAGGACCTGCTTAAGGATGCTGTTGACGGCACGCCGGTGTTTCACATGCCACTGATCCGCGAAATCCCCGGCACCGGAAAGACAAGTTTCAGCAAGCGACACGGCATCGCCTTCATCGGCAACTACCTGCATGAACCCAACTTGGACGCCGTGCGCCACTTCGTCCACGAAATCTGGCCGTCCTTCCATGCCGCCGTACCCAGTGCGGAACTCATCCTAGGCGGCGCACAGATGCCGGTCGAGGTGGAGCGGCTCCAAGAATCGGAAGGCGTTCGAACCATCGGCTACATCGAAGATCTCGCCAGCCTGTTCGACCAAATCCGATTGACCGTCGCGCCTTTGCGCTACGGCGCTGGCGCCAAGGGCAAGGTGGTGTCAAGCCTCTGCCACGGAGTTCCCGTGGTCGCCTCCCCGGTGGCCGCCGAAGGAATGAACCTGAAGGACGGGCGCGACATTCTCGTGGCCAGCGACAAGGCGAAATGGGCGCAGCATCTTGAGGCCGCATACTGCGACGAAGCCGTCTGGCGACAACTCAGGAAAGGGGGCCTTGCCGCCATGCGCAAGAGTCACACCCTGGAGGCAGGCGTCAAGGTGCTAAGGGAGATTCTCGACTTGGACGAGGATGCCCCGGCCACCGACCGGAAGGTCCATCGGGCCGACGCAGCCCCCTGACCCGCAACCATGCCTATAACTATCCTTACCGGCCTGCCCGGCGTGGGAAAGACCGAGAAGCTGATCCTCGCCGTCGCCGAAGCGCAGAAAGCCGGTCGGACTACCGCGACCTTTCTGTGCGGCGATTCGCCGCGGCTGCGCAGCCGCCGCAACCTAACCGGGCGTCGCAGAATGAGCTCCCGCTCGGGGCTGCGCACCCATTTGGATCACTTCGTATCCGCCGACCACTGCGTTGAACTGCTCAGCGAAGCCGAACCCAACGCCCTGTTGGCCTTTGATGAGGCCCACCACTTTGGGGAACGTCTGGTCGAGCATTGGTGCGCTGCGGCAAACCGGGGTGCCGAGTTGTTGATCGCAGCACCCAGCGACCCCCAAATCAAGGCGCTCAAAAAGCGCGGGCACCGGGCCACCCGCCTGACTCTGACTTGTCAGGCTTGCGAACGGCGAGAGGCCAGCCACTTCTTCGTCCACGACCATGAGAATCGAACTGAGTCGGTCTGCAAGGCGTGCTTCGTGCGCCTGCAGACGCAGGCCAAGACGGAGATCATCGAATGCCTCCGTGAGGGGAAGCCGTTCCCCGGCACCGATGCAACGTACCAACCCATTGAACTGCCGGAGTGCCGCAAATGGCAAGTCAACCGGGAGGACAGCCAGCAGCGGCTCGACCTCATGCTGGCTGTCTGCGCAGACGAGGGCTTGCCGCAGGCGCACGCATCCTACTTGGACATAGGCTGCAACACCGGGTTCTTTTGCCACGGCATGGCGAAAGCGGGTTTCACATCCAAGGGGGTGGACGTCACGGCCAATGATATCCGCATAGCCCGACTGCTCAGCACCTATTTTCGCCGCGACTTGGCCACCTACGAGGTCGCCAACGCCTACAAGTATCTGGGCAGCACGCCGGATGAGCGCTTCGACGTCACCTCTGCATTCAGCGTCTTCCAGTGGGTGATGATCCAGCGCGGGCCGGAAAGCGGCTTGGAATGCATGCGCTGGCTGTTCCAAAAAACCAAACGCCTATGCGTCCTGGAGATGGGCGAGTCCTCCGAAGACCATTACGGTGGCCGGATCGGCATGGATTACGACAGTGCTTGGATTGAGGACTTCATGCTGGCCGAGGGCGGCTTCGCACGGGTGCAGTGCGTCCGGGGCTCAGAACATCAACTCTGGCGTGACCTTTTGATCGGCTTCAAGGTTTAGGAACCGCCGCTTGGGCTGGCACGCCTGAGCAGGTAGAGCGAGGAGGACGGATGTTCAAACGCATTGCGCATCCACTTCGAACACGACTTTTCAAGAACAAGAAACGAGCGGACGCGACAAGTTCTGCAGCGACTAAGCACTTCAGCCACCAAGGAACCTGTGACATCTGCGAGGACAAAGTCACGTTCGTGGCGCACCACAGTTGGTTCAGGGATCATCTGGTCTGCAGCGGCTGCGGGTCGATTCCTCGTGAACGCGCTTTGATGCGGGTGATTAAGCAGTTCTTTCCCAAATATGCCGAACTGCGGATTCACGAATCCTCTCCGGTTGGCCGAGGCGTAAGCAAGCGCTTGGCCGACGAATGCCCATCCTACAGCTCCTCATTCCTGTTGGAGGAGGTCACCCTTGGCGCGGTCGATACGCAAAGCGGGCGGCGCTGCGAAGACCTCGAACGTCTGACTTTCGACGACGAACAGTTCGACCTGTTCGTTACCCAAGACGTCATGGAACACGTTTTCGACCCCCATGCGGCCTTCCGAGAAATAGGCAGGGTCTTGAAACCCGGTGGCGCACACATTTTCACTGTTCCTCTGGTTAATGGTGCCAAGGCAAGTGAGCGGAGGGCGACTCGAACTCCATCGGGTGAAATCGAGCACCATTTGGAACCTATCTATCACGGAGATCCAACCAAGCCCGATGGTGCGCTAATGACCATGAATTGGGGATTTGACCTCGCGTCGTCAATCATCAGCGAAACGGGCATGCCCACGATAATCGTTCAAATTGACGATCTCGACGCTGGGATCCGCGCCGAACTAATCGAGGTTGTCGCAAGCTTCAACCCTCACCCCGCCCATACAAGTCATCGAACCGCACGATGTCGTCCTCCCCCAGGTAGTCACCCACCTGAATCTCGATGAGCTCCAAGGTCTGATCGGCGGGATTGCGCAGCCGGTGCTTGGTGCCTTGGGGGATGTAGGTGCTCTGGTTTTCGGACAGTGAGAAGGTCTCCTCTCCGCGGGTGATTTCGGCCACGCCCCGCACCACCACCCAGTGCTCGGCGCGGTGCCGGTGCAGTTGCAGCGAGATGCTGGCGCCGGGCTTTACCTTGATGCGTTTTACTTGGTAGCGCTCCCCGCTGCCGACGCCTTCGTAGCTGCCCCAAGGGCGGTACACTTCCTTGTGCAGAAGGTGCTCGGAGCGATCAGTTGCACCGAGCTGCGCCACCAGGGCGCTGACTTCCTGAACCCGGCCTCTATCGGCAACCAGCACCGCATCGGCGGTTTCCACGATGACCAACCCATCGACCCCGATAGCGCCCACCAGCCGATGGTCGGCTCGAATCAGGGTCCCATCCACATCCACGGGCAACACATCGCCGGAAAAATGGTTGCCGCGCCCGTCCGCCTCCGATGCCTCCAGCACCGCCTCCCAAGAGCCAATGTCGCTCCAACCAAAGTCCACCGGCAGCACGGCGGCCCGGGCGGTCCGCTCCATCACCGCCACGTCGAAGGAGGCATTGGGGCTGCGCAGAAAGGCATCGCCCGGCCGAAAGAACTCCAGGTCGGACCGACCCGTTTCCACGGATTCGGCCACGGCTTCGGCCATCTCACGGCTGTGCGCCCGAATCTCCGCCAGCGCCACGTCGGCATCCACCAAAAACATGCCGCTGTTCCAAAGATGGCGGCCAGAGGCGGCGAAGGCGCGGGCTCGGTCGCGATCGGGCTTTTCGACGAAGGACTTGACCGGCTGGACGCCGTGCTGCGGGTCGGTCTCCAACTCGATGTAGCCGTATCCAGTTTCTGCACAAGTGGGCGCGATGCCGAACACCACCACCGAACCGCTCTCGCTCGCGGTTTGGGCGGACTTCACGGCAGCGGCAAAGCGTTCGGGCTGATCGATTAGATGGTCGGACGGCAGCACCAGCAGTTGGGCACCCTCCGCTTCGGCTGCGGCGAGATGGGCGGCTAACGCAATGGCCGGCGCGGTGTTGCGGCCTTCCGGCTCCAATGCAATGCACTGCCAAGCCAGATCCAGCGCCCGCAACTGCTCAGCGACCAAGAAGCGGTTGTCTTCGTTGCAAATGACAATCGGCGGCCGGTCCGTAACGGCGGCGGCCCGCAACACGGTGTTCTGCAGCAGAGAGCGTTCGCCGAACAAGGCATGGAACTGCTTGGGATACAGCGCCCTGGACAAGGGCCACAATCGGCTGCCAACGCCGCCGGCCAACACCACGGGAACGAGCGGCTTCAAGGGCGCCTATGCCTCCTGATGGGGGGAGAAAACCAACCGACGGGCCAAATGCGGCATGTCAGCCTCACCTGCTCCGGTGGGAATTGGAGGATTGTAGGGCAAGCGTCCCAAAGTAGGCAAAGTTGGGGAAACTCGCTTCGAAGCACGAGAGGTCTCGATCTAGGGCGTCTGCCCTGCCCCGCTCATATGGCCGATGGCGTCCAAGAGTTCCTGTTCCGAGCAGTCGAAGCACAGCCCCATGGCGGGCATGCCGGTCATGCCGTCGATGGTGGAGCGGAGCAGCGCGTCCCGGCCCTTGGCCATGCGCGGCGACCAAGCCTCCGCATCGCCCGTCTTGGGCGCTCCTGCCACCCCCGCCGCGTGGCAAGAGAAGCAATAGCGTTGGTAAATGGCGGCGCCGGAACGATGCGCGTTGGCGACGGCTTCGCCATCGCTTTCCGGAGCGCCTGAATCGTCCGCGCAGGCGGTCAACCAAAGGCAGGCGCCGCACAGCAACAAGCGGCGAATCCCGGCCCACCGCAACGGGAGCTGGCGTTTCCGCACGTTTTCACCATCGATCACGGCGTTAGTCCGTCGATCACGAATTCGTCGGCGTCACGCCAAGCAGGAAATCCGGCCCGGTACGTGTCCAAGGCGGACTTTTCCAAGGTTGCGGTGAATACACCGGTCCGCTCACCCGCATCGAGAAAGGCGTCGCCCTCCGGCCCATAAAGCGCACTGCCGCCTGCGTACCGCACGCCATTGCCATCCTCGCCAAGCACGTTGACGCCCGCCACGAAGCTCAGGTTCTCGATCGCCCGGGCTCGAAGCAGCGCAGTCCAAGCCAACTGCCGGGCTTCGGGCCAGTTGGCGGCGAACAGCAACAGATCGTAATCGCCGCGATTGCGCAGCCAGACCGGAAAACGCAAGTCGTAGCAAACCGCCAAGCTGATCCGCCAGCCCCGGCAATCCACCACCACGCGCGCCGTTCCCTCGTCGTAGTGCTCATGCTCGCCGGCCATGCGGAACCGATGGCGCTTGTCGTAGGTGGTGATGCCGCCGTCGGCGGACGCCCAGATCATGCGGTTGAAATACTTGCCGCCCTCCTCAATGACCAGGCTCCCGCACAATGCGCAACCCAGCGCTTGCGCCCGATTGCGCATCCACCCCACCGAAGGGCCATCCATGGACTCCGCCACTTCAGCCGCACGCATGGTGAATCCGGTGGTGAACATTTCCGGCAGCAGCGCCACATCCGCATTGGGCGGCAGATCCTCAAACAGGGCGTCAAAGCGCACCCGATTGCGCGGCGGGTCATGCCAATGGGTGGGCGTCTGCACGAGGCTAAGGGTCAGGTCGGCCGTCATGATTCACAGCCCAAGCAGGATTTCGGCGCCTTGGCGCAGGGTGCGGTCATCCTTGCAGAAGCAAAAGCGCAGCATTTTATGGTCGGCGCCGTCGGCGTAGAAGATCGATACCGGGATGGACGCGATCTTGGCCTCACGGGTCAGGCGCACCGCCAGCTCGCTGTCGCGCTCGTTGCTGATGCCCTCGTAGCCGAGCAGTTGGAAGTAGGTGCCCGCACTGGGCGTCAGGCTGAAGCGGCTCCCCTCAAGCAGGGCGCAAAACAGGTCGCGCTTGCGTTGATAGAAGGCGCCGAGCTCCAAGTGATGCTCCGGGTGTGCATTGAGGAAATCCGCCAAGCCGTGCTGCACCGGCGTGTTGGAGGTGAAGGTCACGAATTGATGAATCTTGCGATACTCCGCGGTCAGATGCTCCGGAGCGACGCAGTAGCCGATCTTCCAACCGGTGGTGTGGTAGGTCTTGCCGAAGGACGACACCACGAAGCTTTGCCGCCACAGGTCGGGAAAGCGGCAAACGCTCTGATGGGCCTGACCGTCGAAGATGATGTGCTCGTAAACCTCATCGGACAGCACATGCAGGCCGTGGTCGAGGGCCAAGGCCTCAAGGCAGCGCAAATCGTCGTGCGACCACACCGTGCCGGTTGGGTTGTGCGGCGTATTGAAGATCACCAGCCGGGTTCGCGGCGTGATGGCGTCACGCACCCGATCCCAATCGACGCCGTAGGTGGGCGGCTTGAGCGGAACGTGGCGCGCCACGCCGCCGGACAGCTGCACCGCCGGCTCATAGCTGTCGTAGGCCGGATCGAATAGGATGACCTCGTCGCCGGGCCGCACCACCGCCGTGATTGCGCAGAACAGCGCTTCCGTAGCGCCGGAGGTTACCGTGACTTGGGTCTCGGGATCCGCGGCGAGACCGTACAGATCAAGCACCTTGCTCGCGATCGCCTCGCGCAGGCTTTGAACCCCCGCCATGGGCGGATACTGGTTGTAGCCGTGGGTGAGGTAGTGCTGCACCCGCCCAAGCAACTCCGGCGGCCCGTCGAAATCAGGGAAGCCCTGGGACAAGTTCAGGGCGCCCTCTTCCGCAGCCAATGCCGACATGACGGTGAATATGGTGGTGCCGACTTCAGGCAGCTTGCTGTCCAAGCCGCCCGCCGTGGAGTGCTCTGCTATGGCCAATGGACAACCGCGAGTTGGGGGGAGGGCGGATTCTGGCGCACCCGCACAGCGAATTTCAACGTCAACGACGATTCAACCAGCAGTTCTCATTTTGGCCGTGAACTTTGCCGAGACCGTCCTGCGTTGTTAGCATTCGCGCCCCACTCTCCCCGCCCGGCGCTTTGCGTCGACGCGGCGAGGGCTCTCCTAGCCGCCAAAATGCACAAGGATTCATCCATGCCCGACACCGCCTTTAACGATTACAAGGTCGCCGACATCGCGCTCGCTGACTTCGGACGCAGGGAGATCGCCTTGGCCGAAGCGGAGATGCCAGCCTTGATGGCCCTGCGCCGGCGCTATGAAGCGGAGCAGCCGCTGGCTGGCGCGCGCATCATCGGCTGCATCCACATGACCGTGCAAACCGCGGTGCTCATTGAAACCTTGATCGCCCTAGGTGCCGAGGTGCGCTGGTCGTCGTGCAACATCTTCTCCACCCAAGATCACGCGGCAGCGGCGATGGCGGCCCAAGGCATCCCGGTGTTCGCCTGGAAGGGCGAAACCGAGGCGGAGTACGAGTGGTGCATCGAACAGACCATCCTCAAGGACGGCGCCCCCTGGGACGCCAACCTGCTGCTCGACGACGGCGGCGACCTCACGCTGATGGTGCATGAGCGCTATCCGGCCATGCTCAAGGCCGTCCACGGCATCAGCGAGGAGACCACCACCGGTGTCCACCGCCTGCTCGAGATGCTGCGCAAAGGCGAGCTCAAGACCCCGGCGATCAACGTCAACGACTCGATCACCAAGTCGAAGAACGACAACCGCTATGGCTGCCGCCATAGCTTGAACGATGCCATCAAGCGCGGCACCGACATGCTGCTGGCCGGCAAGCGGGCGTTGGTGATCGGCTACGGCGACGTGGGCAAGGGCTCCACCCAAAGCCTGCGTCAAGAGGGCATGATCGTGCGCGTGGCGGAGGCCGACCCGATTTGCGCCATGCAGGCCTGCATGGACGGCTTTGAATTGGTCTCCCCCTATCGGGACGGCCTCAACACCGGTGTCTTGGAGGACATCGATGCGGCACTGCTGGGCGATACCGACCTAGTGGTCACCTGCACCGGCAACAGCAACGTCTGCGACGCCAACATGCTTACCAGCCTCAAAGCCGGCGCCGTGGTCTGCAACATTGGCCACTTCGACAATGAGATCGACACCGCCTACATGCGCGAGCACTGGCGCTGGGAGAAGGTCAAGGACCAAGTGCACCAGGTGTTCCGCAGCGATGCGGCATCCGACTACCTTATCCTGCTCTCCGAGGGGCGGCTGGTGAACCTCGGCAACGCCATGGGCCACCCCTCGCGGGTGATGGACGGCTCCTTCGCCAACCAAGTGCTGGCGCAGATGCACCTCTACCAGGAACGCTGGGCCGACCAGCCGGAGAACCAGCGGGCGCCGGTGAGCGTGGAAGTGCTGCCCAAACAGCTTGACGAGCAGGTGGCGGCACTCATGGTGGAGGGCTTCGGCGGCGTGCTCACCAGGCTAACCGCCGACCAAGCCAGCTACATCGGCGTTGACCGGCAGGGCCCCTTCAAGCCCGCCGACTACAAGTATTGAGCGCAACAGCCAGCGCCGTGGAGCAAAGCCTTCAGGACGTCATCCGGCTGCTGGATCTGGAGACGATCGAGCGGAACCACTACCGGGCCACCAGCCCCAATGAGGGCTGGCAGCGGGTTTACGGCGGGCAGGTCATCGGCCAAGCGCTGGTCGCCGCCTCGCGCACGGTGGAGCCAGGCCGCAATGCCCACTCCCTGCATGGCTACTTTCTGCGCCCTGGCGAGATGAACACCCCCATCCTCTACACCGTGGACCGGATACGCGATGGAAAGAGCTTCACCACCCGGCAGGTGGTGGCCATTCAGAACGGCGAGGCCATCTTCGCCATGTCCATTTCCTTCCAGATCGACGAAGGGGGCCTCGCGCATCAGTTCGAGATGCCGGACGCCCCGGATCCGGAGACCTTGGAGGACGAGGAGGCTGTGCGGGCGCGGTATGCCAAGGACCGGCCACCGGGACTGCCGGAACCCTACGCGCGGCAGCGGCCCGTCGAGATCCGACCGGTCAACCCGGTCAACATCTACAAACCAAGCACTGAGGTGCCGAGGCAAATGTGCTGGATGCGGGCCCGGGACCGGTTGCTGGACGACCCCCGCCTGCACCAGTGCGTGCTGGCCTACCTGTCCGACTGGTCGCTGCTCGACACCGCCATGCTGCCGCACGCGGTGAATTACTTCGATGACAGTCTGCAGGTGGCGAGCCTGGATCACGCCATGTGGTTCCACCGCCCGTTTCGCGCCGACCAATGGCTGCTCTACGTTCAGGACAGCCCGGTATCCAGCGGTGCCCGGGGCCTCACCCGAGGGCTGATCTACAGCCAAGCCGGCGAGTTGGTGGCCTCAGCCACCCAGGAAGGACTGATTCGCCTGCGATGAACGCACCGCTCAAGAGCGCACTGCTCATCCTGCTGGCCACCTGGATGGAACCGGCCCTGGCCGCCAATGAAGAGCCCGCCGCCGCTTCAGTCCGCTACACCTATCGAGTCATCGCCAGCCATCCCCACGATCCCGAGGCGTTCACCCAAGGGCTGCTGTTTGCGGACGGCCAACTCTATGAAAGCACCGGCGGCTACGGCCAGTCGTCTCTGCGCATCGTGGATCTCGCCAGCGGCCGGGTGCTGCGGGAGCGCCAACTGCCGGACAATCGTTTCGGCGAGGGCTTGGCGCTGAGCGGCGGGCGGCTCCATCAACTGACTTGGAAGGCCGGTGACGGCTTCATTCACGATGCGACGACCCTCGCCTCCATCGGCGAGTTTCGCTACGGTGGCGAGGGCTGGGGATTGGCCGCCAGCGCGGACAGCCTCGTGATGAGCGACGGCAGCGCCGAGCTGCGCTTTCTCGACCCAGCCACCCTGACCGAAGTTCGGCGCCTTCAGGTGCGCAACGGCACCGAGCCGGTAGTGGGCCTGAACGAGTTGGAATTCGTCGAAGGCGACCTCTACGCCAACGTCTGGCCCAGCGACCGGATCGCCATCATCAATCCGGCCAACGGCCAAGTGCGCGGCTGGCTTGACCTGACGGGCCTGCTGCCCCTCGTGTTCCGCACCCCGCGCACCGACGTGCTCAACGGCATCGCCTACGACGACGCCGGCAAGCGGTTGTTCGTCACCGGCAAGCACTGGCCGAGGCTGTTTCAGATCGAAGTGACCGCTCACTGACGCTGCCCTAAAATCCCGGCGCACCACACTCCCACAGGAGGCCGCTATGGCGGACAGGCTGAAAGACAAGCGCGTCGTCGTGACCCAGGCGGCGGACTTCATGGGGCCCATCACCGTGGAGGTGTTCCAAGAGGAGGGTGCTGAGGTGATTGCCGACACCCGCTCACTGGTGACCGCCGAGGCCTGCCGGGGGCTCATCGAGGAAAGCGGCCCGGTGGACGTGCTGGTGGCGAACTTGACCTCCCCCAACTTCAGCGGCACGGCGGCAACCGACATTGCCGACGACGACTGGCACACGCCCTTCAACCAACTCGTGCATCCTCTGCACTGGCTCACCCAGGCCGTGCTGCCGTCCATGATTGAACGCCGCCAAGGCAAGATCGTGGCCTACGGCAGCGCCACCGCCCTACGCGGGCTAAAGACGCTGTGCGCCTACTCCGCCGCCCGCGCCGCCCAAGTGGGCTACATACAGTCGGTGGGCGTGGAGGCCGCGCCACACAACGTGCAGATCAACCTGATCGCCCAGAACTACGTGCAGAGCGCCGACTACTACCCCCCGGAACTCATGGAGAAGCCTTCGTTCGTCGCCTCGCTGAAGCGGCAGGTGCCGGTGGGCCGACTCGGCACCCCCCGTGAAGACGCAATGTTCGCCCTCTTCCTAGCCAGCGACGAATGCGGCTTCATGACCGGGCAGGCGTTTCCGTTCGCCGGAGGCTGGGTGGCGCGCTAACGGTGGTGTCCGGGCTTGACCGGTGTTTCGGTACGCAGCCCGCACCTCGGTGGGCCGGGGTGTAAACTACTGTCTAGCTTTCAACTGACCGTACCATGAAGGACAAGCCTGCACCCCACATCACCATAGCGCCGCATCCGGGTCGGGTGCGGGTGCTGTTCGCCGGGAAGACGGTCGCCGAAAGCGGCAGTGCGCTCAGCCTGCGTGAAGGCCGCTACCCGCCGGTGCTCTACATTCCGCGCTCGGATGCCAACATGGCGCTCTATCAGCGCACCGCCCATTCGACGCATTGCCCCTACAAGGGCGATGCCGCCTATTTTTCGCTCTCGGTGGGCGAGCAGACAGCCGAGAACGCTGTGTGGACCTATGAAACGCCGTTCGCCGGGGTCGCGCAGATCAAGGAGCACCTCGCCTTCTACCCCGACCGGGTGGACCGAATCGAAACGCTGTGAATCTCGGCAGCCGGGGAGGCCAACAAGGCGCGGGCAGCGACCTTACTTCGCAACAGCCTGCCGCTGCGGCCAAGTGCCCAAACCCGGCAGCCTAATCGCCAAGGGCTTGAAGCGCACGCCCACCCCCATCCCAAGCAGACTCACTTCCACGCCCTCGCGTGGCGCCGCCAGAACGCTCGCCAACCCCAAAAGCGAAAACTGATGGCCGGCGCCGCTTGGGGCACGGCCAATCAGGGCGCCGCCGGCGAGGAAATCCTTGCCGATGGCGGTCGGCGGCAGGTCGAGGCCAAGGTCTGGCACCTGCCGGCCCACGAACGCTGTGAAGGTGTTGCTGTTGGGGCCGGGCAGGGTGCGGTATTCGGCGGCGTAGGGATAGGCCACCACGGCGGCTTCGATCCGGTCGATGAGCGCATCGACCCCTGGCCCACGCCGATCGACCAGCAACTGCGGCGGATTGGAGAACCACTGGGCATCCGGATTGCCCAGCCGCCTCACCACCGCGCTGCCGCTGCGCCGCAACGCCCAGCCGATGACCTCATGGCGGATGTAGTGATTCGCGCCGGAACGCTTGACGGCAATCCAAGTATGAACCGCAATGGCCCCGCGCAGTCCCCAAGTGCGCGCCGCGTAAACCTGCACCACCGCTTCGGGAGTTTGGTCGGGCAGGGGCGCCAGTCCGGAGGCGGCATGGCTGGCATCGCGCCAATGGGGTTGGTCCGTCAAAGCGCGGTGGACGATTGCCACCACCGCCGGGCCCAAGAAGACGATCAGCACCGCCAAAACCACTTTTCGCTTCCCTTCACGCGCCACTGGTACCTTGCCAACCACCTTGATTGCTCCACCAGTCAAGAGTGCAGCCCCCCGCACTTCAGCGCAAGCGATGCGCTGCAGCGTCGCTGGCGTTGGCCAGCCAGCCCTCCACCAAGGCGGCGAGTTCAGCGCTCCCCTGCCCGCGCAATGCCGAGAAGAGCTGTGCCGTGGCCGCTCCACCGAGCCGCTTGCGATAGGCTGCCAGCGCCCGTCCTTGGGCGCCGCGCTTGAGTTTGTCGGCCTTGTTCAGCAGCACGTGCAGCGGCATCTCGGAGGCCAGCGCCCAGTCGATGAACTCGGCATCGAACGCCATGCCGGGATGGCGTATGTCGGTCACCAAGACCACGCCCGCCAACTGCTCCCGAAAGCTCAGGTACTCGTTGACCGCAGCCTGCCACTTGGCTTGGGACTTGGCGGAGGCCCGGGCGTAGCCGTAGCCGGGCAGGTCCACGAGGCGGGCGCCGTTTTCCAAGGCGAAGAAGTTGAGCAGGCGGGTACGGCCAGGGGTTTTGCTCACCTTGGCGGTGTGCCGGTCGCCGGTGAGGCGGTTGAGCACGCTGGACTTACCGGCATTGGAGCGGCCAGCGAAGGCCACTTCTGGGGCCTCCCCCGCCGGGCACCGCGCCAAGTCCGGCGCACTGGCCAGAAACTCCATGTTTAAGCGATGGTCCAAGGCCGTCACTGCATCCGCTCCGGTTTGGGTATAATCCGCGCCCGGTTTCGGCGCGGTCGATTCGACGGGCCGAACTTAGGCCATTCTATGCGTTCGCGCAGCAAGGGTTGACGCACCGCGCCTGACAAGGCTCGACGAAGTTGGGAGAACAAGGTTTCATGGGGTTTCATTGGGTTCGGACAATTCAAACGGCTTGGGTCGCTCTTTGCCTCAGCTTGGCGACCACCGCCCACGGGGCAGGCGACCCGGCGGCAGGCAAGGCGCTGTCCCTGGCCTGCTCGGCTTGCCACGGCATGGACGGCGCCACCGGCCTGGACCCCACCTACCCGGATTTGGCCGGGCAGAATGAAAGATACCTGCTGCGCCAAATGCAACTCATCCAATCCAACGAGCGCCCCATCCTGCTGATGACCGGCCAGCTCACCGGCAAGTCCGACAAGGATCTGGAAAATCTCGCGGCCTACTACGCCTCCCTGCCCGGCAAGATCAAGCAGGCTGAGGGCGACGATGAGGCTATCGCCCAGGCGCAAGCCATCTATCGCGGCGGCATCCTGGAACGCCGGGTGCCAGCCTGCATGGCCTGCCACTCGCCGTCCGGCGGCGGCAACGCGCCGGCCGGCTTCCCGCGCCTCCGGGGCCAACCGGCGGCCTACACCGAGATTCAACTCAAAGCCTTCCGCGAAGCCGAGCGCCGGACGGACGAAGACTACGGCGGCATGATGCGCGACGCCGCGCGCGGTCTGACCGACAAGGAGATCAGCCTGTTGGCCGACTACCTGCAAGGCCTGATGCCCGCCGACCACGCCTCGGCACCGGCCGCGGGCCACAGCAGCGCGGCGGACTGACCACCAAAGGAGAACGCCATGCGTCGATTCAAGTTGCTGCTCGGCGTCGCTGCCGCTCTTGCCGCCTGCGTCTGCCAGGCCGAGCCGGCCTTTCAGGAGGGCGTCCACTACCAGCGGCTGCCCGTGCCGGTGGACACCGCCGACGCGAACCGGGTTGAAGTGGTCGAGGTGTTCAGCTACGCCTGCGTCCACTGCTACACCTTCGAACCCTACATCGAGGCCTGGCAGGCCAAGCTCGACGACGGCGTGGCGTTTCGGCGGGTGCCCGCCGTGTTCAACTCCCAGTGGGCGGAATTCGCCCGCCTGTTCTACGCCGCCGAACAGCTCGGGGTTCTGGAGCAGGTGCATGGCGGCATCTTCGAAGCGCTGCACGAACGCGGGCAGAATCTCCTTGACCGCTCGCTTGCCGCTCGCTTCTTCGCCAACATGGCCGAAGTCGAGGGCAGGGACTTCGAAGCGGCGCTCACCTCGTTCAGTGTGCAAGGCCAAGTGCGGCGCGCCGAGGCGGCTGGCAAGGCCTACGGCATCACCGGAACCCCCAGCCTGGTGGTCAACGGCAAGTTCCGCATCGACACTAGGATGGCGGGCGGCAGCTACCAGGCGATGCTCGACGTGGCCAGCTTTCTGATCGACGCAGAACGCGCCTCCACCAACGAGGCAGCTGGCGAGTAAGCTGAACCGCAGGCGAAGCTCAATGCCGGTGCCACTGAGCCAACCCCCAAAGCGCCGAGTTGCGCAGCAACTCGAACGCAGCGCCGAAGGCGCTGCGCTGCGCCTGCTGAGCTTCAACATCCAAGTCGGCATCAAGACCAGCCGCTACCGCCAGTACGTGACCAAGGGCTGGAAGCACGTCCTGCCCCACTTCAGCCGCCAGCAAAACCTGCAGCGCATCGCTGACGTGGTGGCGGGGTATGACTTCGTGGCCCTGCAGGAAGTGGACGGCGGCAGCCTGCGCAGCGGCTTCGTCAACCAAGTGGAGTACCTCGCGGCGCGGGCCGGTTTCCCCTATTGGTACGCCCAGTTGAACCGCGACCTCGGCCCGCTCGCCCAGCACGGCAACGGCCTGCTGACGCGGGTGAAGCCGCACGGCCTCGAGGACCACAAGCTGCCCGGCCTGATTCCGGGCCGGGGCGCCATCGTCGTGCGCCTGCCCTGCCAAGGGGCGGAGATTCTGGTGGTGCTGCTGCACCTGTCCTTGGGCGGCGTCTCCCGGCAAGCCCAGCTCGCCTATGTTCGGGAGCTGATTCGCCACGAGGACCACGCCGTGGTCATGGGCGACATGAACGGCCTCTTGGCGCGCCTGCTGTCGCGCTCGCCGTTGCGGCATTCACCCTTGCGTTCGGCGGCGGCCCCTGAGCCCACCTGGCCAGCTTGGAGTCCGGCCCTGGCCCTCGACCACGTGCTGGTCACCCCGGGCATCCGGGTGGACGATCACGCCGTGCTCGACTGCCATCTGTCGGATCACCGGCCCGTCGCAGTGACGCTGACGCCACGCTGAGGGCGACCCATGCCCGCCACCCCACACAGCGACCGGCCAATCGACGACGAATGGCGGCTTGAGCAGCAGGAGTGGTTCGAGGCCCTGGACGACGTGCTTGAGAACCGTGGCGAGGAGGAGACTCGGACCCTGCTGCTCGGTCTTCAGCAACGCCTCAGCCGCCAAGGCGTCGTGTTGACAGAAGCGGCGCTGAACACGCCCTACAAGAACACCATCGACTTGAAGGACCAGCCCGAGTACCCCGGCGACATCGAGCTTGAGACGCGCATCGGCAACGTGATCCGCTGGAACGCGGTGGCCATGGTGCTGCAGGCCTTCGACAGCGGTTCCGGAGTGGGAGGGCACATCGCCACCTACCTGTCCGCAGCGACCATGATGGAGGTGGGCCTGAACCACCTGTTCCGCGCCGGCACCGAGCCAGGTGACGGAGACCAGGTGCATTTCCAAGCCCACACCTCGCCCGGCATCTACGCAAGGGCTTTCCTGGAAGGCCGCCTGAGCGAAACCCAGCTCACCAACTTTCGCCGCGAACTCGGCCAGGGGGGCGGCCTGCCATCCTATCCCCATCCCCGGCGACTGCCTTGGTTCTGGACCATGCCCACCGCCAGCATGGGCCTGTCCACCCCCTGCGCCATCTATCAGGCGCGGTTCGCCAAGTACTTGGAAAGCCGGGGCCTTAAGAAGTCGGGAGACGGCAAGATCTGGGCCTTCATCGGCGATGGCGAGGCGGATGAACCGGAAGTGCTCGGCACCATCAACATCGCCAGCCGCGAGGAGCTCGACAACCTGGTGCTGGTGGTCAACTGCAATTTGCAGCGCCTCGACGGACCGGTGCGCGGCAACGGCAAGATCATCCAGGAACTGGAGCGCTCCTTCCGGGGCGCGGATTGGCACGTCATCAAGGTAATCTGGGGCGGCGGCTGGGATCCGATTCTGGCCCGCGACCACCACGGCGTCCTGCAGGCGCGCATGGAGCAGGCGGTGGATGGCGACTACCAGATGTACACCGTCTCTCCCGGCGACGCGGTGCGCGAGCACTGGGTGGAACACACGCCGGAACTGCGCGAACTGATGAAGACCCTCACCGATGAGGAAGTTCGCTCCATCCAGCGCGGCGGCCAGGACCACCGCAAGATCTACGCCGCCTTCCGCCAAGCCGCCGAAGTGCGCGGCAAGCCCTGCGTGGTGCTGCTCAAGACCGTCAAGGGCGATGGCTTGGGTCCCGGCGCCGAGGGGGCCAACACGGTGCACCAGAAAAAGTACCTCAACCCCGATGAGCGACGGGAACTGGCCAAGCGTTTCGACATTCCCCTATCGGATGAGGACGTGCTGCGTGCCGCCTTCTACCGCCCGGAGGAGGACTCCCGGGAGATGCGCTACCTGCGGGCGCGGCGCGAGGCGCTCGGCGGCTCCATGCCGAGCCGCGAGGTGCGCTGCGAGCGCCTGAAGGCACCCGAACTGGAGCTGTTCGCAGACCTCCTGAAGGGATCGGAGCGGGAGGCTTCAACCACCATGGTGGTGGTGCGCATGCTCTCCCGCCTGCTGCGCGACAAGCGCCTCGGCCGCTACATCGTGCCCATCGTGCCGGACGAGGCGCGCACCTTCGGCATGGACGGCCTGTTTCCCCAAGCCGGCATCTACTCACCGGAGGGGCAGCGCTACCAGCCGGTGGATTTCGGCACCATCGCCCCCTACAAGGAGTCCGAGGACGGCCAGATTCTCCAGGAGGGCATCTGCGAGACCGGCGCCATGGCCTCGTTCCTCGCCGCCGGCACGGCCTACGCCAACTACGGCCTGCCGATGATTCCGTTCTACATCTTCTATTCCATCTTCGGCTTTCAGCGGGTCGGCGACATGATCTGGGCCTGCGGCGACATGATGTGCAAGGGCTTCCTGCTCGGCGGCACTTCCGGGCGCACCACCTTGAACGGCGAAGGGGTGCAGCACCAGGACGGCCACTCGCAACTGATCGCCAGCACGGTGCCCAACCTCAAGAGCTTCGACCCGGCCTTCGCCTACGAGATTGCGGTGATCGTGCGCGACGGCATCCGTGCCATGTACCAGGAGCGCCAGGACGTCTTCTACTACATCACCCTGACCAACCAAGCCTATTCGATGCCGCCGATGCCCGAGGGCGTTGAGGACGGCGTGCTGCAAGGCATGTACTGCTTCGACCGCGCCGAGGGCGCCACGGTCAACCTGTTCGGCAGCGGCGCGGTGATGGCCGAGGTACTACGGGCGCGGGACCTGCTCAGCGCCGACGGGGTGCGTAGCAACGTCTGGAGCGTCACCAGCTACAACGAGTTGGCGCGCGAGGCCCGGCATGTGGAGCGCCAGCAGATGCTGAGCCTCGGCGGCACCGAGGAGAAGCCCTACGTGCAAGCGCTGCTCGAAGGCGAGAGCGGCGTCTTCATCGCCGCTTCGGACTACATGAAGGCGCTGCCGGGCATGATCGCGCCTTGGATTCCCGGCGCCTACACCGTGCTCGGCACCGACGGATTCGGCCTGTCCGAGGCCCGCGACCGACTGCGGGACTACTTTGAGGTCTCCGGGGAGTGGATTGCATTCGCGGCGCTCTCCACGCTGGCGCAGAACAACTTGGCACCTGGGCAGGCGGCCTTGGAATTCGCCGGCCGGCACGGGCTGAACCTCGATCAGGCCGACCCGGTTTGGGCCTGAAACGCCCTCAGGTCGCACCACCCCGCCAGCAGGCGCAGCGGGTCCATATCGTCGGCTGCCGCCGCAGCGGCACCACCCTGATGATGGAACTGCTCTGGTACAGCTACGCCTTCAGCGGCCGCGGCGAGCACGAAACCTCCCTTCTGGCGCCGGTGCCGCCCGGCGAAACCCTCTACCTGACGAAAAAACCGCCGGACACCACGCGCATCATCCCCGCCTTCCTGCGCGATGGCGAAACCTATCTGATCGCCATGCTGCGCGACCCCCGGGCGGTGGTCACGAGCCGCCACCGCGATCGCCCGGACGTGTACTTCGCAAGCTTCCAGCGCTGGCGCGCCTATGCCGCTGCCATCAAGCGCCTGGCGGAGCACCCGCGCTTCACCGTCATCCGCTTTGAGTCCCTGATCACCGCACCGGATGCCGTGCAAGCGGACATCGAGGCTCGGCTGCCATTCCTGACCCGTTGCCGCGCCTTTGTCGAGTACCCAGAGGACGCCGCCGTGCCATCTTTGGCCGAAGCGTCGCTCAACGGCGCCCGTCCCTTCGACGCCTCCCGCCTGGACGGCTGGCGCAGCCACCTGCCCCGAATCAAGGGCCAGCTCGAAGACCACCCGGACCTGACCCAAAGCCTGATCGATTTCGGCTACGAAACCGACGACGCCTGGACTGCCCTGCTCGAAGGCGTCGCCCCCTACCGCCAAACCTACAAGGAAACGCCCCCGTCCCCGCTACGGCGCTGGGAGACCAACCTGCGCTACCGCCTCAAGACGCGCCGCTACCTCAGAAGCCGAGGACTCAATTCGAGGGCGGGACGCCCTCGCTCCGGGGGATGTGGCTGCCTATAGCCGCCCGGCGCTGTCCGCATCGTCCAGGATGGCGGTCAGCAGATCACGGGCGGTGGCGCCTTCATCGTCGCCCACTTCGCCGCTTTTGGAGCTGATGCCGGGAATGCGGGCGATCATCAGGGTGCCGGAAACGGAATAGACGCCGGAATAGCGCTTGCCCTTGTAGTCGATGGGCAATTGGGTGGTTGGTGTGGCCATGGTTGGGAATCGCTGGAAAAAATTGCCGGGTAAGATAGCACGGTTTCAGGGCAAGCTTCGCACATGAAACCCCTCGCCCATCGCTGCGCCAAGCGGCTCATTCAAGTGCTGCTCGTCCTACTGGGCACCCTCGCCATCGGGATCGCGAAAGCCGGCGGCGGGACAGTAGTGCTGGTCTCCATGGACGGCGTACGTCACGACTTCCTCGACGCCGCCCCGCTTCCAGCCATGCAACGCATGCAGCGCGAAGGGGCGCGGGCGGAGCGCCTGATCCCGGTCTATCCCTCCAACACCTTCCCCGGCCACGTCTCCATCGCCACCGGCACCTGGCCCGATGTCCACGGCGTGATCGACAACCACTTCGAGGATGCCGAGCGGGGCGTTTACCGCTACGAAGACGACGCCGAGTGGATCAAGGCCGAACCCCTCTGGGCGGCGGCGGAGCGCCAAGGGCTGCCCGCCGCCGCCTACTTCTGGATCGGCTCCGAGACCGACTGGAATGGCATCAGCGCCCGCCACCGCGTATCGCCCTTCGACCCGAACCGGCCCGAGGCGAAAAAGGTCCAGCAGATGCTCCGTTGGCTGCGGCTGCCGCAAGCGCAACGCCCACGGCTCATCATGAGCTATTGGGCAGGCGTTGACTCCGTCGCCCACCGCACCGGGCCGGCGGACCCCGCCGTGGCTGAGCAGCTCAGACTTCAGGACGCCGCCCTCGGACAACTGCTGGCTGGCATCGATTCCTTGGAACTGTGGCCCACCCTGACGCTCCTGGTATTGAGCGACCACGGCATGACGGACACGGGCCAGTTGATTGACGCCGCCGCCCCGTTGGCCGATGCAGGCGTCGAAGCCCGAGTGCTCGGCTCGGCGGTGGCCAACGTCTATCTGGAGGATGCGCAAGACTTGGAAACCGCCGCCGCAGCCCTTGCTACCTTGAAGAACGTCAGCGTCCATCGGCGCGACGAAATCCCCGCCGCCTGGCGCCTGCGCCACGAGGGCCGAACCGGCGACCTCGTGGTCACCACCGTCCCGCCCTATGTGCTGACGCCGCCATCCAACCCTCTATGCGCGTTGATTCCCAGACGCTGCCTGTCCCCTGGCGGCCACGGCTATCCCCCCGACCATCCCCACATGGGCGGCGTCCTCCTCGCCCTCGGCCGCGGCGTGGAGGCAGGTGCACGGCTCCCCCCCGCCCATCAGATCGACATCGCCGCCACCGTCGCCCGCCTGCTCAACATCGACCCGCCCGCGCATTCCGAAGGCACGCCCATTGCCGGCATCGGCGGCTCTAGCCATGCGGGCTCGGATTGACGCCGGGACCGAGCAACTGGTGCCCGCGGCGGTCGCTGGTCCAAGCACCGCTAGAGGGCCAGCCGGGTTAACATCCGGCAAGAATCATGGGAGGCGCATCGTGGCCGAAAACCTAAGAAAACGCAGTTTCTGGACTTGGGGCTCCACTGCCGATGAGCCCAGTTTGGCCGACCGGCAGGAGGCAGCGAAGCGCATCGCCCGGCGCACGGGTGTCGAAGTGACGCCGCCGCCGGTGCCGGACTTGGCCGACATCGACATTCGAGCGCCGCGTCTCAAGGTGCCCTCGGCCCTGCAAGGCTGGGTGAGCACGGATGCGGAGGACCGGCTGCTGCACACCTACGGCGGCCATTCACTGGAACTGCTGGCGGCACTGCGCGGCCGCTTCGAGAATCCGCCTGACGCGGTGGCCCATCCGGCCAGCGAAGAGGAACTCGAACGAACCTTGGCTTGGGCTGACGAGCAAGGCCATGTGGTGGTGCCCTACGGCGGCGGCACGTCCGTGGTTTGGGGTGTCAATGCGCCGGAGGGGGCCGACACCGTCGTGACGGTCGATCTCGATCGCCTCAACCGGGTGCTGGAACTCGACCCGGTGTCCCGCGCCGCCCGGGTGCAGGCCGGAATCCTCGGCCCGGACCTTGAGGATGCCCTGCGCCCGGAAGGCCTCACCCTGCGCCACTTTCCGCAGAGCTTCCCTTGGTCCACGGTCGGCGGTTGGGTGGCGACCCGCTCCGGGGGCCACTACGCCACCAACCACACCCACATCGACGACTTCGTGGAGAGCACCCGCCTGCTGACGCCCCGGGGCTGGTGGGAATCCCGGCGCCTGCCGGGCAGCGGCGCCGGTCCCAGCCCGGACCGCATGGTGATCGGCTCCGAAGGCGTCCTCGGCATCATCAGCGAGTGCTGGCTGCGCCTGCAGAAACGCCCGACGTTCCGCGCCACCGCGGGCGTCGCCTTCGCCAGTTGGGCGCAGGGCGCCGAAGCGGTGCGGCAAGTCGTCCAAGCCAAGCTGTGGCCCGCCAACCTGCGCCTGCTCGACCCGGTGGAGGCGCGGCAGGCCGCTGGCGTCAAGGACGGCACGGCGCTGCTGATCGTCGGCTTCGAATCCGCCGACGCCCCCCAAGCGGCCAACATCCACGCCGCCGTGGCCATCGCCCGGAGCGCGGGCGGCGACATCGATGATGAAGCCATCCGCATCGACGACGGCAAAGGCCGCGCCACCGGCCGGGGCGGTGCGGTGGGCGCTTGGCGCAACGCCTTCATCGGCGTCAACGCGGGTTTGACCAACGGCTTAGGCCTGCTCTCCGACACCTTTGAGACGGCCATTACCTGGGACCAATTCGCCGAGTTTGACGCTGCGGTGCGCGAGGCGATGGACGATGCCCTGACCCGCGTTCTAGGCGAAGGCACCAGCCTCTCCTGCCGCTTCACCCACGTCTATCCCGATGGCCCCGCGCCCTACTACAGCTTCTCCGGCCCCGCCGCGCTGGGCGGCGAGTTCGAGCAGTGGTCGCAGCTCAAGGCCGCCGCCAGCGAAGCGGTGGTCGCCGCCGGAGGCACCATCACCCATCACCATGCGGTGGGCCGGATGCACCGCCCCGGATACGACCGGCAGCGCCCGGACCTGTTCGCCGACGCCTTCCGCGCCGCCAAGCGCAGCGTCGATCCCAAGGGCCTGATGAACCCCGGCGTCCTGTTCGATCCCTAACGCCCATGAACCATCGCGGGTTCATCCTCCAAGCAGCCAGCCACACGCGGGCGGGTGCCTGCGAAGTGCAGCTTTGCGGACGCTTGGAGAACGGCGACGGCTTCCGGGTGCGGGAACGGCGCGAAACGGCCCGCTTCTACGTCCGCAGCCCCGACGCCGCCGCGCTGAATCCCACGCAATGGCGGGATGCCACCCTAACCCCCTCGCAGAGGACCACGTTTGCCGGCGAACCCGTCACCGAGGTGCGGGCCACGGTGCCCGCCGTCCGGCAACTCACCGAACAGCTCGACAGCCGCAAGGTGCCGACGTTCGAAGCGGATCTCGACCCGGCCCAGCGCTACCTGATCGACCGCGGCATCAAGGGCGGCTGTCGGATTCAGGGCGAGGCGCAGCCGGACAACGCAGCGACGGGCCGGGGTTGGCTGTTCACTGACCCGCAAGTTGAACCCGCCGATGCGGACTTTGCGCCCCGCACGCTCGCCTTCGACATCGAAACGGACCCCAAGGCCAGTCGCCTGCTGGCCATCTCCCTGTACGGCTGCGGTGCCGATGAAGTCTATGTCGTGGACCCGCTGGACCGTCCCATGCCACCCAAAGCCATCGGCTGCCCAACCGAGGCCGCGGCCTTGGAGGCCTTCTGCCAGCGGGTGCGGGCGCTCGATGCCGACGTGCTCACCGGCTGGAACGTCATCGACTTCGACCTCAGCGTGCTGGCGCGGGTGGCGGCGAGGACCAAGGCCGCCTTCCAGCTCGGACGCTGGCCCGGCGCGCCGCGCATTCGTCCGGCGAAGGGCTATTTCGGCAGCAGCCGGGCGGACATTCCGGGCCGCCTCGTGCTCGACGGCATCGCCCTGCTGCGCGGCGCCTTCGTGCGCATGGACGACTACTCGCTCGACGCCGTGGCCCGCTCCGTGCTCGGCGAAGGCAAGGCGCTCAGCGGCAACGCCAAGGACCGGGCCGGGGAGATCTTAAGCAACTACGCCAACGACCTTGACGCCTTCGCCCTCTACGCCCGCACCGACGCCCGCTTGGCGCTGGAGATCATCGAGGCTCTCGACCTCGTGAACCTGGCCGTGGCCCGCAGCCGCCTGACCGGCATGACGCCGGACCGGGTGTCAGCCAGCATCGCCTCGTTCGACTTTCTTTACCTCGCCGAACTGAACCGGCGCGGCCGGGTGGCGCCGACGCTGATCCGCGACGAGGGCCAAGCCCACCGGCCCCAATCGGGCGGCCACGTGCTTAGCCCAGTCACTGGATTGCACGAAAACGTCTGGGTTTTCGACTTCAAAAGCCTCTACCCCAGCCTCATCCGCACCTACAACATCGATCCCCTCGGCTTCATCGACGGGAAGGACGACCAAACGCCGAATCCCATCACGCTGGCCAACGGCGCCCGCTTCCGCCGCGAGAGCGCCATCCTGCCCGGCCTGCTCGACCGGCTGGCGCCGCAGCGGGACAAGGCGAAGCTCGACGGCGATGCGGTGGCCTCCCAGGCGATCAAAATCCTGATGAATTCGTTCTACGGGGTGCTCGGCGCGTCCGGCTGCCGCTTCTACAACCCCGACATCGCCAACGCCATCACCGGCCAGGGGCGGCACCTGCTGCTGTGGTCCAAGGACTGGTTCGAGGCGCGTGGCCTCAAGGTGCTGTACGGCGACACTGACAGCCTGTTCGTCGGCTCCGGGCACAACGACAGCGAGCCGGCGCTGGACCAAGGACCGGCGCTGGCCGTCAACTTGACCCAGGATTTGGCGGATTTCATCAATGCCGAATCCGGCGTGCGCAGCCGCCTGGAACTGGAGTTCGAAAAGCTCTACGCCAAGCTCTTCCTGCCGCCGGTGCGCTCCGGGGCCGGCGGCGCCCGCAAACGCTATGTTGGACTGGTTTGCGGTCAAGACGAGCCCGAGTTCATCGGCATGGAGGTGGTGCGTCGGGACTGGACCGAATTCGCAAAACGCGCGCAGCGGGAACTCTACGCCCGCTTCTTTCGCGGCGAGCCGGTGGACGGCTATTTGCGCGAACTGGTGGCAGCGCTGCGCAATGGCGCCCTGGACGAGCAATTGGTGTACCGCAAGGGCCTGCGCAAAGCGGTGGGCGACTACCGAGCCGGCAAGCCACCCCATGTGGCCGCGGCGGAGAAATCCAAGGCACCGCCGGGCCGAGTGATCGCCTACCTCATCACCCTCGCCGGCCCGGAGCCCTTGGACAACCAGACCGCCCCGCCGGACCGCGAGCACTACGTCCAAAAGCAGTTGCGCCCGGTGGCCACGCCCATCCTCGCCACCTTGGGGCTTAAGTTCGAGCAGGTAATCGGCGATGATCGGCAATTGCGCTTGTTGTAGCGAGAACCAATAGGGAGGGAAACGATGGACAGGGAATTCGACGTGCTGCTGTGGGGGGCCACCGGCTTCACCGGACGGCTGACGGCCCAGCACTTGGCCGACCGCTACGGCGTTGACGGCGAAGGGCTGCGCTGGACGATTGGCGGCCGCAACCTCGAGAAACTGGAAGCGGTGCGCACGGCGCTGAAAGCCGCCGACGGGCAACTGACCCCCGTGGTCGCGGACGCCAATGACTTAGATGCGATGCGCGAGGCCGCCAGCCGGGCGCGGGTGGTCTGCAGCGCAGTCGGCCCCTACGCCCGCCACGGCAGCAGTCTCGTGCAAGCCTGCGCGGAAAACGGCGCGGACTACTGCGACCTAACCGGCGAAGTGCAGTGGATGCGCGCCATGATGGACGCCCACGGCGAAGCCGCCGAGGCCAGCGGGGCGCGCATCGTCCACACCTGCGGTTTCGACTGCATCCCCTCCGATCTCGGCGTGCTCTACGTGCAGCGGGCGATGCAGGAACGGCACGGCATCTACGCCAAGGAGGTCAAGCTGCGGGTGCTGGACTTCAAGGGCGGCTTCAGCGGCGGCACCATCGCCAGCATGATCGAGCTGATGGAGCAGGCGAGCCTAGATTCGAACATTCGCGACCTGCTCACCGACCCCTATTCGCTGAATCCAACCGACGCCGACCGGGGCCTCGATGGGCCGGACCGCCTCACCGCCTTCTACGACGAGGACTTCGCCGCCTGGGCCGCGCCCTTCATCATGGGGCCGGTCAACACCCGGGTGGTGCGCCGCAGCCACGCCCTGATGGGCTATCCCTACGGCCCCGAATTCCGCTACGACGAAGCCATCGCCTTCCCCAAACTCCCCACCCCCGGCGCTTGGGCCGCGGCCAACGCCATGGCCGCCGCATCCGCCGGCACCATGGCCGCCATGACCCTGCGCCCGGTGCGCGAACTCGCCGCCCGCCACCTGCCCCAACCGGGCAGCGGCCCCAGCGAACAGCAGATGGCCGACGGCCACTTCAAGCTGGCTCTTCTCGCCCGCCACCCCGAGGACAAGGCCAAGAACGTGCTCGCCTACGTCCAAGGCGACCGCGACCCCGGCTACGGCGCCACCGCCAAGATGCTGGCCGAAAGCGCCGTCTGCCTCGCCCAGGACGGCAGCAACGCCCCCGGCGGCTTCAGCACTCCGGCTACCGCCATGGGCGCCGCCCTGATCGACCGCCTCAACAACAACGCGGGGGTGCGGTTTTCGTTGGGGTAGTGTCGGTGGCCTTCTCCCAAAACGACGGGGCCCGTTCGACAGGTAAGCGCCCATTGACCATCCAGACCTAATATGGTCTGATTGACCAACTACGTCAGAGGGATGCGAGAGCCCCTAGGCAGGTCAAACCATGATAGTCAACATCTCTGAAGCGAAAGCGCACCTTTCCAACCTGATAGATCGTGTTTACCACGGAGAGAAGGTGGTCATTGCAAAAAACAATCTCCCAATTGCCGACTTGGTGCCGCATCGGCCCGGTGGCAAGCGCAAACTGGGGTTTCTCAAAGGTGAGCTTGACGTGCCCGACCAAGTGTTCTTTGAAGTGGATGAAGAGATCGAGAACATGTTCTATGGAGACGATGATTGCGAATCCTAGTCGACACCCATGTGTTCATCTGGGCTCTTAATGCGTCTGAACGATTGTCCTCGGCCAAAAGGGCTGCACTTGAAAGCCGAGCGAACACCATCTATCTCAGTTCAGTCTCCGTTGCCGAGATCATGATCAAGGCTTCACTCAACAGGTTGCGCTTCGACCATGACCCAATCGCCTGCGCCGAGCGGCTGGGATTCGAGCTTCTGGACTTTTCGGCAATGGACGCCGCCCTCTTGAAGGAACTTCCATTTCACCACCGCGACCCTTTCGACCGGATGCTCATTGCGCAGAGTCTGGCGCAGAACACCAAGTTGATGAGTGACGACCGACGTTTGCGCTACTACGACTGCGACCTGCTGTAGGTGTGGTAGGACAGCGCTACGTGCTGTTGTGAGGGCGCCAACCTCCAGTTCGTTGGCCCTCTGACTAGGAACGCTGCCACCGACCGGAAGATATACAACGCAATTGTTGTACAACAAATCCGTCGTATAGTTTTTTGTCCAACAAAGCGGCTTGGTGAATCGTCTGGGCTAGGTGTGCGCAACTAGGGAAGGCATACTGCCCCGCTTGCGAAAGCCGTCCTGCTGGACGCTCATTGAGGAGACTCGACGCCGTGGCGACCAAACTTGCCGTTCTGGACCTAGCGCCCATTGTGGAAGGCGGCGATGCGGCCCAGGCGCTGGCCAACTCCCTCGACCTCGCCCGGCACGCCGAAGGTTGGGGCTACGTGCGCTATTGGGTGGCGGAGCACCACAACATGCGCGGCATCGCCAGCGCCGCCACCGCCGTGGTCATCGGCCACATCGCGGGCGGAACCTCGACCATTCGGGTGGGCGCTGGCGGGGTGATGCTGCCCAACCATGCGCCGCTGGTCATCGCTGAGCAGTTCGGCACCTTGGAATCCCTGCATCCTGGGCGCATCGACCTCGGCATCGGCCGGGCGCCGGGCACCGATCAGGTCACCGCCCATGCGTTGCGGCGGACCTTGGCTGGGGACATCAACCAGTTTCCCCGGGACGTGATGGAACTGCGGGACTACTTTGCCGAGGCCGGTCCGAAGCGGCAGGTACACGCGGTCCCCGGCGAGGGGCTCCGGGTGCCGCTGTGGATTCTGGGGTCCAGCCTGTACGGTGCCCAGTTGGCAGCCCTGCTGGGGCTGCCCTATGCGTTTGCCTCGCACTTTGCGCCCGCCGCGCTCGACGAGGCCCTGGCCACCTACCGGGAGCACTTCGTGGCTTCCCCGCAATTGGACGCGCCCCATATCATGGTCGGCTTCAACATGTTCGCGGCCGATACCGAGGAAGAGGCGCGGCTGCTGCGCACCTCCTCCCAACAATCGTTCCTTAAACTGCGCACCGGCACGCCCGGCCCGCTGCCGCCGCCCAAGGCCGATTTCGAGGCGACGCTCAGCGCCGCCGAACGCCACCTGCTCAGCCAGATCACCGCCTGCTCGGCGGTCGGCGGCCCGGACCAAGTGCGCGAACAGCTCAGAGCATTCGTCCAGCGCACAGAGGCGGACGAAGTGATCCTCTCCGCCCATATCTACGACCACGCCGCCCGCCTGCGCTCCTACGAGATCGCTGCGGAGATTGGGGCTGACATCTAATCGTTGAACCGAGGGTTTTCATCGAGGACGGGACGCCCTCGCTCCAATAGAAAACGCCCTCGCTCCAATAGAAAACGCTCTCGCTCCGGAGAGCTTTCGGCTTGCCGGAGGGTCCAAGACTCCGTATTTTGGCGACTCGCTCCACCACCGGAACCCTCAATCATGATCGATCCATTCGCCACGGCCATCGAGCTGGCTGCCGCCATTAGGAACAAGGAAGCCAGTTCCTTGGAGCTCACCGACATGTACATCGAGCGGGTTGAGCGCTACGACGGTCAGACGAACGCCGTGGTGGTGCATGATTTTGAACGGGGCCGGGAGGCGGCCAAGGCCGCCGACAGCGCCTTGGCGAAAGGCGAATCAGCCGGGCCGCTGCACGGCGTGCCGATGACCGTCAAGGAGGCGTTTAACGTCACCGGGCTGCCCACCACCTGGGGCATCCCGGAAATGCGCGACAACATCGCAGAAGAAGATGCGGACTACGTCCAGCGCCTGAAGGGCGCCGGCGCCGTCATCTTCGGCAAGACCAACGTGCCGCTCAATCTGGGCGACTTCCAGAGCTTCAACGACATCTACGGCACCACCAACAACCCTTGGGATCTGACGCGCACCCCCGGTGGTTCGTCAGGCGGTTCCTCGGCGGCGCTGGCGGCGGGACTGACCGCTTTGGAGGCGGGCTCCGACATCGGCGGCTCCATCCGCAATCCCGCTCACTATTGCGGCATCTATGGCCACAAGCCCACTTGGGGCATCGTCTCCGACGAAGGCCATGCCCTGCCCGAACAGCTAGCCCCGGCGGACATTGCGGTGGTTGGCCCCATGGCGCGCAGCGCGGAGGATTTGGCGCTCTCCATGGACATCGTGGCCGGCGCCGGGCGCACGGACCGAGCGGGCTGGCAACTCAACCTCCCGCGCCCCGCCAAGGGCCGCTTGAGCGACTTCAAGGTGGCGATTCTGCCCAACCATGACCGCGCCCCCGTGGCGACGGAGATGGCCGACCGGGTGCAGCAGGTGGGCGAGCGCTTGGCGCGGCTCGGCGCAACGGTGTCGGACAGCGCCTTTCCCGACATCGACATCGACGCCGCCTTCGAAGCCTATCTGAGCCTGCTCTGGGGCGTGATGGCGGCGGGCCTTTCCGAAGAGGAAAAAGCAGGGCTCCGGCTGGCCCGCGAGGCGGAAATCGAAGGCGAGGAAGTGCCCGCCTCATTGGCCCGCTTCGGAGTTCAGGAGCACGGCGAGTGGCTCAAGTTCGACAATCATCGCTTCGGCCTGCGCAAGGCTTGGCAGGCGTTCTTTCGGGACTGGGACATCCTTATCTGTCCCCAAGTGGCCACCGCCGCCTTCCCCCACGACCACGGCGAATACCTGGAACGGCGACTCATGGTGAACAACGAATCCCAGAACTACTTTCAACAGGTGTTCTGGGCGGGAATGATCACCGTCGCGCACTTGCCGAGCACGGTCTTCCCCACCGGGCCGTCGAAGGACGGTCTGCCCATCGGCCTGCAGGCGGTGGGCGCGGAGTTCAACGACTACACGACCATCGAATTCACGCGCCTAATGGCCCAGGAACTCGGCGGCTTCGTCCCGCCGCCCGACTACCCGTAGCTTGCACCCCAAGCGGAAGCGGCCAGCAATTTCCAGTTTGGCTTTTTCGTTCAGGTCAAGCACCACTCCTCGGAGCGAAGGCCCCCCGCCCTCGACGGGGTCGCATCGATTCAATTCGAGGGCAGGATGCCCTCGCTCCGGCAAATGGTCACAACGCCACTGCCACCGAAATCTGCACACGCCGGGGCATGAAGTGGCTGCGCGCCTCCCCGAACCCCGCATCCCTCACGAACGGGTTGATGTTGTAGCCGGTCTGGCGGTCGAAGACGTTGAACACATCGACCCGCACCTGCGCGCTGGTGCCGCGGAACAGGCTAAAGCGCTGCGCGTAGCTGAGGTCGAGCTGCCAGTGGTTGGGGCTGCGGCGGCGGCCAGCCCGCTCAGCATAGCGGTTGGCAGCGGAAAAGTAGGACGGCAGGCCGTAGGCAACCGCATCCCAAGCCTCCCACGGCTGGCCGGACTGAAAGACGAGGAAGGCGCCGAGCTGGGCTCGCCAAGGCAGCGCGTAGTGGCCAAACGCCTTGAAGACGTGGGGGCGGTCGCCGCGAAGGACGCCATCCTTGCGGTCCCAAAGCTGGCGGCCGTAGCCATCCGCCAAGAGCGAGGAGCCGATGAAGCGGTTGGCGTCGTTGACGCTGCTGGTGTTGTCCTGATCGAAGTTGCCCGTGTAGCGGCTGCGGACATAGGATGCGTTGAGGTAGCCCCGTTCGCCGCGCCACTCCAGTTCCACCACAGCCTCCCAGTACTTGGTGTAAGCGCCGTCGAGTTGCGCGATGACGTAGCTGGAGCCCCCTATTTCGGCGCGGATGGCGTCCAAGTCCGGTACGTAGGGTCCCTTGGCGGCAATGTCCGCCGGCGTGTTGTCGTAGGTCTCCCGGGAGTGGTTCCAAGTGTCCTCCCAAAAGCGGCTGCCCTTGCGGTGACGCAGATGGGCCCGCAACCTGATGCCGTCGCCGAGCCTGTGGGTCGCACCCAAAATCCACTCGTCCACCCGGCGCGGCTTGATGCCTCCCTGGAAGGTCTTTCCCGAAGACCCCGCGAAGGGTGCGTGGGAGATGATGCGTCCTTGCTCGTCGAACAGCACGCGCAGGCTCGCCCGTGTGTTCCGGTCCCAAGAGGCGGCGCGGGCCAGTGAGTTGGCTTGGGGGTGATAGCGGGCAAAGCTGAGGGTGGCTTCGCCCCGGTCGTGGTAGGCCCAGGCGATGCTCAGCCGCGGCTGGATCATGTCCGCCCACGGGATGGTGCGCATCCGGTACTTCGTCCCGGGTGAGAGATCGAAGCCCGAGTAGCTGCCCTCCACCCGCCGAAGGCCCTGGCCGTAGAGCACGTCTTTGCTAATCAGCACGCCCAGGTTGACGGTGAAGCAGCTTAAGGTGATGCGGTCGTTGAGTTCGATGCCGTAGCTTTCGACCGCCGAGCGGATGGGGCCGACCAAGGTGCCGTCGCTTTGGGCCAAGCTCATTTGCTCCACGGCCGCCGTGTAGAAGATGGGCGTTCCGTCCGCCGCCCGATCCACCCCACCGGGCACCTGCAGGACGCCCCAGCCGTTGGACGTACGGAGCAACGACTCCCGCCCCTCGGCCCAGCGAAAGCCCGCGTGCAGGCTATGGCGGACGTTGCCGATGAACAGTTCACGGTCCAAGGTGACATCCAAGCCCTGGTTGAAGTAGTTGCCATTGCTAGTGCGGGCATGGGCGCCGACGGCGCCACCGCCGACCCGGTTCCCTGACGTGTCCAAGTAGCCGTAGCGGTCGATCAGTGGCTGCACCCTAGCGTTGTAGGCATCCGCTCCCGGCACTGGAAGCGGCACGTTCAGGTAGCCCATCCGCTCAAGGGTGGCCACATCCAAGATCCCGTCCAGGCGGGGCTCGACGCTGAGCAGCACGTCGGGCCGCTCGCTGCCCTGCAGCGCGTAGTCGAAGTACTGGAAAGCGAGGGTGGTGGCGGCGTCGATCTGCCAGGAGCCGTCCAAGCTGAGGATGTCCTGTTCGGAGCGTTCGCCGACGGAGACTGAGTCTGCCTCGTACAAGCCAACTGACACGCCTCGGTCTTTCCGCTTCGAAGTACGGTAACTGCCGTTGAACAGCAGGCGATCCGTGGGCGCGAAGGTCAGCTTGCCGAAGTACTCATCGCGACGGCTGCTGTAGTCCTTGACCGGGCCATAGGCTGTGGCCTTGTTGTCCCGATCCTGCCCCGGCGCGAAATAGGAGCCGTAAAAGAAAAGCCGCTGCGGCAGCAGCGGGCCGCTGGCCGTCACGGTGGTCCAGGCCTGGCGGGTGTCGTGCTTCTCGCCGCTTCGATTCTTGGCCACCAGCGCCTTGGGCTGGAGGCGGTACTCGACGCTGGCCGCAAACCGGTCGGTGCCGGAGCGGGCCTTGGAGTCCATGGCGAAGCCGCCGCTGCGGTTGAAGCCCACCGCGTCGGCGCCGCCCCGTTCGAACACCACCTGCTCGATGTCATGGTTGGCGGGTTCCGCCGACAGCGTGCCGAACAGCGGCAGAGACAGGTCCGCGCCGTCAAAGCGGTAGGTGTTGTCCTGGCCGCTGCCGCCCGCGCTCGGCCCGCGCACCTGGTCCTCGGTGTACTGCACGCCGGGGGCGAGCTTCATCAGGTCGCGAAAGCCTCGTCCGACCGGCACGCCGAGCACCAATTCCGAATCCAAGGCGTTGCTGAGCGACGCGCCGCCGCGGTCCCCGAGACGCTGCGCGACTACTTGCAGTTCCTCGATGGGGCCGCTCCGCGCATCCTCCAGCGCCAGATTGACCACGGCGGTTTGGTCGAGCAGGACGTCCACGGCGACGTCCGAGCCGCTGCCCCCCGGCACTACAACCCGCAGAAGGTAGGCGCCTGGAACCAGCATCGGCAGCCAGTAACGGCCCTCGGCATCCGTTATAGCGGTGCGCGGACGCGGCAGGACGGCACTGCGGGCCTCAACGGCAACCCCGGCCTGGGGAGCGGCGTTGGAGGTGACAGCCCCCTCGATGCCCCCCATCTGCTGGCCCCAGGTGTCGGCCACAGAAAACCAGCCGCCAACAAGGCAGGCAAGCGCGACGATCCAGCATTTAACTGTGTTTGAACAGAGCAAGCGCAGGGTCACCTCAAGTGCTGAGTATGCCCGTTATCTCCCCGGTGGCATCGTTGAGGTCGATATCGAAGGCGTTGGGATAGGACGGCAGCCCCGGCAAGGTGTTGACGTCCCCAGCCAGCGTGACGATCTGCCGCGCACCGGCTTGCACGCGCAATTCCCGAATCGGCAGCGTATGTCCGGTCGGCACGTTCAGCAGTTCCGGTTTGGCAGAAATCGAAAGGTGCGTTTTCGCCATGCACACCGGGTAGTTCCAGCCAAGTCCGGCGAAGCGTTCCGCCATGGCCCGGGTTCGCGGCCCCCACTCGACCACATCCGCCTGATAGATGTCTTCCGCCAAGCGTTCCACCTTGGCCTCCAGGGATTCGTTGTCCGAGTAAAGCAGCTTGATGTCGGCATCGCCGTTGTCAGTGGCTTCCAAGCAGGCGGCGGCCAGGTCGGTCATGCCCGCGCCGCCCTCGGCAAACCCGTTCGCCTCTGCCACCGCAGCGGCACCGGCGTCGAGCGCCGCCCGGCTGGCCGCTTGGACTTCATCGCGCCGGTCTGAAGGGAATCGGTTGATCGCCACCACGGCCGGCAGGCCGTACATGCGCACGATGCGGATGGCGTTGGCCAGATTGCTGGCGCCTTCGCGCACGGCGGCGGCGTCATGTGCGTCGAGTTCGTTGCGCCGCACGCCGCCATGCCACTTGAGCCCGCGAATGGTGGCGACCACCACCGCGGCCGACGGCGGTGGCCCGCCTTGGCGAATCTTGATGTCCATGAACTTCTCGAAACCGAGATCGGCGCCGAAGCCCGCTTCGGTAACCGTCAGGTCGGCGCAGTTCACCGCCAAGCGGTCGGCCAGGATCGAACTGCACCCATGGGCGATGTTGCCGAAGGGGCCCATATGGACGATGGCCGGCTGCCCCTCGACGGTTTGCGCCAGATTGGGCTTCAAGGCGTCGCGCAGCAGCGCCATGAGCGAGCCGACGCCGCCGATGTCCCGCGCCCGCACCGGTTGCTGATCCTTGGTCCAGCCGAGCACGATGTCGCCAAGGCGCTGCCGCAGATCCTGGTAATCCGACGCCAGCGCCAGTATGGCCATGATCTCCGAGGCCGCCGAGATGTCGAACCGCGCCTCCCGCATGGGCCCGTTCACGCGCCCGCCCACGCCGGTGACGATTTGGCGCAGGGCCCGGTCCTCCGCGTCCGTGACCCGCCGCCAACTGATGCCCGCCGCCTCAAGCCCCGGCACGGCCTTGCGGTGGGCCGCGTTGTCGGCCATCGCCGCAAGCAGGTTGTGGGCTGACTGCACGGCGTGAAAGTCACCCGTGAAGTGCAGGTTGATTTCCTCGGCCGGCTGCACGGTCGCCCGCCCGCCGCCGGTGCCGCCGCCCTTGTGCCCGAACACCGGGCCGAGCGACGGTTGCCGAATGGTCAGCGCCGCGCTCCTGCCCAGGCGTGCGAGGCCTTGGGTCAGCCCCACGGCGACGGTGGATTTGCCTTCCCCGGCCGGCGTCGGCGTGATGGCGGTGACCACCACCAGCCGGCCCGGGACCTTGCGGGTGGGGAAGGCGTCCAGCGGCACTTTCGCCTTGACCGACCCGTACGGCTCCACATCACCGGGTTTGAATCCGAGTTCCGATGCCACGTCCGTGATGGGACGAAGCGCTGCGTTTGTTCTCATGGAAACATTCGAGGGCGGGACGCCCTCGCTCCAACCTTTGTCCGACGTTTTCCCGGAGCGGGCGCACACTGAACACCGCCCCAATGGTTGAAGTCAAACGCCCGCACGGCGCGCCTCTGCCGGTAGGTCGCTTATGGATTAGAGGTTGTCGCATTCCGCACTAACTGCGGGTCCGAAGGGGCCAATTCGGGTGAGATAATTTGCCGACGGAGTCCGGTGTTGCACTCGGCCAGCGAGTGCATTGACGGGAGCTTGACATGGCTCGACGCCCAGGAGGCAGACAAGCGCGCAAGGCGCAACGCAGCGCACCCCTCGCGGACGCCATCAAGCCCGTTCATCCCGGTGAGTCGGGGGGGCAGTTCAAGCCGTTGGCGGAACCCGACGTCGCCGCCGTCACCGAGAACGTCTTCAGAATTCTGGAGGAAGTCGGCTTTGCCGACGCGACGCCGCATTGCATCGAGACCTGCACCGCGGCCGGTGCCGTGCTCGGCGATGACGGCCGCCTGCGCATGCCCCGGGGCCTAGTCGAGCAAGCCATGGCACAAGCGCCCCACAACCTCATGCTGCACGGGCAGGACCCGCGCCACGACCTCCAGATCGGCGGCAGCAAGGTGCACTTTTCGACTGCCGGCGCCGCGGTGATGATCGCCGACCCCGAAGGCAATCGCTATCGCGACTCAACTGCCCAGGATCTCTACGACATGGCGCGGATCGTCGATACCTGCGAGCACATCCACATGTTCCAACGCACCTGCGTGCTGCGCGACGTCGAAGACAACTACGCCATGGACCTAAACACCGCTTACTGCGCGGTGCAGGGCACGTCCAAGCATGTGGGGTCAAGCTGGGTTCAGGCCAGCCACGTCGAGCGGACGCTGGAAATGCTGCACATCTTTGCCGGCAGCGAGGCCGAGTGGCGGGCGCGGCCGTTTGTCAGCCAGTCCAACTGCTTCGTGGTGCCGCCGATGAAATTCGCCGTGGATGCGCTCGAATGCCTGCGCGTGGCGGTGGAGGGCGGCATGCCGGTATTGCTGCTCTCGGCCGGACAGGCGGGCGCCACCACGCCGGCCTGCCTGGCGGGCGCCGTCTCCCAAGCCTGGGCGGAATGTCTGGGCGGCCTGGTTTACGTGAACGCCATCCAACCCGGCGCGCCGGCCATTCTCGGCGCTTGGCCGTTCGTCTCGGACCTGCGCACCGGCGCCATGAGCGGCGGGTCCCCGGAACAGGGCCTGTTGTCGGCCGCTTGCGCGCAGTTGGGGGTCGCCTTCGACCTGCCGTTCGGCACCGCCTGCGGCATGACGGATTCGAAAATGCCGGACTTCCAAGCCGGGGCGGAACGGGCCTCGACCTTGCTGGCGGCAGCCCTGTCCGGTGCCAACATCATCTACGAAGCCGCAGGCATGTACGCCAGCCTGCTCGGCGCCTGTCCGGAGAGCCTGCTGCTCGACAACGACGTACTCGGCTCGGCGATGCGCGTCACCCGCGGCATCGAAGTGACGCCGGAGACCCTGAGCTTCGATGAAATCAAGCGGGTATGCACCGGTGGCGAGGGCCACTATCTCAGCTCCAACCTGACCTTGAAGGTCATGCAGAGCGAGTACATCTACCCCGAGTTCAGCGACCGCGCCAGCCCCACGGTGTGGGAAGAGAACGGCAAGCCGGAGCTGGTGCGCGAGGCCGCCGAGCGAAAGCGCGCGATCCTCGCCAGCCACTACCCGAAACACATCGCCGACGCCGCCGACGAAAGCGTGCGGTCGCAGTTCCCCATCTTTCTTTCCCGCGAGTCCGTGGGCCGAGGATGACAGCCATGAGTGAAGCCATCCCTGAAGATCAGGACGACATCGATCTCGCCGCCCTGCCGGACGCGGAACTCGTTGAGCAAATGCACGACGACCTGTACGACGGGCTGCGCGATGAGATCGTCGAGGGCACCGAAATCCTGCTGGAGCGGGGCTGGCCGGCGGACAAGGTTCTGCAGGAGGCGTTGGTTGACGGCATGACCATTGTCGGCATCGATTTCCGCGACGGCATCCTGTTCGTGCCCGAGGTGCTGCTGGCCGCCAACGCCATGAAGGCCGGCATGGCGATCCTGCGCCCGCTGCTGGCCGAAACCGGCGCCAAGCCGATCGGCAAGATGGTGATCGGCACGGTCAAGGGCGACATTCACGACATCGGCAAGAACCTAGTCAGCATGATGATGGAGGGTGCCGGCTTTGAGGTGATCAACATCGGCATCAACAATCCGGTGGAGAACTACCTTGAAGCCATCGAGGAGCACCAGCCGGACATCCTGGGCATGTCGGCGCTGCTGACCACCACCATGCCCTACATGAAGGTGGTCATCGACACGCTGGTGGAGAAAGGCATCCGCGACGAGCTGATCGTGCTGGTGGGCGGCGCCCCGCTCAACGAGGAATTCGGCAAGGCCATCGGCGCGGACGCCTACTGCCGGGACGCGGCGGTGGCGGTGGCGACCGCCACGGCATTGATCTCCGAAAAGCGGCTGCAAACCCACAACGAAGCGGGCTAACGGCCTTCAGGCCGGGACCGCCCTAACCGCCGACACATTCCGACCCTCCCGACTGAAGGCGATGCCCACCAGGTGGACCGGCTCCCCCCGGTCCCGGTACTGCTCCGCGTAGCCCCGGTCCCGCATCTGCCCGATGGCCTTCTGCGCCGCAGCGTTCCCGCCGCCTTCCCCATTGGCCATCTTGAACTCAAGCACGAACACCTGGCCGCCGTGCAGCACCACCATGTCCGCCCGGCCGCGAAAGGAGGACTCCTCCACCCTCAGGTCCAGCCCGATGGCGCGGAAGCAGGCGTACAGCATCCCCGCGTACCACGCCTCGTAGCGGGCCGGGCCGTTGCTTCCCTGCCAGTGGTACGGAACCCCTGCGAGGAACGATCTCAGACGCTCCGCGAACCGGTCGAAGTCATTGGCGGCCAGCAGGCGCCCGAGTTCCCTGCCGCTGTCCCACACCTCCCTGCCCTGGCGGCCCAGATGGCCCAACAACTCCTGGTTCAAGCTGTGCCGCACCTCGAAGTTGGGATAGTCAAGGGTGTAGAGGGTCTGCGGGCCGTCCCTGCGTTTTCCCCTGATCGTCAGATAGCCCGTCTGGAACAAGAGGGCTTCAATGCCGATGTCCCCCACGTCAAACTTCGACAGCTGCCCGGCTTCGACGGTCCGCTTCTCCAGCTCCAGCGGGCTCACCTCCCGCTCCGTCATCATGCGGAACAGGAAGCTCGGCGAGCCGGTCTCGAACCAGTGCGGCATGAACTCGC
Organism: Pseudomonadales bacterium; assembly: GCA_022827905.1. Taxonomy (GTDB): domain Bacteria; phylum Pseudomonadota; class Gammaproteobacteria; order Pseudomonadales; family Azotimanducaceae; genus Azophilus. The sequence continues at coordinate 4,695 of JAJEIQ010000071.1, read as the reverse complement.
GCTTGCGGAACAGCAGCAGCATGTCGAACGGGTTGTAGAGCCGCTCCTCACCGAGCCAATGGTAGCCGTTGTACCATTCCCGAATCTCGTCCCGGTCCAGCCCCGGCAGCTCCGGGGCGAAAACCGTATCCAGATCAGCGTCGGTGTAGCCGCAAATGGTGGCGTACTCCGGGTCCAGGCTGATGTTGTCTAGGTTGTTAAGGCCCGAGAAGAGACTCACCCGGGAGAACATGCTCACCCCGGTGACGAACACGAAGCGCACGTCCCGGGCGCTGCCCTTGATGATGCCGTAGAACCCCCGCAGGTAGTCCCGGTTCGCCCGGGCCATCTCCGGCTTGTCGATGACGTCCAGGATCGGCTTGTCGTACTCGTCCACCAGCACCACCGCCTGTTGGCCCGTGGCCCGGTGCAGGCGGTGCAGCAGGCGCCGCAGACGTTCCGGACCCGTCTCTAGCGATTGCGCTGTCTCAAGCCCGAAATCGCTTTCCATGATTGCCAGTTGGTTGGCGATGCTCTGCTCGAGGTCTCCCGGTTCGTCGTGCTTGCCGTCGAAGCTCAGCCGCACCACCGGATGCCGGACCGACCAGTCCCAATAGCCGTGGATGTCCAGCCCCCGGAACAGCGGCTCGCTGCCCTCGAACAGCTCCTGCAGCGTATCGACGAGCAGGCTCTTCCCGAACCGACGCGGGCGGGACAGGAAGTAGAAGTCCCCTCCATCGACCAGCCGCCGGATGTGGGGGGTCTTGTCAACGTAGTAGCAGTCCCGCTCCCTGATTCTGCGGAAGGATTGGATGCCGATCGGGAGCTGGCGGCGGGTCATTGCCCACGTTCCCTACGATGGGGTCGCGGAAATCATGTCACCCCATGCGATCACGCGCAAGCCGACCCAATCAATGTGAAACTTCAGCTGTGTCACAACTGCGCCAACGCAGGCTATGTGAATTCCATCAGTGGCGGATCCAGGTCCCCCAAGCATGACACCACCTACTGGACGACCTTGGTCAGCGCATGCACCTTTGCCGTAGCGGCGACTATCGCATCGACAACAAGCATGTTGGAGCGCCGGTGCTTGAACTGCGCCGGTCGGCGATTTGCACGTCGTTGGCAAGGTGCTGTGGACCGTGGGACAGGCCTAAGGCGCGGCGGTTCGGAGGAAACGCATGCGCGCCGCGCGGGCGAGCGGGCGAGGGGTGTACGTCACGATTGTGAGGCGGCGCTGTTGCCGGAGTCGGCGCGGCGTTCCCAGAAGTCGTCGAAGCGGTTGCTGAGGACGGCGCACCGCAGCGCGATGATGGCGTTGGCGCCGTCGACGGACCAGTGCATGCCGCCGCGCTTGAGGCGGGTGCCGACGACGTTTTTGCAGGCGCCCTCGACGACGCCGGAGCCGATGCGCAGACCCGCGGCCCGGAACTCGGGATAGCGCATGCGCTGCCGGTTTCGGGAGAAGTAGCCCACGTCCCTGCGGGCCGCCTCGCAGGTTGGGGCGTGCGCCGCGAGGGCGGCGATGAGGTCGTCGAGGCGGCCCTCGTCGAGTTCCCTGCGGCGCCGCCTGCCCCAAGCCTGGGCGAGGTCGGAGCCGGGGCCGTGGATGGCCTTGGCGGTCTCGAACAGGTGCTCCTTGGCGTGGAAGACGTCGACGATCTGGATGGCGCGGGGGAAGTGCTCGTCGGCGAGGTTCCAGATCCAGGCCGCGCCGTCGCCGAGCACGGCCTGGCGTTCGGCGGACTCGAAGCCGCGGCGGCGGGCCTCGCGCAGGACGCGGCGCGCGAAGGGGGGCGGCTCGGCGTCGGCGTCGCGGCAGGCGGCGGTCTCGATGGCGGCGTTGTGGGTGGCGGAGTCGGGGTCGCGCGTCGGCGCGCCTTGGCTGTCCAGGGACTCGGCCGACCAGACCACGGCCAGCTTGGCCTCGCGGGTCCTGGCGGAGCCGTCGGGCCGCTTGCCCTTGCGTCCCTCGGTCTCCGACTTGCGCACCGGCACGCCGGTGCCGTCCACGCCGAGGTAGAGGGTGCGGGCGTGGTTCGGCTCGGCCTCGACCACGCGCCGCTCGTCGTCGGCGACCTCGCGCCCCAGCGCCTCGGCGTGGCGCTCCACCGACTTCGGGTCGATGCCGAGCCCCGCCAGCTCGCGCAGCAGGGCGCTGCCCTCGGCGAAGCTGGCCCGGGCGGCGGCGAGGCCCGTCATGCGCAGCGCCGCCGGCGACAGGGAGCCGCCGTCCAGGCCCAACGCCCGGTCGCGCGGCGCGAAGCCCTTCCCGCAGGCGCCGCAGTGGTACCAGGCGCGCTGCAGCCGCATCTCGCCCAATGCCGTCGTGAAGGTCTTCGGCCGCCGCCCCGCATGGCGGGCCCGGGCGCCGCAGGGGCACGGCAGGCGGGCGCCCGCCGCGTCGGAACGGTCCGCGTTCAGCCGCCCGGCCAGCGCACGCCCCATGATCGCCAGCGCCAGCCCCCGGGCGGCCATCTCGACGGCCTCGAAGTCCATCCCGTCCAGCGCGCCGCCGCCGATCAGACGGTCCGCCTCGGCCGCGGCCTCCGCCGCGACGGCCGCCGCGAAGCCCCCTTTTTCGCGGCCGGCCCGCGTGACGCCTCCCCGCTCCCGCGCCGACTCTCCCAAAGCCGGTCGCTGACCTCAACCAACTCGCCCACCAGGCGCCGCATGCGGCGGTGCTCGGCCAGGCGCGCCCGCACCGGCGCAACCTCGCCCGACGCGATGACGCGCGTGACGGTCCGGCCGTCCACCCGGCGCGTCAGCGACCAGCTCGGGCCGTGGCCCGGCCCGCCGTCGGTGGCGCAGTGGCAGGTGGGCTTGCCGCACTTGCGGTAGCGCGCCACCAGGGAGCCGGACTGCATTTCGCCCAGCATGCCCAAGGCATGCACGATGCCGTCCCGGCGGTCGATCAGGTCCTGCGGCTGCTCTTCAGGGGCCATGGGAACTCCTCCGTGTTTCTGACAGCACATATGCTGTCAGAAACGGCCCGCAAAGTCACGCCGCTTCAACATCCCGAAGATCAATCACAATCCTGACGTACACCCGCGGGCGAGTGAGTGTTTGCGCCCCATGGCGCGAAGGTGTAACTTGGGCGTTGCCGTGGCAGGGTGCGTTCCGCGGCCCCGGCTTGGGTCGGCGAGCGGAGGCGGCCCCGCCACGGACGGAGTGCGGGCGGTAGCCGGTGGGTGCCGTCCAGCGTTGGGCAAGGCGGCAGGAGAACAACAAGATGCGCCGAACCGGTTTCCGCTCCATCACCGTCCATCCGCGGCCCGGCAGCCCGCGCCTCCCGCGTCCGGCCTCCCTTCCAGCAGCCCTTCCCGCCCGCCTGGCCTCCGCCCTGCGGCGGCTGCGGCCCGTCCTGCTGCTGCCGCTGCTGCCGGCGCTGCTGGGCGCGGCCCCGGCGCACGGGCCGGATGCCGGGGGCGCCTTGGCGGCGGCGCGCGGGGCGGTGTCCGGCCACGGCGCATGGGCCGGGGACGGCGGCGGGAGTTCATGGACCTTCACGGCGCCCGCGGACGGCTGGTACGGCTTTGAGGCGCGGGGCGAGGGCTCCGGGCACGTGGTGACCCTGACGGACGCGGATTCCGGCGGCGTGGCGTCGTCGAGCCGGTGGCGGGGCGGGGGCCGGGCGCTCATCCACGCGAAGGCCGGGTCAAGCCATGCGGTGTCCGTCGATGCGCCCGCTGCGGGCGGCTTCACGCTTCGGTGGTCCCCGTCGGCGGCGCCGGTGCGGCTGCGGCCCGCCGGCCGCCTGGCGGACGGCGGGCTGGACGCGCGGGGCGCGCCGGTGGGGTTGCGGCGTCCGGGCGATCTGGCGTTCGGCGGCGGCCGGCTGTTCCTGGCGTCGGGCCTGGGCCTGACCGCGTTCGAGCGCGACGCGGCGACCGGCGGGCTGGCGGTCGTCGGCCACGTGGACTCCGACCTCTCCGGTTCCTCGCTGGCCTGGGACGGGGCGGGGGACCGGGTGGTGGCGCACGACTGCGGCGCGTGGCGCTCGTTCCCGGCGGACGGGGGCGGGCCGGGGGAGTTGGCCGTGCCCGGCGACCCGGGCGGGTGCGGGCGCCTGCTGCTGGACGCGGCGGGCGGCCTGGTCCACCGGATCGGCGATGCGGCCCTCGACACCTTCGCCCTGGAGGCGGACGGTTCGCTGCGGTTCGAGGGAACCACGCCCGTCCGGGGCCTGCGGGGCGCGGCGGTCGGCGGGCCGGGCCGGCTGTACGCGGCGGGCGACGGCGGGCTGCTGCTGGTCGAGAGGGATCGGCAAACGGGACGGTTCGCGGGAACCCCGCTGGACGTGGACGTTGAGGCCCCTGCGTGGGGGCGCGTGCCGCTGGCCCACGACGCGGGGACCGGACGGCTGCTGGCGGTGGACGCCGGGGGCGCGCGGTGGCTGGCGCCCGGGAGGGACGGGGCGCCGGCGCGCCTGCCCGCCGCGGACGCCATGCGGGGCGGGTTTGAAGGGTGCGCGTTCGCGGCGGTTCGCCCCGGATCGACGGTGGACGTGTTCTGCGCGGGCGCGGTGCTGTCGTCGGGCCCGGACGGCGGGGCGCACGTCAGCCTCCTGCCCGACGGCGGCGCGCCGGTCGGCGCGGCGGCGAGCCCGGACGGCCAGCACGTGTACGTGAGCACGCGCGCCGGCGAGCTCCTGACGTTCGAGCGCGCCCTCCCGTCGGCGGCGGACGACCACGGCGGCACGCAGGCGACGGCGAC
>JAJEIQ010000058.1 GCA_022827905.1 Pseudomonadales bacterium | reverse complement strand
TAGGGCGTGTTAACACTATCGCAGGGCCTCGACGATGAGGGCGAAGACGATGAAGCCGAGGAACATGACGTCGAGCTTCTCGAAGCGCGAGAAGATGCGCCGGAAGCCCTTGAGCCGCCGGAACAGGCGCTCCACCTCGTTGCGCCGCTTGTAGAGTTCCTTGTTGTACTCCCAGGGGTCGGTGCGGTTGGCCTTCGGCGGCACCACGGGCTCGAAGCCGAGGTCGAGGGCCAGCTGGCGGGTGGCGTTGTCCTCGTACGCCTTGTCCATGACGAGCGCCGTGGCGTCGGCGGGCGGGTCCAGCCGCCTCATGAGCCCGCGGCCCTCCGGGGCGTCGTGGGCGTTGCCGGGGGAGAGGGTGAAGGCGACCGCCGTTCGGGCATCCGCGGCAACCATATGAATCTTGGTGTTCCATCCGCCGCGGGACTTGCCGATGGCCTGCGGGCCGTTTTTTTTCGGGCCCCCGTGCCGTCCGGGTGCACCTTGACGCTGGTGCTGTCCAAGCCGAGCGCCTCGACCTTGATGCGCACCACCTGGTCGCGCTGCAGCTGCTCGAACACCCGGTCGAGCACCCCGTTCCTCGACCAGCGGCTCATGCGGGTGTAGACGGTGTGCCAGTTGCCGAACCGCGCCGGCAGGCCGCGCCACTTGCAGCCGTGCTCGGCCACGTGGAGGATCGCGTTGAGCACCGTCAGGTTGGACAGCTTGACGTTCCCGCGCTGCCTGGGCAGCAATGGGGCGATGCGCTCGAACTGGGTCTCGGTGATTTCCATGTGCCTGATTAACCTCCGCTTTTCGGCAAAAGACAACATGCGGAGGATACCATGAAACCACTATTTAGTGTTAACACGCCCTAGTCGTGTGGGCGATGTCACTTTCGGCGGCGCTTATCTTCGAAGTGCCATCAACTTCAAGACCCGGGTTGGAACCGGTTGGTTGCTGATCACGAACGCGAATCGAGCCGTGGAAATTCGTTAATATTCGGCCTTTCGACTACCGAGTCAGTGGGATATGGGAGCTAGGGGCTTCCTTTTTTGGTTGGCTTGCGCGTTTTCGCTGGCTGGCGCAGCCCATGCGGAATCGTTGGCAACGGCCCGGACGGCCTATGCCGAGGGGCGGTTTTTGGAGGCGGCGGCGCTCGGCGAAGCGCTCGGCACCTCCGAAGGCTTCGTCTTGGCTTCCAATTCCGTGGAAAGGCACGGCACCCACGTCGCTGGGAAGGCCGACCGGCAGGTGCTGTACGAAAGGGCCATGCAACTGGGCGAGGAAGCCATTCGCCTGGATGCCGCCAACGCGTGGGCGCACCTGCAAACCGCCCAAGCCGTTGGCCTGTATGCGGAAAGCCTGGGTGGATTGAAGGCCGGACGCTATGTCGGACAGGTGCGCGAAGGCATGGAGAAGGCGCTTGAGTTGGATCCGACCTTAGCTGATGCGGCCTACAGCTTGGGCTCTTGGCATGCGGGCGTTGTTGGCAACGCGGGCCGGATGATCGGCCGCATGGCCTACGGCGCGACCGGCAAGCAGGCCATCGCCTACTTCGACCGGGCGCTGGAGCTGGGGCCGCAGCTGAAGGAGGCGCACTACGAGTACGCCAAGGCGCTGTTGGCCCTCAACCCTAAGCTCAACCGGGAACGGGCGCGTGAATTGTTCAACCAAGCGATCGCGCTGCCGTCCAAGGATGCCGTTGACCGCATACTGCACGAAAAGGCTGTCAAACGGCTGGCCCAACTCGACTGAACCCGTCCCCACAGGAGCGCATCATGCCTTGGACTGAAGACAGCGAACTCATCATCGAGCAGATCGAGATCGGCCCCATGCAGAACTTCACCTACCTAGTGGGTTGCCGCTCAACCCGCGAGGTGGTCATCGTCGATCCGGCATGGGACATCGACCGCCTGCTCACCCATGTGGCGGAGAAGGACTACCAGCTCACCGGCGCCTTGGTGACCCACTATCATCCCGACCACATCGGCGGCTCGTTCGCCCGCAATCAGATCGAAGGCTTGGCCGAACTGATGGCCAAGAACCCCGTCAAGGCCTATGCGCACCGTGCTGAAGTGGGCGGCGTGAAGAAGGTCACGGGGCTGTCGGACAGCGACATCGCGGCGGTGGATTCCGGCGATGTGTTGAAGGTGGGCGACATCGAAGTGGAGTTTCTGCACACGCCGGGCCACACCCCAGGTTCGCAGTGCTTCCGCATCCGCAACACGCTCGTCTCCGGCGACACCCTGTTCATCAATGGCTGCGGTCGGGTGGACCTGCCGGGCTCCAATTCCGAGGACATGTACCACAGCCTGCAGAAGCTCAAGACCCTGCCCGACGACACGCTGCTGCTGCCGGGCCACAACTACGGGCACGTCCCCAATGCCACCATGGGGGAGACCCGGCGTCAGAACACCTACTTGGCAGTCAAGGACATGGCGACTTGGCAGATGTTCATGGGTTGAGTCGTGAACGCTGTCGTCACCTACCAGTCCGCGGATGGCGTGGCCACGGTCACCATCGACCGGACGGAGCGCATGAACGCTTTGGACGAGGCCGTGGTGCAGGGTCTGAACGCCGCTTGGCGGCGGTTTGCCGACAGCGACGACCGGGTGGCCGTGCTGTGCGGCGCGGGCGAACGGGCCTTTTCGGTGGGCGCGGACGTCAAGGCGCCGCCACGGGAACTGTGGCAGGGGGTTCCGGGCATTGGCGTGGTGCTGGACAAGCCGGTCATCGCCGCAGTCCAGGGCTGGTGCATCGGCGGCGCCTACGTCATCGTGCAGATGTGCGACCTGGTGGTTGCGGCGGACAGCACGGTGTTCAAGTACCCAGAGGCGCAACTCGGCTTCACCGGCGGCTTGATCGCCAGCGCTGTGGCCCGCATTCCGCACAAGGTGGCGATGGAATTCATGCTGCTCGGCGAGGACTTCGACGCCGAGCGGGCCTTGCAGGCTGGCATGGTGAACAAGGTCGTGCCCGCTGGCGAGGAACTCGATGCGGCACGCGCCTGGGCTGGCGTTCTGGCCAAGTCGGCGCCCCTAGTGGTCACCACCCTCAAGACGCTGGCCATGCAAACCCTCAACAAGAGCCCGGCGGAGGCGGGTGCCTTGGCCAGGGAGAAGCTCTTGCGCGTCGCCAAGAGCGAGGATGGTGCGGAAGGCGGCCGAGCGTTTCGGGAGAAGCGTACCCCCGTTTTTCACGGGCGTTGAGAGGGCGGGATGAGCGAAGGAACGGCACGGATAGTCGCCTGCCCGAACTGCGGAAGGGCTGCCAAGTGGACCACCCGAAACCCGTTCCGCCCGTTTTGCTCGGAGCGCTGCAAGCTGATCGACCTCGGTGAATGGGCCAGCGAGCGGCATGTCATTCCCGGCAGCGAGGTCGATGAATTCATGGGCAGCGAATTGGATAGCCCCAAGTTGGACTAAGGAAGCCTGTTAAAGGAGGGAACATGAACATCGAAGGCTCTTGCGACGCCCGTTTCGAGCGGGTGCGCGATGCGTTTGAACGCAACTTCACCGAACGGGGGGATGTGGGCGCCTGCTTTGCGGCCACCTTGGAGGGCGAATACGTAGTGGACATCTGGGGTGGCCACCAGGATGCCGCGCGCACTCGGCCTTGGGCCGAGGACACCATCGTCAACGTGTTCTCCACCACCAAGACCATGACCTTCCTCGCGGCGCTGATGCTGGCCGACCGGGGCCAACTGAACTTGGATGCGCCGGTCGCGGACTACTGGCCGGAGTTCGGCGCCAACGGCAAGGAGGGCGTGCCGGTGAAGCAACTGCTGAGCCATTCGGCGGGGGTGCCGGGCTTCAGCCGCCACTTTTCAGTGGAGGAGCACTACGACTGGGCTCTGGCCTGCGCGGACTTGGCCGGCCAAGCCCCTTGGTGGCCGCCGGGCACTCAAAGCGGCTACCACCCCATCACCCAAGGCTATTTGATTGGTGAGGTGGTGCGCCGCATCACCGGATCATCCTTTGGCGCTTTCTTCAAGGCGGAGGTCGCCGATGTGGTGGGCGCGGACTTTCACATCGGCACAGGCCCCAGCCACTTCGACCGCATTGCGGAGATGATTCCGGCGGCGGAAACCGCGCCGATCATGGAAATGGACCCGGACTCCATTCCGGGCCGGGTCTTCTCCAACGTGGACGTGATCGAGGCGGCCAACACGCCGGGCTGGCGCCAAGCGGAGATTCCGGCCGCCAACGGCCACGGCAACGCCCGCTCCGTGGTGCGCGCGCAGACCGCCATGGCCAACGGCGGGCGCGCCTTCGGCAAGGAACTGCTGTCCGCTGCTGGCTGCCGAACAGCCCTCACGGAGCAGACCAACGGCATCGACGCGGTGCTGGGCATCCACGTGCGCTACGGCATGGGCTATTCGACGGGCAGCGATGAGATCAGCATGGGGCCGAACCCCAACCTCCTGTGGTGGGGCGGCGCCGGCGGCTCCACCATCATCGTCGACACCGACGCCCATCTGTGCTTCTCCTACGTCATGAACCAGATGGACAACTACATCCTGGGCGACCCTCGGGGAACCAGCCTGGGCGAAGCCCTTTACGAGTGCCTGTAGCGGAGGATTCCTTTATGCAGAACAAAATTGCCCTAGTGACGGGTGCCGCTTCGGGCATTGGCGCGGAGGTCGCGCGGCAGCTCAGCGCTGCCGGTGCAAAGGTAGCGCTGTGCGATGTGAACGAGGCGGCTGGCGCCGCGCTGGCCGCAGAACTCGGCGGCGAGTTCATCGCTTGCGACGTGAGCCGTTTCGAAGCGATGGAAAACGCGGTTGCGGAGTGCGTCAAGCGCCTCGGGGTGCCCGACTACGCCCATCTCAATGCCGGCATCATGACGGTGCCCACCAATGATGCGTTTTTGGCCATCGAAGACGTGTCCTTGGAGCAGTACCGGCGCATCCTCGGGGTCAATCTCGACGGCGTGTTCCACGGCGTCAAGGCGCTCCTGCCGCTGATGCGCGAGCAGGGCGGCGCCATCACCCTCACCGCCTCCGTGGCCGGCTTTGGCCCGTTGCCCGTCGATCCGCTCTATTCCGCCACCAAGCATGCGGTGATCGGATTTGGGCGCAGCGTGGCCGACGCCATTGAAGGTGGGAGCGTGCGCATCAACGTGATCTGCCCCGGCGTGGTGGACACCGCCATCGTGCCGGATGCGTTCCGCGGCCCGGAATTCGGCATGATGCCGCCGTCCATGATGGCCGCGGAGGTCGTGGACCTATTGAAGAACGGCGCCAACGGCGAAGTCCGGGCCAAGCTGAAGGAGCGGCCCGGGTTCGTCGTTCCCCCGCCCGACTTGCAGGCCGGGGGAACCGCTTAGCGGCGGGCTTAGCCCCGCAGCGGGTTGATCGGTGGCCAGTTCTCCTTGCTGGCGAGTATTCGCTCGCCGATCTCGGCCACGTCCCAAGGCCCTTCGGACAGCTCCCGGTCGGCGATGGGGGTCAGTTGCCAGGAAAGCAGGGTGACGCTGTTGCCCGCCACTAGCCATTGGCGGCCGGTGACCTCCTTGGCCTCGTCGGTGCACAGCCAAACCACAGCGGGGGATACGGTCTCCGGCGGGAACTTATCCTGCATTGCCTCCGGCAGGATGTCCTCGGTGAGCCGGGAAATGGCGGTGGGCGCCAGCACGTTCACGGTGATGCCGTACTTCAGCCCCTCCAGCCACAGGCAGCGCATGAACCCAGCAATGGCCGCCTTGGCGGCGCCGTAGTTGGTTTGCCCGAAATTGCCGAGCAGGCCCGAGGTGGAGCTGGTCATGATGATGCGGCCGCCGTTGCCGAGTTCCAGCATCTTGTCGTAGGCGGCCTTGGTGACCAGGTAGGTGCCGCGCAGGTGGACGTCCAGCACCACGTCCCACATGTCATCGGACATGTTCTTGAACGACTTGTCGCGCAGGATGCCGGCGTTGCAGATGCAGATGTCGATCTTGCCGAACTCGTTGACCGCCGCGTCGATCATGCCGATGGCGTCTTCCTTGGCCGATACCGAGCCGTAGTGGGCGATGGCCTGGCCACCGGCGGCGCGGATTTCCTCAACCACGCCGTCCGCCATCGAGGTGCTTGAACCGGTGCCGTCCCGTGCGCCCCCGAGGTCGTTCACCACCACCGCCGCGCCCTCCTTGGCGAGCAGCAGCGCGTGGGTGCGGCCCAATCCGCCGCCTGCGCCGGTTACAACGGCGACCTTGCCTTCCAACATGCCCATGTTTAACTCCTTTAATGATTTGAATGACGACTTGCCGCCGTCTCGGCGGGCGATCCGGCCACATTGGCCTTGGAACGCCCACGTCCGTGACTATACTGACGGCCCAACGGGCGGCGAAGCGTCACAGTCTAGCTTGGCGCTACCGGAACGCAATAGGCAGTCTTATCCAACGAGAAGTGAGCCTGAACGGGAGCCGGGTTTCCAACGGGAAGTGAGCCTGAAGGGTCGGTTTTTGGGATCATCGGAGGATGATCGTGACACTTCAGACCGAGCGGATCAGGACGTTGGAGGAGGTTC
>JAJEIQ010000034.1 GCA_022827905.1 Pseudomonadales bacterium | reverse complement strand
ATGTCCGCGCAGGCGGCAAGCACGTCTGCCGCCGCCGGCCCCTGAAGCGCCAGCAGCGCCCGGTCCGGTTCCGGCACCACCTCCACCGCCCCGCCCAGATGACGGCGGAGATGAGCGACGTCGTGGGCCTTGCGCGCCGCGTTGACGACCAGCCGCAGGCCGTCCTTGTCACGCGCAGCGATCAGGTCGTCAAGGATGCCGCCATTTTCGTTCGTGAACAGGGTGTAGCGCATCTGTCCGGCGCCGAGACCCTGGATGTCGCCCGGCACCAGCCTCTCCAGCGCCGTATCCGCGCCCGGTCCGACCAGCCGGACTTGGCCCATGTGGCTCACGTCGAAGAGGGCGGCGCGGCTCCGCGCCTGCCGGTGCTCGGCGATATCGCCCGCCGGATAGCGCAGCGGCATCTCGTAGCCGGCAAAGGGCGCCATGCGGGCGTCCGCCGCCCGGTGCATGGCGTGGAGCGGGGTTTTGAGAAGTTCGGTCATCGGCGGACCCCTTTGCACGAATCGGGACATGGTCAGGACGGAAACACTACCCAAGCTCGACGTGGAAGACAAGCCTGGGGAATTTTCGGTAGTGGCTCACTTTGAATTTTGTACCTCACCCCGACCCTCTCCCAAAGGGAGAGGGAGCATCCCTTCCCCGAAAGAAAAATATCGTTGCCCCTTCTGGGTTGGCCTTAATCCCCCTCCCCTCGGGAGGGGTTAGGGGAGGGCTAGGGAAGGGACCATGGGCCGGCAAAGGCGAAAGGGCATTTCAAACTGGGCCACTACCGAATTTTCACCCCGTTGGGGTCAGACTGCGTTACCGGAATTGGAACCGCGGTCGCCGAGCCTAGACCCTTGCCGCGACGGCCTCAATCTCGACCAGAAACTCGCTCCTTACCAAACCGGCGCCGGTGAGCAGCATCGACGCCGGTCGCGCGTCGCCCAGGAAGCGGGATCGCACCTTGACGTATGCCGGGATGTCCTGCTCGTGCAGCAGGTAGTGGGTGACTTTGACCAGATCGTTGACCGTCATGCCCGCCGACTCGAGTGTGCTGACAATGTGGCCCCAGGCGATCTCGGCCTGGCCGCTAACGTCGGCCGGCAGCCCACCGTCCAGGGGAAGCCCCGGCGTCCCCGATGTGAACAGCCAGCGGGCGCCCGGCGGCACTTCGATGGCGTCGCTGTAGCTGCCGATCTGCGAGGCGACTCCAACGTTGTGAACGATGTTGTGCATTACGTTTCTCCTTATCTTGGTTGGTGGAGCGGGGCAGAATGCGTGTGTTGCCTCGCCGGACTTTGTACACCGCCACGGTGCCAGCGTGCCGGAATATGTAGGTCGGATTAGCGGAGCGTAATCCGACGTTCCTCTGCAACAACCCGCGCCCCGCAGGATTTCCGCTGTGGAAGCCGGATTACGCCTGTGGCTAATCCGACCTACATTGTCAAGTGCGTGACCTCACCCATTAAGCGAACACCACCTCGGCCGCGCCTAGCCCCTCGACGTCCACCCGCACCCGGTCGCCGCGCTCGACCCATTGGGTGGCCACGACGCTGCCGGTAAGCACGATCTGCCCGCTGCGCAGGCCGATGCCGTACGCCGCCAGTTGATTGGCCAGCCAGGTCAGCGCCGTCAACGGGTGCCCCAGCACGTCGCCGCCCAGGCCCCGCCCGCGTTCCTGGCCGTTGATGGCCATGGTGCCCGGCAACGCGGCGAGATCAAGGCGGCGCCAGTCCGTGTTGGCGGGGCCCAGAACAATCCCGGCCTGAAAGAAGTCGTCGGCAATCAGCGTCGGCGTGTCCAGCGAGCGCCAATCGGCATAGCGGTCATCGACGATCTCGATGGCCGCCATGCACGCCCCGACCGCCTCGGCCACTCGTGCTTGCGAAAGCGGCGCCGCCTCCGCCGTCAGGTCGGCTCCCAACCGCACGGCAATCTCGCACTCGACGCCGGGATGGACGTAACCGCCGTACGGCACCTCGGCGGGCGACGCATGCACCCCGTTCGCCAGCACGCCGCCGCCGCACGGATTGTGAATGTCCAGATACTCCTGCATCACTTGGCTGGTGGCGCCGATCTTGTAGCCCGCCAGATCCCCGCCGCCGGCCCGGATCAACTGCTCGCGCAGCGCAAATTGCACGGCGTAGGCCGCGTCCTCGCTCGCCGGTCGGTACGCCTCCGGCAATCCCGGCAGCCGCTCGCCCCGCAGCCGGTTCTGCGCCAACAGGGTAGCGGCGTGCTCGGTGCTTGTCGTCATGTCTGGCTCCTTCGATTTCAATCTCTGCGTTGCCGTATTTCCCCCTTCACCCCACCTCAGGCATACTTAAACAACACATCATGGCGAGTAAAATTACTCGGTACAATGAGTAACTGATGTTACGCAGCCTTGAGGAGTTGGAGTTCATCATAGGCATGACGCACTGCCTTGAGATAGAGGCGTGTCCGCAGGGCAACGTGATTGAGTCCATGGGTCACACTGAGCCATGTCAAGCGGCAGGCGGCATAAATCGCCAGGAAACAATGATTGCTCTGCGTCCTTATCGTTCGGGTCGGCGATTTGGCTAGCGCCGCATGGCTCTTGAGTGTCTTGTGAAAGGTCTCCACGTTCCACCGTTTCTGGTAGATTGCGACGATGTCTTCTGCGTCACTCTCGAGGTCGCTGCAAGCCAGATACAAAACCCCGGTGCTGCCATCTTTGTTCGTAAAGACTTGGCGCATGACAAGAACCGGAAAGTCCAGTCCCCTCAAGTAGCCGCGCACCGCTTGGCGTTCTGGCAAATTCAGCGCGTCTAGGCGCGAGAAGGTCCCTTGGCGTTTGGCTTCACGGCTTAAGGCCATCGTGCGGTTGGATTTCAGGGCGATGACGAAATGCTTGCCCAGGTCGGAGCGGATGAAGTGCAAGTTTTCTTTGGCTGAGAACCAACTGTCAGCCAGCACGTAGCGATAGGCCACTTGATTGCGCTGGCAGACAGCCAGCATACGGCGCAGGTGTTCATTCTTGGAAAGCGTGCTCTTTCGCTTCAAGCGGTCCGTTTTTGCATCGCGGTAGACGACGGGTTTGCCGATGAGTTCGTAGGCCACGGGCAGGGTAACGCCTTGGGCGTGATAGACACAGTTAAGCAAGTTGATGCCTTTGACGGTTCGATTCTTGCTGTGGTCGAAGTGCCAAGCGATGAGTTCGTTTTCGTCGGTATAGGGCTTTTCCTCAATGGTGTCGTCGAAGATGAGGACGCCGGCATCGTCTTCAATTTCGCGTACCATGGGCTTGACGAGTTGCCAGAGGGTTTTGGAGTCAAAGCGTTGTTGGGATAGGAAGCGGGTTATCTGGTCATGGCTGAGGGAACCTCCGAGCAAGTCGGACAGACCCGTTGCGGTGGTTGCGCCGAAGGAACTCAAGAGGTAATCGCTGTAGAGGTCTACGAGGTCTCTGTTCATAGTCCCCAATCCTCCAAATGACTCTAACGCTGCGTAACATCAGT
>JAJEIQ010000061.1 GCA_022827905.1 Pseudomonadales bacterium | reverse complement strand
GCCGACACCCAAAATCCTCGCCTGAATCGGCCAATGCGCCCCACGCTGGTCGGTGGCTTGTAGTGCCGACCTATGGCCTCCAACAACCAAAAATCAATGACTTGCGCTTGAATCAGCGTTGAGTTGCGGAAGTCGGGCTAGACGATCCCTGGCGCGGGGTGCCGCGCGCCTGGCGGCCTGCCTTGGGCTGCTGCTGTCGGCGGGGTGCGGCATCGGATTGTTCGGGGAGGGGGACGAACGGTTCGACGACCTGGACGCGGTCCCCGCATGGTTCGAGGAGCACCGAGGGGAATTGGAGGTCATCATGCGGCTGCTTCTGCCTCACGAGAGCGTGCATAGGGTCCATCACTCCAAACCGGACTACTCGGAACAGCTAGGCCAGTTCTCCGCGGCGAACGAGGCCGCCTACGCCGGCGCCTTCGCGATCAAGGAAAGGCTGGGCGTTCCAGAGGTGATTGTTTGGAGGTCGGACGGCAAAAGCCCTTCCTTTACCTTCGTTTTGTGGAGGATCGGCATGGTAGGTTCGGGACGGGCCACGTCCATCGAGTACGATGAGGAGAAGGAGTCCATTTTCCACCGTTACGACACTCCCCCTGACAAAGCGCTGGACCTTGGCACCCCCAACTGGTTTGCGGGGAGAAGCTCATCGGACTAGCGGCCGGTTGGCCAACGCCCGCGGGGCGGGTTGACTCGGACGTATGTGCATTGGGCGAGGGCTGCCGACGCAACCAGTAGGGTTCCAACCGGCGAGACGCTGCGGCCAGCCGCCTTTGACGACGGCTCTGCCCGCCGGCGGGCTTCGAGGCCCTCGGCAAGGCCGGCCCGGTCCTGGAGTTCCGGGCGCCGATGCCGGTGGTGACCGAGGTGTCCGGCACGGCCCCGGCGGCGGGCGCGTCCCCCGGCAAGGTGGCCGCGGACGCCGCCAGCAAGGTGGAGCACTTCTACGCCGACGCCAAGGTGCAGGCCATGGGCCGGGGGCCGCTCGGCTTCGGCCAGCTCAAGACCCGCGACGCCCAGACCGGCGTGGAGGCCACCACCCGCTACCGACACGACTTCCCGTTCACCGGGATGCCCGTATCCACCACGGTGCGCACCTCATCAGGCCGCCTGCTCAGCGAGTCCACGACCACGTGGAGGCTGACCGGCCACCAGTCCACCTGGGAGGCGACGGCCAAGGCCTCCGGCACGGCGGCGCTGGGCGCCCTCAAGCCCCACGCGGCCAAGGCCGTGGAGAGGGCCTACGACCTCAACAACGGGAACGACGACGACCCCGCGCTGCTGACCACCGTGACCACCACGACGCAGCGCGACGCCCACGGCAACGCCACCACGGTGACGGCCATGACCGAGGGCGGCGGGCGGGTGTTCACCACCCAAACCGTCAACGAGTACGGCAGCTCCGACGCCGACAAGCGGCTGGGGCGGCTGTCCAAGGCCACGGTGACCCACTCCCGGCGCAAGTCGAGCGAGAGCGCGGGCCAAGCCTTGACGGCAGTGCGCAGGAGCGCCTTCACCTACCACGGCCAGGCGGGATGCGCGGCCTCAAAGGCCGCCCACGCGGGGCTGCTGTGCACCGAGGTGGTCGAGCCGGACCACGAGCGGCTGAAGGTGACGACCACCCACAGCTACGACGCGTTCGGCAACCGGGTGCGCTCCAAGGTGGAGTTCTTCGACGACGTGCCCGTGCCGGGGCAGGCCGCGCCGGCCGGGTCCAGCCGCCTGCGCACGCGCTGCGACAACGACACCGCGGCCTACGGCGCCCGGGGCCGCTTCGTCCGAACGACCTTCGACTGCCTGGGCCGCAAGCTCAGCGAGGCCGTCGCGCGCGACGCGCACGGCTCGCCCACCGAGGTCAGGCGCTACCTTGACAAGGCCGGGAGCAGGCACGCGACCGACCGCATCTGGCGCACGCCCGGCGGCGCGGAGTTCCTGAACGCCTCGGCGACGGGAGCCTACGCCCTATCCACCCGCGCCACGGGCGCGCCGAAGGGCAGCGGCGCGGCCTCCTGCCCGGCCGGCACCGCCTTCCACGAGCGGGCGCGGCACGGCGGCGGGGGCGAGTCCGTCGCCTGCCTCGACGCGCTGGCCCGCGAGGTCCGAACGGCCACCCGGGGCTTCGACGGGAAGTGGATCCACGTTGACACGGAGTACGACAAGCTGGGCCGCGTGAAGCACGTGTCCGAGCCCCACTACGCCGATGAGGGCCAGTGCTCCACGAGCCAGGGCGACTCCCAGTGCTGGACCGTGACGAACCACGACATCCTGGGCCGCATCGTCAAGGCCACCGGCCCCGACGGCAGCGCGACGTCGTTCGCCCATAAGGGGCTGGCCACGACCACCACCAACGCGCTCGGCCAGAAGGCCAAGGAGGAGCGGAACGCCCTCGGCGAGACCGCCTCCACCGAGGACAACCTCAAGGGGACGGTGGAGTTCGAGCGCGACGCCCAGGGCAACGTCACCAAAACGACCCGCAGCAAGCCGTTCTCGGACGCCTCGCCCGCGCCCGCGAGCGTGGCGACGTCGGCCACCTTCGACCTGCTCGGCCGCATGACCGTGCAGGACGACCCGGACCTCGGGCGCACGGCGTACCGGCACAACTCCCTCGGCGAGCTGCGCTGCCGCCAGGACGCGGCGGGCAACCTGACCGTGACGGCGTACGACGGCCTCGGCCGCATGGCGTCCAGGAAGGATTACCGCGCCCTTGCGGGCGTGTCCTGCGGTTCGCTGTCGGGAGCCCAGCCCGGCTCCCTTGAGGGCGACGCCTCGTGGACCTACGACGCCGGCACCGGCCTCGGCCAGCTGTCCGTCGAGGCGGACTCAGCCAGCGGCTACAAGCGGACCCGGTCATACGACGCGCTGGACCGACCGTCCACGGCGGTCACGGTGCCGGGGACCGGCGCTAAGGAGCACCACGGGAAGGCCACCTACGACCAGCACGGGCGCCCGTTCCAGCACTTCGACGCCAGCCGCACGGAGGCCAAGTTCGACTTCAACGGCGTCCGTCACGCCTACAACGCCCACGGGCACCTCGAGCGGCTCCAGGACGCGGCCGGGACCTGGGACGGCGGAGGAACCTTCACCCCCAGCGCCGTGTACCGCACCGTCACGGCCATGGACGCCCGCGGCAACGTGACCGCCGAGACGCTCGGCAACGGCGTCAAGCGGACCCGCGCCTTCGACGGGCGCACCGGGCGGCCCCTCGGCATCAAGGCCGGCAAGTCCTCCGCCAACGGCCTGCAGGACCTCGCCTACCAGTGGGACGCGCTCGGCAACCTGAAGAGCCGCGCCCGCACCGTCGGCGCCTCGACCCTGACGGAGGCCTTCGGCTACGATGGCCTCAACCGCCTCAGGACCCACCAGGCCGGCTCCGGGGCGGTCCAGTCAACCGCCTACGACGGCTACGGCAACATCCGCTCCAGGACCGGCGTCGGCACCTACGCCTACGGCGCCGACTCCGGCGGCACCGGACGCCCCCACGCCGTCGCCTCCGTGACCAGGGCGGACAACACGCAGGTCACCCACGCCTACGACGCCAACGGCAGCGCCGTCTCCTCCAGCGACGGGCGGACCGTCACCTACGCCGCGTTCGGCAAGGCCGCCTCCATCATCAAGGGCAGCCGCACGTCGGCGTTCGCCCACGGCCCCGACCGCGCCCGGTTCAAGCGCGTGGACACCGACGGCGACGGCAACCCAACAACCACCCTGTACCTGGGCAGCGTCGAGAAGGTCACCCATCCCGACGGGACCGTGACGGTGCGCCGCCGCATCGGCGGGACGGCCATCGAGGTCGAGGGCTCCGCGGTCGGCAGTTGCGAGGCCGACGCCTTGCGCTACGTCCTGCGCGACCACCTCGGCAGCGCGGACGGGCTGGCCAACGCCCAGGGCGCCCTGGTCCAGCCCATGAGCTTCGCGGCCTGGGGCGCCCGCCGGAACCCCGGCGACTGGACCGGCCTCGCCGAGGCGGCAGCCGCCGCCTTCGACGACTGCGCGACCACCCGCGGCTTCACCGGCCACGAGATGCTCGACGCCGTCGGCGCCGTCCACATGAACGGAAGGATATACGACCCCGCGCTGGGCCGGTTCCTGCGGGCCGACCCGTTCGTCCAGTTCCCAAGCAACCTCCAAAGCCACAACCGCTACAGCTACGCCCTCAACAACCCGCTGGCGTACACCGACCCGTCCGGGCACTTCCTCAAGGGGCTGATCCGGCCCCTGGCCAGCATCGCCATCTCCGTTTGGCTGCCCGGCGCGGGCATCTGGACGGGCACCGGCCTGTTCGCCACCAATGGCGTCGGCGCTCAACCGGTCGCGTGCAGATCCGTCCCGGCATCCAGCGTCGGCAGCTGGGCGATCTTCGCCCCGTTCTTCCGCTCCGCACGCCGCAGCTCGTAGAGCTTCTGGAGGTTGAGCCAGAACTCCCCCGAGGTGCCGAAGAAGCGCCCAAGCCGTAGGGCGGTGTCGCCGGTGACGGACCGCCGGCCGTTGAGAATCTCGGTGACGCGGTTCACCGGCACTTCGATTCTCCGCGCCAACTCCGCAGCGCTCATGCCGAGCGCGTCGAGGTCCTCGCGCAACGTCTCACCGGGATGGATGGGTTCGCGCATGTCAAGTCTCCTCTCAATGGTAGTCGACGATTTCAACTTCGGTCGGGCCGGAACTGCCGTCGGGCCATTTGAAACAGATCCGCCACTGGTCGTTGATGCGAATGCTCCACTGCCCCCTGCGCCGGCCCTTCAGCGCCTCCAGACGATTGCCGGGGCGCGCCAAGTCGCCCAGGCGGGTAGCGGCGTCGAGCTGGTCGAGCTTGCGCGAAGCGCTGCGGGCAAAGCCGGAGAAGGCCGCGACCCGGCGACCCCCGTGGAACGCCTCGGTTTTCCTGTCAGCAAAGCCGACGATCACGACAAACGTTCCCGCTACAACCGCGTCGCACGCACCTTAGCTGCAGCATCCGCATTACGTCAAGCATAACTCAGCGGTCATCGCCGCCTCTGTCCTTCCGATGCCAGCGACGCCGGGCGCGGCCAAGGAGGACCCGGCGGTGCGCGAACTGACGCGCGGCCCGGAGTGGAACGGGTTCCGCGGCCTCCACGGGCGGCGCCAGGCGTTCCGCATCGACCGCGAGCGCCACCTCGTCCGTCAGAACACCGGCAGCCGGGAAACCGCCTACGGACTCACCTCGCTCGACACCGATGAGGCCGGCCCCAAGGAGACCGGGGATCTCGTCCGGCGCCACTCCCCGCACCAAACCGTGAAGCGGAACCCGCTTGGCACCTTCCCCGATCACCAAGCAATCAGGAGTTTTGAATAGGCCTGAAGGCACCCTTCTGCCTGCGGCTATTTTCCCGGCAGTACAATAGAATGGCGCCTTCAAGGAGAGTCCCCGCATTGACGGCAAAGGTTTTCATCGACGGTCAGGCCGGCACCACCGGCATTGAAATTTCCGAGCGCCTGCGCCAGCGGCCCGACATCGAACTGCTTTCGGTGGCCGAGGCTGAGCGCAAGGACCCAATGGCGCGCGCACGCCTGTTCGACCAAGCGGACATCGGCATTCTTTGCTTGCCGGACGACGCTGCTCGCGAGGCGGTCGCGCTGGCCAAAGGACGCTGTCGCCTGCTCGACGCCAGCACCGCCCATCGCACGGCGGACGGCTGGGTGTACGGTCTGCCGGAGCTGACCCCCAATCAAGCCGGCGCCATCGCTGCGGCCGATCGGGTCAGCAACCCGGGCTGCTATCCGCAGGGCTTCATTTTGTGCATCCGCCCGCTCATCGAAACCGGCCTGCTCTCACCCCAAGCGAACTTGGCCCTGCATGCCATCTCCGGTTACTCAGGGGGTGGCCGGCAGATGATCGAGGCTTATGAGGCGGCAGACAGTGGGCAATTGGACCTGTGGGGCACCCGCCCCTACGCCTTGGACCTTCGCCACAAGCACCTGCCGGAAATGCAGCGCTACTCCGGATTGGCCGCGCCGCCGCTGTTCTCTCCGACCGTGGGCGCCTTCCGCAAGGGCATGATTACCTTGGTCCCGCTGTTTGCGGAGCAGCTCGAGGGCGGCGCCCAAGCTGCGGACGTGGCCGATGCGATTGCCCGCGCCTACTGCAACACCCCCTTTGTGGACGTGTTGCCCTTCGGTGATTGCGACAGCCTGGACAGCGGCTACCTGAGCCCCTGCGGCTGCAATGGCACCAACCGCATGGAGATCAGCCTGTTTGGCGACGAGCAGCAACTCCTGCTGGCCGCCCGCTATGACAATCTCGGCAAGGGCGCCGCCGGCGCCGCCGTACAAAACCTCAATCTGATGCTCGGCTGCAAAGAAACGCGGGGCTTGGCGTGAAGGCCCTCAAGGAGCTGACTGCGACCGAACTCGGCCAACTCCGCCAGCGGGTCGAAAGGGAACTCGCCCTACAGCGCGCCAACAAGCTCGCCCTGGACTTAAGCCGTGGCAAGCCAAGTCCGGAACAGCTTGACTTGAGCGCTGAACTCAACGAGCCGTTGGCCAGCCTCATTGCCAACGACGGCACCGACGCCCGCAACTACGGCGCCCTGCGCGGCATTCCGGAGGCGCGGGCCCTGGGCGGCGAACTCATGAACGTGGCTGCCGACCGCGTGTTGGCGGCAGGCAACTCCAGCCTGTTCCTGATGTATCAAGTCGCCGCCACCGCCATGCAACGAGGCCTTTGGGCGGACGACCGCAGATGGTCGCGGGCCGCAGGCCCGCGCATGCTGGCGCCCGTGCCCGGCTATGACCGGCACTTCACGATCTGCGAATCGCTCGGCATCGAAATGCTCAACGTGGCCATGCGGGATAGCGGCCCGGACATGGACCAAGCCCAGCGGCTAGCTGCCGAGGACGCCTCGATCAAGGGCATCTGGTGCGTGCCCAAGTACTCCAACCCCACCGGCTGCATCTACGCCGACGAGACGGTGGCGGCCATGGCCGAACTGCCGCGGGCCGCGGCAGCGGACGACTTCGTCGTCTTCTGGGACAACGCCTACGCCGTGCACGACTTCGAGTTTCCGGCCGCGCCCTTGGCCAATCTCTACGATCTGGCCGAGGCGGCAGGCACCGCTGAGCATGTGGCGTTGTTCTCATCCACCTCGAAGATGACCTACGCCAGCGGCGGTCTTGGCTTTTGCGGCGGCTCAGACGCATTGCTTAACGCCTTGGAGGGGACACTGAGCCTGATGTGCATCGGCCCGGACAAAGTGGCGCAACTGCGCCACGCCCGCTTCCTGTCCGGGCGCATCGAAGAACACATGGCCCGCCACGCAGCAATCCTCAAGCCGAAGTTCGCCATCGTTGACCAAGTGCTCGAGGAGGAACTCGGCGGCTTGGGCATCGCACGGTGGACCCAGCCCAAGGGTGGCTACTTCGTCTCCCTGACCACGCCCCCCCGCACCGCCGCCGATATCGTCAAGCAGGCTGGCGAAGTGGGGCTGAAGCTGACGCCGGCAGGGGCCACCTTTCCTTACGGCCGCGACCCAAACGACGACGACATCCGCATCGCCCCAAGCTTTGCGCCCCTGAACGAACTGGAAGCCGCCATGAGAGTGTTGACCGGCTGCGTGAAGCTCGTCGCCATCGCCCAACTCCATAGAGAGCGCCCGAAGGGAGGCTGAATGACGCCCATGGCCGAACCCCACGATGAGGCTCCGAACGCCGACGGCGAGGAACTGCACCGCTTTTCCGAGTACGCCCTGCCCGAACCACTCATGCAGGCCATCAATGACCTCGGCTATGAAAGCTGCACCCCGATTCAAAGCCAAGTGTTGCCCCTGAGCTTGGCCGACTACGACATCACCGGCCAAGCCCAAACCGGCACCGGCAAGACCGCTGCCTTCCTGATCACCATCCTGACCCACCTGTGGGAGCAGCCGCGAAAGCACCAGCCGAGTGGCGGATTGCCCGCCCCACGGTCACTGGTGCTGGCCCCAACCCGGGAGTTGGCGATGCAGATCGAGGCGGACGGCACGGACCTGGCCCGGCACATGGACCAGGACGCCTTGTGCGTGGTTGGCGGCATGGACATTCAAAAGCAGGTCAATCGACTCAATGCGGAGCGGCCCAACATCCTCATCGCCACCCCAGGCCGGCTGATCGACCTGCTGCAGCGGGGTTGGGTGGACATCGGCAGCGTGGAGATCCTGGTCATCGACGAGGCCGACCGGATGCTGGACATGGGCTTCATTCCCGACGTGCGGCGCATCGTGTACCGGACCCCGCACAAGCATCGGCGGCAAACGCTGTTCTTCAGCGCCACCTTCAATGACGACGTGATGCGCTTGGCGCAATCCTGGACCTTGAAGCCGGAGCACATCGCCATTGCCCCGGAGCAGGTGGCGGTGGACACGGTGGAGCAGTTGTTCTGGCTGACCAGCCGGGAGGGCAAGCGGCGGCTACTGCGGGACTTCATCCAAGTGGAGCAGCCTGACCGGGCGCTGATATTCACCAATCGGCGCGACCAGACCCACCGCCTGAACCAATGGCTGAACAGCAAGGGCATTGACAGCGAAGCCTTGGCCGGCGACGTGCCCCAAAACAAGCGCACCCGCACCTTGAGCCGATTCAAGGAGGGGAGGATTCGCTACGTGGTGGCCACCGACGTGGCCGGGCGCGGCATTCACGTCGATGGCATCAGCCACGTCATCAACTACGACCTGCCGGAAGACGCCGAGGACTACGTCCATCGCATCGGGCGCACCGGCCGGGCAGGCGCCTCCGGGGTGAGCATCAGCTTCGTCTCCGAAGACGACGCCTTCAACCTGCCAGCCATCGAGGAGTTTCTGGGCGCTCCCGTGAAGTGCGTCCAACCGCGCTTGGAATCCGGTGGGGCGACCTGAACCGGCCCGGAGATGACATGACAGCCGGAAACGACGTGCGAGCTGTGGGCGTGGCCGCGATCCAGCATTGCGCGACCACCGATGTGGACAGCAATCTCGACGCCGTGGAGCGGCTGGCCCTCGAAGCGAGGGATGCGGGCGCCGAGGTGGTGATGACCGCCGAGGCGTTCGCCTACATCGGCCCGGATCGGGGCAAGCGCGCCCTGCTTGAGCCGCTTCCCTCCGGCGGCCCCATACTGGACCGCTGCCGGCAACTGGCCGTGCGCCTCGGCTGCGACCTCCTGCTTGGCGGCTTTCACGAAGCCGCCCCCGATGCGGGCAAGGCGTTCAACACCTGCGTGCATCTCGACGCCCGCGGCGAAGTGGCGGCGTTGTACCGCAAGATCCACTTGTTCGACATCCAACTGGCCGACGGAACGGAACTGCACGAATCGCGGCGCACCGCGGCCGGCGACGCCCTAATCACCACCCGGCTGCCATTCGGCCTGCTGGGCTTGACCATCTGTTACGACCTGCGCTTCCCCTACCTTTACCAAGCGTTGACCGACCAAGGCGCGGTGGCCCTGACCGTGCCTTCCGCCTTCACCGCCACCACCGGCGCCGTCCACTGGCATACCTTGCTGCGCACCCGCGCCATCGAATGCCAGTGCTACGTCATCGCGCCCGCCCAACACGGCCAGCACAATGATCGGCGGCGCTCCTACGGCCACTCGCTCATTGTCGATCCTTGGGGCGAAGTGATCGCCGAGTGCGAGGATGGCGACGGCTTCGCGCTGGCGGTCATCGATCCCGCGCGGGTGGCCCAAGTGCGCAAACAGTTGCCGAGCCTCACCCATCGAGTGCCGACCTCGTCGCTGCGATGCGAACCCAGCGGCGCCAACTCGGCGAACGGGCGTTGAGCGGCACCATGGGAGCCGGCAAGGGCATCGTCATCGTCGCGGCGTTGATCGTCATCACCGCTGGCCTCAAGGCGGCCGCGGATCTCGCCGTGCCCTTTCTGCTCGCCGCCTTCATCGCCACCATCGCCGCCACCCCCATGTACTGGCTGGAACGACGCGGCACCCCCGGCTGGCTGGCCATCACGTTGGTGATGGCGGCCATTCTGGTCGCCCTGTTGGGGGTGGGCGCCTTGGTGGTTCAGTCGGCCAACGCCTTCACCGCCAAGCTGCCCTTCTACCAAGAACGGCTTACGCTGATGTTCAGCGCCGCCCTGACTTGGCTGGAACTCTTGGGGATAGTCCTGTCGCGAGATCTGCTGATCGAGAATTTCAATCCGGGCACCGCCTTCACCCTGGCGGGGAACGCCTTGGCGGGCCTAGGCGCGGCGCTATCGAACAGCTTCCTGATACTGCTCACGGTCATCTTCATACTGGCCGAGGCAACCAGCTTTCCGCGCAAGCTCAAGGACGTGCTGAGCCAGCCTGAGCAATCCATGCCCCACTTCGTCCGCTTCGCCGAAAACGTCAACCGCTACATGGCCATCAAGACCACGGTCAGCGTTTCCACCGGACTCGCCGTCACCCTGATGCTGGCCGTTCTCGGCGTCGACTTTCCGGTGCTCTGGGGCATTCTCGCCTTCATGCTCAACTTCGTCCCCACCATCGGCTCCATCATCGCCGCAGTGCCGGCAGTGCTGCTGGCGCTCGTGGAACTCGGCCCCCTGTCCGCACTGCTGGCCGCCTCGGGCTATGTGGCACTCAACATCTTCTTCGGCAACTTCATCGAACCGCGCTTCATGGGGCGGGGCCTAGGTCTGTCCACCTTGGTCGTCTTCCTGTCCTTGGTGCTCTGGGGCTGGGTCTTCGGGCCCGTCGGCATGCTGCTGTCGGTGCCGCTGACCATGACCGCCAAGATCGCCCTGGAGGCCAACCCCACCACCGAGTGGCTTGCCCGGCTGCTCGGCCCGGCGAACGGCATGGAGAGGGCTGACGCCGACCCGCCAGAGCCTGCGGAACAAAACTGATCCGCGCCAACGCCATGGTTTATGAACGCAGCAACATTCGACGCATGGCGGGCTACACGTGGGGAGAGCAGCCAGAGGATGCCGGCACCTGCAAGCTGAACACCAACGAGAATCCCTACCCGCCCGCGCCTGGCGTGGCAACAGCGCTCAAGGGGGTCGACGCCGCCGACTTGCGGACCTACCCACAACCAACCGCCGCCCCTCTACGAGCGAGAATCGCCGAACACCACAAGCTGGCGACGGAAAACGCTCTCGTCACCCACGGCGGCGACGAAGCGCTGCGCTTGGCCATCACCACCTTCGTCGAGCCCGGTTCGCCACTCGGCTATGCCGATCCCAGCTATTCGCTCTACCCAGTGCTGGCGGCAATCCAAAACGCCCCCGTACTGCCAGCTCAATACAGCGAGGACTGGACGCTGCCGGCCGACTTCGCGAAGCGGGCCAACGCCGCCGGGGCGCGGCTGACCTGCCTGGTCAACCCCCACGCACCCTCCGGACGGCTGATCACAACGGACGACTGCGGGCGGTTGGCCTCGGAACTGGATGGGGTTCTATTGCTCGACGAGGCCTACGCGGACTTCATCGACCCCGCGCTCGGCTACGACAGCGCAGCGCTGATCAAGGCGCACGACAACCTGCTCATCCTGCGCTCCTTTTCCAAGGGCTACAGCTTGGCCGGGCTGCGCCTAGGTTACTTGATCGGGCAGGAGGCCTTGATCGAGCCGCTGCTCACCAAGACCCGGGACAGCTACAACATCGACGCCATCAGCCAACGGCTCGGCCTCGCCGCGCTGGAGGATCAAGACCACGCCACGGACACTTGGCGGCGGGTGCGGGCGGAACGGTCGCGGCTCAACGATGAACTGGCCCGACGCGGCTTAGCGTGTCCACCCTCCCAAGCCAACTTCCTGCTCGCCCAAGTGCCCCTCGGCGCCAAGCGGAAGGCCAAGGCCCTCTACGAGGCGCTCAAGGCACGAGGCATTCTGGTGCGTCACTTTGATACGCCACGCCTTGGCGACTCCTTAAGAATCAGCATCGGAACTCGTGCCCAAAGCCAGCGCCTGCTCAACGCGCTCGACGACCTGCTCGACGATGTTTCCGCTGCGCGATGAAAACCCGACGGCACGCAAACCGTTCGCGGTCATTGCGGTCATCGTTCTCAACGCGCTGGCCTGGGGGTTCGTGCAAGGCTTCGGCGGCGACTACCCCCTGGCGGAGTCGCTGTGCCTGCACGGCCTCATCCCCGGCGAGCTGCTGGGCTTGATCGACATGGGCCACCAGTTGCCGGTGGGCCAGAACCTGGTCTGCACCTTGGACGGCAACGCCAACCCCGCCACCCTGCTCACCTCTATGTTCCTGCATGGCGGCTGGTTCCACATCCTCGGCAACATGTGGTTCCTTTGGGTGTTCGGCGACAACATCGAGGACGTGATGGGACCGTTTCGGTTCATCGTCTTCTACTTGCTCTGCGGACTGGCGGCGGCCTTCGCACAGATCGTCTCTGACCCCGGCAGCGCCGTTCCCATGGTCGGCGCCTCGGGCGCCATCGGCGGCGTGATGGGCGCCTACGCGCTGCTTTATCCCCGCGCCCGGGTGCAGACCTTGCTCATACTCGGTTTCTACATCACCACCATCAGCGTGCCCGCCTTCGTCATGCTCGGCTACTGGTTCCTGCTGCAAATTCTCGGTGGCCTGCCGGCCCTGGGCTCCAGCGAAGGCGGCGTCGCCTTCTGGGCTCACATCGGCGGCTTCGTCGCCGGCCTCGCCCTCATCCACCTGTTCAAGCGTCCCGGCTACGCAACCGCCCGAAGCCAACGCCAAGCCCGCCGCTCATCCGACGACAATCGTTGGTTCTGATGCTTCGATTACGCTGATCTGCCGGCGCCCGTCCGCGCCATCCTCGCCATCAGCCAGCCGGCGATGGCCACGCCGATGCCGACAATGGCAACGATGACGGCGGCAAGGGCGTTGACATCCGGGGTGATGCCCAGCCGAACCTTCGAGTAGATGACCATGGGCAGGGTGCTCGACTCGGGGCCGGAAACGAAGCTGGCGATGACCAGATCGTCCAGGGAGAGGGTGAAGGCCAGCAGCCAGCCGGACAGCATGGCGGGCGCGATCAGCGGCAGGATGATGTCGAAGGTCACGCCCATGGGGCGGCAGCCCAAGTCCATGGCGGCTTCCTCCAAGGCGCGGTCCATGGTCGTCAGGCGCGCCTGCACCACCACCGCCGCGTAGGCCATGGAGAAGGTGATGTGGGCGATGGTGATAGTGTCCGCACCTCTTCCCAGGGGCCAGCCGATCAGTCCTTCCAAGCTCACGAACAGCATCAACAGCGACAGGCCCGTGATCACCTCCGGCATCACCAGCGGCGCGG
The DNA here is from genome assembly GCA_022827905.1 of Pseudomonadales bacterium. Lineage (GTDB taxonomy): Bacteria > Pseudomonadota > Gammaproteobacteria > Pseudomonadales > Azotimanducaceae > Azophilus. Next base: position 71,607 of record JAJEIQ010000061.1, on the reverse strand, counting down.
CCAGCATGCCGGAAAACAGCGTGCGCCCCCGAAAACGGCCCATGCGGGTGATGGCCAGCGCCGCCAACGTGCCCAAGGCGGTGGCCAAGGTGGCGCTGACGAAGGCGATGCGCAAGCTCAGCAGGGCAGCGTCGATGATTTGCTCGTTCTCCCAAAGCGCGCCGTACCAGCGCAGCGAAAAGCCGGTCCACACCGACACCAGCCGCGAGTCGTTGAAGGAGTAGGCGATCATCACCAGGATGGGGATGTACAGAAAGGCAAACCCGAAGCACAGGCAGCTGAACAGAAACGTCGGGGAGCGGCCTTGTCGCTTCATCGCGTCACCTCCCTGTCGAGTTGCGAGAAGCGCTGAAAGACGACGATCGGCAGCACCAAGATCAGCACCAGAACGGTTGCCACAGCGCTCGCCAAGGGCCAGTCGCGATTGACGAAGAACTCATCATAGAGGGTGCGGCCAATCATCAGGGTGTCGAGGCCGCCGAGCAGGGACGGGATCACGAATTCACCCAGCGCCGGAATGAACACCAGCATTGAACCCGCCACCACCCCCGGCACCGACAGCGGCAGCGTGATGTCGAGGAACGCCTGCCGGGGCCGGCCACCCAAGTCCGCCGCGGCATCGAGCAGGTCGCCGTCGAGCCGCTCCAACGTGGCGTAGAGCGGCAGGATCATGAACGGCAGGTAGGTGTAGACGATGCCGAGATAGACGGCTAGATCGGTATAGAGAATCTGCACGGGCTGATCGACCAGCCCCAGTGCCAGCAGCGTCTTGTTGACCACGCCCTGGCCGGACAGCATGCCCATCCACGCATAGACGCGCAGCAGAAACGAGGTCCAGAACGGCAGTATGACCAGCAACAGCAGCACGTTGCGCCAAACCGCCCGCGCCCGGGCGATGCCGTAGGCCATGGGGTAGCCGATCAGCAGACACAGCAGGGTGGCGACGGCGGCGATGCGGACCGACTTCAAATAGCTCACCCAATACAGGTCGTCCTCGGTGAGGAAGCGGTAGTTATCGGCGGTGAGTTGAATGCCCTGCGCCTCATCGTAGAACGGCGTGAAGGGCGGCTGTCCGATCAGGGGGTCCGCAAAGCTGATCCGCAGGACGATGGCGAACGGCGCCAGGAAGAACACCAGCAGCCAAAGATAGGGCACGCCGGCCACGGTGCGCCGCCACAGCCGTTCGGGCCGCGCTGTTGTCATTCAGTCAACACCACGCTGCAATCCCGGGGCCAGGACAAATGGATGGGTTCGTCCCACTCCAGCGCCAACTCGGCGGATCGGTGGGCGTTTGGGCTCGACACCTGCACCAGCTTGCCTTGGTCGGTGCGCACCCGATAGACGGAATGATTGCCGTAGTAGGCGAGATCCTCGACGGTCCCGTGCATGACCGTCATCCCTTCGCCGGCGGGCACCTCGCGGCTCAAGCGGATTTTCTCCGGGCGCACGGCCACGAACAGCGTTTCCGGCAGCGGCTGCCCGGCAATGGGCTCGGCGTGAATCAGGACGCCGGTCTCGGCGCAGACGATGCGGCTGGGATCGCCGGCTTCAACGCGGCCTTCGAAGAGGTTGATGGCACCGAAGAAGTCCGCCACAAAACGGCTGTTGGGGTATTCGTAGATTTCCGTCGGGGTGCCGATCTGCACGAGTCGGCCCGCATCCATCACGGCGATGCGGGTGGCCAGCGTCATCGCCTCCTCCTGGTCGTGGGTGACCACGATGAAGGTGATGCCGAGCTTATCCTGGATGTTCATCAATTCGAACTGGGTGCGCTCGCGCAGATTCCTGTCGAGCGCGGCCAAGGGCTCGTCAAGCAGCAGCACCTTGGGCCGCTTGGCCAGGGCGCGGGCCAGCGCCACGCGCTGCTGCTGGCCGCCGGAGAGCTGGCGCGGCTTGCGCCGGGCGAAGTCCTGCAGCTGGACAAGCTCCAGCAACTCCGCGACCCGATCCTTGATCTCCGCCTTGCCAAGCCCCTCCTTTCGGAGCCCATAGGCCACGTTGTCCGCCACCGTGTAGTGCGGGAACACGGCGTAGGACTGGAACATCATGTTGGTGGGGCGCTCAAAGGGTGGCCGGCCCGCCATGTCCACCCCATCGATAACCACCTCTCCGGCAGTGGGGGTTTCAAAGCCCGCCAGCAGGCGCAGCAAAGTGGACTTGCCGCAGCCGGAGCCGCCGAGGATGGCGAACAGCTCCCCTTGGTATATGTCGAGGCTCACCCCATCCACCGCTGGAAAGCCATCGAAGGTCTTGCTTAAGTTGCGGATGCGGATGAACGGTTCGGCGGCCGGGTTCTCCCAGGAATTCGCGGGCGCCTTGCCCCCCGGCTGGCTCACAGCCTAAAGCCCCGACTTGGCCCGAGTCCAAGCCCGGGTGCGCCGGCGTTCCGCCTTCGGCCCAGCGAGGAAGGTCACATGCAGCCGCTCCATGGTCTTGGCATCCGGGTAGATGGCGGGGTCGGCGGCGTACTCCGGCGAGACCAAGGCCAAGGCGCTTCGGTTGGGGTTGGCGTAGCCGGTGTCGTTGGTGATGGCGGCGATCACTTCCGGGCGCAGGAGGTAGTTGAGGAACAGATGGGCGTTGCCGGGATGCGGCGCATCGGCGGGAATGTAGGCGGCGTCGAACCAGATCGTGCCGCCTTCGCTCGGCACCGAGTACTTCAACGGCAGGTCCAAGCCCGCCTCCCGGGCTCGGCTGGCGGCGACCGCGTAGTCGCCCGACCAACTGCCGGCCAGGCAAAGTTCGCCGGCGGGCAGGTCGAGCAGGAACTTCGTGGCGCTGTAGTACTTGATGTAGGGCCGCACCGCCTGCAGAACCCCTTCCGCCGCCTTCAGATCCTCTGGCGCCAATGAGTTGGGGTCGCGGCCCAAATAGATCAGCGCCATGGGGATGACTTCGGTGGGAGCCTCCAGAATGGAGATGCCGCAGTCGGCGAAGCGGCTGGCCACCTTGGGGTCGAGCAGCATCGCGGCGCTGCCCACCGGAGCATCCGGCATGCGTTCGAGGATCATCGCCTCGTTGTAGGCGAAGCCGGTGGTGCCCCACATGTAGGGCACACCGTAACGATTGCCGGGGTCAAACAGGGCGAACTGCTCGAGCAGGTCCGCATCTAGGTGGTGCCAGTTGGTCAGCCGGCTGCGGTCGAGCGCTTGGTAGATGCCAGCCGCCTGCAGACGGCTGGAGTAGCCCGCCGAATGCACCACCACATCGTATCCTGAACGCCCGGCCATGAGCTTGGCATCGACCGTCGGCGAGGCGTCGTAGACATCGTAGTTGACCTCGATGCCGAACTCGCGCTCGAAATCGGCAAGGGTGGTCCGGCCGATGTAGTCGGCCCAGTTGTAGACGTTGAGCACCGCTTCTTCAGAAGCGACCGGTTCCTCAGAGCCGACCGGCTCATCCCCGCCAAGCGTGACCGCCGCCGTTAGGCAGGCGGCGATCAAAGTCAGGCATTGACCGACCCGCTCCAAGCCACGCAGCTTGGGCCGTCCCCCAGCGTTCAGAACCACATTCCGCGACCCAAGGCGCTCGGTCATCCCGGTGATTTCCCTGACCGCTTGCTGCATGATTATAGACTCCAAAGTTTGTACGGGGGCGCATCCGTGACGCTGGAACTTCCGGGCCCGCGCAGCCGGGCATTGCTGGATCGGGGCCTGCCCCACCTGCGCGGCGGTTTGACCTATCGGTCCGCCAGCGAAAAGGCTACGGCCAAGGGCCATGCGCCGCCCGCCCAGTTCATCGTTGGCCGCGCCGAAGGCGACTACGTATGGGATCTGGACGGCAATCGCTTCATCGACTTCCAGAACGGCTGGGCCTCGAATCCGCTTGGCAACTGTCATCCGGAAGTCATCGAGGCGGTGCATGAGGCGCTCAAACGCTACGGCTTTCAGTGGGAGCATCCGCTGCGCATCCCCTTGGCGGAAAAGCTGGCAGCCCTCATGCCGGAGCAGGCGCTGCCGCGCTTCAGCTTCGAGGTTTCCGGCACCGAAGCCGTCGAATCAGCCATTCACCTGGCGCTCTGCCACAAGCAGCGGCGCTACATCATCAGCTTCTCGTCCTGTTTCCACGGCGAGGCGTTGGGCACCAAGATGGTCAGCGCCTACGGCAGCGACAACAACCTCTACATGGAGGCTTGGGCGGGAGGCGCAATCAAGGCGCCCTTTCCCTATTCCGAGGACATCCCGGCAAACATGACGCAGGCTCAGTACGACGAGTACTGCCTCTGGCACATCGACACCCACATTCCCCAATACGTCGTGCCCGCCGACAACATCGCCGCCATCCTGGTCGAGCCAGGCCTGGCAGAGGGCGGCAACTGGATACCGAGCGCCCAGTTCATGACGGGCCTGCGCCGCATCTGCGACGAGCGGGACTGGCTGCTGATCGCCGACGAAGTGCTCACTGGCCTCGGCCGCACGGGCAGGATGTGGTCGGTGGAGCACTACGATCTGGTGCCGGACATCCTGGTGGCCGGCAAGAATCTCTCCGGCGGCATCGAGGCCTGCGCCGGAGTGGCGAGCCGGGACGAGATCCTCGGCGACACTCCGCGGGCGAGCGGCGGCAGCACCTTCGCCGGCACCCCCGCCGGCTGCGCCGCAGCCCTGAAAACCCTGGAGATCTACGAGCGCGACCAGATCGTCGCCCATGCCCAGAGCTTGGCCGAAGCCGCAGCGCGGCACATGGCGGATTGGCCAGCGCGCTTCGCCACCATCGGCGAGGTCCGTGCCTTGGGCCTGTTGATCGGCGTGTCCTTCAAGGCGCCGGAGGGCGGCGACGATGCTCATGTGGCACGCTCGGTTCGCGATGAAATGCTCAAGCGCGGCGTCTGGGCCATATGCGACAACGAACCCCAAGTGCGCCTCTATCCAGCGTTGAACATGGCGCCGGAGGTGCTGCTGCGCGGCTTGGACCGCATGGCCGAGGCCATCGATCAAGTTGAACGCCAAGGTCCGACCGTCGGGGACTATCCACCCCTGCCGAGCGGCAACGTCGGCTTTTGAGTCAGGGCAGTATCTCGACAGGATGGGGTGCCGGCGGCACGGCTGGCCTAAGCACGCTCATTCGCGCACCCAAGGCAGCCAGCGCTTCACCTCGATTGCCAGGACTGGGATGGGTGCTGAGGAACTCCGGCAAGCGTCCGCCGCCCTGCGCCGCCATCTTGCGCCAGAGGGTGACTGCGGCATGTGGCTCGTAGCCGGCCCGCGCCGCCAGTTCGATACCCATCCGGTCGGCCTCGGACTCACTCACCCGGCTATTGGGAAGATTGACGGCCAAGGCTGCTGCCAGCGCGGCACCCTGAAGCGCCCGTGGATGGTCGGTGCTTGCCGCAATGGCAGCCAAGCCCAGTCCCGAGGCAACGGCCATCGACATCTTTTCTGCGGTGTGGTTGGCCACCGCGTGGGAAATCTCGTGCCCCATGATCTGCGCGAGTTCGTCATCGGTCAGGTCCAGCTTGTGGACTAGGCCGCTGTACACCGCCATGCGCCCGCCCGCCATGCACCAAGCATTGACCGTCTCCGGGCCATCGATAAGGGCAACGCTCCAATTCCACCTGGCCGTGTGTGGATAGCGCGCCAACGTCGCGGCCACCACGCGGCCGGTGACCTCTCCCACCCGCTCGGCCAGCAGCGGGTCGTTAAGCAGTTTGTCTTCGCGCTCCAACTGCTGCACGGTGGCCAGATAGGCCACCCGCGACTCCGCGATGGCCGCGTCCGGTGACACCAGCAGGAACTGGCTGCGCCCGGTGGGGCTGGTCTCACAGCCGCTGAGTGCGACGGCGACGGCCAACCAAAAGCCAACCCGGATGTTCATGGGACCTCCTTCGCAACGCCGACCCGATTTCATCGAATGGCAGCACAGATTTCAATCCAAATCGAGGGCGGGACGCCCTCGCTCCGAGGAAACGGATGCCCTCGCGCAGCGTAGCGGAAAAGTGGACAATGAAACGCATGAGGCAGTATGACGCCATCGTCATCGGCGCGGGCCATAACGGCCTGTGCAACGCCGCCTACCTGGCCAAGGCCGGATTGGACGTGCTGGTCGTGGAACGCAATCCGCACATCGGCGGAGCCAGCGTCAGCCGCGAGCTTTATCCCGGTTGGACCTACTCCAACTGCTCCTATGTCTGCTCCCTGCTGCGACCGGAGATCTCCCGCGACTTGGAATTGGCGCGGCACGGTCTGCAGGTGGTGCCGTACCACGGCGGCGTGACCTTCACCCAGGACGGCGACCACTTCGGCAACTATCCGGATGCCGAACGCCTGCACCGTGAAATGGCGCGGCACTCCCGGCGCGATGCCAACGCCTACGAGCGCTTCGAGGCCGACGTGACCAAGCAGACTCGCCTGATCCGTCAATTCCTGCTGGCTACGCCGCCGGATCCCACCTCGTTCAAGCCCAAAGACTTGAAGGGTCTCCTCGAATTCGCCAGCGCCTTCACCGGCATGGGCGAAGAAGGTCTGCTCGACTCGGTGCGCTTCTGGACCATGAGCATCGGCGACTTTCTGGACGAGTACTTTGAAACCGACGTCATCAAGGCGCACCTGTCGGGCAGCGGCGTCATCGGCACGGCCTTGGGCGTGTACTCTCCGGGAACCGCCTATGTCCTGCTGCATCACTACATGGGCGAGGTCGATGGCAACGTCGGCGCCTGGGGCTTCGCCCGGGGCGGCATGGGCGCCGTGGCCGAAGCCCTCGCCGCGAGCCTTCGCGCCTTCGGCGGCGAGATCGTATGCGATGCGGATGTGCATCGCGTCATCGTCGAGCAGGGGCGCGCCGTTGGGGTGGCGCTCGCCGACGGCACCGAGTACCGGGCCAAGTTGGTGGTCTCCAACCTGGATCCAAAACGCACCTTTCTGAAGTGCTTCGACGAGAGCGACCTGCCCGCTGAAGTGGTCGAGCAAGCGAGAAACTTCAAGATTCGCGGCTCATCGGGCAAGCTCAACATCGCTTTGGACGGCCTGCCGACGTTCAACGGACTTTCCCCTGACAGCCCCCTGATGCTCACCGACATGCACTGCACGGACTCCCTGGAACGCATGGAGCGGGCCTACGACGACTGGAAGGCCGGCACTTGGTCACAGGATCCCTACGTCGACATGCTGATTCCCACCACCGTTGATCCGACCATGGCGCCACCGGGCAAGCACATGATGACCGTGTTCGTCCAATACTGCCCGCCGACGCTCGCCCAGGGCCCTTGGACGCCGCAAGCGCGGGACGCCTTCGGCCAGACGGTGATCGATCAGCTCGCCGCGCACAGTCCCGACTTCAAGGACCTGATACTGGATTGCGAAGTCCGCACCCCCCACGAGTTGGAGGACGAAGTGGGCCTCACCGAGGGCAACATCTTTCACGGGGAGCTGACCTTCGACCAACTGCTATTTAACCGTCCCTTCCCGGGCTGCGCCCAGTACCGCGGACCGCTGCGCGGCTTCTACCTATGCGGCTCCGGCACCCATCCGGGCGGTGGCGTCATGGCCGCGCCCGGCGCCAACGCCGCCCGGGAGATACTGGCCGACTTGAAGCGCCCCGACGTGACGCCGCCGAGCTACCCCAATGACTGACGCCGCCTACGACGCCTTGGTCGTTGGCGCCGGCCACAACGGCCTAGCCTGCGCGGCCTACCTCGCGCGCAGCGGCCGCAAGGTGCTGGTGCTCGAGGCCGGCGAGCAGCCCGGCGGCTTGGCAGCCACCCGGGAATTCGCGGATGGGTTCCGGGTGTCCGCCGCTGCGCACCTGCTGAACATGCTCAGTCCCGAGCTGGTCAAGGATCTGGCTTTGGAGCGGCATGGGCTGGCCTACGCCGCACGCAATCTCAAGACCGTTGTCCTGCCCGGTGACGGGCGGCAACTGGTCATTGACGGCGACCGCCTCGCGGGCGCTTCGGCCAGCGACCAAGCCGCCTTCGCCGAATTCCAACGCCGGATGCGCCGCTACGCAAAGGTGCTCAACCGCTTCTGTGCCCGCCCCTTCCCACGGCTCACCGAGCGCCGGGGACGCGACAACTGGCTCTTGGCCAAACTCGCTTGGGATGTGCGCACGCTCGGCAAGGCGGACATGCGCGAACTGTTGCGCATCGGCGCGATCAACATCCACGACGTGGTCGAGGAGAAGTTCGAGAACCCGCTGCTCAAGGCCGCCCTCAGCATGGATGCGGTTTTGGGCTCGCACATGGGGCCGCGCTCGCCCAACACCGTTTACGCCTACCTGCACCGGCACCTGAACGACGCCGGCGCGGGTTCTGCCCTCGTCAAAGGCGGCATGGGCGCGCTGGGCGCTGCCTTCGCCGCCGCCGCGGAGGCTTCCGGGGCCGCCATTCGCTACCGCCAGCGCGTGACGCGCATCGACCTGGCAGACTGCCGGGCGGCCGGCGTCACGCTCGCGGACGGCTCCGCCATAGCCGCACCCTTGGTGGTGTCCAACGCCGACCTCAAAAGCACCTTCCGGCTGGTGGGGCCACTCAATTTGGACGCCGGTTTCGTTCGCCGAGTCCACAACTTCCGGGCGCGCGGGGTTACCGCCAAGCTGCACTTGGCGCTCGACGGCCTGCCTGAGTTTCCGGGGCTGGACCCGACCGATGCGGGTTCCCGGCTGCTGGCCGCCGCCACCATGGACGGCATTGAAGGTGCGTTCAACCACGCCAAGTACGGTGAGTGCTCGCCGGAGCCGATCATGGAGATATCCATTCCGACGGTGCATGACGACAGCTTGGCACCACCCGGCAAGCACGTTCTTTCCGCCGTGGCGCAGTATGCTCCTTACACGCTAAAGGCGGGTTGGCCGGCGGGCCGGGAGGCCTTCATGCGAAGCTGCCTAGGGCGGCTGGAAGCCATCTCCCCTGGCATCGGCGAACGGGTCATCGCCGCTGAACTGCTGACGCCACCCGATTTTGAGGCGCGCTTCGGGGTGCGCGGCGGCCATTGGCACCACGGGGAGATTGCCCTGGACCAAGCACTCTTCACCCGCCCGGTGCCGGGCGCCAATCACTACGCCACACCGGTGCCGGGCCTTTACCTATGCGGCGCGAGCACCCATCCCGGCGGCGGCCTGTTGGGCTTGGCGGGGCGCAACTCGGCCAAGGCGATCCTCTCGGGGGAGGACGCATCATGACGCCCCACGACGACCAGATGCTGCTGGACACACCCTTTGCGTCGAGGGTGCAGGCGGCTTGCGAACTTCGGGAGTGGGAGTCATGGAAAGGCTACGCTTCGCCAATCGCCTACGAGGACGTGGAGTTGGAGTACTTCGCCGTTCGCAATGCCACGGGCGTGTTCGATCTGACGCCGATGACCAAGTACCGCATCAGCGGGCCCGATGCGGCGGCGTTCCTGAATCGTCTACTGACCCGTGACGTCGGCAGGATCCGTCCGGGGCGAGTCGGCTACACGGTGTGGTGCAACGACGCCGGCATGGTGCTCGACGACGGCACCCTGTTTCACCTAAGCCCAGGCGACTATCGCCTGTGCGCCCAGGAACGCTGCCTGGATTGGCTGCTCACCTCCGCGTTGGGGCTCGACGTTACCATCGCCGACGAGACCGCCGAAGTGGCCGCGTTGGCGGTGCAGGGCCCCACGTCGTGCGCCACCTTGCGCGCCATGGGCCTCGACGGTCTCGAAGCCCTAAGGCCCTTCGGCCTGCGCCACTACCCCTTCGACGGCGGCGAGTTGATGGTGTCCCGAACCGGCTTCACTGGCGACCTCGGCTACGAAGTCTGGGTCGCCCCCGCCCACGCCGAAGCCCTGTGGGATGCCTTGTTCGCTGCCGGGCGCGACCACCTCATCCGGCCCATGGGCAACGCCGCACTGGAACTTGCCCGCATCGAGGCGGGCTTCATCCAAGCAGGCGTGGACTTCGTGCCGGCCGAGCAGGTTGTGCGCCACGGGCGGGCGCGCTCGCCCTTCGAGCTGGGCCTGGACTGGCTGGTGGACTTCGACAAGGGACACTTCTCCGGGCGCAGCGCCCTGCTCAAGGAGCGGGCGCAGGGCTCACGCTTCCGATTCGTGCGGCTGGACGTGGAAGGCAACAAACCCGCGGCGGAATCCTTCATCCTCAACAAGCGGGGCAAGACGGTCGGCCACGCCACTTCCGCCGCCTGGTGCCCCTCGGCCAAGCGCAACGTGGCGCTCGCCTCCCTGGAGATGCCTTGGGGCCGCCCAGAGGATGAACTCTATGCCGAAATCTACTTCAGTCGGGAACTGCGCTGGACCCGCGTCGAAGCCCGCTGCCGGATCATCGACGGACCGATTTGGGATCCGCCCCGCCGCCGCCAAACCCCCGCTCCCGACTACTGAGCGAGCCATGACCCTATGACCCCGATCGCAACCGATACGGAGGACTCCGCCAAGCGATTGGCGGAACGCATCGCCGCCCAACGGGCCAAGCCCGGCTTTGCCCTGGACGCCCACTTCTACCGCTCCCCTCGCGTTTACCGCAAGGAACTTGACGAAATCCTTTACAAGAGCTGGCTGTACGCCGGACATGCGAGCCAGATTCCGAATCCGGGCGACTACTTCCTTTACGACTTGGGCGAGGATTCCATCATCGTCGTCCGCGACCAGGGCGACGGGGTGCAGGCCCTGATGAACGTCTGCCGACACCGTGGCGCCCGGGTCTGCGAGGCGGCTGAAGGCCACCGGACGACATTCGTCTGCCCCTACCACGGCTGGACGTACAACTTGGACGGCAGCCTCAAGGCCGCTCGGGCGATGGAGGTGAAACCTGGATTCGAGCCCGCCCACTACGGCTTGAAGACCGCCCGATGCGTCGTTTACGAAGGCCTGATCTTCGTCAACGCGGACTCGCAAGCTGCCGACTTCGAGGCTCCGCTGCGCACCATCGAGCCGGCGCTGCGGCCCTACGACCTAACCAACGCGAAGATTGCCCACCGCCAAGTCTATCCGGTCGAGGCCAACTGGAAGCTGGTGCTGGAGAACTACCAGGAGTGCTACCACTGCGCCACCGCCCATCGGGCCTACGCCAAGCTGCATACCATCGAGCGGCTTGAAGACGAGGTGCAGGACATCACCGCTTCCATGCTGGAACGCGCCGAACGGCAAACCGGGGTTCCCGGCATCACCCACGCCCACTGCCAAGCCTATGGCGCATCCTCAGGCTTCGGCACCTGCGTGTACACCAGCCGCTACGCCCTCTACGACGGCTACCGGACCGGCAGCGACGGCGGTCAGCCAGTGGCGCCGCTCATGGGCGAGTTCAAGGGCTATGACGGGGGCGCCGGTGACTTTCAGATCGGCCCGCTGGCCTTCATGCTGAACTACCCCGACCACTGCGTGCTCTACCGCTTCACGCCGCGCAGCCGCACCAGCACCGACATTGAACTCGTCTGGTTCGTGCGCGGCGACGCCGAAGAGGGACGGGACTACGACCGGGAGGCCGTCACTTGGCTGTGGGACCGCACCACCCAAGAGGATCAGTACATCATTTGCCGCAACAGTGCGGGCGTAAACTCGCGCTTCTTCGAACCCGGCCCCTACCACCCCGAGTTCGAAAGCCTCTGCATCGACTTCGTGGACTGGTATCTGACGGCGATATCCCGAGCTTGAGGCTAACCCTCAGCCCGCGCCCACTGCCCGGGCCCCGACGACACCTTGACCACCAGCCCGTGGATGGCGAGCGGCTTGATGGCCGGGTCCGCCTTGAGCTGTTCCAGAAACCAAGCAGCCAGCGCCTCGACGGTGATGTTGGCGACCGGCAGGGTGCGCACGTCGCGGGATAGAAAGGGGATGCGTTCGCCGTTGAACAACGCAACGACATAGTCTCCATCCCGCTCAATGCGTAGATGCGGGGAGCGTTCCGGCAGCAGGGTGTGCTCATCCAAGCCGTCGCAAAGGGTCTTGAGGGCCGTTTTGACGATGTTGTAATCGAAGGCCAGGCCGTCCTCACCCACTTCCGCTTCGATTTCGAGGGCTACGTAAAAGTTGTGGCCGTGCAGGTTCTCGCGCTCGGTGGCGGAGAACAACGTGAAGTGCGCGGCGGCAAAGTGCAGCGCCTCCTTGGTGATTTCGATGTGGGTGCGGGGCACGGGACGCTAGGCAGCCTGTTCGCTGACCGCAGCCGCGAACTCGGCCATGCTGGTGAAGGTCCAGGTGGGACTGGCCGCAACCGGCTTGGCCGCGCCCTTCGACGGGCGATTGATCCACACGGTGTCCAGGCCCGCCGCCGTGGCCGGCACGATGTCGTGAAAGCGGCTCTGGGCCACATGCAGCACCGGTCCCTTGACCCGGCCCAAGGCGGCTTCAAACACCTTCGGATTCGGCTTGTACACACCCACCTGCTCGGCGGTGATGACGTGGTCGAAGGGAACCTGCAAGTGCTTCGCCGACAGTTCGAAGAGCCGATCGTCGATGTTGGAAACGATGGCCAATTCGAAGTGGCTCGCCAGCGTCTCCAGCGCGGCCACAGTGTCCGCAAAGGCTGGCCATTTCTCGATGCTGGCGCCAAAGCCCGCCAGTTCGTCCGGCTTCGGCGCAAAGGCCAAGCGCTCGCCCAGCCGCTCCAGAATCCGCGCCAGCACGTCGGTGTACGCCCCGCCTTCGGCCTGCAGTTCGGGCTCCAGGCGGCTGAACGCCTCCAGCAGGAATTCATCAATGACGTGGACGTCGTAGCGCTCAAGCAGCGGCTGCAGGTAGCCGGTGATGCCGCTCTCCCAGTCGATCAGCGTGCCGTAGCAATCGAAGGTGAGGGTGGCGTACTTACTGGGGTCAATCGCCGTCATGCTGGATGCGGTCCAAGATCAAGCCGTAGAAGAAGTCCCCGCCGGGCGGGGCGATGCGGTCAAAGTACCAGCCGAGGTGGCGGCGGCAGTCGGCGCAGTTGGCAATGCGCCACTGAAAACCCATGAACCAAGTGTCCGCCCGTTGCGGGGGGCCGGCGATTTCGCAGCCGAGCGCCTGGCTGAAGCAGCCGACATGGAACTGCAGGCCGTAGGGGTTGGTGAAGTTGTGGTCATGGCTGCCGTTGACTTCCGCGCGGTCGCTGCACCGCCCAATCACCGTGGAGCAGACCGCGCAATAGATGTAGTCCTTCCTCTCCTCGGGCTCATCCTCAAGCAGATCGGCGAGCTTCGGTTCCAAGCGTTCCTTGTCAGCGACTTCCGGCATGGGTTGGGGGAAACGGCGCTCCGGCTGCGAAGTGGTTGATGTTGCGGCAAGAGTAGCAAGACACTAGGCCCAGCGCATCAAGCCTTCCTGAACGCAGGTGGCGACCAGTTCGCCACCGCGCTCGAAGAACCGCCCGTGGGCCAATCCCCGGCCGTTGCCGGTCACCACCACGATCTGTTCAAAGAGCAGCCATTCATCCGCGGCGGCCGGACGGTGCAGCCACATGGCATGGTCGAGGCTGGTGCCCAGGAAGTCTTCGTCCTGCCAGCGCAGGCCGTGCGGCAGCATGACGTGGTCCACCAGGGTGGCGTCGGAGAGATAGACGAGGCCCGCACGGTGTAGGCCAGCGCTATACGGGGCACTCTCCGCTGCGGGCAGTTTGTCCTGAACTCTCATCCACATGAGCTGCGGTTCCGTCACCGGCTCGCCGCGAGGTGCGCTGGGCGGATTGACGTAGCGGACGTCCATGGGCCGGTCGGAGCCGTACCAACTCGACTCGCCGGTCTGGGCCAGGGTGAAGTCGTCGTAGGTGATCGAAAGATCTTCCGGCGGCGGCGCACTCGGCATGGAAACTCCGCAATAAGCCGGGCTCTCAGTGGGCACCTGGAAGGAGGCGAGCATGCGGAAGCACTCCTTGCCGTGCTGGAAGGCCCTCGCCTGACGGGAGGAGAAGGAACGGCCATCGCGCACCCGCTCAATGGCAATCTCCACCGGCGCGTCGACGTCGCCGGGGCGCAGAAAGGCCGCGTGCAGGGCGTGGCAAGCGCGATCGTCGCCGGCCGTTGCCTCGGCCGCTATCAGGCATTGGGCCAGGAGTTGCCCGCCGTACAAGGTATCGCCCTTGTCCGGAGCGGGTGGGCCCACAAAATGATCCTCCCCTTGCGGCTCCAACCTCATCAGATCGCTGAACGTCATGCTCATCAGACTTGGCTTCCTTCAAGGCACCCTATCGCAGCGGGCGCGAGGCCACCAAGTTTGACCCCGCTAGGCCTGGTGCTCAAGCGGCCCCCAAAGCCCGTTCGAGTTTCACTAAAGAATACATGGACTTCCTATTTTTCCTTTGGGTATGATGTTTGACAAAGATTCTTGGAATATTGAATATCGAGGAGGCTAACATGCCAGATCAGATAAAAGTTGCCGACGAAGTATGGCTTGCTGCGGCAGCCCTCCACCGAGAGCACCCCAATCGAGTGGATTTCTCCGTCGGCGAGATCATGGCCAAAGCTGAGGCAGAGGCCGCGACAGGCAAACCCCTCAGGCCGGGCATTCGGGTGCATGTCCATTTGCATTGCGTTGCCAACAAAGCGCCGAACCCCGGCCGGTATCGGATGCTCTACGAGTCCGCACCGGGCCGACGGCGTCTATTTCGACCGGGCGACCCCTGCCATCCGCGACGGTTAACTGGTAAAGACGTCCCCGTCCGGAACGCGCTTCCGGCGAAGTACCGTGATCTGGTCGATTGGTACTGTCAACAATATGCAGGCGCAAATGGTCAAGCAAACGACCCCGTTTTAGCCCTGCGTGGCCTTGGCAAGGAAATTTGGGCCGACGAAGAAGCCGACGCCTATGTCCGCCGCCAACGGGCCGGCTGGCAATGAGCCGCATATTCTGGGACACGAACCTGTTTGTGTATCTGTTCGAAGACAAGGGCGAGCTCACCGAGCGGGTCGTGACGCTGCGCGAGCGGATGATCGAACGCAGCGACGAGCTGTTCACTTCCACGCTTACCGTCGGCGAGATTCTAGTTCGACCCGTTGAGGCAGGGGGCGAATCCCTGGCTCGCCGATACGAGCAGGCGATCCTAGCTGCCTCAACCGTGCTGCCTTTCGACCAAGGCGCAGCGTTGGCGTTCGCCGGAATCCGCCAAGACCGATCGATCAAGCCGCCCGACGCAATCCAACTCGCCTGCGCATCCGTGGCCGGAGTGGATCTGTTCATCACCAACGACGAGCGGCTCAGCCGCAAGGTCGTGCCAGGAATTCACTTCATCCAGCCGCTCGCCAGCGCGACACTCTAGAGCCTGTTAACACTAGGCTGAACGTCATGTTCATCAGTTAAACTGGCGTCTTGTTCAACAGGCAAGGGACGTTTTCATGAAGCTCGGAATTGGCATTGGCCCCCTCGGCCCACCCGGCGGCGCAAACATCGTGGCGGCGGCCAAGGAGGCCGAATCCCTCGGTTACGACACCATCTGGTGCCCGGAAATCTACGGTGCGGACTGCTTTACGCCGCTGGCCTGGATCGGCGCCCAAACCGAGCGCATCAACCTCGGCACCTCGATCATGCAGATTTCCGCCCGCACCCCGGCCAGCGCCGCCATGCACGCGGTGGCCTTGGACTATTTGTCCCAAGGCCGATTGATTCTCGGCATCGGCGTCTCCGGCCCGCAGGTGGTGGAAGGCTGGTACGGCCAGCCCTATCCCAAGCCGTTGGCCCGCACCCGGGAATGGATCGAGATCTTCCGCAGAATCGTCGCCCGCAAGGAGCCGGTGGCCTTCGATGGCGAGCACTACCAACTGCCGCTGCCGGGCGGCACCGGGCTCGGCAAGCCGTTGAAGCTGATCCTGCATCCGGTGCGCGAGCACATCCCCCTCTACCTCGGCGCCGAAGGGCCGAAGAACGTACGGCTCGGCGTGGAGAATTGCGACGGCTGGATACCCATGTTCCTGTCGCCCTACCGCATGATGGAGGTGTACAAGGACGCCATGGCCCGTCGTGCCAAGGGCTTTGAGATCGCCGCCGTGGTGCCGGTCATCGTCGATGACGACCTCGACCGGGCGATGGCGGCGGTGAAGCGGGATGTGGGCTTCTACGTCGGCGGCATGGGTGCCAAGAACTTCAACGTCCACAAGGACCACGTCACCCGGCTCGGCTTCGGGGCGGAAGCGGAGCGAATTCAGGAACTGTTTTTGTCCGGCAAGCGCGACCAAGCCATCGCCGCGGTGCCGGACCAGCTTTGCGACGAAATCGCGCTTGTCGGCCCCAAGGCGCGCATCCGCGAACGCCTTGCGGCTTGGCGGGACAGCCCAGTGACCATGCTGACGGTCGGCTCCTCCGATCCCGAAACCCTGCGCTTCATGGCCGAGGAAGTGCTTTGAACTAAATGCCCAGCACCTGATTCATCCATGGTGCGGTTGCGTCAATAGCGAGGACCACAAATGGCAAATCCCGAAATCGCCGATCTGGAGCGGCAAATCGCCGACCTCACCGGCAAGCTGAACGAACTGCGCCGGCAGGCTCCCACTAGGCCGGTGCCCAACTACCGTTTCGCGACCCTCTCCGGAGAGGTCACCCTGCTGGATCTTTTCGCTGGGCGGGAGCAGTTGCTGGCCATCCACAACATGGGCCAAGGCTGCCGCTACTGCACGCTTTGGGCGGACGGCTTCAACGGCCTGCTCGGCCATCTGGAGGACGCCATGGCGGTGGTGCTGCTGTCCAAGGATGCGCCCGGCGTGCAGCGGGACTTCGCCAACTCGCGCAATTGGCGCTTTCGCCTCGCCTCCCATGGCGGCGGCGACTACATCCGCGAGCAAACGGTGATGAAGGGCCAAGGCAACATGCCCGGCGCCGTCGTTTACGCGCGTCAAGGCGATCAGGTGCTGCGCAAGAACAGCTGCGTGTTCGGGCCCGGCGACCTCTACTGCGCGATGTGGAGCCTGCTGGGGCTGGCCGGCATGGGCGAAGGCGAGTGGACGCCCCAATACCGCTACTGGCAACGCCCTGAGCACCTGGACGATGGGGGCGAGAATCTACTCGAATGACCGTCATCAAACTGTAACTTTCCTTTCATAGAGTGCTCACCATCTTGACGACTGAGCACTCGATTGAAGCCACCGATCATCCGTTCTCGGCTCGCCCTTCCTGCCATGCTTGCTTGGACGCTCAGCGTCGGTGCCTTCGCCGCTGAACCCACTGACGACTCACTCACCCGCACCGACCCCGGCCGCGGCAACATCTGCTTCGGCGGCTTGGAGCACGGCAAGCTCATTCCCCCCAACGACGAGATCGAAAATCCGTTCCGCCAAACCACGTTGTCGGCCTGCTCGGCGGACGGCGGCTCACCCACCTTCCTGCCCGAGCTCAAACCCAAGGTGCCCGACGGGATACTGACCTGACGCAGGCCTTTGATCGAATCCGGCCCCAACCGGTCGGCCAGCCCCTTCCTCAAGGCTGAAAGTTCAGCCATTTCTCACAAGCGTGTAGGACATCGCCCATAGATTTCGCGGCGGCAACCTCGCTACGGTTTTCGGGTTTGAAAACCAAATCAATACCCGAGCAGGAGAACGCCAACGTGGAGTACACCTACACACCCTTTTACGCCTTTCCGGATGACGTCAAGCGCGCCATCGCCAAGCTGGTTCGCCACTACGGCGAGCACTGGCACCGGCAACTCGATTTTGAGGAAATGACCCTAGTGCCCGAGGACTGGGTGTCCGACAAGGGCAAGCGCTTCGCCGACCTGATCTGGGCGGTGCCCCTCAAGACGGGCGCTCGCCAACTGGTGCAGGCCACCCACTTCATCCTGATATTGAAGATCCAGAACGCGGTGGTTCCGGACGCGGTTCCGCGCATGCGCCGCTACCGCAAGTTGCTACGCTTGGAGTTGGACCGCCGCGGCGCCTTTGGCGCCCCGGACAATCCACCGCTGCTCGCGCCCACCCTGAGCTACCATGGCGAGGAGCCTTGGACCATAGCCCCCGAGGACGCGGACCATCTGCAGGTCGGCCAGCCGCGCCTCATCGAATGGGATGGCGAGGGCAGCGAACCCAAAATCCTAGCCCACGGCGAGGTGCCCACCGGACCGGTCTGGAACCAAGCGGAAGACATCCGCAAGTCTCAAGCGAGGAGCAATTCAGGGGGTTGACTTCGGGCTATCCCGCCCCAACAACCACCCGGCCCTTCATCCAGTTGTTGCTGTCGTGGAAGTCGGCTACCGCATTGCCGGGAGGCACCAGCGCATCGAACCGGGGACGGTCCGCATCGGCCAGCGTCATTTCCAGCACCGGCAGGGCGTCGTGCACGTGGCCCAGGGTGCGGGGGCCGTAGATTGGGGCCGTCACCCGAGGCTGGTCCTTCACCCAGAGCAGTGCCAGTTGGGACGCGCTCAAGTCGCGTTCGGCGGCCATGCGGGCCACTTCGGCGGCGACTTCGAGGCCGCGGTCGGTCACCCGGGTGGCGAAGCGGGCGCCCCAGTTGGCAGCGCGGGAGCCTTCCGGGGCCTTGGCTTCAGGGGTGTAGCGGCCGGTGAGCACGCCGCCGGCCACCGGCGACCAAGGCAGCACTGCTAGGTCATAGGCTTCGCACAAGGGGATCAGTTCGTTTTCAATGCGCCGGTCGAGCAGGTTGTAGGGGGGCTGCTCGCTGACGTAGCGGTGCAGGCCGCAGCGCTCGCTGACGGCCAGGGCCTCCATGACCTTCCACGCGGGATGGGTGGAGCAGCCGATGTAGCGCACCTTGCCCGCCCGGATGAGGTCGTCGAAGGCGCGCAGGGTTTCGTCCTGGGGCACGTCAAGGTCCGGGCGGTGCAGTTGGTAGAGGTCGATGCAGTCGATGCCAAGGCGCTTGAGGGAGGCCTCGCAGGACTTGATGACGTGATCCCGCGAGCCGCCCCGGTCGTTTACTTCCCGGCTCATGGGGCTATAGACCTTGGTGGCGATCACCAGCCGACCCCGCTGGCCACTGGCAGCGATGGCCTTGCCGACGATGCGCTCGCTCACGCCCCGGTTGTACACATCGGCGGTGTCGATGAAGTTGATCCCCGCATCCAGGGCAGCATGCACGATGTCGATGCTCTCGGCCTCTGAGGTCGGGCCGCCGAAGTTCATGGTGCCTAGGCACAAGGGCGACACCCGGATGCCCGTCCGGCCCAAAACGCGGTAGTCCATGGCTTGATCCTGCCTGATGGTGATGCCGCCATGATAGACTGTCGCTGCGATGAACGCCTTGCCTCCCCTGCTTTTTCTCGCGCTTTCAGCCACCCTGCCCGCCGCCGGCGCCTTGGCCGCCGGGGCCCTGGCCGCAGAGGCTTGGCCGACCCCCAACCCGGACAATGCCCAGGTCACCGAACTTGGGCGTTACCGGATCAGCTACGCCTCCGCGCTGGAACCGATCGAGATCAACCGCATTCACATTTGGGTCGCGCAGGTGATGGATGCCGACGGCAATCCGGTGGAGGGCGCCGCCATCAGCATCACCGGCGGCATGCCCGACCACGACCACGGCCTGCCCACCGCGCCCCGGGCCACCGCCTATCTCGGCGAAGGGCGCTATCTCATAGAGGGCATGAAATTCCACATGGGCGGCGCTTGGGAAGTGGTGCTCAACGTCAAGTCCGGCACGGGAGACGATGCCCTGTCCATCCCGCTGGATCTTTGATCCCCACCCGCCTGCCACGGTTGCCCATGGGCAAGGACTTGACCGGGTTGATCGTCCTGCTCCTGGCTTTGGCCGGAGCCGGCGCAGCCCACCTGAACGCGCCGCCCACCTCGCCCTGGAGCGATGACGAACTCAAAGCCATTCAATCCCTAAGCCTTGACGCCTTGCCGCCCCTACCGAGTGTTCCCAGCAACGCGGTCGCCGACCATCCCGTCGCGCAGCGTTTCGGCCACCGCCTGTTCTTCGATGCGCGGTTGAGTGCCAACGGCGCGGTCTCCTGCGCCACCTGCCACCAGCCGGCCCTGCGCTTCACCGACGGACTGCCCCGGGCGGTGGGGCTTGCCGTCGGCACCTTCAACACCATGAGCCTGGTCGGGGCAGCCTACAGCCCTTGGTTCTTCTGGAACGGCCGCCAGGACAGCCTCTGGGGACAGGCCACCGCGCCCTTGGAAAGCCCCATCGAGCAGGGTGTGAGCCGAGCGGAGGCGGCTCGCCTGATCGCCGGGGACCCGATTTACTTGGCCGCCTACGAGACACTGTTCGGGCCGCTGCCGCCGTTGCCCAGTGAAGCGCCCGCCACCAAGCAGGAGGAAGCAGCCGTCACCAAGGCGTTCGCCAACCTCGCCAAGGCGATTGCCGCCTACGAGCGCTTGCTGCTGCCGGGGGAGACACGCTTCGACCGCTATGCCGCGAGCTTAGGACGGGACGGGGCAAAAGCCCCGGACGCCCAGTTCAGCCACCAGGAAGCGGAGGGGCTGCGGCTGTTCATCGGCAAGGCCCAGTGCATCAACTGCCACAATGGGCCGCTGTTCACCAACCACGAGTTCCACAACACCGGCGTGCTGCCGGCCATCGGCGCCCTGCCGGACAAGGGGCGCGCCGAAGGCGCCCGCCTGGTTCTCGAAGACCCGTTCAACTGTTTCAGCGTCCATAGCGACGATCCGGCCAAGGACTGCCCGGAACTGCGCTTCATGCGCACCGGGGATGATCTGGTTGCGGCCCAGAAGACCCCGTCGCTGCGCAATCTCGAGGGCACCGCTCCCTACATGCACGCCGGGCAAATGGGCACGTTGGCCGAAGCGCTGGACCACTACAACCGGGCGCGCAACGCCATCGTCGGCCACAACGAAGCCAAGCCGCTTGGCTTGCTGCCTTACGAACTCAAGCGTTTGGAGGCGTTCCTGAACACGCTCGACGGGCCGCTGGCCACGGCCCCGGAGTGGCTGGCGCCACCCTAGTGCTTACTCGTCGTCGCGAATCTCACCGACCTTGTGGTGAATGACGTCAAGGAACAGATCCCGCAAGGAAATCATGCCGATGGCCTTGCCCTCCTCCACCACCGGCAGATGGCGGACGTGGTGCTTATGGGTCAAGGCGATGCAGTGGACGATGGTGTCCTCTCGGGTCACGGTGACCACATCGCGGGTCATCACCTCCGAGACCTTGGTCTTTTGCGAGGCGTGAATGTCCAGAATGACCTTGCGCACGTAGTCGCGCTCGGACAGGATGCCGACCAGGTAGCCGTCGATTTGCACCACCACCGATCCGACGTCCTTCTCGTTCATCAGCTTGAGCGCATCGAACACGGACTCAAGCGGGCCGATCCAAACGAGCTCCTCGGATTTCTCCTGCAAAATGTCGCCAACGTGACGCACGGGCATCTCTATTTCCCAAGCTTGGATAAAGTAGAACGCTGCGGCCCGCTTCGCAAGCCCTTATGAAGGGTCCGGAAGCGTCAGGTAGGCCACTTCGGTTCGCCAAGCCAAGGGATCCGGATCATCCATCGGATCGGTGAGATAGAACTCCACCCGTCCGGCCCAGCCCGGCGTGCCATCGCTGCCATCGAAGGCAACGCCATGATCCCCAGCCCAGCTTTGCAGGTCGGCGTTGGCCTGCACAAGACCCTCATAGGGACCCACGTGCACCAGCACCGCATAGCGCCCCGCGGGCAGTTCCCCAACTTCAATGCGCCCATCCCCAACAGCCCCCGATTCAACCGGCAAACCCACGGAAATCTCCACTTCGGGCATGTCGATGACGTGATAGCGGATCAGCGGGCGGCCGGCAGGCACGATCCCCTGTTCGTCGAGCCAAGCGGACACTTCCGGCCAGAGCTTGGCCAGCGCAGGGCCCAACTCACCCAAGGACAGGCGCACCCGAACCGCGGCGTAGGCGACCGCCGCACGATCCTGAAGCATGACGGGCTCACTGCGCGCCGAATTGGCCACGGCCAACCTCCTTGAAACGGCGCAATGCTACACATAGGCTCACTGCCAAGGAAGCCGTGCGGCGCTCCAAGCGCCGCTGCTCCCGGAAACCACCGGAGATTTGGCCTGAATGGAAGAACACTCGCTGCCGGTCATTAAGTTCATCGCGGCCGCATCCATCCTAGCCGTTGCCCTGATCGGCGGCGCCATTCCAATGGCCGCCGCCCGCTACCAAGGCAGTCAGAGGTTCTTCTCCCTAGGCAATGCGTTTGCCGGCGGCTTGTTCCTCGGCGTGGGCTTCATCCACCTGCTGCCCGAGGGCATCGAGCAGCTTGCGAACGTCGTGGAGTATCCGCTAGCTCCCCTCCTGGCGGCCTCGGGATTCGGAACGCTGCTGCTGATTGACCGCATCATCTTCGATGGCCGGCACATCCATTCGGACTCGGATGCAGTCCAAGGCAGATCCATTTACCCGCTTGTGCTGCTGCTGCTCCTGTCGGTCCACTCGATCATCGCGGGCCTCTCGCTAGGCCTTGAGAGCCATGCTGCAACCGCCATCATCCTCGCGCTCGGAATTCTGCTGCACAAGGGCTCGGAGGCCTTCGCGCTGATGGTAAGCGCGATCAGCGCCGGCTTTGCCGAAAATCGCCGCAACGCCCTTCTCGGCTTCTTCGTCGCCATGACCCCCGCGGGCATACTCGCGGGCATGCTCGGCGCCAGCATCCTGCATGGCGACGGCGCCGCGCTAGTCGAAGGCAGCTTCAATGCGCTGGCAGCGGGCACCTTCATCTACATCGCCATCCTGGACATCATCGACGAGGAGTTCTCCAAGCGGGAAGCGCGGACGGCCAAGTTCGTGATGAGCGCCTTGACCGGCAACGACGACGTGCCCATGCCGACCCAAGACAACGACCGCATTTTCAAGTTCCTGCTCGTCGTTGCGGGCATCGTGGTCATGGCGTTGATCGGCGATGTAGCACACTCCCATGACGTCCATGCGCACTAACTGCGGTGAACAACTGCTGCGGCAGCGGCTTGCAGTGTACAGTCAATTTCCTTACATTTAGGCTCGAACGTCACGGCGCAGCATTGTCCCCATGTCCGGCTCAACAGGCATACCAACCATTCTCGGCAGGCGCCTCCTGCGCCATCGCGCCGCTGCTTGGTCGGCTGTGCTGGCATTCAGCCTCGCACAACTCCTGCTCAGTGCGCACGTTCACGCCTCGATCAGCCCCGATGAACCGGAGGCCCTGTGCGCGGCCTGCGCATTCGTCGATGACGGCCAACATGCCGCGCTTGCCCCGGTTCAGGCGGTTCCCCGGCTGTGCCAACGCACGGCCAAACCGCAGATATTGGGCGTTGTCATCGAGCGGCAAGCCCATCCCTTCCAGCCACGAGCGCCACCCTCCCCCTGACAACAATCCACTAAGGCCTTGTTGAACGCGCACCTAGCGCAAATTCACTGCAACCGCGCACCGGTTGCCAGGAGGGAACATGAAAACCGCCTATCGGCTGACGCTGACGTTCGGCCTATGCCTAGCCGCGCTCGAAGGAGCGGTCGGTCAAGAGCGGCACGGGTACGAAATCGAGGAAATCGTAGTCACCGCCCACCCCTTGTCCTCTGGCGGCGTTGCGCAACCCGTGGAGGCGCTGCGGGGCGAGGAGCTCGACCGCAAAGTCGCGGACACCATCGGCGCCACCGTCGGGCGTGAGCCCGGCATTCACGCGACATCGTTTGGTCCTGCGGTTGGCAGGCCCGTCATTCACGGATTGGACGGGGCTCGAGTGCGCATCATGGAGGACCATGTGGACACCATGGACGTCTCCGTCTCGAGCGGTGACCATGCTGTGTCGGTGGACCCCTTCATAGCCAACGAGATCGAGATTCTCAAGGGCCCCGCAACTCTGCTCTACGGCTCAGGCGCAATCGGCGGCGTCATCGACGTACACACCGGCCGGGTGCCCCGGGAAATACCGGATGCTCTGACCGGCAAGCTGGACCTACGCGGAGCCGACAACGGCGATGCCTTCCGTGGCGGATTTCGCTTGGATGGCGGTGCCGGGGCATTTGCCTGGCACATCGACGGCTTTGCCCGCGACGCTGATGACGTGGACATCCCTGGCTTCGTTCGATCCTCCCGGTTCCGGGCCGCTCTTGAGGATGAGGAAGAGCATGAGGAGGAGGAGGAGCACCACGACGAAGACGAAGATGAGGATGAAGATGACGGGCATGAGGAGGGCGAAGCCGAGGAAGTGCGCGGCACCCTGCCGAACAGCCATCTTGAGGCCAAGGGCGGCGCCGTCGGCTTTTCATTCATCGGTGAGCGCGGCTTCTTCGGCATCTCAGTGAGTCGCTTGGAATCCGACTACGGGCTGCCTGGCTTCGCCCATGGCCACGGCGACGAGGAGGAACACGGGGACGAGGAGGAAGATCACGGGGACGAGGAAGAAGAAGAGGACCACGACGAGGAAGAGGAGGAAGAGGGCCACGATGACGAAGAGGACCACGGCGACGAAGCGGAAGGCTCGCCGGTTGCCGATCTCGAGCAAACGCGCATCGACCTTGAAGCGGGCATTGACCAGCCCCTGCCCGGCATCCGCAGCTTGAGTCTCCGGGTCGGCATCAACGACTACGAACACGCCGAGATTGAGCCATCCGGCGAAGTGGGCACGCTGTTTGAAAACGAGGCTTGGGAAGCGCGCCTGGAGTTGGCCCACAACCCCATCGCGGGCTGGGACGGGGTTTTCGGCGCTCAATTGAGCGACCGCAAATATACGCCAACCGGGGAGGAGGCCTTCTCCCCGCCGGCAAACACGGATGCGCTGGGGCTGTTCTGGATGGGTCAGCGCGACTTCGAACCCTTTCAACTGGAAGCGGGGCTGCGCTTCGACCGCACCAAACACGACCCCGACTCGGGGAACAACGAAACGTTCAGCGGCGTATCTGCATCCCTAGGCGCCGTGATTCCCCTTGCACAAGGCTGGACGGGCACCCTGCTCGGCAGCTACGCCACCCGCATGCCGGTCAGCGAGGAGCTGTACTCCAATGGGCCGCACTTCGCCACCCAGAGCTTTGACATCGGTGACCCGGACCTCGACGAAGAGAAGGCCTTCGACTTGAACGCCACGCTGAAGTACGCGGGCGAACGCTGGTCGCTGGCCGGCACCCTCTACTGGACCGAGTTTTCCGACTTCATCTACCAAGCGGACACCGGCATCGAAGATCATGGCCTGCCCGTGCGGCAGTTCACCCAGAGTGATGCCACCTTCACCGGCTTCGAGGTGGAAGGGTCCGTCGTGGCGATGGTCTGGACCGATGGTCAGTTGGCGCTTTCCGCCTTCGCCGACACCGTTTCCGCGGAGTTGGATACCTCCGGCAACGACAATCTGCCGCGGATTCCGCCGAGCCGGGTGGGCGCCGGCTTCGAGCTGACCCATGGCCCGTTCATCTTCGCCATGGACTACCTGCGCGCCTTCAGCCAGGACGACGTAACGGACCACGAACTGGCCACCAGCGGCTACGACGATCTGCGCGCCTACATGGACTGGCACATTGCGGTCGGCGCCACCGAAATCAGCCTGTTCGTGGAAGGCCGCAACCTGACCGATGCGGAGCAGCGCAACCACACCTCCTACATCAAGGACGTTGCCCCGCAGCCGGGTCGGACCATCGAAGGCGGGGTGCGCGTGGTGTTCTAGGAGCCGGCGCCCCTTGGCGTTCCGTTCGACATCCACGAAAAAGCCACAACGGGAGTTGTCCCAAGACAAAGCCACAATTACTTGACATATTCGGGCGGACGCATTCAGACTAACTCCAGTGTTCTGTCTCCAAGCTGGAGTGGTGCGTGTTGGAGCTTGAGCAAACAACTCGAAGGGGACGACAATCCGTGGCGGGCGGCGCATGGTCCATTCCGGGCCAACTGCCACGCGGCTGTCTGTGCCCGATGCACCAGCGTGAGGGCAAGCCCAAAGTCCATAGCTCACGGGGTCTCGCATGAATGCAGCGGTCGAGTTCCTGGATTTTCTATGGTCGTCCTTCCTGCTGCTTTCCCCGATGCTTCTGCTGGGGCTTTTCCTTTCCGGCGTGATCCACGTCTTCATATCGCGAGAGGCGATTCTTAGCTGGTTCCGTGACGACAGCCTCAAGTCCGTGGCGACCAGCGCGGGCATTGGCGTGCCGATGCCCCTGTGCAGCTGCTCGGTGGTGCCCGTGGTTGCCGAGATGCGCCGGAAGGGCGCCTCCCGGTCCTCGTGCATGTCCTTCCTCATCACGGCACCGGAAACGGGAGCCGACTCGATCTTGGTGACCAACGCCTTTTTTGGGCCGATCGTCGCGATCGTGCGGCCGGTCATCAGCTTCTTGACTGCAGTGGTTGCCGGCATCTTCTGCATCGGGCTGATCCGCGACGACTCCAAAGGTCACGGCCAGGCCGAGCCCGGCCACAGCCACGGGGACGGCCACGACCACGGCGGGCACGATCACGGACATGACGATCACGGACATGACGATCACGGCGCCCATGAGTCGCTGATGCCGGATCGGGACGACTGCTACGTCAGCTTCGCCCAGCTGCGCGGCTTCGCGGGACGCTGGCTCCGCGGTCTGACCTCCGCCGCTGGCCGATGGCGGCACGCCGCATGGTTAAAGCCGGACTTTTACCGAGAAGCCGCGCCGTCGCCGACTGGCGAGTCTTCGGCGCAGGACCCGCACGACGACGCGGCCGTTCAAGGCCCCGACTTTCCCACGGTGGTCCGGCACGTGTTCCGCTACGGATTCGTCGAGATCGCCGACGACATTCTCTTTGCGCTCCTAGTGGGCATCGCCCTCGGCGGCATCCTGTACCTGGCGATCCCGGCGGACTTGATGGCTCACGAATACGCGCGCTGGCTGTCGTACCCGGTCATGGTGCTGATCGGCATTCCGCTTTACATCTGCGCGTCGGCCAGCACGCCCATTGCTGCGGCGCTGGTGGCCAAGGGCGTCAGCCCAGGGGCGGCCTTGGTGTTCCTGATGACGGGTCCGGCAACCAACACCGGCACAATCGCGATCATAGTGAGCCAATTCGGCGCTCGGTTCACAGCCGTCTATGTCGCTGCGGTGATCGCCGTCACGGTCGTGCTGGGCATCGCGATTGACCTGTTGCTGCTGGCTGCAGGCCTGTCGATCGCGGTAAATCTCGAGGCGTCGGACTCGCCGGCGATTCTCGCTCTCCAGATCGGCGGCGCCATCGGCTTGGCTGCGCTGATCGTGTGGCGGTTCCGGGCCGGAGCGCTCAAGAGCGGCTACGACGATCTGATGCTCAACATGCGCCCGGTCGGTCGACGGCTCGCCGAACTCTGGATGCGGCTCACCCGTGGGCGTCCACTGGCGGGAGCCGTGGTACCCAATACACCGGCGGGCGCCGCGCTGTTGGGCGCTGCGCTTCTGGTGTTCCTCGGTTCCGGCTTCACTCGGGTGCCGCCCGGCTCGGTGGGCTACGGCCTGCTGTTCGGCCAGGTGTGGTGGCGCGACCTGCCGCCCGGGCTGCACTATCTGGCTCCCCGCCCCTTCGTGCAGGTGGACCACTGGCCGATCCGCGAAGTGAAGTCAATCATGTCCGACGACGGGCATGAGTTCGTCTCCGGCGACCTGAACCTGATGTCGTTCACCGTGAACGTGCAATATCGCGTGTCGGACCCTTACATCTACCACTACCGGACCACCGATCCGGAACGCGTGATTTCCGCCTTCATCTTCGGCCACATGCGCTCGTTCATATCGGCGCAGCGCCTGGAGCCGCTGCTCAACGCCCACCGCGGCCCGCTGGAGGACCACATCCGGGCACTGTTCGACGAGCCCATAGAAGGCCGGGATCCCGTGCTCAACTCAATCGAACTGGTGAAGGCGAATCTGGTGGACGTGAGCCCGACCGCGGAGACGGCCAGCGCCTTCCGCGAGGTGTCGAGCGCCCAGGAGGACCGGGAGCGGATCATCGTGAACGCGCAACGCCTGCTGGTCGCGCTGACTCCGCAAGCCTACGGCAACGCGTTCTACGAGGTGGAACAAGCGCAAGGGCAGGCGTTCCGCAAGCTGGCGGGCGCACGGGCGGAAGCGGAGGCGATCTCGGCGGTGGCGGGGGCAACCCGCACCGCCCCGGAGGTGCTGCGGAACATGCTGTGGCGGGAGAAGCTGGAATCCGCCCTGTCCGGCAACGCCAAGGTGATCGTGCCCAACGAAGGCAGCCTCGACAAGGTGGCGCTCTGGAAGCGCCGATCCGGTGCAGCCGGCAACGGCCACCACGGAGGGACAAAACGATGACGCGAACCGGAAAGGCAACGCTCTGGACCGTCGGCGCCGCGTTGGCGCTGGCCATCCTGTATGACAGCTTCTACATCATCCGGGAGACGCAGCAGGGTGTGCTGACCCACTTCGGCCGGATTGCGCCACCGGTGCGGCAGCCCGGCTTCCACCTCAAGTGGCCGCGCCCGGTGTCCAGAGTCTATAAGGTCGATCGCCGCATGCAGACCATGACGGACCTGCCCCAGGAACTGATCACGGAGGATCAGAAGAGCGTGCTGGTGGACGGCTACCTGCTGTGGCGGGTGGTGGATCCCATCCTGTTTGTCGAGGCCATCCGCACCGATGAGAACGCGCTGGAGAAGCTGCGCGACGTCTATTTGTCCAGCGTCGGCATCGTGGTCAGCAACAAGGCCCGCGAAGCGTTCATCGGATTGGGGCTTGAACACGAGGAATTCGATCAGGCATCCGACCAAATTCTCGAGCGCGTCGCCCCCGTGGCATTGGCCAACTACGGCATCGAGGTCATGCGCGCCGGGGTGGTGGAGTACACCCTGCCCCCGGAGAACCGGCCAAGCGTGATCCAGCGCATGGTCTCGGAACGCGCCCGCATCGCTTCGCGCTACCGCGCCGAGGGCGAGGAGGTGGCCATGCGCATTGAGGCGCTGGCGGTCAACGAGCACGAGAAACTGGTCGCGGAGGCCCACGCGGAGGCAACGGTGATTCTCGGCAATGCGGAGGCGGAGGCGATGGCCCTGCTCGGTGAGGCCTACCGCGAGGATCCGGACTTCTACGAATTCATCCGGGCGCTGGACAGCTACGACCTCATCATCGACGAGAACACCACGCTCATGCTCCCCGCGGACAGCGAACTGTTCCGCTACCTGGACAGCCGCGCCATGCCGGGGAGCCCGTAATGGCCGACGAGCCGCTGCCGCCAAGCACCCGCGCGATCTACGCGTCGTTCGACTTCGTCGGGCGCCACTGGGGACACATTCTAGCTTGGTCCGCCATGGTCGGCCTCGTTGCTCTGCTAACAAGCGGCTTCTACATTGTCAAAAAAGAGGAGCAGGCGGTTCGCACACGATTCGGCAAGGTGGTGGATGCCGAGGTCGGCCCCGGCTGGCGCTACCGCATTCCGGTGATCGAGGAGGCGCATATCCGCCCAGTGAAGCGCATCGCACGCCTCGGGGTGGCCAGCAAGAATGGGGACAAGGTCAACTTCACGATCCTGTCGGGCGACACCAATCTGCTGGAGGTCGAAGTGGCCGTCCAGTACGTGATCGACAATCTGCACAACTACCTGCACACCGCCGCCGAGCCCGAGAAGCTGATGACGATGCTTGTTCGGGAGGCGCTGGTCGATGCGCTCGGCAGCAATTTCATCGACCTGATCTTCACCAGCAACCGCAACATCATCGAGGCGCACCTATTCGAGGACATCGCTGAACGGGTCGCGGCATACGGAATTGGCATCGAGGTCGCAGCGCTGACCATCGTGGACGTGCGGCCCATCGACGAGACGATGGCCGCGTTCCGCGACGTCAACGATGCCATCGCTGAGCGAACCCAGGCGGAGAGCGAGGCAAACCGGCGCAGCGAACGCTATCTCGCCCGCACCCGCGGCCAAGCCGAATCCTTGGTGCTCAACGCCAAGGCGCGGGCCGAGGAACGCCTCAAGCAGGCCAAGAGCGCCGCTGAGGCCTTTCGCGCCCTGCTGGCCGAGTACCGCAGCGAGCCGGAACAAGTGGCCGTCACGCGCTACTGGCAGCGGATGCGCACCATCTTCTCCCAAGCGAGCCTTGCGGCGGTGAACCCAGGCGACGCCTCCACCATCGACATCAACATGATCGACGGCATTGGCGCGCCGCCCTTCGACTTGGCCGTCGCCACCCCACCCGGAGCGGCCAGGGAACTTGGCGAAGAACGGACCCTGGTTGCGTCCACTGCGCCGAGGGACTTGCATGCGGGCGGCGACGTGGAACTCGACCAACTCACCATGGACGGGCGTTTCCACGATAGACGAGCGGAGCGGGACCACTTGGCGGCGGCCGCGCCGCGCTCCCTGATCTTCGATTCGCCTTCGATCTTCGCCCACGGACACGTCGGGCGCACGGGTCCGGCGGTGGAGGAGCGTCCGGCGCAGAAGCCACTCGTGGACACAATTCCTGAAGAAACCCCGCAGAACAATAAGGGCGGTTCGGATGGCCATGATGGGTAAGGGAGCCTTGCGGTTCCTATGCCTTGCCGCAGCCAGCTTAACCGCATGGCCGGCAGTGGCGGGACCTGGAGTGACCACGGAAGCGGTGGTGTTCGGCCAGAGCGCTTGCTTCTCTGGCCCCAACCGGCGTCTCGGCATCGACTACCGGTCGGGCATCCTCACCGCCTTCGCGGAACGCAACGCCGCAGGCGGCGTCAACGGACGCAACCTTGAACTGGTCGCGCTTGACGATGGCTACGAACCGGAACAGGCAGCGGCGAACGCGGAGCAGTTCGCGGCGGCAAACGACGTGCTGGCGGTGGTCGGTGGCGTGGGAACGCCGACCGCGGCCCGGATCGCACCAGTGCTGCGGACCGCGGGCATCCCCTTCGTGGGCCACGTGACGGGCGCCGACTTCCTGCACGATGCGGCGCGGTTTCCGAACGTGGTCAACCTGCGGGCGAGCTACTTCGACGAGGTGCGGGCTTTGGTAGCCAACATCGTCGAAGAGCGCGGCCACAAGCGGCTCGGCATCATCTACCAAGACGATGCGTTCGGCCGCTCGGTGATGCGCAGCTATCTCGCCGCACTGGCGGAGCAGGACATCCCGCTGCTGGCAAAGACCACCTACTCGCGGAACACCCACGCGGTCCACGCCAGCCTGTTCGGCCTCGCCAAGGCGGATCTGGAAGCTATCCTGCTGGTCGGCGCCTACGCCGCCAATTCCGAGATCATCAATTTGGCGCACTCGTTGGGCCATGACTACACGCTGGCCAACCTGTCGTTCTCGCTTTCCTCGGAGCTTCGGCGACGGGTGGAAGCGCCCAGCGACCGAATTCTGATGACCGAGGTGGTTCCGAATCCGACCGATGCGGAGAGTGCGCTCGCCACCAACTTTCGACGCGCGATGGCGACCCACGCGGCATCGGATGAACCGGCCATGAACGAAGTCTCACTGGAGGGCTATCTGCTCGGACGCTATCTGGCATCCACCCTCGAGCGCGTTGACGGCGAGGTCACCCGCACGGCCTTCATGACCGAAGCGAAGCCGACGGAACCGGTGCGCATCGACGACTGGACAGTGGCCTTCGCGCCTGAGTCGAACGCCGGGTCCAAGTACGTGCGCCTGACCCACTTCGGCCCGGAAGCCGAAGCGGACAGCGCGGAGGGAGGCAACCCATGAAGCGCATGGACCAATTCTCCGTCGAGGAGACCGGCGAGGAGTGGCTGCGGGAACTCTACAAGGTGGTCGCCCAGCGACGGGGCGTGATGTTCCGTTTGATCACCGAGTCCACCCGGCTGCTGCTGCTCGGCAATGCTGGCGGCGCGGCGCTGATCATCGGCATCATGAGCGCATCCGGGGGCGCGGATGATCCCCCGTACCACTGGTTCGCGCTGCTGACTCTGGTGGTCTTCGGCATCGGCATCCTGGCGTCGGCGTCAACCATGATCCTAGTGGCGCTGGTGGCGATCAAGGAGGCGCATGGCGCGGAGACTGGCCTGAAGCGCTTCGTGGACGGGGAGATCGACCGCACCCAAGTGCTGTTCACTGTGGAGAACCAGACGTTCCGCATCGCCGACATGGCGACCGCCGCGGGCGTGGTCAGCGCGATCGGATTCATGGCGGGCGGCGTGGCCAGCATCGTGCTGCTCACGCTATTCTTCTAGCTAACCCGCCAGCCGGTGAGCGTCTCCCCGCCGGTGCTGCTGCTCGCCTATTCGGGGGCGGTCTTCGCTGCGTCCGTGGTCGGCGGGCGGTTGTCCGAGTACGGCGCAATGACCCACATGCGCACCCAACTCGTGATGAGCTTGGTCGCCGGCTTCATCCTAGGGGTCGCCCTGTTCCATCTCCTCCCCCACAGCCTCGAACGAATTCCCGGGCCCGAACCGGTGAACGCCGCAATGCTGTGGGTCGTGGGGGGGATGATCACGATGGTCGTCCTGCTGCGCGTGTTCCAATTCCATCAGCACGACTTCAGCGACGAGGCCAGCGCACACGGCCACACCGGGAACAACAGCCACGGCTTGGCTGGGATTGCCTTGGGCTTGGGCATCCACGCGGTCACGGAGGGATTCGCCCTCGGGGCAAGCGTGCGCATCGGACTGACTGAGGAGGGAGTGCTGCCCGGGCTTGGTGTCTGCTTGGCCATTTTGCTGCACAAGCCGCTGGACGCCTTCTCGATCACCGGCACCATGAAGCAGCAAGGCAAGCCAAGGCGCGCTCGGCTGGCCGCCAACGTCGGCTACGCGCTCATCTGCCCCCTAGCCGCGGTGTCGAGCTACGTCGGCACGGGAATGGTCGCCGCAGCGTTGGAAGGTCCGGTGTTGGGATACGGGCTCGCCTTCGCCGTGGGTGCGTTGCTGTGCATTTCGCTGAGCGACCTGCTGCCCGAGGTCCACTTCCACCGGCACGACCGCGGCAAGCTCCTGCTGGCGCTCCTGGCCGGGGTCTCCTTTGCCTACGCGCTATACTTCGTTGAGGCGTTGGCGGCCCATGGCGGGCGGACCCACTGAAGGGCGACGGCGGTGACCCCATCCAAGCGAGGACTATTCACTCAAACGCGGGAAGCGCACTTGGCGGCCCGATCGACGAGCGCAACGGCGCTCCTATGGCTGGCACTGTCCGCGACGGCGAACGATCGAGTCGATCTTGCATCCTTCGTGCGCGACGCAGTGGCCAGCAATTCGGCCGTCCTCGCCGCCGAGTCGAGTCTTCGCGCCCACGTGGAGCGGCGGGCCGGTGCCGCACGGTCGTACGACAATCCGGAACTGTCGATTCAGACCGAAGAGATCGGCGCCTTTGGCGGCAGCCACCACAATGAGCGCAGAGTCGTGGTCGGCGTGGCCAAGCAGTTCGACCTGCATGGCAAGCGCCAAGCGCGGGTCACAGTCGCCGAGGCGCAGCAGTTAGTCGCCCAAGCGGAGCTCGAGACCCTAAGAGGGGCAACCGCCGGCGAACTCCTGAACGCGCTCGCCCGATGGCGGACCGCAACGGCCAGGGCCCGGCTGCTCGAAGCGCAACAGGAGGCGATGGCAGACTTCGAGTCGCTGGCCAAGCGACAGCGGGACGCCGGCGACATCAGCCACATGGAGGCGGACTTGGCGACGCTTGCGCTCGCCGAGACGCGAATGCGGCGGGCGGCCGCCGAGGCGCAACGGACGATGGCGGCGGAAGCGGTGCGGCGGGTGACGTTCCACGACGACATGACGGGCTGGCCGACGCTGGACATCGAGTTCCCTCCGCTCGCCGAGATGCCCATGGAGGCGATATCCGAACTGCCGGCCGTGCGCGCCGCGATGTTGAGAGCCCGCGCCGCGTCCGCGGTGGCCGCCGAGGAGACCCGCAACCGCCGACCCAACCCCACGTTCAGTTTGGGCGTCGGCCGGGAAGCCGGAGTCGGCCTCGCGGAGCTTGGCATATCGGTGCCGCTCCCCGTGCTCGACCGCGGTACGCACGCGGTATCCGCAGCGAACGCCGACGCGACTGCGGCAGCCCGCGAAAGCGACGACGTCGCACGCCGGGCCTTGGTCCGCTTCCAGTCAAGCGCAGAACGCTACCGCATTGCCCGGCGCGCATGGCGGCGGTGGCTAGGCGATGGCGCCGGCTCGCTGGAAGACCGGGAAGTACTGGCCAGACGGTCTTGGGAGGCCGGCGAACTCGATCCCCGGGACTATCTCGGGCATGTGGAATCGGTTGCGGAACTACGGATGCAGGCCCTAGACCTGCGTCATACCGTTTGGGAGGCTTGGTTCGAGTGGCTGCTGGCGTCCGGCCGCTGGGAAGACTGGCTGGGGATGCGCGGCAGGAACGGAGGTGGTGAACATGAAGGCGAGTAGGCGCCTGAGCCTAGGGGCTGTGATCACGTGTTTTACGGCCGCTGGCGTTTGGGCAACGGCGAACGGCGAGACCGGAGACGAGCACGGCGACGAGGAAGCCGGATCTGTGTCGCTGAGCCGGCACGAGCGGATCGAGGCCGGGATAGAGATCGAGCGGGTGGCCCTGCGGGCCGTTCGCGCAACTACGCGGTTGCCGGCAGAGGTCATCGTCAACGGCTACCGCTCGGCGCGCGTCACACCCAAAATTCCTTCCGTCGTGGAGGCGCGCCACGTTCGTCTCGGAGATGCGGTCGAGGCGGGTCAACCGCTGGCCAGCCTCTCCAGCGTCGCCATGGCCGAAGCGGCCGGCGAACTCATGCTGGCCGCTTACGAATGGCGCCTAGTGCGCGCACTTGGTTCCGAAGCCGTATCCGGACGCCGATACGCGGAAGCGGAGACGGCCCAACGCCAAGCGATGGCCAAGGTGATCGGCTACGGATTGACGGAGGCACAGGCCCGCGAGCTCGCCGCATCCGACCGTCTCGGCGCCTTCTCGGGACAATTCGATCTGCTCGCCCCCCGCGCGGGCACGGTGTTCAGCGACGACTTCGTGATTGGCGAGCTGATCGAGCCCGGCCGCGTGCTGGTTGAAGTGGTTGACGAATCGACGGTCTGGGTTGAAGCCCGCGCCGCCGAGCTCCCGGATGTGCAACGCGACGATGCGGCAGTCGTCGTGACGGACAATGGCAGCCGCATTGCCGGCCGGATCGTCCAGCGCCACCATCGGCTCGACGAGGCCACCCGCACCCGTGGCCTGCGGATCGAGGTGGATAACACCGACGACGCCCTCCACCCCGGTCAGTTCGTGGAGGTTGAACTCGAAACGGGAGCGGCTGAACCGGTCCTCGCCATTCCGTCTTCCGCGATTACCGTGCTGGATGGCCGGCAGACCGTGTTTCGGATGGAAGGCGATGAGTTCCACCCGGTTCCCATCTCCACAGGACGCGGCCTCGGCGATCGAGTTGTCGTGCAGGCCGGCCTTGAGGCAGGGGACAGGGTGGCGTCGGTGGGCGTCTTTCACCTCAAGTCCCTGCTGCTCAAGTCTTCGCTCGGCAGCGGCCATGCTCACTGAACCTGCTGTCTTGGGTAGGGCCAGGGGGCAAGGGTAGCACCGTGCTTGGCGGACTGGTCGAACTGTCGTTGCGCTACCGGTTGCTGGTGCTCATCGCCTCGGCAGGCGTGGCCTTCGTCGGCTGGCGCGCGGTGCGGACGGTGCCTATCGACGCCTTCCCAGACGTCACGCCGGTCCAGGTCAACGTTTACACGGAATCCCCGGGGCTCGCGGCCGAGGACGTGGAGCAGTTGCTGACCTTCCCGGTGGAGTCGGGGCTGGCCGGGTTGCCTGGCGTGAGCCAGATTCGGTCGGTGAGCTTGTTCGGCCTGTCCTATGTCGCCGTGTACTTCGAGGACGACATGGACATTTACTTCGCCCGGCGGCTCGTCATGGAGCGGCTGCAGGAGGTTGGCGAGCGGCTGCCCGAGGGCTACGGCACACCGGAGATGGGTCCGAATTCCTCCGGGCTCGGACAGGTTTTCTGGTACACGCTGGAACGCGCCGACGAGGCGCTTGCGGACGCCGTGACGGACATGGACCTGCGCACGCTGCACGACTGGACCGTCCGGCTGACGCTGCGAACAGCCCAAGGCGTGGACGACGTGATGTCTTGGGGCGGGCACGAGCGTCAACTCCAAGTGGTGGTCGATCCCATGCGGATGATCGCCTACGACTTAAGCTTCTCCGACGTGGTCAGCGCGGTTACCCTGAACAACCGTCAGGTCGGCGGGCAGTTCGTGGATCTTGGCGCCGAGCAGTACCTCGTGCGCGGCATGGGTCTGGTGCGCAACGGCTACGACCTCGGTGGGATCGTGGTGAAGGTGCTGGACGGCGCGCCGGTGTTTCTGCGCGACGTGGCCGACATCGCCGAAGGCGGCGCAGCGCGCTTTGGCGCCGTGACCCGCGATGGCCGCGAGGTGGTCTTGGGGATGGCGCTGTCACGCACCGGCGAGAACGCCGCCGGCGTCGTGAAGGCCGTGCGCGAACGGGTCGATGCGCTTGAGCATGCGCTGCCCGAAGGCGTGGTGCTCCGCCCGGTGTACGACCGCTCGCGACTGGTGGACGAGGCCACTTCGACCGCCATCCGGGCGCTCGTCGAGGGTTCCGTGCTGGTCGCCTTGGTGCTGTTCCTGTTCCTGGGCGACCTGCGCTGCGCCGCGGTGGTGATCTCCGCACTGCCGATGGCGATGCTGATCGCATTCATTTGCATGGGCCAAGCTGGCCTTTCGGCCAACCTGATGTCCCTCGCCGGGTTGGCAGTCGGCATCGGCATGATGGTGGACGGCGCGGTGGTGATGGTGGAGAACGCCTTCCGTACCATGGCGGAGCGGCGCTCCGGTGGCGGGGTGGTGGACCGTGCCGCGGCGGTGCTCGACGCTGGCCGGGAGGTGGCCAATCCGGTCGCGTTCGCCATCGGCATCATCGTTGTGGTCTTTATCCCGCTGTTCACCTTGGAGGGCCTTGAAGGCAAGCTGTTCAAGCCGATGGCGTTGAACATAGCCTTCGCGATGGCGGGTTCGCTGCTACTCGCTCTAACGTTGATTCCGGTGCTCTCCGCCGCCCTCGTAAAGCCGAAGGAGGAACGGGACACTTGGCTGTTACGGATGGCGAAGGCTGCCTATCTGCCGCTGCTGGCCTGGTCGCTGGCCAACCGGCGCAGGGTGGTGGGCGGCGCGCTGGCCTTACTGGTCGCCGCATTGGCGATGTTCCCCTTCCTTGGCCGGGAGTTCATGCCAACGCTCCAAGAGGGCGACATCATGTGGCGGGTCACCGGCATCCCGTCGACCTCGTTGGACCAGTCGATCGCGGTGTCGATCGAGATCGAGAACGCACTGGGCAGCTTTGCGGAGGTCGAGTCAACGGTCGCGATGATCGGGCGGGCGGAAAAGGGCGAGACCGTGGACGTGAACTACATGGAGGTGTACACGGCGCTGCGCCCGCGCGACGAGTGGCCGTCCGAGCACGACTACGCAAGCCTGGCCGAAGCCATGCGCGAGGAGATTGAACGCGTGGCGCCAACCACCGTGGTCGCGTTCACCCAGCCCATCCAGATGCGCGTGGAGGAGCTGATCTCCGGCGTACGTGCGACGCTGGCCGTCAAGATCTACGGCGAGGACCTCGCCGAACTCGACCGGCTGAGCACGGCAATCAAAGACGTGGTGGCCGAAGTGGAAGGCGTTGCCGACCTGTCGCTCGAAGCCAATCTCGGCAAGCCTCAGATTCGCATCGAAGTGCGCCGCGACCGGCTCGCCCGGTACGGGATGAACGCTGATGAGGTCCTCGAGGTGGTGCGCACCGGAATCGGCAACGAACCGGTGTCGGCGCTGCTTGATGGCGTCCGGCGCTTCGACATCACGGTGCGGCTCGATGACGCGTCAAAGGCGTCCGTGGAGGCGATCAGACGCATCCCGCTACGGGCATCGGACGGCGCCATCGTGCCCCTATCAGCGGTGGCGGAGGTGACCGTCGCCGAGGGCTACTCCTTCGTGCGCCGCGAGCGCCTGAGCCGCTACGCGGTCATTCAGATGGACGTGCGCGGACGAGACGTCGACAGCTTCGTAAGGGAAGCCGATGCGGCAATCGCTTCGAGCGTCGATTTGCCGCCGGGTTACTCCATCGAGTGGGGCGGCGCCTTCGAGAACCAGCAACGCGCCTTGCAACGGCTGGCGGTGATCGTGCCACTGACCGTCTTCCTCATCTTCGTGCTGTTGTACACCGCGTTCAATTCCGCCCGGTACGCGGCTTTGATCATTGCCAATGTGCCCTTCGCCGCCATCGGCGGCATTGCCGCGCTGCTCATCGGCGGACAGCACGTGTCGGTGCCATCGGCCATCGGTCTCATTGCCGTCTTCGGAGTGGCCATGCTGAACGGCATCGTGCTGGTCAGCTTCGTCAACCAGCTACGGGCCGAAGGCGCCAGTGTGCGAGAGGCAGTGCGGCGCGGCGCGGAACTCCGCCTGCGGCCCGTGCTGATGACGGCCAGTGTCGCCATCCTTGGCCTAGTGCCGATGCTTCTCTCGACCGGCGTCGGGGCCGAAACCCAGCGACCGTTGGCGGGCGTGGTGGTTGGCGGGCTGGTGACATCGACGCTGCTTACGCTCGTTTTGCTCCCCGTGATGTACGAGTGGCTCGAAGAGAAGAGATAATGGGAAGCGCTTGGGGTCTGCTTGCGCCCCTCCCCACCGGTGCTATGCTCAACTGAGTAGTTCAGCGGGGAAAGGATGAACGTCAAGCTGAATCGGCGCCGGTTCATCAAGGGCGTGATCGCCTCCGGCATCGCCGCCGGCACCATTGGCCACGGCAATGCCGCGGCTGGCGGCGCCCGGCCCGCCGAAGCGGTGGACCGCTTGCTGTCCCTCAACATCAATGGCCGCACCCGGCGGGTGGATGTGCTGCCGCAAGAGACCTTGGCCCACACCCTGCGTTACAAGCTCGGCCTGACCGGCACCAAGCTCGGCTGCAACCGAGGCGAGTGCGGCGCCTGCACGGTGCTCATTGACGACGTGCCCCACTACGCCTGCTCCATGCTCACCCACAATGCCCGCGGCAAGACGGTGCTCACAGTGGAGGGCTTGCAACAGGCGGACGGCACCCTGCATCCCGTGCAGCAGGCCTTTGTCGATGAGCTCGCGCCCCAGTGCGGCTTCTGCACGCCAGGGCAGATCATGGCCACCGTGGGCCTGCTGCGGGTCAATCCGAAGCCCACCCGCGAGCAGGCGCGCCACAGCTTGTCCGGCAACCTGTGCCGCTGCGGCGCCTACGACCACTACCTCAACGCGGTGATGCGCGCCTCGGGACAAGCTACATGACCTACCAACACATCGGCAAGGACTTCACGCCGCCGGACATCTTCGGCAAGGTCACCGGCAAGGCCAAGTACGCGGAGGACTTCACCGCTGACGGCATGTGCTACGCGCGCCTGTTGGTCAGCCCCATGCCCCACGCCCGGGTGAAGAAGCTCGACCTTAAGGCAGCGCTGGCCATGGACGGCGTCTTCGGGGTGCTCACCGCCGACAACCTGCCGCCGGTGGAAGCACCCAATGGCGGCATCCTGACCAACGAGCCGGTGTTCATCGGCGATCCGATTCTGGCGGTGGCGGCGGTGGACGAGAAGACCGCGGAGGACGCCATCAGCCGCATTGACATCGAACTCGAACCCCTGCCCTTCACCGTCAACCCAACCGACAGCTTGCGGCCGGCCGGTCCCAACGCCCGCGAAGAAGGCAACATCTACGCCGGCAGCCCACCCCAGGTCGGCGAGCTGCATTGGCGCCAGGACGAGGTGGAGCGCTTCCTGGCTGGCGGCCAGCCCTCCGCCGAAGCGCCCATCGAGTGGCAGTACGGCGATCTTGAGGCGAGCTTCGACAACGCCGCCGTGATCCTCACGGAGAGCTTCGTCACCACCGGCTACGCGCACATGTCCATGGAGCCACGCTCGGTGATGAGCTACTGGGAGAACGGCAAGTGCTTCGTGTACGGGTCCACCCAGAGCCAAAGCTTCATCATTCCGTTTCTGGCGCCCATGGTTGGCGTTGCCCCGGAGAACCTGGTTTACGTCAGTGAGTACTGCGGCGGCGGCTTCGGCTCCAAGATCTTCCCCTACCCCATCATGGCCCTGCCCGCGCACTTCGCCAAGAAGCTTGGCCGTCCGGTCATGCTGCGCATCACCCGCGAGGAGGAGTACTACATCGGCTCGGCCCGGGTCGGCTTCCAAGGCTGGATCAAGGCGGGCTTCGCCGCCGACGGCCGGGTTTCCGCCGTGGACCTCTACATCGTTCAGGACTTGGGGCCGAAGCGCGCTGGCGGCGACGCCTCCTCCGCCGGCGGCGCGGTCAGCATCCTCTACCAACCCGAGGCGCTGCGCCTGCGCTCGGTGCCAGTGCTCACCAACACCACGCCCCGGGGCGCCCAGCGCGGGCCCGGGCAGAACCAGATCGCCGCCATTTTCGAGCCGATGATGGACAAGGCCGCCCAGGAGTTGGGGCTCGACCGGGTGGCCATCCGCCGCATCAACGCGCCGGACTCGAACGCCAAACTGAACGCCGACCAGGGTCCGGTGACCAGCGCCCACATGGCCGAGGCCCTGGATCTGGGCGCCAAGCGCTGGAACTGGGCGGAAAAGGCCAAGCGCAGCGGCCGCCGCAAGGGCAGCAAGGTTACCGGCATCGGCATCGGCCAAGGCTACCATGCAGCCGGCACCTCAGGATTTGACGGCCTAGTGCGCATCACGCCCGACGGCAAGATCCACCTGCACAGCGGCGTCGGCAACCTCGGCACCTACTCCTACGCCTCCACCACCCGGGCGGCGGCTGAGGCCTTGAAGTGCGATTGGAGCCAATGCGAGATCGTGCATGGCCGCTCCGCCGCCCATCTGCCTTGGAGCAGCTACCAAGCCGGCAGCGTGACCATCTTCACCCACACCCGGGCCAATCACGTCGCTGCCTTGGACGCCGTGGCCAAACTCAAGGAGGTCGCCGCGGCGGCGCTTGGCGGCCAAGCCGGGGATTACGACATCGACGGCCAGCGGGTGTTCCACCGCAACCGCGCCTCCCGCGCCCTGTCCTATGGCGAGGCGGCGGCCAAGGCCATCGAGATGGGCGGAAAATACAGCGGGGACGAAGTCCCTGAAGACATTCACGACGTCACCAAGCGGGCGGTGGCGGGCATCGCCGGAACTGGCCTAGTCGGCGTCGCCAAGGACAGCCTGCCTATGCGCGGCACGGTTCCCGGCTTCGCCATCGGCTTCGTCGAGATCGAACTGGACGTCGAAACCGGCAAGCACGAAATCATCGACTACTTGGCGGTGGGCGAGTGCGGCACCGTGGTGCATCCGTTGGGGCTGGCCAATCAACTGCGCGGCGGCGGCGTCTGGGGGTTCGGCATGGCCACCACCGAGCGCCACGTGTACGACCCGCAAAACGGCCTGCCCGCCAATGTCGGCTTCTACCAATGCAAACCGCCCACCTATCTCGACGTACCGAGCAATATGGACTGGGCTGCCGCAGACATCCCCGACCCGGACAACCCGGTCGGCGCGCGGGGCATCGGCGAGCCGGCCATGGGCTGCGCCGTTGCCGCCGTGATGTGCGCCCTGTCCGACGCCTTGGGCGGACACCTGTTCAATCGCACCCCGGTCACGCCGGACGTCATCCTGAGCCACATCGCCGGGCTGCCGCCGACCTCAGGGCCGCTCGCCATCAACACATTCTGATCGGGGGACGGAGCCGTGTCAGCCTACGACGTGATGCCGGACATCGAACTCTATCAACCCGCCACGGTGGAGGATGCCACCGAACTGGCGGCGCGGCTGAAGGGCAAGGCTTGGCTGTTGGCAGGCGGTCAGGACACCTACGGCTGGCTCAAGGACCGCGCCAAGACCACCGAAGCGATGATCGACCTCAAGGGCATCGATGCGCTCAAGGGCATCCGCGAAATCCCCGGCGGCGTCGAGATCGGGGCGCTCACCACCCTCACCGAAATCACCCGCCACCCGCTGATCGGCGAACGCTACTCGCTGCTGCGGGAGGCAGCGGCAGTGGTTGCCAGCCCGCAAATCCGCAACATGGGCACCTTGGGCGGCAATCTCTGCCAGGACACCCGCTGCTGGTACTACCGGCGCGGGCTTTCCTGCTATCGGGCCGGGGGCAACATCTGCTACGCGGACAGTCCGGCGGGCATGAACCGGGAGCACGCCCTGTTCGGCGCCAGCCGTTGCGTGGCCGTCTCCCCATCGGACACCGCCACCGCCCTCAGTGCATTGGAGGCGACAATGATCGTCACCAGCCGGCGCGGTAGCCGGGAAGTCCCGGTGGACGACTTCTTCGTCGGCCCGGACGTGGACATCGTCAACATGACGGCCTTGGCGGACGACGAGGTATTGGCCTCGGTGCGCCTGCCCGACCACTGGGCGAACGCCGACTTCCACTTCGAGAAGGTTGCCGACCGCAACGTCTGGGACTTTGCGCTGGTCAGCATCGCCGCTGCCCTGCGCATGCGGGACGGCCGCATTGAAAGCGCCCGCTTCGTCTGCGGCGGGGTCGCCTGCGTGCCCTACCGGCTGCCCGCGGTCGAACAAGCCGTGGTTGGCAAGCCCCGCTCCGAAAGCACCGGCGAGCAGGCGGCGCGCTTGGCCAGCCGCGGCGCTGAGCCCCTCAACCACAACCAGTTCAAGGCGCCGCTGATGGAGAACCTCGTGCGCCGGGCGCTGCGCGGGAAAGCCTAGTGGAGATTGTCCGCTACCGCGAGGATGTCTGGGGCCGCGAAGTGCTCCTGGGGGTCTCCTGGGATCTTTTGTGGCTGGTCATCGCCGCCAGCTTCATCCTCATCATGGTTCACGCAGCCGTCATGCTGGCGCGCAAATCCGGGCCGCGTCCGTCACCGGACGGCGAGCGGCTCAGCCGCCATGCCGCCCTGGACCGTTGGTTTCACTGGATCACCGCCGCCTCCTTCTTCGTACTGCTGGCCACCGGCGTGCTGCCCATTGTCGGCGTGAAGTTTCCTTGGCTGACCATCCATTGGGTGGCCGGCATCGTGCTGACCGCGGCGATCGTCTTCCACATCGTCCGCTCCCTGTTCTGGAAGGATCTGGCCTCTGTCTGGATCAAACCCAGCGATCTGGCGGAACTCACCGGCGGTTCGGCGGTGCCCCTGCCCGGCAAATACTCGCTGGCGCAGAAGGGCATGCACATGGCCATGGCGGTGCTGGTGCTGATCGCCGTAGGCACCGGGATCGCCCTGCTGGCGCAGATCGACACCCCTTGGTGGGCGCGGAGCAACTTCCTAAGCGAAGCGGCGCTGGGCTGGATGTTCCTGCTCCACGGCCTCTCCACCCTGGCCCTGATCGGCTTCGCCGCCCTGCACCTGTACTTCACCGCCCGCCCGGAAAAGCAGTTCTACCTGCGCTCCATGGTCACAGGCTGGGTCAGCCGCTCCGAGTTGGCCGCCCATCACGACCCCGCCCGATGGACGCCCGACGCCGTGGCGAGTGGTGACACCACGGTCGAAGCACCGTCCGCCCTAGGCGCCGATGCGCGTTGACCGACCTTAGTCAACACATCGAAACCATCGAGGCAGGCTACGAATTCCTGCTCGCTTACGCCGCCCAAGGCCGCATCGAAGAAGACCGCTCCCAGCCCGGCCCCTACGCCAGCGACACCCTTGGGGCCATGCAAGCGGCCCTGGACGGCATAAAGTCCGCCTTGGACCCCAACGCCGACCCCTTCCACGCCGTCCTGCACACCGACATCGACAAGGCCCGAGCCCTCATCGGCTTTGTGCTGAAGACCCCACCCCTGAGCTCCGAAGCCGTGGACAACCTGAACGTCTCCATCCACCTGCGCACCGTGCTCACCGACATCTTCGTGCTGGGCGGGCATCTCGACAACGAAGCATGAACGTCTGATTGCGGTCGCACAGCCTCCCGTGTCCGAAGCCAGCCCCCCGAGAATGACCGAAGCGCCCAGCGAGATGCGCAGCCGCATCATGCGGGCGATCAAGGGAACGAACACTGGGCCGGAGATGCGAGTGCGGCGGTTGACCCACGGGATGGGGTTCCGCTACCGGCTACATGGGCGGGGGCTGCCGGGCAGGCCGGATTTGGTGTTCCGGCCGCGGCGCAAGGTGATCTTCGTTCACGGCTGCTTCTGGCATCAGCACGATTGCGCAAAAGGCAACCGAACACCGAAAACCAATCGCGCCTACTGGCGCCACAAGCTGCGGCGAAACGTGGAGCGCGACGGCGAGAACCAAACCCAACTGCGCACGCTCGGCTGGGAAGTGCTGGTGATCTGGGAGTGCGAGACCAAGGACTTGGAGGCGCTTGGCGAGCGGATACGAGGATTTCTGGACGCCGACGCTTAGATCCTAACCCGCCTCCAACGTGGTCAGCACGGTGGCCCGCTCAACTTGATCAGTCACGCGCACCGCGCCGATGCGTTCCGGGAGCACGAGGCGCAGCCGGCCATCCACAACCTTTTTGTCCATGCCCATGACGGTGAGGGCTGCGGATGGGTCGATGGCGTCCGGCATTTCCGTGGGCAGGCCCAAGGCGCCCACTAGGTTGCGGATGCGCTGAACGGATGCCTCGTCCAGCAGGTCATGGCGGCAGGCGCAGTCGGCAGCCAGGACCATGCCGATGGCCACCGCTTCGCCGTGCAGCAGTTGCTCGTAGCCGGTCAGGGTCTCCAAGGCGTGGGCGAAGGTGTGGCCGTAGTTGAGGATGGCGCGCCGGCCTTGCTCCCGTTCATCTTCGGCCACCACTTCCGCCTTGATGGCACAGGACTCGCGGATCACTTCGGCTAGCACGGCGGCGTCGCGCTGATTCAGCGCATCGATCTGCCCTTCAAGCTGGGCAAAGAACTGAGCACTCCAAATGACGCCGTACTTCACCACCTCGGC
The DNA here is from genome assembly GCA_022827905.1 of Pseudomonadales bacterium. Taxonomy (GTDB): domain Bacteria; phylum Pseudomonadota; class Gammaproteobacteria; order Pseudomonadales; family Azotimanducaceae; genus Azophilus. The sequence continues at coordinate 27,104 of JAJEIQ010000061.1, read as the reverse complement.
CAGTCCCGCCCGGTATTCGCGCGCCGGCAAGGTGGCCAAGGTTGCAGTGTCCGCCAGGACGCAGCGCGGTTGGTGAAAGGCGCCGATCATGTTCTTGCCGCTTGAATGGTTCACACCGGTTTTGCCGCCGACCGAGGCATCCACCTGCGCAAGCAACGTGGTCGGCACTTGCACGAAGGCAACGCCACGCTGAAAGGTGGCGGCGGCGAACCCGGCGAGGTCGCCGATGACGCCGCCGCCGAGCGCCACCAAGGTGGTGGTGCGGTTATGACGCTTGCCCATTAGCGCGTCGATGACGCTGGCGTAGGTGTCGAGGGTCTTGAAGCGCTCCCCGTCCTTGAGTTCGATGACATCAACCGCGACGCTGCCCAAGCTCGCCTTGAGCTGGTCCAGGAACAGCGGGCCGACGGTGGTGTTGGTGACGACCGCCACTTGGCGTCCACCGATGTAGGGAGTGAGTAGATCGGGTGTGCCGAGCAGGCCGTCGCCGATGAGGATGGGGTAGCTGCGCGCACCGAGATCGACCTTGAGCTCAATCACGAATCACCCCCTCGCTGCGCAAGGTGCGCTCAACGTCCTCGGCAAGCGCCCGAGCCCCTTGGCCGGTGGTCTGAAATCGATAGTCGGCCACCTCGTCATATAGGGGTTTGCGGTCATGCCACAGCCGTTCCAAGGTCTCGCGGGGGTCGCCCTGCTGCAGCAACGGACGCCGCTTGTCCTTGGCGGCGCGTTCGAGGAGCCGGTCTATGGGGCTGTACAAATGCACCGCGCAGCCCCGGCCCCGGAGCGCCCGCCGGTTGGCTTGCCGCAGCACGGCGCCGCCGCCGGTGGCGAGCACGATGCCCTCCTTGCCGGTGAGTTCGTCGATGACGGCCTGCTCCCGGTCACGGAAGGCCTGCTCGCCCTCCACATCGAATATCCAGGCGATCGGCACCCCAGCCCGCTCCTCGATGACCTGATCGGAATCGAAGAACTCCCGCTGCAGTGAAGCGGCGAGATGCCTGCCAATCGAAGTCTTGCCCACGGCCATCAAGCCGACGAAGTAGATGCTCTGCGCCATGCCCGAATTGTAGCCCGGATGCCGCACCAACAATTTCGACCTTGTTCCCGCTAACCGGGCTCCGTTGCCCCGTCGCTGGGCGCGCTGGCGGCCAGGATGTGCGGGGTGATGAAGATCAGCAGTTCCTGCTTGTCGTCCCGCTCGAAGGTACGACGGAAGAGGCGGCCGAGCAGGGGCAGATTGCCCAGCAGCGGCGTTTTTTCAGTGGCGAAGTTGCGGTCGGTCTGAAAGATGCCGCCGAGCACCACCGTTTCGCCATCCTCGATCAGCACCTCGGTCTCGATTTCGTTGGTGTTGATCGAGGGCACCCCGTTGAATATCCGTCCCACGTTGTCCTGCTTGACGTTGATTTCCAGGATGATGCGGCCATTGGGGGTAATGCGCGGCGTCACGTCCAAGGACAGCACCGCATCCTTGAACGAGGTGGAGGTGGCGCCGCTGCTGCTGGCTTCCTGATAGGGAATCTCCACCCCGGACTCGATTCGGGCGCGGGACTTGTCGGCGGTGATGACCTTGGGCCGCGCCATGATTTCTGCCTTCCCTTCTGCAGCCAGCGCCGAGATTTCCAAATCGATCAAGTAGCTTGAGCCGGTGATGCCAACGCCTAAGCTCGACGCGCCTTCACTCAGCACGCCCAAATCAACCACCAGATCGTCGGGGCTCGATATCTCGCCGACGCCCGCCGGGTCGGCAAGGGCGTTCTGCAGTTCACCCAAGGTCTGCAATGAGCCACCGAAGCGCAACGCCCGGCTATCGCCGTTTTCGATGCCACCGCCACCCCAGCGGATGCCGAACTGCTCCGACAGGTTGCTGTTGACGGTGATGATTCGGGACTCGATGAGCACTTGGCGAACCGGCACGTCAAGGGCCTTGATGATGCGCCGGAAATCCTCAATCTGCGCCGCGGTCCCCGTGTAGAGTATGGCGTTGGTGCGCTCGTCGATCATGGCGTGGCCGCGGTCGGGAAGCCCCCCGTCCGAGCGACCGTCGTCGTGGAACAAGGACCAAAGGTCTGCCGCTCTGGCGTAGCCGATCTGGATGTGCTCAGTGCGCACCGGCGCCAAGGCCGCCGTCTGCTGTTCAGCCTGCAGACGGAACTGCTCGGCGGCGGCGATTTCCGCCGCCGGGGCCACGTACACCACATCGCCCAAGCGCCGCTGGTCGAGCCCTGCAACCTGCAGCACCAACTCGAGCGCCTGTTCCCAAGCCACTTCCTCCAAACGCAGCGTCACCCGGCCCGACACCGCTTCGCTCGCCACCAGATTGAAGTCCCCCACGTTGGCAATGATGCGCAACGCTGCGCGGACATCGATGTCCTGGAAGTTCAGCGACAAGGGCTCCTCGTCGGCGGCAGGCGGCGGATCGGCGGCGGCCGGCACTAACGCCAACAAGGCGAACAGCGCACCCACCCATCGGGCGAGCAGGCGGACACGCGAAGTGCTCATGGCACCGCTCCCGCCAGCGCCAAGCTGCGGTTTCGCTCCACCCAGCCACCACCGCCGTCGGGCAGGATTTCGACGAATTCAATGGCCACCTCCCCAATCCGTCGAATGCGCCCGTGATCTTGGCCCAAGTAGTCCCCGGCACGCACTTCGTGGACCCCGCCATCCGCATCGACCACCAAGCCCCGGCGCACGGCGTCTTTGGCGACGGTCCCCACCATCTCCAAGGCCGACGCCGGAAACGCCTCCAGCGGCTGCCGGACTCGGCTGAAGTCCGGTGCAATTCCGCTTCCGCTAGGCGCAGCACCTGGAACCGGGCCGAGAGCCAACGGCTCGAAGGGGCTGCGCCCGCTCCCCGCCTGATAGGCGGCGCGGGCCGGTTGGGAAAATTCCGGCAAGGGCGGCAGCGCCGGGCCGGAGCCCGCTTCAAGCTCGGCGACGTAGCGCTCAACGTCCCCAAGTTGGCGGCCACCGCAGGCGGCCAGAGCAACGACGCACAGGGCACAGGCTGTTCGTATGGGTTTCATGGCTCCTCCACGGGTTGGTAAGTCTTCAGGTCGAGGCGCATCCGCAGGTCGCTGTGCGACGCGCCCGGTTCGATTTCAAAGTCATGCAAGGTGAGGATGCGGGGAAGGTTGGCCAAAGCCCCCGCAAACGCGCCGAGTTGGTGATAGCTGCCCACGACTCGGACGCTCATCGGCAGTTCAGTGTAATGGTCGAGGCGATGGCTGTCGGCGAACTCGATGCCGTCGATGGCCAAATGGTTGGTCTGCGCCGCCTCGGTGATGTCCTCGATCAACCCGGCCGTTTCGGAAGCGGCAAGGAGCCGTGCCCGTCGGTCCGCGAAGACCCTCTCGAGCACCTCGCCTTGGGACCGCAGTTGATCCAGATTGGCCACTTGCCGAGCGCTCGACGCAAGCTGGCTGCGCAACGCCCTCTCCTCCGCCTCAAGCGCGTCATTCCTGGCTGCCATGCCGCCGAACACGACCCAACCGCCAACTGCCAAAGCCGCGGCAAATGAGGCTGCAGCCAACGCCACTTTGAGCGATGCCGGCCACGCGCCGAAGTCACTCCAATCGAGCTTTGTCGACAGGCTTGCCAAGTCCATGCGGCCGGACATCGCGAGCATTTCACGGAAGTTCATCGTCACTCACCCGAGGCTGAGATAGCGGCAACCGCCGCAGGCAACGCCAAATCCGGGGCTGCGCTAGAGGGCACCCGAACAACGGTCATGCTGAAGGCACTGCCGCCTTGGGGCGATGCGCCCTGTGCCGCATCCTGAATGCCAAGCAATTTCGGCGTCGTAAACCAAGGGGATTGTTGAAAATTCCGCATTAGCGCCGGTACGCCTTGGTGGCTGGCCGCCACGCCGCGCAGCGCGAGCACATCGCCACGCAAATCCATGGCTTGGTAGTGCACGCCGACGGGCAAAGTACTGACCATCTCCTCCAGCACGCGCGCCACCGCGCCCCGTTGAGCCTCAAGCGCCCCAATGGCCTCAATGCGGCCGGTTAGCTCGCGCCGCCTCTGCCGGAGGCGCTCCACCTCCTCAATTCGCCGCTCAAATTCGGCGATGTTCTCCTTAAGAAAGGCGTTGCGCATCCGTTGCCCCTCGGCAACGCCATCGAGATGCACAGCGAATGAACCAATCACCGCCAAGGCCGCGGCGACGGCGCCGCCAAGCTGCAGAGCGAACAGCCGGTTGCGGCGGCGACGTTGCCCGTCCCGCCACGGCAGCAGGTTGACGGCCGGCGTCACGGGCCGCTCCGCAGCGCCAAGCCGCAGGCCGTGAGCAGGCCGGGGGCGTCCCGAAACAACGCTTGGCGGTCGATTCGCGGCGCCAGGGACATGCCCTGAAAAGGGTTGGCAACTGCGGCGCGCACTGGCAGCCGCTCGTCCACCACATCCACCAAGGCACTTCCCACGTCAGCGCCTGCAAACAACGCCGCGCCGACGCGGGCCGGGGCAGCGGACGCCGCAAAGCGTTCAAGAGCCTGGGCAGCCGCCCGGGCCAAGAGACCGGCGTCGATGGCTAGGTGCGCCGGCTCGTCACCCACGGCATCCGACAAGCCAGCCGGGGCGTCAAGGGCCTCGGTTGCGCGGTGGATGCAAAGCCCACGTTCAAACACCCGTAACTTGGCCGCACCGGACGCAACGTCAAACAACGCGGTCAGGCCTTCATTCTCCCCAGCCACGGCAGCCCGCGCCTCCGCTAGTCCCCGCGCCAGCGCCAACTCCTTGATTTCGACAACGGTGGGCTGCAGCCGGGCTGCCCGCAGAACGGCCACACCCTGGGCCAACTGCGCCTTCGGGCAGGCCGCCAGCACCGCCTCGGCCTGCTTGGGATCAAGCGGCGAAAGCCCCTGGAGTTCAAAGTCATAGGCCACCTCCTCGGGGGGGCCCGGCAGGTGTCGCTCCGCCTCAACTTCAATGGTGGCTTCCACGTCCGCATCCGCCAGGGCAGCATCCACCGCGAGGGTCTTGATGACCGCCGAGGGCCCGGACAGCGCCAGCGCCGCCCGCTTGGACCGGCAGCCGCATTGGCGCTTGAGTTCCCGAATGGCTTCACCAATGGGCTCCACATCACTAAACTGGCCATCAACCAAGGTATTGGGAGGCAGCGGCTCCATCCCATAGGCTTCGACCCGGCAGCCATGCGCTTGCTTTGAGAGCTCAACCAGCTTGATCGATGCGGAGCCAACGTCCACTCCGAGCAAACCGACAGGCTTTCCCTTGAACAACCTCGACACACTCAACACGGTCAAACCCCGCCAAAGATCACTGACGGGCACCATTATCTGGATCGCGTTGACCGGAATCTGTACGTTATCTCTTACACTGGCCGCCGTCTTTCTCTATTTGAACCCGCAAATACCCGATGCGGAGTCCTATCGGCACGTCAAACTGGAAACTCCGCTGCGGGTGTTCACTGCGGAAGAGGCGCTCATCGCCGAGTTTGGCGAACGCCGCCGCATCCCGATCCCCTTCGACCAAGTGCCACGCCACTTCATCAGCGCGCTGCTCGACACCGAGGACAAGCGCTTCTACCAACACAGCGGCATCGATTTCATATCCTTGACCAACGACACCTTCGGCCTGATCAAAAGCCTGCTGCTCGAAGGCTCCTTGGGGCCCGGCGCGAGCACCATCACCATGCAGTTGGCGCGCAACATCTCGTTCAGTTTGGAACGGCGTTTCCTGCGCAAATTCAAGGAGATGCTGCTGGCGTTGAAGATCGAAACGGAGCTTGAGAAGGACGAGATACTCGAGCTCTACATCAACGAGATGCCGTTCGGTAAGCGCGCCTACGGCGCTGAAGCGGCAGCCCGCACCTACTACGGCAAGTCCTTGGACGAACTGAACATTCCGCAACTCGCCATGCTTGCCGGCGTACTGCAGGCCCCAACGGCGGGCAATCCCATCAACGGCCCGGAACGGGCGCTCAGGCGTCGCAACCTAGTGCTGTCCAGAATGCGCGCCCAAGGCTCCATCACCGAAGCCGAATACCGGGAGGCCGTGGCGGCACCCATCACGGCGGGGCTGCACGGACGGGATCTCGACGTGCCCGCCCCCTTCCCGGCGGAGTGGGTGCGCCAACAACTGCTTGATCGTTTCCCGGATCTCTACACCGGCGGCTACGTCGCCTACACCACCCTGAACAGCGCAAACCAAGCTGCCGCCACCCGAGCGCTGCGCAACGGGCTGATCACCTATGATCGCCGCCACGGCTACCGGGGTCCGGAAGCCCAGTTCGATGACCAGGAAACTGGGCTGGCGGCGTTGGCGGATCGGACCGTTCAAGGCGGCCTGGTGCCTGCCTTGGTGACCGGCGTCAGCCACGACCGGGCCACGGCCACCCTGGCCGACGGCACATCGGTCACCCTCGAGATGGCAGCGCTCCGCTGGCGGCCTTACATCGAGACGGATGTTCGCGGGCCAGCGCCGAAGCGTCCCAAGGAGGTGGTGCAGCCGGGGGACTTGATTCGCATTCAGGCAACTGAGGAGGGTTGGCGGCTGGCCCAGTTGCCCGAGGTCCAAGGCGCCTTGGTGTCCCTCGATCCCGCCACCGGCGCAGTGCTGGCCCTTGAGGGGGGCTTCGACTTCGGCATCAACCAGTACAACCACGCCTTGCAGGCAGCCCGCCAACCCGGTTCGGGGTTCAAGCCCTTCGTCTATTCCGCCGCCCTGCAAAGCGGCACAACGCCCGCTTCGATCTTCATGGATGCACCCTTGGTGCATGACGATGCCAATCTGGAGTCCCAGTACCGGCCAAGAAACGACAACAACCGCTACAACGGCCCCACGCGGCTGCGGGAAGCGCTGTACCGCTCCATCAACTTGGTATCGATGCGGGTGCTGATGCGGGTCGGGGCAGGCAACGTCCTCAAACATGCCGAGCGCTTCGGCTTCGACACCGGCTCATTTCCCCGCAACACCCAGCTCGCCATCGGCGGCGGCACCATGGCGGTGACGCCCATCGACATGGCCGCGGCCTATGCGGTGTTCGCCAACGGCGGATACGAGGTGCAGCCGCACATCATCCGCAAAGTGGTGGACATCGACGGCGCTACGGTCTTTGAGCCGCAGTATCCCGCGGTCTGCCGGTCCTGCGGCGAGGACCAGCCGGCGGCCCTGCCCGCCGAGGAGCCGGTCAATCTTGAGGATGTCCTCGCGGAGTCGCCGACGGCCCCAGCCGAACCCGCCATCGACGAACGCAACGCCTTCATCATGCACCAGATGCTCAAGGACGTGATCCAGCGCGGCACCGGACGCCGGGCTCGGGCGCTGGAACGCACAGACATCGCCGGCAAGACCGGCACCACCGACGACGCCGCCGACACTTGGTTCAACGGCTACAGCCCGGACGTGGCCACCACCGTCTGGGTGGGCTTTCCCGACCATGAGCCCTTGGGCGAGCGGGAGTATGGCTCCAACAATCCCCTGCCCATCTGGATCGACTACATGCGCACCGCCTTGCAGGGCCTGCCGGAGTCCCATCCCGCCCAGCCACCCGGGGTGTTGAGCATGAAGATCGACGCCAGAACCGGAGCCTTGGCCACCGGCACCCAGGACGATGCGATTTTCGAGTACTTCCTGGAGGAGCATGCGCCCAAGCCGCAACGCCTGGATGCGGACGACGATGAGGGCGACCCCAACATCCGGCCCGAAGATCTCTTCTGATGGCCGCGAGTTGCGGCCTCAACGCACCAGCTTGATATTGTCGCCGGCCCGGGGTTGGCCGCGGGGGTAGTGACCGTTGATGACCCTTAAGGTCTCCTCGGGGAAGGACTTCACGGACGACTTGCGCGCCAGCGCCGCGTAGGTGTCGCTCGGGTTGGCCATGACCACTTGAATGCGCTGCCTATTGGCGGCATCGAGATCGCTGGCCGTCATCGCTCGAAACGAGGCGAGGGTTGCGCTGAAGTCCCGCTCAAAAGTCGCCGGGTCGCCGACCGGACCGAGCTCGCCCTTGAACAGATATACCGCCCCGTCCTTAAAAACCACGGCCATCTTCCGCACTTGGGCGTCGCCCGCCAGAATGGTCACGTCGGCCACGTAGGCAGCATAGCCGTTGACCTCAATGGCCTGGCCGTTCTCGATGTCGTCGCGCTTGAGGGTTTCGCGAATGTAGCCTTCCGGCGTCTGCCCCTTGGCAGCTGGCTTTTGCCGCTGCACGGTGATGTCGGCGTCGGCTGCGCCGCTTAGGTCCCGGCCAAAGACCTCCGAGGCCGTATTGCCCAGATCCCACCCCTCCGGAAAACTCACCACGATGCGCAGGCCACTGTGGTAGTAGGTGCTGCCCTGCACTAAGCCGGTGGCCGCTTCGTCACCAAACACCAAGCCATCCAGCATGGCCCAGAAATCGCGCTCCGGGGGACGGACATTGACGCCAGCCAAGGGAACCGCCTCCCCCACCACGTCGTGCAGCCGCTTGTCGTTGCGCGGGTGGCTGCCAAACAGGCCGTGGTAAACGCTGGGCCGGTTCGACACCGACTTGGCGAACAGCTCATCCTCCTTGAGCACGTAGATCACGTTGATCATCGCCAAGGGATCGTAGCCGGCACGGGCGAGGAGCTTGGCGCCAATGGCGTCGGCTTCGAGCTCGTGCTCCCGAGCCTCCCGGCTCACCGCGGTGGCCGTCAAGGTGTCTCCCAAGTCCTTCATGCCCCAACTCGACGTGCCGATGACCCCAATCCAGCCGAGCAGGCCGCCAAGGCGGTTGAGCCCCTTCGTCCGCTTGGTGTGGCGTCCCACCACGTGGCCGATTTCATGGCCAATGATGCCGGCCAGTTCGTCCTCGCTGCGGCAGTAGGCAATGATGCCCCGGTAGATGAAGATGTAGCCATCCTGGGTGGCCGCAGCATTGACTTGAGGGCTGTCCACCACCACGAAGGTGTAGTTCTTGCCCGCATCCGGCGAGACCGCCAGCAGGCGCTCGCCAATCTCGGTGACGTAGTCCTGCCATTCGCCGTCCCGGTACAACGCGTTTTTCTCGCGCAGGTCGTTGTACATCTTCTCGCCATCGCCCGCACCAAAGGCGCAGCTCCCGCCAAAGAGGAGGATCAGCGTGATCGAGGTGAGGACCGGCTTGTGCATGGTCCTGATTGTAGCGGGATTTGGATGAATGGTAGCTGAATTGGGGTTGATTCAGATGCTCAGGGGTGGTTCGTCCAGTGCCGCGAGTTGCTCCTTTAGGCTTAGAACGTGTTCGGACCAGTAGCGCGGCGTATCGAACCAAGGGAAGGCGCGGGGGAAGGCCGGGTCGCTCCAACGGCGGCCGATCCACGCCGCGTGACGCATCATCCTTAGGGTGCGCAACGGTTCGATCAGGCGGGTTTCCCGAGGGTCGAAGGGATGAAACGCCTCGTAGGCCGTGATTAGCTTGTCAAGTTGCGCGGTGCGTTCGGGCCGTTCACCGGACAGCAGCATCCATAAATCCTGAACCGGCGGCCCCATCAGGGTGTCGTCGAAGTCGACGATGTTGGGCGCATCGTAGCGCCACAGCACGTTGCCGAGGTGGCAGTCGCCGTGTATGCGCTGCACGGCCTGCAAGCCGCCCATAAGTGGCTCAATGCGTTCAAGCAACTGTCCGGCAACCGCCTCGTAAGCGGCCGTCATGTCCGGGGGAATGAAGCCCTCGCTGAGCAGAAAGGCCATCGCATCCACTCCAAACCGCTGCGCCGTCAAGGTGGCGCGATGCTCAAAGGGACGCACCGCGCCTGCCGCATGCAACCGCCCCAAGGTGCGCCCAATGATCTCCAACGTGCCCTCAGCCTCGATGTCCGGCTCCCGGCCCGCCTGTCGGGGGAACACGGCAAAGCGGAAGCCCTCGTAGACAAAGAGTGTGCTTCCATCCCGCCGCAGCGGGGCGATGCAGGGCAATTCAAGTTCAGCCAGCTCCTGCGTGAAGGCGTGCTCCTCCAGAATCGCTTCGCTGCTCCAGCGCCCCGGGCGGTAGAACTTGGCAACCACCGGCTCGCCGCCTTCGATGCCCACTTGGAAGACCCGGTTTTCGTAGCTGTTCAGTGGCGTCAGTCCGCCATCCGCATGAAACCCAGCACTTTCCAGCGCGTCAAGCGTGAGATTCGGGGACAGCCCGGCATAGGGGGTTCGCTCATCCTGATCGGCAAGCACGGCAAAGCCCTTTAGTGGAAAAGAACGCAGTCTAGCGGCTGCGCTTGCGCTGTGCGAAACTGGGCCTCCAGCGAATCTCCAGCGCCAACCAGTCAGGCCATGCCGCTCAATCCCGCTGCCGCAAGCCCCATATTGCCGGGGCTGATCGCCATTGTTCTCTACCTGGCCGGCACCGCGCTCCAGGCCAGAACACTGGCGCACAACGCCAAGCTGTCGATGCGCGTGCTCGCGGCGCTGGCGGCACCAGCCATTGTTCTGCACGCCATCGCCGTTCAAGCGCAGATTGACGCCCCCGGCGGCATCAATCTTGGCCTCTTTCCCGTGGCCAGCCTGACGGCCTTGATCATGGTCGCCTTGGTGACCATCCTGAGCACCGTGCAACCGGTCCGCAGCCTGCTCGTGGTGCTGTTTCCGCTGTCGGCCTTGGCCCTGTCGGCATCGTTGGTCGCGGAGCCAACGCCCAAGGCGATTGAGGCATCGGATGCCGGGCTCGGAACGCACATCTTCGTCTCCATCCTGGCCTACAGCATACTGATGATGGCAGCGATTCAGTCCATCGTGCTTGGCTTCGTCGAGCGCAGCATACGAACCCGCAGCCACATCCTGCTGCTGCGCATCCTGCCGCCCTTGGAAACGATGGAGCGGTTGCTGTTCGCCATGATCTGGGCCGGCTTCGTGGCCCTGACCGCCGCCATCGGCAGCGGCTTTTTCTATCTCGACGACCTATTCGCCCAGCATGTGGTGCATCACACCGTGCTGACCTCGCTTTCCTGGGCGATCTACGGCGGCCTGCTGGCCGGGCGGCTGTGGCTCGGCTGGCGCGGCGCGTCCGCGGTGCGCTGGACCATCATCGCCTTCACCTTCCTGCTGCTCGGCTACTTCGGCAGCAAATTCGTGCTTGAGATGCTGCTGCAACGGGGTTGATGTCGGGCCGCAGAGATCGTCGGCGAATCCACCTCCTCTATTGCTTCCAGCGACGGTTCAATGCCGCGACCACCCCGTTGAACGAAGCGGTGATGGTGTTGCGGCTGACCCCCACGCCGTAGCAGCGCCCGCCATCGGCATCCTCGATGGCCAGCAGGCAGATGGCTTGGGCGTCACTGCCGGTGGTCAGCGCATGCTCGTGGTACTCGACGATGTTGACCGGCTCGTTGAAGGTCTCCTCAAGGCCATGCACGAAGGCTTCGATAGGGCCGCCGCCCTCGCCGTCGATGGTGACCAACTGCTCGGAGGCTTCGATGCGGGCGACGCAGCGTTGCTCGGCGCGATGCCCGGTGAGCACGTCAAAGTCAACGAGCCGGTACGGGCCGCCCTCCACGGCATACTCATCGAGCAGCGCCTGATAGATTTCCTCGACCTTGATTTCCCGGTCGAGGGTCTCGGTCAGCTTTTGGACGACGCCGCTGAACTCCTTGAGCATCTCCCGGGGCAGAATGATGCCGTAGAACTCCTCGAGCAGGAAGCCAACGCCGCCCTTGCCCGACTGGCTGTTGACGCGCACGGTTTCCTTGTAGGACGAGCCCACATCGCCGGGGTCGATGGGCAGGTAGGGCACTTCCCAACGGTCCGGATCGACCTGCGCCATGCCCTTCTTGATGGCGTCCTGGTGGGAGCCCGAGAAGGCCGTGAACACCAGGTCGCCCGCGTAGGGGTGGCGTTCGTGCACGGGCAGCTTGTTGATGGCCTCCACGGTTTTACGGATGCGCGGCATGTTGCGGAAGTCCAATTCCGGATCCACGCCTTGGCTGAAGAGGTTCATCGCCATGGTGACGATGTCGCAGTTGCCGGTGCGCTCGCCGTTGCCGAACAGGGTGCCCTCAACCCGCTCCGCACCCGCGAGCAGCGCCAACTCGGTGGCGGCGATGCCGGTGCCGCGGTCGTTGTGGGTGTGCAGGCTGATCACCGTCTTGTCGCGGTGCGGGAAGCGGCTGGCGAACCACTCGATCTGGTCGGCATAGACATTCGGTGTCGCCATCTCCACGGTGGAGGGGAGATTGACGATCATCGGCGTCTCGACCGTCGCGCCCCACTGCTCCGCCACGGCGGTGCAGATGTCCACGGCAAAATCGAGTTCCGTGCCCGTGAAGCTCTCCGGCGAGTACTCGAAGGTGATGTCGGAATCCAAGGCCGCAAGACCCGCCTTGACCAAGGAGACGCCCTTCACCGCGAGGTCGATGATGCCTTGGCGGTCCATCCCGAACACCACCCGCCGCTGCAGCTCCGAAGTGGAGTTGTACAGATGGAAAACGACCTTGGGTGCGCCGTTCAAAGCTTCCACGGTGCGCTCAATGAGCTCCTCGCGCGCCTGGCAAAGCACCTGAATGGCGACGCCATCGGGAATGCGCCCTTCGTCGATGATGCGGCGAATGAAGTCGAAGTCCGGCTGCGACGCCGCTGGGAAACCCACTTCGATCTCCGCAAAGCCGACCTCGAGCAGCAGATCGAACATGCGCAGCTTTTCCTGCACGTTCATCGGATCGATCAGGGCTTGGTTGCCGTCCCGCAGATCGACGCTGCACCAGCGGGGCGCGCGCTCCAACGTGCGGCCCGGCCACTGCCTTTCCGGCAGGTCGATGGGCGCGAACGGGCGATACTTGTGGAACGGCATCGCGCCGCCGGCACGGCTGCGCGGTTGATATGGAGATGATTGCGATTCGCTGACTGCGGCAGACTCGCTCATGGCCAAGACTCCTGCTGAGTGGATGGGGGCTTTGGGTTAAGGCGGGCGGTTGCCCTTTTTGGGGTGAGATGTGCCGGCTACGCCGGCAGCAGGAGGCGCAAGCGCAGGCCTTGCGGGCGCAGGTCTTGCAGACGCAATGACAGTTCTTGGGCAGGGAGCTTGTTCACGCGGCGCACTATCCTGATAGCGGGTGCGGTTGTCAAGGGCTGTCTAGCCCAACGCCCGCCGCGCATTGCGGAACAAGCGCAGCCAAGGGCCGTCCTCGCCCCAGGAAGGGTCCGACCAAGCGTTCTGGACGGTGCGGAATACGCGTTCCGGGTGCGGCATCAGGATCAGCACCCGGCCATCCGCCGCGGTGACGCCGGCCAAGCCGTCCTCGGAGCCATTGGGATTGGCGGGGTAGGCTTCGCACACTCGATGGTGTGTGTCGACGTACTGCGCCGCGACCAGGCCGGCCGAGGCCAGTTGCCCAAGATCGCCCGGATCCGCGAATTCGGCGCGGCCCTCGCCATGGGCCACCGGCACTGGCAGCACGCTCCCGGCCATGCCCGCCAGCCAAGGCGAGGCGCTTGGATTGATACGCACGAGCACGGTGCGCCCTTCGAACTGCTCCGAGCGATTGCGCACGAATCGGGGCCAGGACTCGGCACCGGGAATCAGCGCCTTGAGATGGGCCATCATCTGGCAGCCGTTGCAGACGCCGAGTGCCAATCGGTCCGCGGCAAAATAGCCAGCGAACGCATCGCGCACCGTGCCGTGATGGAGAATGCTCTTCGCCCAGCCGCCGCCGCCGCCGAGTACATCGCCGTAGGAAAAGCCGCCGCAGGCGGCCAACACCGGGAAGTCGAGCAGCGACACGGTCCCGGAAATCAGCTCCGTCATGTGGACATCCACCGCTGTGAATCCAGCCCGGTCGAAGGCCGCCGCCATTTCGAGGTGGCCGTTGACGCCCTGCTCGCGCAGCACCGCCACCCGGGGCCGGGATCCGCCAATGGCGAAGGCCGACGGCGGCTCGCCAAGGTCAAAAGCCAGTTTGGCCGACAGGCCTGGATCGGCATCGCGGATGCCGGCGTACTCTTCGTCCGCCGCTTGGGGATTGTCGCGCAGGCGCTGCATTCGGTGGCTCGGCTCGGCCCACCGGCATTGCCAAGCGGCCCGCTCCGCGTCAACCACCATGGCGTCCCGGTGGTGGATGCGCAGCCGCTCGTCCGTACGCACGGCGCCCAAGTCAATCACCCCTGCCCCGGCATCCCGATATGCGGCCTCAACCCTAGCCACCTCCGCATCGGCCACCTGCACCACCCAGCCCAGCTCTTCCGCAAAGAGCGCGGCGAGCAGGTTCTCGTCGGCAATGCCGATCTCCCAACCGAGGCGTCCGGCGAACGCCATTTCCGCCAACGTGGCCAAGAGCCCGCCATCGGAACGGTCGTGATAGGCCAGCAGCGCACCGGCCCGATTGAGCGCTGCGGTCGCTCGCAACGCGCTTGCCAGCACCGCCGGATCATCCACGTCGGGACACTCATCCCCCAATTGACCGTAACACTGGGCCAGTGCGCTGCCGCCGAGACGCGCCCGTCCCCTGGCCAGTTCCACCAGAAGCAGCCTGGAGGGCGCGCGCTGCAGCACTGGCGTGAGCGTCCGCCGCGCATCAACGACCGGCGCAAAGGCCGACACGATCAGGGTCATCGGCGAGACGACGCTGCGCTCGACATCCTGCTCCTGCCAGCGGGTGGCCATGGACAGGCTGTCCTTGCCGACTGGAATGGCGATGCCAAGCGCTGGACAAAGATCAAGACCCACCGAACGCACCGCATCGAACAGCGCCTGCTCTTCCGCGTCCCGGCCCGCCGCCGCCATCCAATTGGCGGACAGCACCACGCGTTCGAGCGCTTCAACGTCCGCCGCGAAGAGATTGGTCAGCGCCTCCCCAACGGCTAGGCGTGCGGAGGCCGGCGGATCGATCAGGGCAACCGGCGACCGTTCACCCATCGCCATCGCCTCACCGCGGTAGGTGCGAAACCCCGCCAACGTCACCGCCACATCGCTCACCGGCACCTGCCAGGGACCAACCATCTGCTCGCGGCCCACGAGACCGGTGATGCTGCGGTCGCCGATGGTGATCAGGTATTGCTTGCTGGCCACTGCCGGGAAGCCGAGCACCCGATGAATGGCGTCCTCCAGATCCACATCAGCCAAGTCCAGGGGCGGACGTTCGGGAACGGATCGCTCGACCGACCGATGCAGCGCCGGCGGGCTGCCGAACAGCACCGAGAGGGGCATGTCCACCGGCCTGTTGTCGAATGCGTCGTCACGCACCAGCAGCGTCTCTTCGGCCGTCGCCTCGCCAATTGCCGCCCAAGGACACCGCTCCCGTTCGCAAAGCGCCGCGAACTCGTCCAAGCGCGCCTCCGCAACGCCCAACACGTAGCGCTCCTGGGCCTCATTGCACCAAATCTCCGCCGGCGACATGCCGGGGTCGGCGTTGGGCACCTTGCGCAGCTCAAAGCACCCGCCGGTGCCGGCATCCTTGACCAGTTCCGGCAAGGCGTTCGACAGCCCACCGGCACCCACATCATGGATCAGCAAAATGGGATTCTCGTCGCCCAAGGCCGTGCAGGCGTCGATGACCTCTTGGCAACGGCGCTGCATCTCCGCGTTGTCCCGCTGCACAGAAGCGAAATCCAGATCCGATGAGCTGGCGCCCGACGCCATGCTCGAGGCGGCGCCGCCGCCCAAGCCGATGAGCATGGCCGGCCCGCCAAGCACCACGAGTTGGGTGCCTGGCACGAAGCCCTCCGCCTGCACATGGCCCGGCCGGACCGTTCCGATCCCCCCCGCGATCATCACCGGTTTGTGGTAGCCGCGCACCACCTGCGGATCGTTGGCGTCGGGCTGCTCGAACGTGCGGAAGTAGCCGCCGAGGCCCGGGCGGCCATACTCGTTGTTGAAGGCCGCGGCGCCAATCGGCCCCTCCAGCATGATGTCGAGCGCCGTGGCCATGGTCTCCGGCTTGCCGGTGCCGATTTCCCAAGGCTCCGGCAAGCCGGGGATGTTGAGGTGCGAGGTGGTGAACCCGGCCAGTCCCGCCTTCGGCTTGGAGCCCCTGCCCACCGCGCCTTCATCCCGGATCTCACCGCCGCTGCCGGTGGCCGCCCCGGGATAGGGCGCGATGCCGGTGGGATGGTTGTGCGTCTCGACCTTCATCAGCACCGGCGCTTCCTCATCAACGTAGCGGTATTGACGGGAGCGGGGATCGGCCATCAAACGCTGGTTAGGCGGGCCAGCGATGACCGCGGCGTTGTCGGCGTAGGCGCTCAAGATGCCGAAGCCGTTGGTCACCCGATGCGTGTTGCGGATCATGTCGAACAGCGATTGATCCATGAGTTGGCCGTCGATGGTCCAACTCGCGTTGAAGATCTTGTGCCGGCAGTGCTCCGAATTCGCCTGGGCGAACATCATCAGTTCCACGTCCGTCGGGTCGCGCCCGAGTTCGGCGAAGGCATCCGCCAAGTAGCGGATTTCGGCTGGCGCCAAGGCCAGCCCGAGATCCCGGTTGGCCGCTTCAAGCACCGCCAGCCCGCCGCTGCGCACCGCAATTCGCGCCAGGGGCCTCGCCGGCTGGGTCTCAAACAGCCGCTCGAACGCCGCTTCATCGATCGGCGCCTCGGTCATTCGGTCGTACAGCCGTCCCACCTGGGACTCATCGAGCCCGGGATCAGCAAACCAGCGCACGCCCCGCTCCACCCGCACCACCTTGGCCAGTCCGCAGATATGAAAGATGTCCGTCGCCTTGCTCGACCAAGGCGAAATCAGCCCCGCTCGCGGCATGACGGTAGCGACCCGCACGGCATCCGATCGAGACGCCAGAGACGCCGGGAGACCCCGTTGCGGACCGTATTGCAACAAGCTTTGCGCCCGCGTGAGTTCGGCGGCGTCGAGCGGCTCCGCAAGATGGAGGACGTGCACGTACTCTGCATACAAACCATCGAGCCCCAGCGGCTCCCGGTGCTTGCGCAACGCGAATTCGGACAGGGCAGGCGGCCCCGGCAGCACGAGTGTCCCGTCACGCATCAGCTTTGTAGGCTTATGAACCACTTTTCCACAAGCCGTAGCGGGTCAGGTCGATCAAGGCCGCCGCTCCGCAAAGAAGGCGCGCATCAGGGCGCCGCACTCCGCCGCCATGACGCCGCCGCTGATGGCCACCCGATGGTTGTGGGCGGGGTTGTCCAAAACCCGCGCCCGGCTTTCCACGGCGCCCGCCCGGGGCTCCCGCGCGCCGAACACCAACCGCCCAATGCGGGCGTGAACGAGTGCGCCCGCGCACATGGTGCAGGGCTCCACGGTGACGTACAGGGTGGCGCCCGGCAGCCGGTAATTGCCCCGTGCCGTCCCGGCATCGCGCAGCGCGACGATCTCCGCATGGGCGGTTGGGTCGTTGTCCTCGATCACCCGATTGCGGCCCTGGCCGAGCAAGGCGTTGTCCGCCGTGTCCACCACCACGGCCCCCACCGGCACTTCGCCGCAGCTAGCCGCCTCTTCAGCCAGTTCGAGGGCTTCTCCCATCCAAGCGAGGTCCGTTTCGGCTATTCCCACTCGATGGTCGCCGGCGGTTTGCTGGAAATGTCGTACACCACCCGGGAGACCTGCGGCAGCTCGTTGATGATCCGGGCCGAGACCTGCTCCAGAAGGTCATAGGGCAGCTTTGCCCAACGCGCGGTCATGAAGTCCACCGTCTCCACCGCCCGCAAGGCGATGACGTGTTCATAGCGCCGGGCGTCACCGACCACGCCGACGGACTTCACCGGCAAGTAAACGGCGAACGCCTGGCTGACCTGATGGTAGAGGCCCGCCGCGCGCAACGCCTCAAGGAAGATGGCGTCCGCCTCGCGCAGCACGTCCGCATAGGCGGGCTTCACTTCGCCGAGCACGCGCACCGCCAGCCCCGGTCCGGGAAAAGGGTGGCGGTTGATCAGGCTGTCCGGCAAACCGAGCCGGGCGCCCACCGCACGCACTTCGTCCTTGAACAGTTCGCGCAGGGGTTCGACGAGCTTTAGCGCCATGCGCTCAGGAAGCCCGCCGACGTTGTGGTGGGACTTGATCACGTGGGCATTACCGTGGGCGCTGGCGGCGGATTCGATCACGTCGGGGTAGATGGTGCCCTGGGCGAGCCAGGAGACGCCTTCAATCTCGTTGGCCACTCCCTCGAAGACGTCGATGAAGGTCTCGCCAATGGCCCGCCGCTTAGCCTCGGGCTCATCGACTCCGCTTAAACAGGCGTAGAACTCCCGCCGGGCGTCCACGGTGACCAGGTTGAGGTTCGGCGCATTGGAGGGTGCGGCGGGGGGTGCAAACGCGGCCTCCACCTCCGCCCGCTCGTTCTTGCGCAGCAGGCCGTTGTCAACGAATACGCAAGTGAGCTGATCGCCGATGGCCCGGGCCAGCAGCGCGGCCACCACGCTGGAATCCACGCCGCCCGACAGGCCGAGCACCACTTTGTCGCCACCGACCTGCCGCCGCACCCGTTCGATGGCGTCATCGATGATGTTGTCCGCCGTCCAAGCGCCGTCGCAACCGCAAATGCCGTGAACGAAATGGCGGTATATGGCCCCGCCCTGATCGGTGTGGGTGACTTCGGGATGGAACTGCAGGCCGTACCAAGGCGCCTGCTCATGCTCCATGGCGGCCACCGGGGCGCTGTCCGTCGATGCGGTGACTCGAAAGCCCGACGGCGCCGACACCACCTTGTCGCCGTGGCTCATCCAGACTGGCAGGCCGCCTTGCGCATTGAGTTCGAGCGCCGACAGCAGCCGCGAGGGGCCACGCACACAAATCTCCGCCGGGCCAAACTCCCGCTTGGCGGACGCCGCCACCTGACCGCCGAAGTGCCGGGCCATGGCCTGCATGCCATAGCAAATGCCGAGCACCGGCACACCGAGATCGAACAAGCCATCGGGAATGGGCGGTGCCGTAGTTTCCGTGACGGATTCTGGCCCGCCGGACAGGATGATGCCCCGGGCGCCGAAGGCGGCAAAGGCCTCGATGCCCGCGTCGTAGGACAGGATTTCCGAATAGACCCCCGCCTCACGCACCCGCCGGGCGATGAGTTGGGTGTATTGCGAACCAAAGTCGACAATGAGCAGCCGTTGGTCCCGGAGGTGCCCGGCCGCCGCCGGCTCAACGGCTTGCAGGGGCGCTGCCATCAGCCGAAATCAACGGAGCGGGTAATTCGGCGCTTCCTTGGTGATCGTCACGTCGTGCACATGGCTCTCGGCCACGCTCGCAGCGCTGATGCGGACGAACTCCGGGCTGGCGCGCATGGTTTCGATGTCGGCGGAGCCCGTGTAGCCCATGGAGGCCTGCAGGCCGCCGATCAATTGATGAATAATCGGCCCAACCGGCCCACGGTAGGGAACTCGACCTTCAATGCCCTCTGGCACCAGCTTGCGGCCATCGCCCTCCACTTCCTGAAAATAGCGATCGCTGGAGCCGTAGCGCTCGCCCATCGCGCCCAGGGAGCCCATGCCCCGGTAGGACTTGTAGGTCCGGCCCTGGTAGAGCTCCACTTCGCCGGGGGCCTCATCCGTACCGGCGAGCAGGCTGCCCACCATCACCGAACTGGCGCCTGCGGCAATCGCCTTGGCCAGGTCCCCGGAGTAGCGAATGCCGCCGTCCGCGATGACCGGCACGTCCACCTCGCTGGCCGCCGCCACCGCTTCGGAAACTGCCGTGATCTGCGGCACGCCGATGCCGGCCACCACCCGGGTGGTGCAGATGGAGCCGGGGCCAATGCCCACCTTGATCGCATCCGCCCCCGCCGCTGCCAAGGCCGCCGCCCCTTCCCGGGTGGCCACGTTGCCGCCGATCACCTGCATCTTCGGATAGCGCTGCTTGATGAGGCTGACCCGATCGAGAACCGTCTGCGCGTGGCCGTGGGCGGTATCGACGACAATCACGTCGGCGCCTGCCTCAATGAGCGCAGCGACCCGATCGTCGGTGTCCGGCGCGGTGCCCACCCCGGCTCCGACCCGCAATTGGCCCGCTTCGTCCTTGCAGGCATTGGGATAGGCTTGGGACTTGTGGATGTCCTTGACCGTCACCATGCCCTTCAACGCAAAGGCATCGTTGACCAACAGCACCTTCTCGATGCGGTGCTCATGCAGCAGCTTGGTGATTTCGTTGAAGCTGGCGTTCTCCGGTGCGGTGACCAGCCGCTCCTTGGGGGTCATCACCTGCCGCACCTTGGCATCCAGGCGCTTCTCGAAGCGCACGTCCCGGGCGGTGACGATGCCCACCAATCGGTCGCCCTCCACCACCGGCACGCCGGAGATGCGGTTGTCCTGGGTCAGGGCGATGAGATCCGCCACCGTGCTGCCCGGCGTGATGGTGATCGGGTCGCGAATGATGCCGGTCTCGAACTTCTTCACCGCCCGCACTTCATGCGCCTGGGCCTCGATGCTCATGTTCTTGTGCACCACGCCGATGCCCCCCTCCTGGGCGATGGCAATGGCCAGCCGCGCCTCGGTCACGGTGTCCATGGCGGAGGAGACGAGCGGAATGTTGAGATCGATCTCCCGCGTCAATCGGGTCTTCAAGTCAACGTCGGAGGGCAGGAGCTGGGAATGGGCAGGGAGCAGCAGTACATCGTCAAAAGTAAGCGCATCCTGAGCGATTCGCAACATTTGGGCAACCCCGCAAAAGCAGTATGTTACTGACCTAGCCGAAGGCTGTAAACACTGGCCGCCAGCCGATGTTCGGGTTAGAAACATATCGGAAGCTGACCCACTCGACGAGTGCGGAGTTTCGCGCCAGCGAAACTGCACACGCGACCGTCAGGTCGCGCGATGGCCTTTCCTTGCGTCTGATGTAGAATGCGCGAGTCTTAGTTTTGGCATCGCGGTTTGGCCATGCTGCCTTGGCCGCCGCGAGCAACACCAGCAAGGAGCCATCTCGTGATCAACCCTGCCGTGATCAATCGTTTCAGGATGAAGAGGTTAGCCCAGTTATCCCTTTTGGCCTTGAGCTTGGGCGCAGCCGCCATGGCCGCTGCGGAACTGAAGATCGCCGTCTTGGACACCCAGCGGGCGCTGGTGTCCAGCGAGGAGGCCAAGGCCCTTCTGGAGCAGGCGCAAAGCGAGCTCAAGAAGGAGGAGGAGGAGGTCAATGCGCTCGGCGCCGAAATCCAGGCCTTGCAGGAAAAGCTGCAAACGGATGGGGAGGTGATGAGCCCAACCGAGCAGCGCAAGGCGCAGAAGGACATCGAGGACAAGCGCATCGACTACGAGTTTCTGGTCAACAAGCTGCAAAAGGCCCTGCAGGACCGCCGCCAGGACCTGCTGCAAGTGATGGTGCCGAAAGTGGATGCGGTGCTTAAGGACCTCATCGAGTTGGAAGGCTACGACCTCATCATGGAGCGCGCCAATCTTCGCTACGTCAACCCCAAGCACGACATCACCCGCCGGGTGACGGAAAAGCTGAACCAGAAGCGCGACGCGCCGAGTTCGTGACCGGCAGCTACCGCCTTGGTGAGCTAGCCGAGCGAGTGGGCGGCCAAGTCGTCGGCGACGCGGATGTGGTGATCGCCGGCGTGGGTGCCCTGCCCTCCGCGATGCCGGGCCAACTCACCCACCTTTCCAATCCAGCCTATCGGCAGGCTTTGCCCAGGACCAAGGCGTCCGCCGTCATTCTCCACGGCCGCGACTTGGCGCTCTGCCCCACCAACGCCATCGTGGTCGCGGACCCCTACTTCGCATTCGCCACCGCTTCCCGACTCTGGGAGCGTCCGCCGCGGCTGGGCGCCGGCATTCACGCCAGCGCCTGGATCGACGCCAGCGCCGTCATCGATCCAACGGCGCGCATCGGCCCCGGGGTGGCCATCGGATCGGAAACCACCGTGGCCGGCGATGTGGCCATTCACGCCAACGCCGTAGTCGGCGACCGTTGCCGGCTCGACGAGGGCGTGCGCATCATGGCCAACGCCACCCTTTATGACGACGTCAAAGTCGGCGCGCACTCCGTGGTGCACGCCAACGCGGTACTCGGCGCCGACGGCTTCGGGTTCGCCCGCAGCAGCGACGGCGCCCTGGCGCCCATCGCCCAGCTCGGTGGCGTGACGCTCGGCCGGGACGTCAGCATCGGGGCCGCCACCACCGTCGATCGGGGCGCCATCGAGGACACCCTCATCGAGGATGGCGTCAAGATCGACAATCAAGTGCAAATCGGCCACAACTGCCGCATCGGCGCGCACAGCGTGATCTGCGGCTGCGTGGGGATCGTCGGCAGCACCGAAATCGGCCGGGGCTGCGTTCTGGCCGGCATGGTCGGCGTCGGCGGAGATCGGCCGATCCGAATCTGCGACGGCGTCACCGTCAGCGGCTGCACCCATGTCTCGCAGTCAATCACCGAGCCCGGCACCTATTCCGGGGGCGTCCTGCACAACGCTGCCACCGCTTGGAAGCGCAACGCCCTGCGCTTCCAAAACCTTGATGAGTTGGCCCGCCGCGCCGCCAAGCTGGACCGGCGGGTCACCGAACTGGAAAAATCCGGCCAATGAGCGATTCAATCCTGAGCATGGACGACCTGTTCAAGTATCTGCCGCACCGCTACCCGTTTCTGCTCGTTGACCGGATCACGGCGCTTAAGCCCGGAGAAAGCGTCAAGGGCTACAAGAACGTCAGCATTAACGAACCTTTTTTCAGCGGCCACTTCCCCAGCTACCCCATCATGCCGGGGGTGCTCATCGTCGAGGCCATGGCGCAAGTGTCCGGCGTGCTGGCGATGGCAACCAAGGACCAGGAAGCGAAGGACCTCATCTTCTACTTGGCGGGCACCGACAACACCCGCTTCAAGCGTCCGGTGGTGCCCGGCGACCGCCTCGACATGGAAAGCGAAATCCTCGTCGAGCGGCGCACCGTCATGAAGTTCGCCTGCCGGGCGTACGTGGACGGCGAACTCGCCTGCACTTCGGACATTCTTTGCGCGGGCCGCAAGCCGTGACGCGGTCCGGTGATTGACGCTCGCGCTATCATCGACCCCTCCGCCGAACTCGGCGTCGGGGTTGAAGTCGGGCCTTGGACCCTCATCGGGCCGGATGTCGTGATCGGCGACGGCTGCGTCATTGGGGCGCACGCGGTCATCAAGGGGCCCACGCGCATGGGCGCCGGCAACCGCATCTTCCAGTTCGCCACGATCGGCGAAGACACCCCGGCACTGGCCTACCGCGGCGAGCCCACCCGTCTGGAAATCGGCGACGGCAACGTCTTCCGCGAGGGCGTCACCGTGCATCGGGGCATGGGCGAGGGCGAGACAGTCGTCGGTAGCCACGGCCTGTTCATGGCCTACGTTCACATCGGCCACGACTGCACGGTGGGCGACCACGTCATCATGGCCAACAACGCTTCGGTGTCCGGCCACTGCACCGTAGGTGACCACGCCAACTTCGGCGGCTACGTCGGGGTGCCGCAGTTCCGCAACATCGGCGCCCACACCCACATCGCCGGCATGAGCCTAGTGCTCAAGGACGTGCCGGCTTACGTCACCGTGGCGGGCAATCCGGCCGCAGCGGTGGGCATGAACGTCGAGGGGATGCGCCGAAGGGGCTATGAACCGGAACTCATCGCGATCCTGCGCGGCGCCTTCAAGATCCTGTACCGCTCCGGCCTCACTGCGGAGGAAGCCTGCGAGCGCCTGCGAACGGAACACGCCGACTGCCCGGAAGTCGAGTGCTTCGTCGCCTCCGTGGAGGCCTCGGAAGTCGGCGTCATTCGGCCACGACGCAATTCCGGGTAGCTACCGCTCCCACTCCGGCAAGGTTTCGGCCCCCTCGATCTGCCTGAGCAGCGCCGCCACCACGTCAAACGCATTGCAGGATGCTCCCGCTGCGGCGCTGATGGTCGTTAAGTTCTCGCGGCCTTCAGCCCTGACCTTGTCCCGCAACGCCTGATCGGCCTTCAATGCTCGAATAAACCGCTCGCCGTTCTCGATGGACATCGTCCCTCCGTTGGTTCAATTCCACAACGCTCGCGAAGTCTATCACCCCTTGGGGAAGCGAAGGCATGGTCGCCGGAAAACGGCGGCAGCGGGGCTCGGGGGCGAGGCCCCGAGCCCGCAGGAGGCCGGTCAGAGAGACAAGCTGGCTGCGATGAACCAGTACCGGCCCAAGGCATCGTACATGCCTGGGAAGGTGTTGCCGTTGCCGTTGATGGACGGCCCGGCGCCGTTGCCGGCAATCGGCGGCGCCTCGTCGAAGACGTTGTTGACGCCCAGACGAATCTGGGTGCTCTCCCGAACGTCCCAGAACACCGACAAGTCGACGTAGGAGATGGCCTTGAGGTCGATGTCGGATTCGTTCAGGTCATCCACCTTGCTGGTGTAGCGCCACATCATGCTGGCCGCCACGTTCCAAGGTGTGGTCCAGACCACGCGCAGTTTGTTGCGCAGGTCCGGCGTGGGATAGCCGCAGTAGGCGCCCCACTTGCCAGAGCAGGCCTCGGTGGGCGCGCCCGCCAACTCCTGTTGGTCCCACTTGTCGATGAGGGACATGACGTTGCTGACGTTCACGCTGCCCATATCGCCGACGTCAAAGACGTAGTCCGCAATCAGGTCGAAGCCAGTGACCTTCTCGATGGCTAGGTTGTCCTGCAGGGCCACGATATGGCCGCTGGTCTGGACGTTCGAACCAATCCACAGATCGCCTGGCCGGCCCCGCCTGACGGAAGCGCATTGGGACTGATTGCCGTCCAAGCACTGGTCCAGGATGAATTCCGGCCCCAGATTGCTGATGCCTTTCTCGATCTTGATGTTGAAGTAGTCGACCGTGAGCGTCAGGCCATCGATCGCCGCTGGCGTGAGGACAACGCCAAAGGAGTAGGTGTCCGCTTCCTCGGGCTCGAGGTTGGGGTTGCCGCCTTGCAGGAAGTTGTACTGGCCGGCCGGCGAGTTGGCGATGTTGCCGAATTGCTCCGCCGTCACGCCAGTGCGGGCGCATTCCTCAAAGCTCCGGCCCGCCGCCGTGACCCCGCCCGTGACCGGACCGCCGCAGGGGTCGCCGGTCATGTCGAACAGGTTGAAGCCCTGGGGCTGGAACAGCTCGCGCAGGTTGGCGGCGCGGATGGCGCGTTGAAAGCTGCCGCGGGCCTTGACGGAATGGTTGATGGCCCAACCGACGCGAACGCCGAAGGTTTCCGTGGAGACGCCGTAGCTGTAGTCGGAGTAGCGAAAGCCGCCGTCCAAGGTCAGCTCCTCGGCCCATGCCGCCCCTTCCACCAGCGGAATGCTAGCTTCAACAAACAACTCCCAGAGATCGTAGCCGCCGCTCACGGGATTGGTGGCGCCGCCTTGGCCCGCGCCTTCGCCGTTGCGGAAGCCTTCGTCGGGATTGAAGTCGAGGTTCTCCTCTCGGTACTCCGCACCGAACACCACCGCGACGCCGTTGTCGGCACTGGGCATCCGCACGCCGTACTCGCCCAGGTCGCCGGAGACGAAGGCCGAGGCCACGATCTGGTCGGTGGTGCCGCGGGCGAAAAGGGGCAGGACGATGTAGTCCAACGCCTCTTGGGTGACGCCGCCCTCCTGGAAGATGTTCCAAGGCACGCAGGCCGGGTCGGAGCCGTCAACCACGGATCGACAAACAACTTCGCCGGTTTCCGGATGCCGAACCGCGTCCAAGGCGCGCCGAATCTCGGTGGTGCCCAAGTCGTTCAGGTAGGTGTTCTCCATGCTGACCTCGGCGTAGAGCATGGAAGCGTCGTAGGTCCAGTTGTCGTTGAGGTCGCCGCGCACGCCGAACACGCCCCGGAAGCTGGTATGGCGCAGATCCTGCTGGCGATTGCCGCCTTCTATGTTGCGCCGACCAATCCAGAAGGGCGCGCGAACGTCGTCCATAGTCAGGCCGATGGAGCCGCAAACGGTATCAAACTGCTGTTGCGACATCAGCGGATTGCCGCAACTGAGCGACTCGGTCACGAAGAAGGCGCCGGAGGGCGCAATCTGCGATACCGAGCGGTCGTCCATGAACATCAACTCGGTGTACACCTCCGCCCGGTCGCTCAGGTTGTAGTGGGCAAAGGCGCCAAAGGTGTACTGCTCGTCCGGGCGCTGATAGTAGTTCAGGGGGCCGTAGTTGAACGTCTCCCCTTGGCGCGCGACGAATTCATTCCCCGACACGATGTAGTCAACGAACGGACCGCCAACGCCGAAGTTCGTGAACCGCCCTTGGGGAATGGTGGATGAGCCGAAGCAGAACGTGGTGTCGTCGCTCAGTGCACAGGAGCTGTAGTCCCGGTCGCCCTGCCAAACCGCTTCGATGTCCCGATAGGTGGCATAAGCCGTGACGTTGCCGCGGCCGCCATCGAGGTCGCCGCCGACGATCAACGACAGGTAGGACATGTCCCCATCGGCGTTGCTGCCGTCCGCTGCGGGATAGCCCGCATTCTCGACGATGCCCTGCCACTTGCCGGAGCGGTTGTTGTGCTGGTACTGGCTGAACTGGTAGTCAAACCGCAGGCCTTGGAAGTCGTCCTTCATCAGGAAGTTGACCACGCCAGCCACCGCGTCCGACCCGTAGGTGGCGGACGCGCCGCCGGTCAGCACCTCGACGCTGTCGATGAGGGCGCTCGGAATCTGGTTGATGTCGGCGCCAATACCGCCTTGGATGGGCGAGCCCGCCGGCAGCCGGCGGCCGTTGACCAACACCAAGGTGCGTTCCGCGCCCAAGTTGCGCAGGTTCAGCGTGGCGGTGCCGGTGGCGCCGTTGGACTGACCCGTATTCTGGTCCGAATAGACCTGCGGCAGGGTGCGCACCATGTCCTCCGCCCGCACTGTGCCTTGAAAAAGCACTTCCTCGGAGGTCACTTGGGTAACGGGGCTGGCGCTGACTAGGTTGGTTCGGCGAATGCGCGAACCGGTGACCACGATCTCCTCGATCGGCGCGGCTGCCTCGGAAGGCTCCATGGCCTCGTCCGCTTCTTGCGCATAGGTGCCCAGGGGCAGGGCCGTCATCGCCAAAAAGGCGGCGACCAAAGCCCTACGGGGGGGGGGGGGGGGATTGGAACATGAGAAAAGCACTCCTTCAGCAATTGTCGGCTTCGTCGCGGAGTGTAACAATAAATTGCGGAATACTACAGGTTGTTTCAAGTTTTTCTTAATTTTTGTAACTATTCGCACCCCCGCGCCGTTGGTTGACGCCTGAGGGCGTGTTTCGCACGGCTTGACATTATAGCCGGCGGGTTCTATGGTTCGCCCATTCGGACGTTGGGCGGGGGCATGGGTCACAGCTGGTTGGGTTCCAAGG
>JAJEIQ010000059.1 GCA_022827905.1 Pseudomonadales bacterium | reverse complement strand
ATTGCCCTGACGCCCACCGAGCGGGCCCAGGCGCAGAGTGTCCCGAGGGTGACTTGGGCCGTTAATAATTTCGCGGTATTTGAACCCCAAGTCGCCAATATCCTAATCTTTGCCACCGTCGATATCCCGGCCGGCCCGGGCTTGGACGTCAACTACACCATTGGCGGGACCGCGACCTGCGGGACGGACTACACCATTCCCGGCGCCAACTGCAGCGCCATGACCGGGACGTTCACCATCCCGGCGGGGACGCCGAGATTTGATCTGGTCAGAGTTCCAGTCACGGTCCTGGAGGACGCGGTATCAGACAACGCCGAGACCATCACACTGAACATCACCGACGGCGCCGACTACGATCTAGGCACTACCCCCAATACGACAATCACCATCTATGAGCAAACTGGCCGGTCCGCGTTTCGGATCAGCGGCCGGCCCCAGGTGAACGGCGTTCTGACGGGAAACCGGGTCTGCGCCGACGCCGACGGCGAGGGCACGCTCGCCTACCAGTGGCAGCGGAGTACCGACATCGCCGGCGGTAGATGGCTCGATATATCTGGCGCGACCTCCCAGAGCTACACCCTGCAGCAATCGAACTCCGGCGAATTCTTTCGGCTGCGGGTCCAACACACCGACGGCAAGGGGTTTGTGGACGACGTGTACTCGCCCATGGTCGGTCCCATCGGACCGGTTGCGGTCGCCGACACGGTGAAGTTCAGCCGCGACAGCTACAACGTGCGGGAGGGCGAGCCGCTGCGGCCGACGCTGAACTTCAGCTCGCCCACCAAGAGAGAGCACACCTTTGAGATTGTGTTCCACGCCTGCGACGCCGAGTTGCTCGAGGACATCGAGGCGGACGCCTACACCGAAAATCGAGATCGAGGAGCCACGCACCGGGTGACGGTGCCGGCGGGCGTGTCCAGCCACACCTTCAGCCTGCCGGTGCTGCTGGACGACGAGATCGAGGGCTACGAGTCCTTCGTCATGGGCTTCCAGAGTGTGCCGTCCGGGTTCTCCATTGGCTCCCAGAATGACGCCATGAACCGGGGCTCGTACGCCCAGGTGCAGATCGTGGACGTCAACTTCGTCCCGGAGAACTGGACCCTCAAGCCCGGCGCCATCAACGCGGGCGACCAGTTCCGGCTGCTGTTCAAGACGGAGAACGAGCGCAACGCCACCTCCGGCAACATCGCCGACTACGACACCTTCGTCCGCAACCGCATCAGCAGCAGCACGCACGGCCACGCGGACATCCGCCAGTACGCGCCGACCTTCCGGGTGGTGGGCAGCACCAACACCGTGGACGCCGCCTGGCACACCGCCACCGGCATCATGGTCAATGGCGAGCCCAGCCACACGCCCTTCTCGCATCAAATCAACTGGCTCAACGGCCCCAAGATCGCCGACGACTACAACGACTTCTGGGACGGCACCTGGGACAACAACGCCCAAACCGGGGCCAACCAGCGCAACGCCCTGGGCGTCGCGACCACCAGCAAGCGGGGCCCCAACACCGGCACGCAGACGGGCACGACCCATGCCACGGCGGGGGTGAAGTACGCCAACAAATACCTGGGTCACAGCAGCCAGGCGCGCTGGGGCGGCACACAGCAGAGCCATAACCCATTGAGCCAGGGCAACATCGGCGTCAGCAGCAGCAACGTGTACATCGGCCTATCGGGGATCTTCCTGCCGCTGGACGTGAGCGCCGCCAATCCGCTGGTCACCATCGAAGCCAGGCAGTCACAGGTCGAAGAGGGCACGGCCATCACGTACACGCTGCGGGCGTTCCCGGCCCCGTCGTCGCCCGTGACGGTCAACGTCAAGGTGGCCGAGACCACCGCCGGCGGGCAGAGCTTCCTCGAAGCCGCATACCTCGGCAGCAACCCCACCGGCATAGACAGCATGGACAGGACCATCCCCACCTCCGGCGTTGCCACGTTCACCGTCAAGACGCACGACGACGGCGTCGGCGAGCCCGACGGCGAGGTGACGGTCAGCATTGGCGCCGGCACGGGCTACCGGACCCTTGCCGCCTACGACACGGTCATGACGACCGTCATCAGCGAGGACGACGCCAACACGCTCTCCGTCAGCGTGGCGCTGGGAGACGGGACCAACGGTCCGGCGCAGACCGGCGCGAACCTGGACTTCACCTTCTCGGTTGCCCTGCCGCGGGAGACGAGCGAGCTGCGCGGCATCTCGACGCAGCTGGCGTGGTCGGGCGACGTGCTCAGCCCGCGCTCGGACCACCGCCCGGCGACGTGGGACCGCTACAAGATCAATCCCAAATGGAAACCGGACGGGAGCGCCAAGGTGAATCGCCGCGGCGCCTACGTGCGTCCCTGGCTGGAGAATTCCATCCTGATCGGCCAGCAGAGCTTCGACCTGCGCGTCCACGTCAAGAACCGCGCGGAGGCCGGCGGCAACGTCGGCGACGGCTGGATCGCCATGCGGGCGCTGCCTGGCCCCGGCTACATTGTGGAATCCTCCGCCGAATGGGCCTGCATGCCGGTGGGCGGCGGAACCTGTCCGTCCGCCTGGCCGGGCGTGCCCACCGCCAGCGTCGATGCCCTGGACAACGGCAGCGTCATGTCCGGCAACGACGCGCGCTTCAGAGTCTACATCACCCCCCCGCCGCCGGCCGGCCAGACGCGGCGCGTGTACCTCAAGACGTGGGAAGTCTTCATCAACGCAATCGACGAGATTCCCAACTGGTGGGACGATCACTGCCAGCTCCCGGATGGCCTGACTTCAGCAGATTTCAACCCCGACAAACACTGCGACCCGCCGCCGCGCAGAGGGGATAGGAAGGTGCAGTTCGAGGCGTACACCCACGTGGACGTGGGATCCGGCGGGTCTGCCGTCTTCACGATGCCCACCAAGATCTGGCGCAGCACGGAAAACATGACCGGCCGCGAGTACTGGGCGGAGGTCCAGCAGGACGTCGCCTACAGCGTCGCCCACGCCCTCCGGCAGGATGAGGTGACGACCACCATCTTCGACCCGGCGGCAGCGGCGTGCTGGTACGGCCACCGGCACCAGTCGGCGCGCCTGATCACCGTCGATGGAGAGCAGGTGTACGCTCCGGCGGGCATGGGCATCACCGAGTGCCGGACGGCGGAGGAGATTGAGGAAGATGATTTCGGCATCACTGTATGGACCAGTTGCAAGCCGGATTACGGCCACCGCAGCCACCCGCACACCGGCAACGGGAGCAGCCACCAGCATCACAACCATAACCCGCCGACCAAGGTGGGCAACGGCTCCTGCCCCGGCGGGCAGCCGCAGACAGATGGCGGGGGTTCGCAGGACGGGCAGACGGGCGATCCGCCCGGCGATCCCTTCCCCGATCCCGGAGCGCTGGGCTTCTCGAATGTGACCGCCAGCGGCATGACCCTGTCGTGGCCCGAGCGCGAGGTCGACCACTACTTGGTCTATTGGGCCGAGAACGTCGCGAACGCCGACGCGCAGTCCGCCCAGGTGGACGCCGGCACGCTCACCTACACGATCACCGGCCTGAAGCCCGGCACGGAGTACGCGGTCATCGTCTATTCCCAGGACTACGACGAGGTGACGCCCACCGGCTACCAGCGGACCGCCGCCGGTTCAACGATCGACACGACGCCGCAGCTGCCGGACTACAGCGAACTGAAGGCCACGGTCCGGGGGTACGCGGACGAAACCCAGCACGGACAGGCCCACGTGGACCGCTGGAAGCGTGCGCTGGCCGGGCTGGGCGACGAGGACGCCCTGGCGGAGGGCTACACGCCCATGACGGCGGCCGAGGCCCAGGACATGGCGGACACCTACACCGCCAGCCGCTGGGATCCGATCGTGGAGGCCCTGACCGAACTGGAGTCGAGGGAAGCCACGGAGCCGGAACCGGACCCCATCCCCGAACTGAGCCTGTCGGGCGGCGGCGGCGTGAATGAGGGCGGCAGCGCGTCGTTCACCATCCATGCCGATCCGGCGCCCGCCGCTGACGTGACGGTGAGCGTTGCCGTCGCCCAGAGCGGCGACTACCTGGATGCGCCCGGTGCGGGCACCCGTGCCATTACGCTCGCCGCAGGCGCGACAACCGCGAGCCTCACCGTCGCCACGGTAAACGACGGCACCGACGAGGCGGACGGCTCGGTGAGCGTCAGCCTCAACGCCGGCACCGGCTACACGGTGGCGTCCTCGAACGCTGCGGCCACGGTGGCGGTGCGCGACGACGACGACCCGCCGCCGGCCTCCTCCTGCGTGAGCGGCACCCAGTGGAGGACGGTCGAGGGCTACTACAAGTCCAATGCGGGGAAGGCGCCGAACTACGGAGCCAACTGGTACCGGGTGCTGATCGCCTACCGGAGCGAGCACGCGGACAGGGCGCTGCCGGACTGGACGGGGCCGACTGCCGAGCCGACCGCGGCCTTCACGGTCAAGGAGGCGGAGGACGGCGAGAAGGCGTGGGGCGGGTGGACGCCGGTGCGGGAGGCGCTGGAGTGCCTGCGCGACGCCGGCCGGATCAGCCGGTCGTTCGCTCCGCTGGTGCCGGCCGCTTCGACCCCGGCGCGGGAGGGCGTGGTGCGCATCGCCAACACCGGCGCCCGGGGCGGTTCGGTGCGCATTGCCGCCACCGACGACGCCGGCTGGCGCCCGGAGCCGCTGCAACTCCACCTCGGCGCCGGCCAGTCCGTTGACCTCACTTCCGCCGACCTGGAGCGGGGCAGCCCGTCCAAGGGCCTGTCCGGGGGCACGGGTACGGGCACCGGCGACTGGCGGCTGGACGTGTCGGGCGAGGGGGCCGTTGAGGTGCGGCCCCGCATCCGCTCGGCGGACGGCCGGCTGGCGGCCATGGGCGCGGTGGCGCCGGTGCGGGACGGCGCGCACCAGGTGGCCGTGCTGCACCCGGCGGACGGTGCGCAGCGCACCGGGCTGCTGCGGCTGGTGAACCGGGAATCGCGGACGCTTGGCGTGCGCATCACGGCGCTTGACGACGGCGGCGCGCCCGGCGGCGCGGTGTCGCTGGCGCTTCCGGCGCGGGCCGCGGCCACTTACACGGCCTTGGAGCTTGAGCGCGGCGGTGCGGGGCTTGACGGCGCGCTCGGCGACGGCCATGGCCTGTGGCGGCTGCGGGTGGCGTCCACCGGCGAACTGGCGGTGATGGCGCTGGCGGAGGAGCCCGGCGGGCATCTGGCGAACCTGTCCGACCCGGCCGCGGCGCTGCGCCTGGAATCCGGCGTCCATGCCGTGGCGGGCTTCCCGTCGGCGTACGGCCCGGCGGGCCGGCCGGGGATGCTGCTCATCGTCAACGGCTCCGCGGCGGGCGGCACGGTCACGATCCGGCCCCACGACGCCCAGGGCCGGGCGCTCGGCCCGGTGCGGCTGCGGCTGGGCCCGGGCGAGGCCGCGAACCTCGACGCTTGGGACCTGGAGCTGGGCAACCCGGCCAAGGGCCTGTCCGGCGGCGCCGGGCCGGCGCCGGGCGACTGGCGCATCGAGGTGGAGAGCGGCCTCGACCTGCGGGTGCTGCCCTTGGTGCGGACCCCGGTGGGCGAGGTTGACGCGCGCCTTGGCGGGATCCCGGATTGAGGCTTCCACCGGGCTGCATTGACGTGGTAGGTTCGCCTCAGCAACGGAGACGTCATGGCGGATGGCGGCAGCCAACGAGGCGCGCAGACCGATACTTGGGAGGTTCCCGAACCGCGGCTGACGTTTAACGTGCAACTGGACGATGGTGGCGTGATCGCCGTGCGGCGGCACGGCAACCCGTCTGGCCCCCGCGTGGTCTTAAGCCATGGCACTGGCTTGGCCATAGACCTCTATGCGCCGTTTTGGTCGGCTCTGCTCGACGACTTCGACGTGTTCGTTCACGACATCAGGAACCACGGCTGGAACGCCCTTGGCGCCTTGGCCAACCACAGGATTCCCGTGTTCGCGCGCGACCATGATCTGGTTCTGGCCGCCATCGACAGCCATTGCGGGCCGAAACCCAAGATCGGCATCCACCATTCATTGGCGGCCGTGGTGGCGCTGGCCTCGCTCGCCAAGAAACCGACGGATTCGGGACTCTACCATGCTCTGGTTCTGTTCGATCCGCCGTTGCACATGCACGGCGTGGAAGATGAGATCTTTTTCGGCTTGGCCGAATTCTCGGCCGCCAAAACACGGCGCCGGAGAAGCCGCTTCGCGACACTGGCGGACTTCGAGGCACGCGTTGCCGGCACATCGAAGTTCAGCCGCGTCGTGCCGGGCGTACACAACTTGATGGCGAGGACCACGCTCCGCGAACGGGTTGACGGGCGGGGCTTCGAGCTGCGCTGTCCGCCGGAGTACGAGGCGCTCGTCTTCGAAGGCATTCGCCAGTGGACGCGGCGCCTGGGCTTTCGCCGAGTCGGGTGTCCCGTCAAGGTGATCGGCTCGGACCCGGGGCTGCCGTACGCCTATGTGCCGACGTTGGATGACGCCGAGCTCGCGCACATTGAGTACGAGTTCATTCCCGGTACCACGCATTTGCTGCAGCTTGAGGCTCCCGCGAAGTGCGTTGCCGTTGTGCGATCCTATCTGCAGGGGGTGGTGTGAGAGTGTGACAATCAGGGGATTAAGGAGATTAAGATCAACACGACACCCCGTGTTCTAAGTTGAGTTTGACATTAGTCTCTCCGAAGAGTAGCGTTGAGTTCCCATGGGGTAAGTCCACACACAAACGGTTTGGTTGACGCGGCGACCCCGCCCAGCCCGGTCCGCGCCTTGCGCGCGCGAGGCCACCGTTGTGCCCCCCCCCCCAAGCTGCGGACCGGGGAAATCCGCGCCGTCGGCAACGCCCCCAACCATCGGCGCAGCCGTGACCGGCGCCCTGCTGTCGGCGCTGCTGCTGATGGCCTTCGCGCTCGCGCCCAAGGCCCGCGCCGCCGACTGCGTGGACGATGCCAAGTGGAAGGCGGTGGCGGGCTACTACGACTCCAACAAGGCCAACAGCCCGAACTACGGCGCCAACTGGTACCGCGTCCTAATCGCCTACCGCGGCGAGGACCCGGAACGGGCGCTCCCAACCTGGGCGGGAGCGACCGCCAAGCCGACCGCCCCGTACACCGTCAAGGAGGCGGAGAAGGGGGAGGCGGTGTGGTCCGGCTGGACCCCGGTGCGGGAGGTGCTGGAGTGCCTCAACCCGCCGACGCTCCCCGACGCCGCCGCACCGTCGGTGCTCATCAATGCCATTGCCGACGGGGACGAGGGAACCGCCGCCCCCCTCAGCGCAACGCTCTCCGGCGGAACCTACGACGGGGCGCCGGAGCACGCCTGGACCGTGTCCATGGGCGCCCTCGACGACGCCGCCTCGCCGACCCCGACCTGGACGCGCCCGGCCGTGGATTCCGACAGCAACGTCACTGTTGGCCTATCCGTTACCGTAAAGGGCTCCGGCACGAACGCCCGAAGCGGCACGAGCGCAACCGCCAACGCGGGCGCGTCCGTCCTGGTGCGCGACAACCCGCCCCCTCCCCCGCCGCCATCCGACCCGGCGCCGTCCCCGTCGTCCTGCGTGGGCGACGAGCAGTGGGACACGGTCGCGGGCTACTACAACTCCAACAGGAGCAAGTCCCCCAACTACGGGGCGAATTGGTACAGGGTGCTGATAGCCTACCAGGGTGAAGACCCCGAACGGGCGCTGCCAACATGGACGGGAGCGACCGCCAAGCCGACCACGGCGTACACCGTCAAGGAAGCCGAGGACGGCGAGAAGGTGTGGTCCGGCTGGGCCCCGGTGCGCAAGGTGCTGCAGTGCCTTGAAAAAGCGCAGCAAACCACAGTCGAGCCGGAACCGGAGGCCCCTCCCCAACCCCAACAAGGCTCCCAGGATCAGCAGCAACAGCAAACCCACACCGTAACCATAATGGCCGATCCGATAACCGAAGGCGATGGCGGAACCCAGAAGGTAACACAGTTAAGGGCGTCGGTGTCCCCAGTGGCCGGGCACCCCATTGTGGTTCGCGTCAAAGGGTCCGAAACAGCGGGGACCGCCCGCCCATCCAACTTCAAGAACGGCCCCATCTGGTCCGACAACAGCGCCAACCCCAATTGGGACTACGGCTTCCAGCAGGGCGGCTTCGACAGCGGCTACACAGTGACTTTTCCCTCAGGAACAACCGGCGGGGGAGTGGGGGGCATGGTCACCCACAATGATGACGTTTACGAAGGGGACGAGACGGTGGGCGTGGTGGTGACCTGCGAGTCCGGGTGCGGCGGGGACGGCCACAACTACGTGGTCAACATCGTCACCAACCCAATCACCATCGTGGAGAACGACCCGAAACCGCTCTTGTCGATAGCAGCCAACGATGTAACCGAAGGCGACCCCATAAAGGTCACGGTCACCGCCGACAGAAAAGCGCAAAACCTTTACACCTTTAATGTTATCATCCGGGACGATAACTCGGGCCTTGGAGAAGCGGACAGGAAAGCCGTGGATGACGCCACTAAGCAGTTGGACATGGCAGCTTATGAAACCGAAGTGTCTTTTACTGTTCCTACCATAGAGCACGCTGACATAGAGGATAGGGGGACGAGAATCTTCATCAAGTCCCACCTTCCAAGCTTCCCCTACACAACGTCAAATAACAGAGTAGTTACTTTAACAGTAGAGGATAAGTTGGATGCCTACAACGTTTCAGTGAGTGGGCTAGCGGCATCTGTTTTAGAAGGGGATGGAACAGGAAACAAGGTTTTCCCGGTAAGCATCCATTTGGACAGGGCCCTGGGGCAGGATTTCACCTTGACTGCCCGGCGCACAAGCAGCGGCACGGCAAAAGGCGTCAGTCTTACTTGCTTAGGGAACACTCGTGTCCCACCCGCAGTAGATGCTGTGGATTGGGATTACGGGTTTTGCGGCAACATCGACGGCCATAAAATAACGATCCCCGCAGGGACAACCTCCAAGACCTTGGATATCATCGTTCACGAGGATGATAGCTATGAAACTAACGAGCTTTTTGCGCTCAAAGTCACTTGTGATGTTGTGAGCGGCAATACCAATGGATGCGGAGACAACCTATACAAAGTCAATGTGAAACAAAAGGGTTCGGTGGCAATAATCATTTCCAACGACGACCCCAAGCCGGAGTTGACCGTATCGGAGGCTCCACTCTACGTAGTGGAGGGCGAGGATATCGAATTCAAGATAAACGCCGATAGACCCTCACAAGCAGCTTACGACGTACACTTGGACGCTGGCATAGGGACGCCTCTGTCCAGAAGAGCGGTTACCGTGTCTCCCTACGAAACATCAAAGACCTTCCGTGAAAGCACCACCAACGACGACGACTTCCAACATAAGAGATTCAGCTTACAATTCCTAGAGGACAGCAACTACGGATACACCCTGCCCAACAGGGGAGTAACCCAAGGAGCGGCAGCAACCGTTCAGGTTCTTGATTCCATCAAGCCTACGGTCAGCTTGTCAGCCGCGCAGGTTGAGGAGGGTGAGGACCTGGTTGTGGAGATCACCGCAGACAGAGCGCTGCCTTTGCCCTATCAATTTCGTGTGGACCTTAAAAGAAAGACGCTAGAGGAGCCCGGCAACATTTTTAGTAACAAACAGCAGACCGTTACTATGAATGCATGGACAACAACCAAAACGCTTGCTTTTGAAACGAGAAACAACAATCGCCGTGACGGGAACTTCAACATGGACGCAAGAATCATCAAGTTGAAGGACAACCCTTACAACGATCTATGGGAGAAAGGCCCAGCGCAAACTTTCGTCATAACTGACAGCAGGGACTCCAACATCCCTATCGTGGGCTTCAAAACATTGACAACCCCGCAGCGGCATGTGTGCGCCAACGTCGGGGACACGTCCCTTTTTGACACTGGCACAGAGAACCTTCATTCCTTTGACTGCAACCTCAGCGTTGAGGCGGTTCCTGCGGGAGGCGTTGAGTTTGACCTTAAAATGGAGATCACCGTTCCAAACAAAGAGGAAGGTTTCCAGGAGCACGTTAGAGCCGTAAACGTGGAGTCGGACGGCGTTGTGTCCGTAACGCTGCATACTGGCAACCTTACGGACCATAGGGTTGACCAAGGGGATTCTTACGTTGTGACCGTGAAAATACTGCCCGACCCCGCGTACACCGTGGATGGTTTAGACGAGACCTACATTGAGCTTGCCGAGGCGCACGACTTCCACGGTAACAAGAACTCCGTGTATTTAGGTGTCCGGGTTTACGATGACGACACTATCACATACTCCCCATCTCCACTAATGGAGATGGACGACCTCTTAGGGGAAATCCTTGAGTTCCAAATAACCACCGCTTTCAGCCACTACCGGGCGGAGACGTTCAGAATAAAATTCGACGCCTTTAACGGCGTTGTGACCGATCTCATTGACGAACGTTTTTTGGAGGAGGAAAACGGAAGCTTCTACTTGAAGCAAAGCTACCTTGACCCGGAGACCCAAACGCAAGTGGACAGCAAGGTGGTTTTGCGGCCTTGGGAGAACACCGTGGTGTTCCGGTTGCCGTTAAGGAGCACGAGAGGGGACTTGGACAGAGCGCAGGATTACGACTACGATGAGGAGACGGGGCGTGTCACCCACCTTCTTCGTATAACCCCGGTTTTGGAATGCCCCGTCTCCTGCTCCGTAAGTTTGCACGCTGTCGACATAACGTACAACGTCTACCCTCCCCCAGTGCCTGCGGAGCCCCTCGACCCCGACGACCCCAACTACATCGGGCCGGAGCCGTGGAACTACACGGCCAAGCAGTGCGTGGAGAAGAACATTCCATCCGGCACCACGTGCGGGCCGGGCGGCAACCAGTTCCTGGTTGAGTACAAGCACGATCCCAACGCGCCCCATGACGAGGACGAGCTGGATTTCTACGTCTACGCCACTCCCGGCTTGGGTGAGGGCAAGGACCAAAGCATCCAAATGGAGTGGACGGGGCGGAACATGCGGGGCGAGGACGCCATCAACTCCGGCGTCTCGTTGCCCTTCAAGATACCGCGGGAGGGGCGCGTCGTCAGGCTTCCGTTCGATCCGCGCAACACCCCGCAATGGGACGACACGCTGGACGTCACCTTCAAGGCGGTTGACTCCATCTACCAAGTGCTGGATGAGCACAAGTCCCACGTCATCAAGGTTGAAAACAACGACCCGATGAAGTGGGAGTGGACGGAGAACACGCTCGGCAACCTTGACGAGGGGGGCTTCACCAAGATCGCCAAGATCGCCATGGTCAAGGGGCACTTCATGACCATTCCCGACGGGGTTGAGTGGGGCCTGGACTTCAACGTGAAGGGCTGCGCCCTGCAAAACGCCAACCCGTACCCGAACGGCCCGTCCTCGGCCGGGGACATCCCGTGCTACATGGCGCTGGACCCCTCCACGCAAAAGATCGAGCCGGATTCGTTCATCGGAACCGGGTACGTGGGCAATGGGTGGACCTTCTCAGCGTCGGTGGGACAGGACGGCGACATGGACGACGAGACGATCACGTTCGACCCGGAGTTCAGCTTCCTGAGCGTACAGGTGCCGAGAAGGGGACTGGGAGGAAACTGCGTCCGGGGGGACCCTGGCTACAACGAGCAGTGCTTGGGGAACTTCATCGCCTATGACGACGACGTGGCGAACAGGCGGGTGACGGCCCAGGGATCGGACATGTGCGTGTCGTTCACGATTCCCACTTATCAAGTAGTGGAAAGCAACGGCCCCGCGCAGCCTGTGCTGAGGCTGCATGAATATGATGCCGCCGAAACGGACGCCTCGAAAAGGTGCAAGGACGGAGAGAACGGCACTACGTCCACGTT
The DNA here is from genome assembly GCA_022827905.1 of Pseudomonadales bacterium. GTDB lineage: Bacteria > Pseudomonadota > Gammaproteobacteria > Pseudomonadales > Azotimanducaceae > Azophilus. The sequence goes on along the minus strand of JAJEIQ010000059.1, from coordinate 42,200 downwards.
GGCGGACCCGGACAAGATATTGCTTGAAGCGGAGGCGCTGGTGACGTTCAGCCACGGAACGACCGATGCCAGCCACGTAGCGACTGACGTGGATGATTTCCGACTTGACTACGCAAGCAACAACCCCATCCAAGTCCTGTTTCCCTCCAAAGCGGGCACCACCGCCAAGTTTGACGTTCAAACCGTCGGCTACGACGGCTACGAGGGGGAAGAATACTTCAGCGTGTCCGTCACCGGCGTTGCCAACGGCCTGCACATCGGCAACCGAAGCACGGCCAGGGTGAGGATGGTCGATACGCCGGGCGAAAAAGAGGGCTCTATAGAGACGATCTGCGCCTACCCTGAGTGGAAAAGGGGAGTCCACTACGCAAAGGACGAAAAGGTGAGGCAGCCGGGCAGCAGGGACATCTACGCAAGGCGGCAGGCCGGAAGCGATCCATTTGAAAACGACTGGCCCAGCAACAACTCCGCTGATTGGGAGAAGGACGATGACCTGAGCAGCACGTGCAGGCAGGCCATCACGGTGGAGGTTCTGACCAAGGAAGTGTACGAGAGCGACATTTCCAGCAACGCTGTGCTGATAAGGACTAGGATCACCGCGACCAGGGATTGGGACATGGACGCCCTTACGGCGCTGCTTTTCGACGTGAGGAACGACAAGGGCCGCTACGTTGAGACGGATTCGGACGGCATAAGCACGACGGACCGGGGCAGGGTTTCGGAAAAAGGCATTCTTCCCCATCCTTTTCCCTCCCTCAAGGCGAACGTCCCGATGGAAGTCACGTACCGGGTTCCGATCAGTAGGCACAACTCAACATCGGAGGATTGGCCTGATGGCTCCTTCTATTTGAAAGCTAAGGATATACCGCATTATGACAGCTTTTCCTTCAAGCGGGCCAATTTTCGTAGTCCTAGAGACGAAAGCGACCGAATGTGGCTGCGCGACGGCATCGAGGACGGGGACCGGAAGGACCTCGCGTTCCGGGCGGGCAGCGCCACGTCCGGCAGCTTCAAGGACAACCACGCCGACAACCTCCTTTACGTGGGCACCTCCGACCGGAACCTGATGGACTGGGAGACGGTGGAGTTCCCCATCGAGGTCAGGGACGGCAGCCTGGACGCCGTTCCCGCGGGGGACTACGACCTGGAGTTGGTGGCGGGCCAGGGCAACGTGAGGCTCAAGGAGCTTGAGGACGGCACCTACGCGTTCAGGCTGACCGGCACGTTCAGCAGTCCGGGGGACGTCAGTGTGGGAGGAACCGCCGGCGCGAACCTCACGTCCGACGACAGGACGTTCGCCTGCGGCACGGAGATGCTCAACCCCAACCGGGCGGGGTGCCTCCGGTACGTCAACAGGAGAAAGGGCGCGAACGGGCTTGAGGACGCCTACGAGGTCCGCATAGGCCCGGCCCCGACCGCCGGCTCGGGCAGCTACGGCGAGACCCGGAATGTGACCTACAGGGTCCCGGCCGGCGCCGCCGGGCGCTTCACCGCCGACGTCGACCCGTCCGGCCCGCCCGCCAGCGCCGCCCGCACCGTCACGATGGACCCAGGCGGCATCGACCAGGTCACGGAGCCGGCGTCCAACGGGGAGACGGGCATGTACGCAAGCCGCGTCGACGTGCCGTTCGACCTGGTGGTCGAGCCGGCGCTGCCCGACGGCGAGCACGTGGTCGTGGAGCTGTGCACAAGCGGCTCAACGGCCTCCTACTACGCGGACTACCGCGTCATGAACTGGGCGGACGGCTTCCACGGCGCGACGACCGGCGGGGAGCCCTACGACCAGGGCGCCAAGTGCACCAAGACCAAGGCGCGGCTGGCCGGAGCCAAGACCCGGTTCTACCTCCGGGTGCACGGCGACGGCATCGACGAAGGCCCGGAGAAGGTGAACCTGCACGTCAAGGTCGTGGACGGCCGCGGGAACAGGGTCTCCTGGCCCGGCGAATCGGCTGACGTGGCCTGGACCATCAACGACCCCGCCCCGCCCAAGCCGAGCTCAACGTCGAAGAGGGCAAAGCAGCCCAGCCCGCAAGCCCCCCCCATGGAGGAGACGATCCAAGTGGCCGACGGCAGCGGGTGGACGGCGGCCCTGGCCGGCGCGGCGGGCGGGGGGGCCTACTGGTCCTTCCGCCAGTCCTGGTACGAGGGCGGCACCCACTTCCGGGACGGGGAGGGGTTCGACGAGGCGGGAATCCGCGACGCGCTCCACGCCATGCTGGAGATCAGCCTGGTGACGGCGCACGACCCCGGCCTGGACGTCCCCTACGGGGAGGCGGACAGGGGCGTGTGCCTTGACCCAGGCGAGGTGCCGGGGCGCTTGGAGTTCGAGGGGTTCGCGCCGCGCGCCCTGAAATGGCGGGACGCGCCGGGCATCCACCTTTGCCGCAGCTTCCGGGATTTCGAGAACGTCGGCAGTTGGGTGGGCGACGGCGGCCTGCTGGTGAACGAGTGGGGCATGTACGTCCGTTTGGGCCTCATCAACGACGACGAGGCCAACGGGGACGAGGCGACGCCGGCGGGCTTCCCCTTCCTCCTCGACAACCCGGCGTTCCCCGTCGACGTGGAGGCGGGCTCGCTGGACATGGACGCCTTCATCATCCTGGACGACGACGCCGGCGCCCCGCCCTGACGTACACCCCGCCCTGACGGGGGAGTTGCGGGACTGGGTTGTCTGCCGCATACTCGCTACCTCCATCGCCTCTCTAGGGAAGGAATCCAGTTACGTAGGGGCCATGGGACGCCACCAGTCAACCACTCAAGGAGAAAACGCCAATGTCATCAACAGTTGATCGCCTCAAGCAGATCGTCAGTGAGCTTCTAGACCTTGGTCGAGCCCCGGATTTCGATGCGCAACTTGCGGATTCGGGCGTGTCGTCAGTGGACGCGGTCGCCTTTTTCAAGGCTGTCAATGACGCGTTCAACCTCTCGCTAGAGCCGGAGGATTGCCTGCAATTCAAGACCTTGCGGCAGCTTGTGGCCTACATCGACGATCGCGCCGGCTGAACGCCAAGCGGCCCGCGACGGCTGGAGTTCGGCGGTCGCCGCGGCCGAGCTACCGCGGCGTCGCACCGATCCAAAAGCGTCGGCGTTCGAACGGATACTCGGGCAGCGAGATTCTGCGCCGCTCCTCCCCTGCGAACAATCCGGCAAACGAAACCGGCAGTCCTGCCACATAGGCCTGGGCCACCGCGGCAACGAATTCGCGGTGCTCATCGGCTGTAGGCGCCTTCCCTGTCGGCGGACGAAGAACCGACAGGAACAACGGCGTTGCGGCACCACCCGCCGTGGCGGGCCATGCGGACGCGCTCGGAGCGCTGGCCGATTCGCCGAAGCCGATCTCGACAATCACCTCAGCCCCGCGATCCGCCAAGGTTTCGACTGGCGAACTTGACGCTGCCTTCCCTGGCGCCGCGCCCAGCGCCGCTTGCCTGAGCCCAGCCTCCAAGTCCAAGGTTCCAGTCGCCTGAGCGGCTGCCAACTCACCCACGCCGTGGCCGACGACGATGCTGGGTCGGACCCCGACGCTTGCCATGAGTGCCGTGAGCGCACACTGGAGCGCATAGCAAGCGGCGCGCGCGGCAGGCGGATCTTGCGCCTCCGGTGCGTCGTTTTGGCCGAACAACCCTGCTAACAGCGATTCCCCGCAATGTTCGCGGAACAGCTCTTCGCAACGGTCGAGCACTGCCCTGAAGACAGGCTCATTGCGGTAAAGCGCCTCGCCCGTGCCGACACACCGCGCATCGTGGTCAGCGTACGCGAACGCGACTGCCACCGCCTGGCGAGGCTCCGACTCCCGGTCGGAGGCCGCAAGCGACTTTAAGCCATCGCGTAGCTGCTCACCGTCTTCGAATACGACGGCGGCTCGATGACTGAAATGGCAACGGCCGATGCCGGCGGTCCAGGCCATGTCGGTGAGCAGCGGGGAGGGTGCGGAGTGGCTGGAGGCGGGCACGCCCCGCGCCGCGAGCCAATCCAAATACCGCCCGGCTAGGTGGCGCAAGGCGGTGTCCGACTTTGCGGAGAGCGGCAAAACCCGTGTTGCGCGCGAGCCAAGCTCCTCCGGCACCAGCGGCATTTCGGTGAGTGCAGCCGGCAGGGATGCGGCAACTGGGGTCGGCAAACCCTTCGGAAAGCGCGATTCACCGGGCGCCGTTTGCGCATCGTCCGGCGTGCCGTAGGCCTCCACGACGACATGGGCGTTGGTTCCCGATATGCCGAATGCGCTGACCCCGGCGAGTGCTTGCCGGTGCGGTTCGTGCGGCCAATCCGTTGCTCGCGACACCACGCGCACCGGCAACGCGTCCCAATCCAGATGTGGGCTCGGATTGCGAAAGTGCAAGTGCTTTGGGATCAGGCCGTGGCGCATGGCTAGGACGACCTTGATCAGCGCTGCGGCCCCTGCCGCCGTTTCGAGGTGGCCGATGTTGGTCTTTACTGACCCCATCAGCAGGGTACGATCCCCGCTGCGCCCCCGACCGTAAACTGCCGCGGCCGCCTGCACCTCGATCGGGTCACCCAGCTCGGAGCCGGCTCCGTGCGCCTCGAGATAGTCCACATCCGAGGGATCGACGCCCGCTTGCGCCAGCGCTTCCTCGATCACCTGCTCTTGGGCCGGGCCGTTTGGCACCGTTGGTCCGGCGCTCGCCCCGTTCTGGTTGACCGCTGCCCCGCGAATGACGGCCCAGATGCGGTCCCCGTCGGCCTCCGCCTCGTCGAGCCGCTTGAGCACCAGCATCCCGCAACCTTCGCTGCGCACGAAGCCATCCGCGCCAGCGTCGAAGGTTCTGCATTGCCCCTGCTGCGACAGCATTCCGAGCGCCGCCATTTCCCTGCTTAGGCCGGGCGAGAATATTGCGTTAACGCCGCCGGCCAAGGCTAAATCAACTTGGCCCGCGCGCAACGCAGCGACGGCCTGTTCGACGGTGACGAGCGACGCCGCGCAATTGAGCATCACCGGAATCGCCGGGCCGGTGAGGCCCAACTTGAAGGCGACGCCGCCCACTGCCATGCCGCTCGCGGTGCCGAGATAGTTGGGGCTCCCGCCTTCCGCCGTCATCAGGTCCCGGTACTCGCTGGTTGCAATGCCGGCGTAAACCCCGGTGCGGCTGCCCTTGAGCCCTTCCGGGTCGATTCCTGCATCCTCAAGTCCACGCCAACTCGTCTCCAGCAACAGCCGTTGCTGCGGGTCCATCGTTTGGGCAGCAATGGGCAACATCCCGAAGAAGCGTGCGTCGAAACGATCGATCCCTTCAACAAACCCGCCTTGCTTCCAAGGCCTGTCCTTGGATTCGGGGTCCCCGGCAACTCCGGACCAAGGACCCTCGTCCTGCCGCCCGTTTGTCACCGCGTCGACACCCGCCTCTAGTAGCCGCCAGAATGCGGCGATGTCCGGCGCGCCGGGAAATCGACAGGCCATGCCGATGATCGCGATGCCGTCGCCTCCGCTCCCCGCGAGGGGGCGTGGGCTGGTTTCGGGGGCGGGAGCGGCTTCGGCGTGGCCCAGCGCGTCCACCAAGTGGGCGGCCAGATCCGAGATGGAAGGGAAATCGAACACCAGTGTGTTCGGGGCCGCATAGCGATCGGAGAAGGCTCGGTTGAGGCGGTTGCGCAGTTCAACCGCCATCAGGGAATCCATCCCCAGGTCGAAGAACCCGACTCCGGGGTCCGGCGTCGAAGGCAGCCTGAGCACCGCTTGCACTTCCCGCTGCAGGAAGGACACCAACAGCGCCGCGCGCCCCGCCTCCGGGGTCGCATCGACCTGGGTGAGCAGATGTTCCGATGAGGACGAATCCTCGTCGTCCTCGGCAAAGTCGAGCATTTCCTCCAGCAGAGGCAAATGGCTTCCTACGGCGTCACCGAAAGTGGGCCAATCCACCGCTGCGACCACGGTGTTCGCCGCGTCCTGCCGCAGCAGGCGGTCCAGGGCCTTGAAGCCCCGCTCCGGCGTGAACCAGCCGGTGCCCGCCGCCTCGCGCCGAGTGGCGATCCGCTCCCGCTGCTCCTCCGCCTCGCCCAGTTCCGACCAGGCGCCCCAGGCAATGGCCTGTCCTGGAAGCCCCAACGCCCGCCGGTGGGCGGCGAGTTGATCGAGAAAGGAGTTGGCCGCGGCGTGGTTGGCTTGGCCGGGATTGCCCAGTACGCCGGCGACGCTCGAAAAAAGGACGAAGAGGTCCAGATCGCGGTTTGCGGTTGCTCGATGAAGGTGCCAAGCCCCCAGCATCTTCGGCCACAGAACCGTCTCGAAACTCTCCCAGGCCTGGTTCCCCAGAACGGCGTCCGACAGCACGCCCACGCTGTGGATGACGCCGGCCAGGGGCGGCAATTTGGCATCCATCCGCGCCAGCATGGCATCGAGCGCAGCCGAGTCCGTGACGTCCGCAATCTCGACCTCGATGTTGAAGCCGCGGGCGCGCAGCGCCTCGATCGCGTCCTCCGCCGCCGCGTCCGGCGCCCGGCGGCCATTCAGCACGACCGTTCCCGCGCCGTGCTCGGCAAGCCATTCGGCAAGCGCGCAGCCGATGCCGCCGAGGCCGCCGGTCACCAAGTAGGTTCGGTCCGGGCGCAGCCGCCCCGTCCGGAATGGGGATGTGGTGAGCACGATCTTGCCGATGTGGCGCGCCTCGCGCATGTAGTCCATCGCCGCGCTCGTCTCAGCCATCGGCCACTTGGTGTGCCGGAGTGGCGTCAACTCCCCTGACGCGACGCGCTCGAACACCTCTCTCAGGGCGGTGCCTGGGTGCGCGGGATCCTGTTCCTTGAGGATGTAGAGATCGAGGATCGAATAGCCGACATCGGGCCGCAGCGCCGCCATCTCGGCTTCGCTGAGGATGTCGCGCCTGGCGAGCTCCACGAAGCGTCCACCCTCGGCGAGGCAGGCCAGGCTCGCCTCGATGAAGCCTTCGCCGGTCAGGCTGTTCAGCACCACGTCAACCCCCGCGCCGTCGGTCGCGTCGAGGATGTCCTGGCCGAAGGCCGTGGAGCGGCTGTCGAACACTTGATTGACGCCGAGTGAGCGGAGATAGTCCTGCTTGAGCGCACTGGCGGTGGCGAACACCTCCGCGCCTGCGGCCTGGGCCAACTGAATGGCCGAAAGCCCCACGCCGCCGGCGCCCGCGTGAATCAGCACTTTGTCCCCGGACTTCAGCCCGGCTAGCTCGTAGGAGAGAACGGATGTCACGAACACCGAGGGAATCGTGGCGAGCGCCGAAGCGGAAAAACTCGGGGGTGCAGGCGCAATCAACTCCTGCTGAGTCACCACTTCCGGCCCAAACGCGCCGAACGCGAAGCCGACGACGCGGTCGCCCACCGAAACCGCGCTTGCTTCGGAGCCCGTTTCAACAACCTGGCCACAAAACTCCTCGCCGAGCAGCCCTTCCTCGACCAAGCCCATGGCCCGGAATACGTCCAGGAAGTTGAGCCCCGAGGCTTCGACCGCGACCCGCACCTCCTTCGAACCCAAGGTGCGCGCCGCCAGCGGCTGCGCCTTGAGCGCCGCAGTGGCTCCGCCTTCGTCAGGTGCCAACACCCAATTCGTCTCTTCCGGCAGGGTGAGACGCTCCGTGCCGGCGGCCGCCCGCACGAGCCGGGCCACTTGGCGGCGCCCCTGTCGATGCGCGATGTGGCTCTCCGAGTCCGGGAACAGCAATTCATCGATGAGGGCCGCTGGGGACGCCGAACCGGGGTCGAGGTCGACCATCCGTGGCTGCAATTGGGGCGCTTCGCGCGCCACCACCCGGCCGAAGCCCCAGAGCGCGGCGCCGGCCAACTGACCGGTTCGCTCCCGTTCCAGGACCTGCGCCCCCTGGGTGATGAGCCACAGACCCTTCTCCGGCACGGCGTCGGCATCGGCGATGCCTTGCGCCAGTGCGAGCGCGCTCGCCATTGATCGTTTGGCATCTGCCGCCAACTCCTCGGTTGACGCATCCGTCCCGTGGCCGTCCAACGCGCCAAGGTGTACCGCGCCGGCGAAGGGCACGTCCGGGGGCAGGCTCTCGACGAGCGCTTGCCAGGACTCGCGCCGCTCCGGCTCGACCGGCGCCGCAACGACCCCAGCTCCGCTCGCTATGGAGGCCTCGAGGTTCTCCGGATCATCGCTGGCCAGCACCACCGTCTGGTTCTGAGCCGCGAGTTGCCCCGCCAACGTGGCGGCTAGGCCGCCGCGGTCGGCAGCCACCAGCCAGGCGCCCTTCGGCAAGGCGATCTCCGTTGGCCCCTGGGCGACGATCACGCCGCGATCCGGCAAGCCGGCTGTCGGCGAAGGATCCGGGCCGAGGACTTCGGCTTCCGTGAACCCCGTATCGGCGAGCGCCTGACGCCAAACGTCGGGTCCGGCGAGGGCATGGTGCGCCCGATAGCGATCGGCGAAGCGCCACCACCCGTCGAGCTGTCCGAATATCAGATCCATCCAGCCCCGGCCGCGCTGGTTCTCAAGCGCCACCAGGAGCCCGGACGGCGCCAGCAGCGCCCGGCAGTGGCCAAGTGTTTCGTCTAGGTAGCAGGTGGCGTGCAGCACATTGGCCGCAATGACCAGATCGTATCCGTGGGGCGTAAAGCCTTGGGCGATTGGGTCCTTCTCGATATCCAGCGTCCGGTAGTCGATCGCCGCGTCCGCGTCGCCGAAGCGCGCCTCCGCATCAGCGAAAAATCCCGCGGAGATGTCGGTGTACATGTAGTCGAATCGACCGGCCGGAAGCTCCGGCAGGATGCACTCGGTCGCCGAACCGATGCCGGCGCCCACTTCCAGCACACGCAGCCGCCGCCCCTCAGGCAGTTCCTCCACGAGCGTCTTGAACACCTCGCCCAGCATGAGGTTCGCCGCCCGCCAAACCGGCGCCCGCCGGTAGAGGTCGCCGGCCTGGGGTTCCGCATCGCCAAACAGCAACGACAGCGGGTCCTCATTGCCGCGGAGCACTTCGGGCAAGGCGCCGGCGCAGCGCCGAAACAGCCCGATTTCATTGGCGGCATGGGCGTAGCGCTCGCTTAGGTCGCCGAGTTGGGCCTGCTGATCGACGGGCATTTCCTCCGGCAGCGCATCGCCGGCTCCGACTGCGACCACGTAGCCTTGTCCGTCCGCTTGCAGAACGCCGGATCGGGCCAGCATATCGAGCATTCGGCGGAACAGTTGTCCATGCTCCGGGAGAACCTCAAGTTGCTCGCGCAGCGCGTCCGCATCCACGGCTGCGCCGGTTTGACGCTCCCAACCCAAAGCCTCCAGGGCGGAGAGTGCGTAGGCCCACGACATCCGCTCCATTTCCTCTTGGAGTTCAGCCTCGTCGGAGGCCAGAACGCCCTCTTGGACCAGATACTCGGAGAAGGGACGTGACTGGGAAGCCGCTGCCGATGGGCTCGGCAGGAAGTCCGCTGGCGTAATGCCGGGCGGCAACGCCCGGTCGCGCCACGTGATTTCATAGAGCAGTTCCTCGACGCCCTCCACTGCGGCGAGCAGCGCGCTGCGCGTCGCCCGCTTCACCGTGTACCCCTCCAAGGTGCCGATCGGCGATCCGCCAAGGTCGTAGAGGCCGATGTCCGCGCTGATCACCTCCTGTGGCTCGGCGTCCGCGCTGTCCCGTCCTCCTCGCAATCGCACATGGCAAAGCAGCCGGTCGGCAAGCCCCTTGGGCAAGTCGAGCCGCTCCCACCCGAAGGGCAGGTAGGTGACCCCATCTTCGGACCCTGCGGCGCGAGCGGCTCCCAGAACCTGAAAGCAGCCGTCCAACAGGAGCGGATGAATCTCCAGCCCGTTCTCGCCGACAGCGTCCGGCAGGGACACCTCGCCCAACGCCTCCCCTGGCCCGGACCAGAGCTGTCTCAACGTGCGAAAGCAAGGACCGAGGTCGATTCCGACCTGCGCCTTCGCGCGGTAGTAGGCGGAAATGTCCGCCGGGTTGAGACTGGACTTCAATTGTTGGACATCCAGCGGCGTGGCGTCCGCTTGCGCAGCCGAGCCGGGACCTGCCGAAACCCGGCCTTCCGCGTGCAGCGTCCAGTCGTCGTCGGACCCCCCCTTGCTCAAAATCCGGACAGTGCGAGATGTGTCCTCGTCGTTAGCCAGCAGCACCTGCAAGCGACGGCCCTCCTCTTCGCCTCCGTCCGTGCCATCGTTCTGCGGAAAGATGAGCGCGCTGCGCATCTGGAAGTCCTCGACAAGCGTCGAACCGGGCGCGACGGCGACGGCGGCCGACGCCGCGATGGCGCCATAGAGCGCGCCGGGCGCTACCAGCCGGTCGAACACGCGGTGATCGCCGAGCCATGCCGGTTCCGAGGGGAACAACTCGGTGTCGAAACTGATCTCGCTACTTGCCGAGTCGTGCCGCGCGCCCAGCAACGGGTGCCCGGCCTTGGAACGGCGCCGTTTGGGGGCCTCAATCCAGTAGCGCTCACGCTGGAAGGGATAGCCGGGCAGCGCAGTGCGGCGCCGCTCCTCACCGGCAAAGAGCCCGTCGAAGCGCAAGGGCAACCCAGCTTCGTAGGCACCCGCGACCGCTTCCACGAAGCCCCCTCCAGACCCCGGTAGCGGCCGCTCTTCGCCCGAAGCTGGCCGCCTGAGGCTCGACACAACCGATGGCTCGGCGGTTGCGCCTGTTCCCGGCCAGGCCAGCGGGATCATCGGCCCGAGCACCGCATGGGGACCGATCTCCACGACCGCGTCCACGCCCAGTTCCGCCAAAGTCTCGACGCAGGCACGAAAGGCGACTGGCGCGCGCATCTGGCGCGGCCAATAGGCCGCGTCCAGCAGTTCGTCCGAATCGATGGTCCTTCCGCTGAGATTGCTGACGAAGGGGAGCGACGGCGGCGCGAAGGCGAGCTGGGAGAGGGCCGCCTCGAGGTTGTCCATCGCCGGCTCGATCATGGCGCTGTGGTAGGCGGGGCTCCTGCGCAGTCGCGCCACCCGAATCTTGGCTGCTTCCAGACGCTCGATCATCGCAGTGATTTCCGTCGCCGGGCCGCTGATGACTTGGTGCGCCCCGTTGTCGGCGGCGATGCAAACGCCGATGCCCTGCGCGGCCGCATTGTGTTCGTCAAGCGCCTCCTCGACCCGGTGGACCGGTGCGAACACCGCCGCCATCGCGCCTTCCCCCGGCAATGCGCCGACCAGCGCGCCCCGCACCGCGGCGAGGCGCAATCCGTCCTCAAGGCTGAACACCCCTGCAGCCTGCGCTGCTGCGATCTCCCCCAAACTGTGTCCGACCACCACGTCGGGCCGGATGCCGAGGCTCGCCCACAGGGCGGTGAGGGCGCACTCCAGGGCATAGATGGCTGGTTGCTTCCACTGCGGATCGTCCAGGTCACCGGCGGCACCCGTCCGGCCGAACATCAGGTCGAGCAGCGAGGCGCCACGTTCTTCGTCGAGCACGGCTTCACACCGGTCGAGCACAGCCTGTACCGACGGCTCGCTCTCATAGAGCGCGGCGCCCATGCCGGGCCACTGGCTGGCCTGCCCTGTGTAGGCGAACGCCACGGTCGCCGCACGGCGCGATGCGGGCTTCTCTTCCGCCTCGGCGACTGCCCTTAAGCCTTCGCGCAGCGACTCCGAATTGTGGAATGCCACGCCCGCCCGATGCCCGAAGTGGCTGCGGCCGATGCTGGCTGACCAAGCCATGTCGGAAAGGATGGGATCGGACGCGGCGCATTCGGAAGGAAGCGCCCCGGCGGGGTCGTCGAGCCATTCGAGGTAGCGCGCCGCGAAATCGCGAAGGGCTGCGCCGGACTTTCCGGAGAGGGGTAGCAGGCGCTTGGTGCGCGGGGCAAGGCTGTCCTTCGGCGGCGGCGCAGCGGACGCCGGCAACGGCGCGGCCACTGGCTGCGGTTCGCCGACCACCCAATGATTCAGGTCAAGGCCGGATTGCGCCCGTTCCGGTGCAGCGTATCCCTCCAGCACGACATGAGCGTTCGTCCCAGACCATCCGAACCCGCTGACGCCCGCCAGGGCCGGGTGGCCGGAGCGGCTGGGCCATGGGGTGGGGGTGGATGTCACCCGCAAGGGCAGACGCGCCCAGTCCATCTCGGGGTTCGGATTGCGGAAATGAAGATGCGCCGGGATCAGGCCTCGGTTCATGGCCAGCAGGGTCTTGATCAGCCCGGCGACGCCTGCCCCGGACTCGAGATGGCCGATGTTGGTTTTCACCGAGCCGATCAGCAAGGGGCGGTCCGGGCCACGCCCCGGCCCAAAGGCGGCCGCCGTCGCGTTGATTTCGATTGGGTCGCCGACCTCCGTGCCGGTGCCGTGGGCCTCCAGATAGTCGATGTCCGATGGCTGGAGCCCGGCCCGCTCAAGCGCCGCCGCGATGACCCGCTCCTGGGCCGCCCCATTGGGAACCGTCAAGCCCTGGCTCGCGCCGTCCTGGTTCAGCGCTGAGCCTCGGATCACTCCCCAGATGCGATCGCCGTCGGCCTCGGCGTCGGCGAGGCGCTTGAGGACCAGGATGCCGCATCCTTCGCCTCGGACGTATCCGTTGGCGGAGGCATCGAAAGTCTTGCACTGGCCGTCCGGTGACAGCATGCCCGCGTTGGCGCGAAACTCGAGCAGCCGACCGGAGAGAATGACGTTGACCCCACCGGCCAGCGCAATGTCGGCGTCGCGCTGCTGCAGGCCGGTGACGGCCTGGTGGGTTGCGACCAAGGACGACGAGCAGGCCGTGTCCACCGCCATCGCCGGCCCCCCAAGGCCAAGGGCGAAGGCAACCCGGCCGATCGCCGTGTTGAGGGAGGTGCCGGTGACGGCATAGAGACTGGAAGCGGCATCGGCGGGCGGCGCCTGCTCGTTGGCCTCCAGGATCAGTCCACGGTAGTCGTTGTTGCTGATGCCCGCATAGACGCCGGTGCGGCTGTCCTTCAGTCCCTCGGGATCGATGCCCGCGTCTTCGAGCGCCCGCCAACTCGTCTCCAGAATCAGGCGTTGCTGCGGGTCGAGCAATTGCGCTTCGACCGGCGAAATGCGGAAGAAGGCGGCGTCGAAGCGGTCGAGTTCATCAAGGTAGGCACCGAAGCGGCAGGCCTCGATCTGCCCGGTGTCGTCGGGGAACAGAGCGCCCACGCGCCCAACTCCCGATCCGGGCACGCCCTCCGTAACGGCGTTCCCGCCCGCTTCGAGCAAACGCCAAAATTCTGAGAGGTTCGCCGCGCCGGGAAACCGACAGGCCATGCCGACAATGGCGATAGGCTCGGAACCTTGATTGGATTTCGGCCGTCTCACAACACTGCGTCCGCCGGGTTTAAAGACAAGATCCTAGCGTAATGTGCGCGGCTTTTCAGCGCTTGCGCCTGACTTGCGCCGCTCGCTCAGCCCGTCTCGCTGGACGGGTTGGGCGTCGCTTGGCGAGGGCGGTTGAGCAGGTACCGGTACAGCCTCAGCGCCAGCCGTTGGTCGCGGGCCTCCAGCAGGCGTTGCGCCTCGGCGGTCAGCGTCTCGATTCGGCACGGCTCATCGGCGCTGGCCTTGGCGCCGGAACCCGATGCGCCGAGGATGCCCCGCGGTTCGATCAGGTCGCCGGGACCGTACTGGTGCAGCCGAGCGCCGTCGCCGTCTCGAAGGCTGGCGCGACCGCTCGTAAGCAGCTTGATGCCGTCATCCGGTTCATCGGCCACTGCCAACATCTCGCCGGCGGCGTACAGGCTCGACTGGGTCCAGCCTTGGAGTTCAACGATCAGCTCCTCGAACAGAATCTGGCTGTCGAGGTGACGCTCCAGATCATCGGCCACCGCCTCGAGCAGCGTGGCGTCAGCCGGGCCGCCCTTGAGGTGCGGCCGGTGCGCCGCGATGGCCAGATCCTCACCTTGCTCAAGCCCATGCTCCAGATCCGGTGCGAACGTTAGGTTGCCGTATGCCGGCGGCGGCAGGTTGCGTTGCAGCTCGCTTTGGAGCCGATCGGGAGCGGCGCTGAACAGGACGGGAATCTGGGCAGCGCGGGCGGCGACCAAGAAGCGGCACAGGGCGTTCACCGTTGAGAAATCGAAGCCTGAGACGGCCTCGAAGTCGAGCAGCACGCACAGGGGACGCGGCGTTGCGCTTAGGGACTGCTTCAGCCGGTCCGCGAAATGGTAGCTGCTGCCGAAGAACAGGTAGCCCCGGAGCCGGTAGGCCTGCACCCCCGCGCCCTGCGCCTGCAGGATGGCTCGATCCGGGATCGGGCGACTCTTGTTGCTCGATTGATCGCGCGCGGTGAACTGGGACTCGACCAGATCCACTCGGCTCAGGCGGACAACAAAGAAGATGACCGTGATCAGCATGCCGACGCCGACGCCCTCCAGGAAGCCAAACGCCAGAATGGTGAAAAAGATGGTCAACACGATGGCGTATTCGGTCCCGGGAATTCGTTTGCGGACCTGCAGCAGCCATTGATCGACCATGGCGATGCCGGTGAACAGCAGCACCCCGCCCATCAACGGCACGGGCACCAGCTTCAGCACGGCATTGCCGAACAACAGGGTCACGCCGATGAACGCCGCGGCCACCAGGCCGGTCAGACGAATGTCCACGCCGAACAGGACGCTGCGCAGCGATGACGGAACGATCAGGCATCCCGGTGGGCCGCCGCCGAAGCCGGACACTAGGCTGGCGAGTCCGACCGCCCCTAGATCGCGGTTCCAGTCCATCTCGCGGTTCGCAGCCAGCTCGAGGCCACCGATGTACATCACGGCGCAGATCATCGTCACCAGCGCCAACGTGAGCACATTGGGCATCTGTCCGGCAACGGCTCCCCAATCGACACGCGAGATATCGTTTACGCTGAAGCCTGGCCACAAACTGCCTTCGGACACGCCGCCGAACAGCAAGCCAGCCGCCTCCGCTTGATCTTCGGAGATGCCGAGCAAGGCCAGGCACAGGTGGCAGAGCAGGGTCGCGAGGACGAAGCTGACGGGCAACAGCAGAAAGCTGTTCCAGCGTTTGGTGGCAAAGTAGAGGCCGAGGCCGTAGGCGACGCCCACCCCCCAACTCAGGAGCGCATCGGGTTCGAGAAGCGTTGCCAGCGCGGCCCGGTCCGGCCGCACGCCCATCAACGACAGCGCGATCAGGCAGATGATGCCGCCGGTCCCGGCGACGAATCCGGAGGCGACCGGATAGGGAATGAAGCGGATCAGACTGGCTAGGCGGGCCTTGGCGATCAGGATCAGCAAGACCCCGGTCGTCATCGAAGACAGGAATATCAGCACGACCATGGTCGGGAAGAGCTGGTCGCCCGTGGCGGCCACGGAGTCGCCGATGATGGCCAGCATGACCATGGTGGGCCCGGGAGGCGCCGAGACGGCGCCATGAAAGCTGCTTGCCAAGGCCAGCACTAGGCAGATGGCGAAGCTGCCGAACAAGATCAAGCCCACGCCTTGGGTCGCATGGGGGGCGAGGGGGCCGGAGAACACCAGGCTCGCCAGGGAGATCAATCCCACCATCACGCTCACTGCCGCGACCAGCCCCACGACCAGCACGAGCGGTATGTTCTTGGCTGGGACCGGCTGGCGCAGATCGTCTGCAATCTCGCGGACTAGGTTGGATGCTTGAATGGCCAGTGCCCGTTTGCGGCTGTCCGTTTATGCTAACCTACCGAAAACCACAGCCGAAGAGGCATCGGTGCAGGCGGTGGCCATGGCTGGTGCAGCCGTGTTCGCGCAGCTTGAAAGCCCTGCAAAACGAGCATACCCCCTGTGGCCCGGGAAGTGTCTGAGGAACTGGATTCTAAGGCTGTCGAGCACTGATGCCCGAAGTTGCGTGGGAAGTCCCTGAGCCAGTCGCCACGGTCGATGTCCCCTTGGACGACGGCAGCGTCGCGATCGTAAGACGCCACGGAAACGAATCCGGGCCGAGAATGGTTCTGAGCCATGGAAACGGACTGGCCATCGATCTCTATCTACCGTTCTGGTCACAACTCCTCGACGACTTCGACGTTTTTCTCTACGACCTCAGGAACCATGGTTGGAATGGCCTAGGATCCCGAGTCGGCCACAACGTTCCTGCGTTCATCCGCGATCAAACCCGCATTCTCAAAGCCATTGATGAGACCTTTGGCGCTAGGCCCAGGATTGGCGTCTTTCACTCCGTATCGGCCCTAATCAGCTTGCTGTCGTTGTCATCGGTCCTGTCAAGCGCCGAGGCATCCGCCAACCGATTCGAGGCGCTGATCCTGTTCGACCCGCCCGTGTATCGTCCGGGGGACAGCGAGACCCTGTTCGACGACCTCGCCGAGCAGTTGGCGCGGCGCACCAGAAACCGTCACACGCGCTTCAACAGCCTCGATGAGTTTGCCGCTTTGTTGGGATACTCGCCGAACTTCTCGCGCGTCCTGCCCGGCGTCCTCGAGCTCATGGCCAGGACCACCTTGAGAAAATCAGCCGACGGCGAGTATTTCGAGTTGCGCTGTCCGCCCGACTACGAAGCGCAGATCGTCGAATACGCCAGAAGCTACTCGGGCCTGGTGAACTTCTCCGATCTGCCCTGTCCAGTTAAAGTTCTAGGCGCCGACCCGACGCTGCCCTTCGCCTACTTGCCGTCCCTCGACCTCGTCCATATGGAAACCATTGACTACGACTTTCTCGCTGAGGCGACGCACTACTTGCAGCTCGAACAGCCATCGGAGTGCGCGGCCACCGTGCGCGAATACTTGGGGAGAACGTTGTAGCCACTACCCACGCGGGGCTTCCGTTGACAATACCCGTCCCGTCCAATTACATTGCGCGCCCGCTTCCCAAAGCGGCCGCTTCATGCCGAGGTGGTGAAATTGGTAGACACGCTAGCTTCAGGTGCTAGTGGGGGTAACCCCGTGGAGGTTCAAGTCCTCTCCTCGGCACCACTCCTTTGACGCCCGCCTTCCCTGACTGAAAGCCGCACCCTGTTGCGAAAAATATATTTGATAATCGTTATCATTTAGTTTACGGTGCCGGGCCATTGAGTTTGGAAGGAGCTTCCCGATGGTTCGCAAGGCTTGTTTCTCGGCGTTGGCCGGCATGCTTTTTCTTGCCGGCGCGGCACTGCCGGCGCGGGCTGATGATGAGGCCTTCATCGAGGAGGTGTTGATCGTTGGCCAGCGGGCGCAGGCCAACCGCATTCCCGGCAGCGCCCATCACATTGGCATTGAGGAGCTTCAGCGGCTCGGCCATGCGGACATCCAGCGGGTCATTCGCCAGGTGCCGGGCGTGTCCGTGCAGGTGGAGGACGGCTACGGGCTGCGGCCCAACATCAGCATCCGCGGGGTGGCCACCGAGCGCAGCGGGCGCATCACCCTCCTGGAGGACAACGTGCTGATTGCGCCGGCACCCTATTCCGCGCCGAGCGCCTACTACTTCCCCACCTTGGGCCGCATGGCGGGCATCGAAGTGCTCACCGGACCGGCCGCCATCAGCCAGGGCCCCTACACCATCGGCGGCGCGCTGAACATGCTCTCGACTCCCATCCCGGATGAGGCGGCCGGGTACGCCATGCTCGAGGGCGCCGAAGATGCCACTTGGCGCCTGCACGGCCACTACGGCGCTCGAAATGCGGCCGGATTCGGTTTTCTGGTGGAAACCCACCAATGGCGTTCGGATGGATTCCAGGACGTGGACCGGGGCGGCGACTCTGGCCTCGACCTTGAGGACTACACCCTTAAGCTGAGCTACGCGCCGGAGGACTCAGACCATGCCTTGGCGCTGAAGGTGCAGATTGCCGAGCAGGATTCGGAGCAGAGCTACCTCGGGCTCACGGACGCCGACTTCGCCCGCGACCCCTTCCGCCGCTATGGGTTGTCAAGCCTAGACAACATCGCCACGGAGCATGAGCAACTTATCGTTCGCTACCAATGGACGCCCAGCGACTCGCTGGGGGCGTCCGTGACTTACTACAACAACGAGCACGAACGAAATTGGTTCAAGACCGAGGGCATTGACTTCGACGGCAGCGCTGACGCCCAGTCGTTCTCGCGCACCAGTTGGTCAAACGTGGTGCAAGCCGTCAATCTTGGCCAGCCCATCGGGGGCGTAGCCTCCGACCAGTTGCAGGCCATTTTGCACGGCGGGCTCGACACGCCGCCGGGCAGCATCCAGATCCGCTCCAATGCGCGGAGCTACTTCTCCCGCGGCGTGCAGGGCAGCCTCACCTGGACCGCAGCCACGGGCGAACTCAGCCACCAGATCAATGTTGGTGCCCGCTACCATGAGGACGAGGAGGATCGCCTGCAGCGCAACAGCACCTACCATCAAAGCGGCGGACGCCTGCACCTCGACGACCAGGGCCTGCTCGGCAATGCCGGAAACCGCCTGCAGGAAGCCGAGGCCCTGTCGCTGCATCTTGTCGATGAAATCCAGTGGGGCCGCTGGACGTTCACCCCGGGCCTGCGCTACGAAGACATCGATCAGCGCCGCACCCGTTGGGAGACCCGGGCTGGACGCACCGCCGACCCGGCGTCCCGAGCTGCCGACAACCTGCGCAGCAGCCGCCGCAACAAGACTCGGGTCTGGCTGCCGGGAGTCGGCGCCACCTACAGTCCCAACGATCGCCTGACCCTTTTCGGCGGTGTCCACAAGGGCTTCACGGCACCCACCAACGCGCCCGGCGTGGACGAGGAGACCGCCTGGAACGTCGAGGCCGGTGCCCGCTTCAATGGTGAACGGTTCAGCGCCGAAGCCACTGGGTTCCTCAGCGACTACGACAACCTGCTTGGCGAATGCACCGCCTCGTCGGGTGCGGACTGCGAAATCGGCGACGCCTTCAATGGCGACGCGGCGACCGTCATGGGCCTGGAACTGCGCCTCGCCACCGACCTGCTGCCAGACGGCGCCGTGAGCCTCCCCTTGGAATTGGCCTACACCCACATCAACGGCGAATTCGACACTGACATCGCGGACACCGACTTCTTCGGCGACGTCCGCAAGGGCGACCCCATACCCTACATCCCGGACCACCAACTCAACCTGACCCTCGGCTTGCAGCAGACCCGCTGGGCGTTGTTCCTATCCGCCAACTACATCGACGGGGTCTGCACGAGAGCGGCTTGCGGCGCCTTTGAGCGTACCGGCAGCACGCTGACCATCGACTTCGCGGGCAACTACCATCTGACCGACAGCCTCGACCTCTTTGCCCGAGTGGAAAACCTGACCCGCGAGCAGGAGATCGTCGGCCGTCAACCCTACGGCGCCCGGCCCAACAAGGACCGCACCGCATCGCTTGGCGTACGCATCGCCTTCTAACGCCATGTCTGGGTTCAGAAACCTATCGGAACCTGACCCACTCAACGAGAGCGGAGTTTCGCGCCAGCGAAACTCCATACGCGACCGTCAGGTCGCGCCGTTGCGTTTGCCCGCCTGATCCGCGACGCTATAGCACCCGGATCAGGAACCGCCGTTGTCGAAGGGTGAGCAACCCGGCAGTCGCTCTACGGGCCCAGTTGAAGCTGGCCTCGACGGCTTGACCGTCGCCGAGACGGCCACGGAAGCCGCCGTGGTGGCCTACGCGATTCCAGCGCGCTGGGCGTCAGGCGTTGACAGCGCCGCGAACGCCGCGCCGCGCCAAGTCGTGGCCGCCGACCATGCGGGGCGCATGGATTTGCGGCACCTGCCGCTGGTCACCATCGACGGCCCCTCGGCCCGCGACTTCGACGACGCGGTCTATGCGGAATCGGGTGGAGACGGATGGCGGCTGGTCGTCGCCATCGCCGACGTGGCCCACTACGTCGCCCCCGGCAGCGCCCTCGATGCCGCCGCCCAGGAGCGCGGCACCTCGGTTTACTTCCCGGAACGGGTCATTCCCATGCTGCCCGAGGCGCTATCCAACGGCATCTGCTCGCTGCGCCCGGATGAGGACCGGCTGGCCTTGGTTTGCGACATGCAGGTGAGCCGCGCGGGGCGCGTAATCCGCTACGACTTCCGCGAGGCCGTCATCCGCTCCCAAGCGCGCCTCACCTACGGCGAGGTTGAAGCCCTTCGCCGGGACGGCACAGGGCCAACAGGCGGAGTGGCCAAGTCATTGGGCGCGCTATACCGTGCCTACGAGGCGTTGCGCCGAGCACGGGAGGAGCGGGGGGCGTTGGACTTCGATGCCCATGAGGGCGCGCCGCAACTGCGGCGCGGCGAGGTGACTGCCATCAAGGCGGTGCCTAGGCTGGATTCCCATCGGCTGATTGAGGAGGCGATGATCGCCGCCAACATCTGCGCCGCGGAGTTCCTCGAAGCCCAGGGCCGGGCGGGACTGCACCGCGTTCATGAGCCCCCGGATCCGGCCAAGCTGGCCCCGCTGACCCAGGCCTTCGCCAGCGTTGGCGCGCCCTTGCCCAGCGGAGGGGCGGTCACCGCCAAAGCGCTGCAAAAGGCGTTGCTGGCGACCGGGCAACGCGCCGATGGTTGGTTGTTCGCATTGCTGACCCTGCAGTCGATGCAAAGGGCGCACTACACGCCTGAGGCCAAGGGCCACTTCGCTCTGGCCTTGGACCGTTACGCCCACTTCACGTCGCCGATCCGCCGCTACCCGGACTTGACCGTGCATCGAGCCATCAAGGCGGTTCTGCATGGCCAGGCGGAGCCCCGGGATGCTCGCCGGATGCTTGCCGAGGCCGGCACCCAAGCGTCACTGGCCGAGCGTCGCGCCGACGATGCCGCCCGCATGGTGGACGCTTGGCTCAAGTGCAGCTTCCTGGCGCCGCGAATCGGCGAGACCTTCACCGCTACCGTCGCCGGCGTTACCGAATTTGGCCTGTTCGCGGACCTCGACGGCTATTTCATCCAAGGCCTGCTGCACGTCTCTGCCCTCGGCGGCGACTACTTTCGCCACGCGCCTCCCTTCCGGCTGGTAGGCGAAGCCACGGGCGCAAGCTATGCGCTCGGCGACGCCATCGAGGTGCGCCTAGCGGGTGCGCAGCCGGAATTGGGCCGCCTCGACCTCGAACTGACCAACATTCGTCCCCGGCGACGTGGCCGTGGCCGTGGCCGCCGGAGGCGCCGGTGAGCGCGGTCAGCGGCCTTCACGTCGTCGAAGCGCTGTTGCGTGAAGCCCCGGAGCGGGTGCGCCTGTTGCTCCTGCAGCGCAATCGCCGCGATGCGCGCATCGAAGCCTTGTTGGACTTGGCCGTTGAACGCAGCGTGCGTCATGAGTTCGCGGCCCGGCAGCGGCTCGACCGCCTTGGCGGAACCACCCACCAAGGGGCGGTCGCGCTTTGCCACGAATTGCGGCTCACTACCGAAGCCGAGTTCGAGGACCAGTTCGACCGCTGGCCGTCGCCCAAGCTGTTCCTGGTTCTCGACGGTATCAACGATCCGCGCAACCTCGGCGCCTGCGTGCGCACCGCCGCAGCGGCGGGCGTTCATGCCGTTCTTTGGCCCCGGCGCCGCAGCGCCCCCTTAAGCGCCGCCGCCTTGAAGGCCGCGGCGGGCACTGCCGAGCAGGCCACCTTGGTCGAGGTGGCCAATCTCGCCCGCCGCTTGGAATGGCTCAAACGCCTTGGCGTTTGGCTGATCGGCGCTGACGGTGGGGCTTCGCGCCCGTGGACCGCCCCGGATCTGACCCGCAATGTCGCCATCGTGGTTGGTAACGAGGGCCAAGGTCTGCGCCAACTCACCCGCAAGACCTGCGATGAACTGGCCGCCATCCCGATGGCAGGCCAGGTGGGCAGCCTTAACGTGGCGGTCGCCACTGGCGTCATGCTGTTCGAGGCGGTGCGGCAGCGGACCGAGGGATGACGGGAACCGAAGGATCTTCTTTCGGCAACACGGCTCCGTGGAGTTCAATTGGTGTGCGCACTGACCAATGATAGGCTAACGCACAGGCTGAGGTGATCACGATGGCCGAATTGAAGGAAATGCCCGAAGTACGCATTGCGCCCGAAACGCTTTTGCATTGGGGTGCTTTGTGGCGAGGCTGCGAACCCGAGTCAAAGCGACCGGATCGATTCAACAAGGCGCAAGGGATGGAGTTTGGGCGCGTTTTTGATGAGGCGTTCGGTCAAGCTTTGGCGACGATGCTTGGCGACATTCCGGTGGCTACCCCTTCTGCAACGGCTCTCACTCCTGCCCAAGCGGACTGCGTCGAAGTGGGGCCCACCCGAGTTATCGGCGGAATCCGGCCTCAAAACTATGACGTGGCTTACCGCCCCGACGGTCCGCGAGTTGTCTTTGACAGCAAGACCCTCAACGACCAGAACAGCATTCGGAAGAACTGGCAGAATATGATCAATGACTTGGCATCAGAGGCTGCCACCGTTCACACTCGATTTCCGTTTTGCCTCGTGGTGTTCATTGTGGTGCTGCCCGCCCCAGCCTTGCCTGACGCCCAGCGCCGGTCCATAGTCAGTACCCTTGAGCGGTTGGGGTCGCGGAAGAGCGAACTCGACCAGCACCATTTAGCTGAGGCGATTGCCTTGGTCGTTTGGGATCCCGACACGGGACGAATCCAAACGCCGTCAGATTCGACGATAGAGAGCGTGAACTCGTCAATTCAGCTAAGCGCACTCCATCACCGCGTTCATCGGTGCTATCTTGAGCGATATCAACATCTGCCGCCGCATATCTCGTGAACCTCTCGCTGCCCATTGCTGAAGCGCCTGCGGTTGCCAAGGATTTCAGCACAAAAAAAAGCCCGCCCAGCGCACGGAAGATTCGTGGCGGCTACTACACGCCGCCTGAGTTGGCCGAATACCTGTGCCAGTGGGCGATTCGAAGTCCCAGTGATCGGGTGATCGAGCCAAGCTGCGGGGATGGTGCCTTTGTTGGCGCCGCGACGCGCCTGCTTGGCGAGGAAGGTGCGGTCACTGCGGTTGAAATCGTTCCTGAGGAGTTGGAAAAGGCGCGTTGTGCCACGCAAGGCGCCCAACCGTCGCTCGACTGGCAATGCGCCAGTTTTTTTGACGTAGCACCGGCACTGCTAGCGCAGCCTTGCTATGACGTTGTGGTTGGCAATCCGCCCTTCATCCGCTTCCAGTATTTTGACAAAGCGGCCCGTGAACGTGCCTTTTGCCTGCTCAACGCCTATGGCTATCGGCCAAATGGGTTGGCCAACGCTTGGATAGCCTTCATTCAGTTGGCAGTGGAGATGCTCCGGGACGGTGGGCGGCTGGCCATGGTGGTGCCTGCGGAGCTGCTGCAGGTTCAGTACGCTGCCGAACTGCGCCATCGGCTGCCGATGCTCTTCGACAATGTCACTGTCATTGCCTTTGACGAACTGGTTTTTCCCCAGATTCAGCAGGAAGTGGTGCTGCTGCTTGGCGAAGGCAGAAACCGGGATGCGGACAGCTACGGCAAGCTCCATACTCGGGAGTTGGCTAACGGACAGTCCCTAGTGTCATCGACCCCGGTTGCGGACGCTGTATCGCATCTGCCGGAACGCCATACCCACGAGGACATGAAGTGGACGTCTTTGTTTCTTGACGATGGCGAATTCAACTTGTTGCGGGATGCCGCTGCGCTGGATTCACTGGATCGATTGGGGATGCTGGCCGATGTGGATGTGGGAATCGTGACGGGCCGTAACAGCTTTTTCGTTGTTACCGAAGATCAGGCCGAACAGCTAGGGCTCAATGGCCGTGCCGTTGACGTCGTAGGAAGAACCGCCGCTTTGAAGTCATTCCGCTTCACTCAAGAGGACATGCGCCGATTCGGCCGTTCCAATCGTTCGAAGCTGATTGATTTGAATGGTTTGGATCGGTCGCGCTTTTCCCCTGAACTCGAGGCGTACATCTGCCAAGCCGAAGCGGCGGGCGTCAATGACGGCTACAAGTGCAGGATTCGCAACCGATGGTTCGATGTGCCTTCCGTGTACGCTCCGGATGCCTTCATGTTCCGGCAGATTCACAATGCGCCACTGCTTGTGGCCAACCGTGCGCAGGCCACCGCCACCGACACCATTCACCGTGTGCGCACGGGGCGTGGCATCAACGTGGACCGCTTAGGGGCATCGCTGGTGAACTCATTGACTTTCGCTTGGGCCGAGGTATGTGGCAGGAGCTATGGAGGCGGCGTGCTGGAGCTTGAGCCGAGGGAGGCGGAAAAGCTGTTGATCCCCTATGAATTTGCGGACGGGCTGGATTTGGAGTACATGGACGGCAAGCTGCGCGCAGGCGAGCTTGAGGCGGCCATGGACCATGGCGACAGTGTTCTGCTGCAAAACGGATGCGGCCTTTCGCAAGGCGACTTGCTCCGGGCGCGCAACGCATGGAATCGGCTTCGGCAGCGGCGCCAAAGGCGCAAATGAACTGACTTCGAGCCTTGGCCCGAACCCTGCGCCTCGCCGGTTGACATGGCCGCCGCAAAGCCTAGAATGCCGCTCCCTGTTCAGCACTCCTTGCTTCACGCCGTCCCGGTTGGTGCGGCGGAGGCGAAACAACACCGGAAGGAGGCAATCAAGTGCGGCATTACGAAGTCGTGTTCCTGGTTCATCCCGATCAAAGCGATCAGGTGCCCGGAATGATCGAACGCTATCTCGGACTCATTGAGCGTTGGGCCGGCAAAGTGCATCGGGTGGAGGACTGGGGGCGCAGGCAGCTCGCCTATCCGATCGCCAAGATTCACAAGGCCCACTACGTGCTGATCAACATGGAAGTCAGCCAGGAGGCCTTGGCTGAGCTGGAAAGCGCCTTCAAGTTCAACGATGCGGTGCTGCGCAACCTCATCATCCGCCGCCGGGGGCCGGTGACCGGCAACTCCAAGATTTACGAGGAGGAGCTGCGCGAGCAGGAGCGGGAACGGGAGCAGGAAGCGCGCCGCGGGGCGCCGGTCGCCCGTGCTGCGGACGATGGCGCCCAGGACGACAACGCTGCCGACGAAGCGGCCGACGGCGCCGAGGAGGACATTGCCGAGGCCGAAGAGACCGCTTCGCCCTCACAAGAGGCCAGCGCGGCCGAAACCACGGAGGAAGCCGAATGAGCCCGCGATTCCGGCACAAGAAGTTCGCTGCCAAGGCGGACCCGGCCCAACTGGACTACAAGGACCTCGACCTGCTGAAGCAGTTTCTCGGCGAAACCGGCAAGATCGTCCCCAGCCGCATCACCGGCACCAGCGCCAAGTTCCAGCGCCAGCTCGCCACCGAAATCAAGCGAGCCCGCTACCTGGCCTTGCTGCCCTACACCGATCAGCACAAGTGAGGGCGTCCCTTTGAACGTCATCCTTCTCGAACCCATCAACCGCCTTGGCGACCTCGGCGACGAGGTGGCGGTCAAGCCCGGCTTTGCCAGAAACTACCTGCTGCCCCAAGGCAAGGCCGTGCGCGCCACCGCCGAGAACCGGGAGGTGTTCGAGCAGCGGCGGGCCGAACTGCAGAAGCTCGCCGAAGCCCGCCTCGCCGAGGCCGGCGACCGCGGCAAGCAGTTGGCGGCGGCTAATGTCACAATCGTCGTCAAGGCGGGCGAAGAGGGCAAGCTGTACGGCTCGGTCGGCGCCCAGGAAATTGCCAATGCCCTCGCCGAGCAGGGCATCGAAATACACAAGCGCGAGATCATCCTGTCCGAGGGCGCGTTCCGCGTTGTCGGCGACTACGAAGTGACCGTGCGCATCCATTCAGAGGTGTCGGTCTCCGTGCCCATCTCCGTGGTGGCCGAGTAGGCCGCTGAGGCTGAACCTGCCGTCCTCGGCTCACTTCAAGTAGGCTTCAATCACCTCTTCCGTCGGGCCCACCATTCGGCTTTGACCATCCTCGATCCAGACCACCCGGTCGCAGAGTTCGCGGATGGTTGGCAGGTTGTGCGAGACCAGCACCACAGTTCGGTCCGACTTGATCAGTTCCTTGATGGCGGCGGTTGATTTCTGCCGGAACTCTTGGTCGCCGACGCCGAGCACCTCGTCAATCAGCAGCAATTCCGGAGTGGTGTGGTAGGCCACGGAAAACCCAAGACGCGCCCGCATGCCGGAGGAGTAGGTGGCCAAGGGGTCGTCGATGCAGTCCTCGAGACCGGCGAAGCGCACGATTGCCTCGAGATTGCGCTTGGCCGCCATTCGGTCTTCGCCGAGCAGCACGCTGCTGAGCAGGGCGTTCTCCCGCCCCGAGAGCTGCGGCAGGAATCCCACCTGCAGGGACAGCATCGAGATGCTTGAATGGTTGCGCTCGATCTTTCCCCGGTCCGGCTCGATGATGCCGGCGAGCACCTTCAGCAGCGTGGTTTTGCCGGAGCCGTTGCGGCCGAGAATCCCCACCGTCTCGCCGCTCATGACCTCAAAGCTCACGTCGGACAAGGCCCAATGGAGGGCGCCGGCGGAGCGCAGGGTGCGGCGGCGGCGGTAGCAGACGCCAGCCGAGGCCAAGCTGAGCAGGGGGCGGCGCCCCTCAGTAGGCGATCTTGGCATACCGCGATTCATTGACCCGCATGATGGCGTAGCCAGCGCCGCCGATGCACAGGGCGCCGGCCAGGACGCCGCTGAGGCGCCACCAATCGGCGTGTTCGCCGGCCAGCAGAACCGTGCGCAGGCTGTCGATCAGCACGGCGGCCGGGTTGGCTTGGAGCACCGCCGTGTAGCCGGTGTTGAGCGTATCGATTTCGTAGAAGATGCCGGACATGAAGAACAGCACCCGCAAGCCGTTGTCGATGAGCACTTGCAGGTCGGGAAAAAACGGCGTCAGGGCCGCTGCCAGATAGGCCGAGCCCAGAATGAACAGGCCGCCGATGGCCAGCACCGGGATCGCCTCCAGCCAAATCGGGGAGGCTTCAAAGCCGTAGGCGACCAGAAAGATCAGCAGCATCAGCAGCGCGAACAGGAACTTGAAGGTGTTTTTGAGGAAGACCACGGTGGGAAACAACGCCTTGGGCACGAAAGCCTGGTTCAACAGCCCGCGGTTGGCGGTGATGGCCGCCGCGCCCTGAGCGATGGTGGCCTGACCCCACAGCCACACCACCAGGCCGACCAGCAGAAAGGGTATGAAGGCTTCAGGCCGCCGTCCGAGCAGCTTGCCGAAGACGAAGTAGAACACCAGCATGAACAGGATGGGCTCGATCACCCACCACAGAAAGCCCAGGAAGTTGCGCTGCGCCTCCGCCTTCAATTCGGCGTAGGTCTTGTACAGCAGGATGTCCTTGGTGCGGCGGCTTGGGGTCATGTGTTCGTTTTGTGGCGCCTCGACGGCGTATGCGGAATTTTACACTTCTCAAAAAGGGTATGATTGAGCCACTACCCGCCGTCGCGGCACAGAGTTTCCTTGGAGTTCCCATGCGCCTTGCTGCCCTTGCCGACCGATTGGGTTGGTCCAGCCCCCAAGGCAGAAAACGCCTGTTCACCGTGCTCGGCATCTGGATCGGCGCCCTTCTGCTGGCCTTCATTTGGCCCGTTTCCTCACCGCCGCCACCGTCCGCGGCAACGGAAATCCCGAAGCCGCGAGACGTCGCCAACGTACCGGCGGAGGACTTGGAGGGCTTTGTGCGAAGCACCCGCTGGGGCATCTCCTTCGAGGAAGCGGAGCGCCGGGCCGCGGCAGCGGCGGGCCTCGACCGGCTCAATCCCGAATTGCGGGAAATGGGCTTCGTCGGCCTGTTCGCCGTGCCGGGCCGCACCTCCATCCTGCTCATCCTGGAGGATGGCACCGTACAGCGCTTCCACGTGGGCGACCCCTTGCCGGATGGCCGCGTGCTCGCGGAGGTGGCCGAAAACCGCCTCATCCTCACCGATTCCAACCAACAGCCTTACGAACTGGTCCTGTTCCCCGAAATTGTCGACGCCGCCGGTCCCGAAGCCACCTAGACGAGTGGTTCAGCTGGTCGGAAGATGCATGGAAAGGGCGGCAAAGCCGCTTAGCCCCAGTTGGGCATCACCTGGCGGGCGAAGCGGTCCAGCGAGTCTTCGATTTGCTCCGGCGGGTGGATGCCGGCCGGCAGCAGCAGGAAGGTCTCGTCGATGGGCACGGCCTTGGAAATCTCCTCGATGCGGCGGTTGATGGTGTCCGGGGAACCCACCAGCAAATTCGGCAGGCCCTGGCCGAACGGGACCGCCCAAGTCTTCCAGAACCACGCCATGTCCTCGAACAGGGCTTGGGCCTTGGCGTCCGTTTCGGCGCAGATCATGATGCCGCCCCAGCAGGCCTCCTTGCCCGGCTGGACCTCGTGGCCGTGGGCTGCTGCCTCCTCGCGCCACTCCGACCACAGCAGCCTAAGAAACTCCGCGTTGTCCGACATGATGATCGGCCGGCCCCGGTAGCGGGCCCAGAACTTGGCGGTGCGCAGGCTGGCGGAGAAGCCGCCGTAGAGCGGGATGTCGTCCTGGAAGGGGCGCGGGGCGATGCCGATTTCGCGCACCCGCATGTCGGCGTCCACGCCCTGCCCAAAGCGGGCGTAAACCGGATGCTCGTGGGGGTTGACGAAGTCCGGCGGCGGAAACGTCCAGAACTTGCCGTGGTGGGAGAAGGTCTCGCTGGCCAGCGCCTTGACCACGACTTCGACGAATTCAGCGAAGTACTCGCGGTTCAGGGCATCGTCCGCGGAGTCCTTGGTCCAGGGCCCCACGGCCTTGAGCTCAGGACGCACCTTGAAGTTCTCGACCCACCGGGCTTGGTAGCCGCGCACGAGGCCAACGCCGAAGCGGCCTTCGAGCATATGGTCCAAGGTGGCGATCTTCTCCGCCGTCGCCAGCGGATTGTTGGCGGTGGAGACGAACCCGCAGGTGATGATCTTCATCCTTTGGGTGTGGCGTGCCAGCCAACTGGCCATCAGGCAGGGATCGTTGGAGGCCTCGAAGCCCTCGATCTGCAGGTGGTGCTCCGGATGGCCAAACCCGAAGTAGCCGCGCTCCTCGGCGAACGCGGCGTAACGGCCGAGTTCTTGAATCATCCGTTGGTAGAGGGCCGGATTGCGGCCCGCCATGCCGGCCTCCAGCTCGGGGCGCCGGCCCACCGTGCAGTAAACGAACAGCCCGAACTTCACGGCGCCGGGATTCCGCTGGTCACCGAATCGACCGGGCCACCGCCTAGCCCGCGCCCGTCGGCACTTCGTTGAACGGAATGCCCTTGTCCAGCCGTGGCTCCTGGGGCATCCCCAACACCCGCTCGGCGATGATGTTGGCCATGATCTCGTCGGTGCCGCCAGCGATGCGAAAGCCCGGTATGGCCATGAAGGTGGCTTGGAAAAGCCCCTCCGCCGGGGAGTCCTCCTCGTCCCAGACGGCCCCGGACATCTCCATCAGGTCCATGGCGAAGGAGGCCATGTCTTGGGCCATGGGAGCCCCGACCAGCTTGCCAATGGAGTTCTCCGGCCCCGGCGTTTCGCCCCTGGACAGGGCGCTTAAGGAGCGGTAGCCGGTGTACTTGAGGCCGGAGCGCTTGCAGTGCCAGTCGGCCAGCTTGGCGCGCACGGCGGCGTCCTCGATCGCCGGTTTGTCGTTTATGGTGACGGTCTGCGCCAGGTCCAGCAGGGCGCGGAAATCGGAGCCCGCGCCGCCCCCGCCGATGGAGGCGCGCTCGTTCATCAGCGTGGTGATGGACACCTGCCAGCCTTGGCCGACCTCGCCCAAGCGCTGGCTGTCGGGGATGCGCACGTCGGTGAAATAGACCTCGTTGAAGTTGGCGTCGCCGGACAACTGCTTGATGGGCTTGGTCTCGACGCCGGGGGATTTCATGTCCAGGAAGAAGTAGGACAGGCCCTTGTGCTTGGGCACGTTGGGGTCCGTGCGTACCACCAGAATGCCGTAGTCGGAGTAGTGGGCGCCCGAGGTCCAGATCTTCTGGCCGTTGATCACCCATTCATCGCCGTCCTTCTCCGCCTTGGTGCGCAGGGCCGCCAAGTCCGAGCCGCCGGCTGGCTCGCTGAACAACTGGCACCAGATTTCCTCGCCGCTGGCCAGCTTCGGCAGGTAGCGCTGCTTATGCTCCTCCTTGGCCCAGGCCATCAGGGTAGGGGCGGCCATGCCTTGGCCGATGCTGAACACACCCCCTGGCAGGTCCGGGTACTTGGCCTCCTCCTGGTTCCAGATCACCTGCTCGATGGCGGTGGCGCCCCGTCCGCCGTACTCCTTGGGCCAGCGTATGCAGGCCCAACCGGCGTCGTACTTGCGCTTTTGCCAGAGCTTGGATTGCTGCATGAAATTCAAATCCGCAAGCTCCGCCTCGGTGGGCGCGTTGTCCTTCAGCCAAGCCCGGGCCTCCTCGCGAAAGGCGGCCTCGGCCGGGGTGTCGTTGAAATCCATTTCGGGTCTCCTTGATCTTTGTGTCTCTTGCCGCTTCGTTCAGGCGGCGTTGTTCAACCAGCCCCTAGGCGGCGTTGCTTTGTTCCAGGGCGGTCACCAGCTTGTCCTGCCACAGGCCTTCGCTGCCGATGTTCACGGACAGCAGCTTGGCCCGCCGATAGTGGAACTGGCAGTCGAATTCCCATGTGTAGCCCATGCCCCCGTGGGTTTGGATGTTCTCCTTGGAGGCGTAGTAATAAGCTTGGGTGGCCGACACGCGCGCCGTCGCCGCTGCCAGCGGCAAGTCGGCGGCCCCGGTGTTCAGCGCCCAAGCGCCGTAATAGCCATTGGAGCGGGCCAGCGTGTTCTTGACGTAGGCCTCGGCCAGCTTGTGCTTGATGGCTTGGTAGGAGGCGATGGGGCGCCCGAAGGCGTAGCGGCCCATGGCGTATTCCTTGGCCATTTCCAGCGCTGCCTCGGCGCCGCCCACCTGCTCCCAGGCGAACAGCACCGCCGCTCGGTCGAAGAGCTTCTCGGTGTGCGCCCAGCCTTCGCCCGGATGGCCGAGTGGTTCGCAGGGCGCGTCGGTGAACGTCAGGCGGGCGTGGCTGCGGGAGAAGTCCAGGGTGCGCTGGGGCCGGATGTTGACCCCTTTCCCATCGAGTTCCACGAGTTGCAGGCTGGCCCCATCGCCGCCATCAGCCTTGGCCACCACGATGGCCACATCGGCGATGTCGCCATCAGGGACTGCGGACTTCGAGCCGTTCAATGCCCCGCTTTTGGCGGTGGTTTGTAGATTGGCGGGCGTCGTGCGGCTTGGTCCCTCGCTGATGGCGAAGGTGCCGATGGCCTCGCCGCTGGCGAGCTTGGGCAGCCAGCGCTCCTTCTGTTCCGTGCTGCCTGCCAGCAGCAGGGCTTCGGTGGCGAGGTAGACCGAGGAGGAAAACGGCGTTGGCGCAACGGCCCGGCCCAACTCCTCGGCGATGACCGCAAGTTCCAGATGGGAGAGGCCCAAGCCCCCGAACTCCTCGGGGATGGTGGTCGCGGTCCAACCCATCTCGGCGATCTTATGCCAAAGCTCCAAATCGGCGGACTGCTCGCCGTCCAGCACCGCCCGCACCTTGCTCATTGGGCAGTGCTCGGCCAAGAAGCCGTGCGCCTGCTCCCGCAACAAATTCTGCTCGTCAGAGAACTCGAAGTTCATGAACCTCCCCTATCGTTTTAGTTGAGTTGAAAACCGCTCATTCTCCACTCTTTGAGTGCAAAAGGCGAGAACCTGCGCGAACCTGCGGTTCGCGTTGGAGTTCCGCTGGCGCGGAACTCCTGCGGGATCGGGCGAAACCCAGCGGCGTCCCTTGCAGTATGCTTGTTGGTCGTAGCGGAGGGCAGGGAACAGCAGGTCATGGATGAAGCGGCACGCGGCTGCTTGGTTGGCGTGGATATCGGCGGCACCTTCACGGACGTCTTCATTCGCGATGCCGGGCGCCAGGAGTGGGTGGTGCGCAAGGTGCCTTCGACGCCCCCGGCCTTTGCGGAAGGATTCCTGGATGGCGTCAGCGGCGCGCTCGATCAAGCCGGGCTGCTGCCGGAGCAGGTCGGCCGGGTCATGCATGGCACCACCGTGGCGACCAACTGCATACTCACCCAAAGCGGTGCCCGGCTGGGTTTTGTGCTGACCGAGGGTTTCCGCGATGTCCTGCAGATCGGCATCGGCTGGCGGCCACGCATGTACGACCTGGACATGGACCCGGTGGAGCCGCTGTTCCTCGCCCCGCGCCGCCGCTGCCTTGGGGTTCGCGAGCGGGTCAATGCCAAGGGGGAGGTCATCACGCCCTTGGACGAAGCCCATCTGCTCGAAGTGGCGGCGCAGTTGGTGGAGGCGCAGGGCGCTGAGGTGCTCGTGGTGTGCTACCTGCACGCCTACGCCAATCCCGAACATGAACGCCGCACTCGGGAGCTGCTTGGGGAGCGCTACCCGGACCTCCCGGTCACGCTGTCGAGCGACGTGTTGCCGCGTCCCCGGGAATACCGGCGATTGGTGGTGAGCGGCTTCGACGGCTACGTCAAGCCGGTGGTCAACAACTACCTCACCAGCCTCATGGACCAGCTGCGCGGTGCCGGGATCGATGCGCCCCTGCATGTGATGCAGTCCCACGGCGGCGTCAGCGGCGTGGACAACGTCATCGAGCGCCCCGTGGGCACGGTGCTGTCGGGCCTCGCCGCGGGTGTGATCGGCGCGGCAAACGTGGGCGCTGTGGCTGGATTTGGAAACCTGATCAGCCTTGACATGGGCGGCACCAGCGCCGATGTCGCCCTTATCCGTGATGGACGGCCCCTAGTAACCAACGAGGGCGGCTTCGAGGACTACCCGCTGAACATTCCCATGGTGGATGTGCGTACCATCGGCGCCGGCGGCAGCAGCATTGCCACTGTCGATGCCGGCGGTGCCCTGCGGGTGGGGCCGGACAGCGCCGGTGCCGACCCGGGCCCCGCCTGCTACGGGCGCGGCGGCGAGCGGCCCACGGTGACGGACGCCAGCTTCGTGCTCGGCTACCTGAACCCACGAACCTTCGCGGGCGGCATCGACATCCAGATCGACCGGGCCGAAGCAGCCATCACCCACCAGTTGGCCGAGCCCTTGGGGCTGAGTCTCGTGGAGGCGGCCTTGGGCGTGCACGCCATTGTCAACGCCAACATGGCGACCGCCCTGCGGCTGGTCTCTATCCGGCGGGGCTTCGATCCCCGGGACTTCACCTTGCTGCCCTTCGGCGGCGCCGGGCCGCTGAACGGCGGCATGGTGGCCGAAGCCTGCGGCATGCGCCGCATCCTGGTGCCGCCGACCCCCGGCGTGCTTTCGGCGCTGGGGTTGATGCTGGCCCCCACCCAGCATGAGGCGATGGCCAGCTACGAGGTGGAGGTGCGCCGGGCGCAGACCGCCGACATTGTGCGCATCTTCGCGGAGTTGGATCGTGAGTGCCGTCGACGCATGCAAGTGGACCGAGTCGATCCTGCGGAGACCAGCGCCGAGTACTTCGCCCAAATGCGCTATGTGGGCCAGTCGCACCAGTTGGAAGTGCCGCTCGGCGATGGGCTGGGAGCCGACACCATCGACGACGCCCGGGCCACGTTTCACGCCCAGCACGAACAAACCTACAACCACAGCGACGAGAAGGCGCCGGTGGAGTTCGTCGCCCTGCGCGCCGTGCATCAGCGCCCGGCGCCCCAGACGCAATTGCTTGCACCGAGCCAAGGTGGTTCTGGTGAATCGCCGGTGCCGGACAGCAGACCGGTGTGCCTTAGCGCCGCGGAGGGCTATCGGGACACGCCCGTGTACCAACGGGAGGCCCTGCCGGTC
The DNA here is from genome assembly GCA_022827905.1 of Pseudomonadales bacterium. Lineage (GTDB taxonomy): Bacteria > Pseudomonadota > Gammaproteobacteria > Pseudomonadales > Azotimanducaceae > Azophilus. The sequence continues at coordinate 8,827 of JAJEIQ010000059.1, read as the reverse complement.
GGCTTCCGCTTCGCTGGCCCGGCCATCGTCGAGCAGCCCGACACCACAACCTTGATCCACCCCGGCCAAACCGCGGAAGTGGACCGCTTCGCCAACATGGTCATTGAACTGTAGGCGAAGCGGCTTACTCCGCGCTTGGCGCTCCGCCCGCTGCGGCGACGTCATCGCGGCGGTTTTCCATGTTGAAGATCTCGTTGGCATCGAGGCCGCCGTCGCCGTTGGTGTCCACGGCGGCGAAGCCCTGCACGAGCTGCTTCTTCATCCGCTCCGGCAATTCGCTCCAGACCAGCTTGCCGTCCATGTTGCGGTCCATGAAGCCGACGAACTGGAAAGTCTCGTGCAGCTCCTCGTTGTGGATGGGATTGGCCGTGGATTCCTCCGCCCAAGTGAACTGTACCGCGCCGTAGAGCATTTCATCCCAGGATTGCAGGCCCCAGGGCACGTCGCGGCTGGGATCTGGATTGCCGGGGTTGCGGGCCGAGTTGTCGTACACCGTGCGGTGGATCAGCTTGCTGCCGGCAGGCACGGCCACCGGTTCGGCGAACTCGTAGGTGCGCTGCCAGTTGAAGTCGTAGTTGGGCACGGACAACAGCATTTCACTGCTGCCGTCGGGTCGAACCAGTTCGAAATGGGAGGCGATGCCCCGGTAGTGGGAATGCGGCACCAGCGAATGGAGCACGGCGTCCCGGTCGAAGGTCAGGTAGGCCTCCTCCTGGTAGCGGGGGTCGTTGGCGGGCACCCGAATGGTGGGATCGACTACCACGGTCTGGCGCAGGTAGTTGGCGGGCGGCTCATCGGCGAAATAGAGGCCGAGCTTGCTTTGGTCCACCACCGCCTTGCCGTAAGGCGTGTAGTGCATCTGGAACTGGTAGTAGCCGCCCCCGTCAACCAGGATGCCCGTGCCCTCCGGCATGTGCGCCCCCTCGTTGCCGGGCGCGTAGCCGCCGATGTACTGTTCGAAGTCCAGGCCGCGATCCGATGGGGCCGTTTCCGACCGGGTGGACCCGAACAGAACGTGATGCACCACGTTGCGGTCGCCGGGCAGGATGTCTGTGGCGACGACCCACTTGGGTTCATCGAGCGGGTTCTTCACCACCGGGAACTGGTAGTCCACCACGCCGTTGGCCGGCACTTCATAGGCCGGGATGTCGATGATGAGATCCGGCTCGCCCAAGGGCCACTCCGCGGCCTTGTTGTCGGCCAGCGCCAAGGGATCCTCTCCCTCGCCCCGCGGTGCCCCGGCCTCGGCCCAATGCACCAGCGTTTGCGCCTCCTCGACGGTGAGCCCGCGGCCATTCTTGAACGTGCCGATGTGCGGATCCGCATGCCAGGGGGGCATGCGCTTGGTGCGCACCACCTCGCGAATCATCGGCGCAAAGCCGCGCACCATGTTGTAGCCGGTCATCGCCCAAGGCCCGATGCCGCCCTCCTGATGGCAGACCACGCAGTTCTGCTGCAGGATGGGCGCCACGTCGGCGGTGTAGCTGATGGACGCCTGCTGCTGAGTGCGGGCCGGGAAGTTGATGAGGCAGCCGATGGCGTCGCGCTCTGCCACCTGGATGGCTTGGCCTTCACCGCCGATCAGCGCCTCAATGGCGTCGGCGGCGTAGTGCTCGCTGGCCTCGGCGCGCTGGCGCTCATAGTCGTTGATGCGGTCGTTGAGCGGCCCCCGGTAGGCGACCTGCCAAGTCTTGGGATCGATCACCAGCACCTCGGCGGTGCGCACCAACCCAAGGGACTCGCCTATGAACTGCGCTTCGTCGTCCAGAATGGGGATGTCGATGTCCCATTCGGCAGCCTCCTTTTGGATGGCGGCGCGGTCGTCCTGCAGGTTGGCGTTGAGCATGTAGAACTCCACGCCCTGCTCCCGGTACCGGTCGCGCAGCGCCTTGTAGTCGTTGAGCGCGTTGCGCACGATGGGGCAGCCATTGCCCTGCACCATGATGACCACTGCCGGTGCGTCCCGGTAGTAGTAAAGCTCGTGGGCAGCGCCCTCCTGGTCGAGCAGCGTGAAGTTGTCCACGCGGGCGGCTTGCGCCTGTCCGGCAACGAGGGTCAAGGCCAGCGGCAGGGCTAGTGAGAGGGCGTGCAGGCGGTACGGCATGGGAAAATTCTCCGCATCGGAATTGGGTAGAAAAGTAACGACGAACTATACAACGGGCCGTTGGGTGAATCCAATTGGATTGCTGCTAGTCGGTGCTCTGCTGGGAGGAGGCGATTGCCGCCTTGGTTTGGGCGAGCAGTTGCGGCTCATCACCGGCGGCGAGCAGAACCTCGCCCAGTTCGGCCAAGGTTGCCCAGTCCCCGGCCTGGGCCAGCAGCGGAGTCAGCCGCACCGCCGTTTCGGCGCCGAACTTCGCCGCGGCCTGCCGGCCAAGCAGGGAGCGCTGCTGCTCAAGGCCCCGTTCAAGGCCCTGCTCCAAGCCCCGTTCAAGGCCCGCTTTGAGGCCATCGGCGAACCACGCCTCGGCGGCCCGCTTCATGTTCTCGTCAATCCTTGACCGAAACACCCCAACGCTCATGTCCTCATCCTCCTGCAATGGCGCAAGCTCCATCCCGAAGTGATGATGCGCTCGGCGCCGAATCCACTCGTAAACCGTCCACCGCAAACGGGTGCCCGGCAGTTCCGCCAACGCCGGCAGCAGCCGGGCGAAGTCCGACGGCCCAGCGTACTCTATCCCGATCTGCAGCGAAGTCAGGCTGCCCGCGATCAAATCGTCCCCCCGGTGCGCGGCGAAGTCAACCACGTGCAGACCGATGGACGGCTGCAGGGGTGCAAGATCCGTGCGCGGGGCGTCCGGCAGCCCGGCCAAGGTCCAGTCCGCCAGCCGACGGGGCACCCGCCAGGGCGCGGCGCCGTTGTGGATGACTACCGGCAGCGTCGCTGGCCGCGGCGCTTCGGGCGTCAACGCGCCCTGTGCCTCCATGGCCCGCCACAACTCCCAAACGTAGCCGAGCACCCGTAGCGTCATGCTGGCGTCGGCCTCGGACTGGAACTCGAGCAGGAGGATCAGCCAGCTAGCCGTCCCACCCGCGCCCCGGAAGGGAACGCGCCACACCTGGTCGCCGTGCCGCCGCCGAAAGTCCCTGGTGACCCACTCGGCAGGCAGTTTCTCAAGGCGCTGGAAGTCGAGGCCGTCAAGGGTGCTTTGGCTCAAGGGACCGTTGGGCGCACTTAGGTAGGGCTGCAGGCCGAGGACGGCCTCGGGATGGCCGTACATGGCCTTGTAGGCGGCGTCGTGGGGGAAAGCGACCGGCGGCTGATCGTTGGAAACCATGCAGGCCAGCCTAGCGGCCCGCACAGACCACCGCTACGGGCGATGTCTCACCCCGCTGTGCGACATTGCGCACAATTGGGCCATGTCCCTAGCGCCCGCTTTCACCACCTTCACGGGACAACCCGAGGCACCGGGACGTTTGGGACAAGGTTTCTGTTCTTGAACTAGCTGCTAGCCGAACCCGTGTTGTCGTTGACAGCCCTTGCGCTTTCGAGCGCAGGGCGCGGGGCCTCTTCGGAGGCCCTTGCTTTTTTCTGATGGCGCATGACCGCCACGGTTCATCCCCGCGCCTGCGGGAAATACACGGAGGTACCTCGCCCCGTGAAAGGACTGTGGAACAGACGCGAGGAGGTAGTGACCGTCGGCGGACCGTTCAGCCGCGCATGATGCCGGAGTTCCCTCGAACCCTACCGCATGCGGGGGACGCGCTGACAGTGCTCGAAGCTAAGGTTTAGCTACGAGTCATCGAAGAGACTTGAGCAACGCGTTAGCTCGTCGAAAGACCGCCTCGAATCTACCTTTCGTCTCCTCGGATACACGCGGCCACATAACATCGAGACGTTCAACAAAGTATCTGGCTGGCCGATAGTGCCCGAATCGTCCCGACTTGAAGGGATTGTCAGCGATGTACTGCTCAAGAGCTCGCAGCGTCCGCGGAACCTGGTCGTTCAATAGGCCAGCCTCGATCGGCTTCGCAACTTCCCTCCTGAATTCCTCGTTGACAAGCGAGACATAAAAATCTCGGTCGAAGAGATCCTCTATATCCGCCTCGTCCGGGCCAACAAACTCTGCGTAGGTCATCACATTCTTCTTCGCCAATAGCTTTTTCTTGTACAAGTCGGCGATAACCCCAGCATCGCTATCCTGAATATCCAACAGCGTCGCGACCTTCATGCCGCGCTGAGGCGCAAGGAGCGCGACAAAAGTGGGAACCTTACCGCTCCCACCGACAGGAGTCAGCGTCCACTCGTCGGATAACCCGACGCGTCCCTCGCGTTCGAGCTCTCCGGAGACCGCTCGCAGATAGAGCAGGTCGGACGGGCCTTCGACCACAAGTGTGTTTGGGCCGACGAAGAGCGTCTGGTGGATGTCGTATCCAAGCGCGCCTTGCAGCGGAAACAGGCTGTCGTCAGTCGCATCGAAAACATTGGCCAAGACCTTAGTGCCGTCCCGGTTTTTGGGAAGCTCCTTGTTCGAGTCGATTCCGAGATCCTGCACGATGCGGACGCGTTCGAACTTGCGCGGGTCGATCATAAAGGGCGAATGCGTGGAGTAGATGAGCTGATGTTGGGCGAGTTCCTTATCGAAATAGTTGAGCAGATCGCCTTGCGCGCGGCCGTGGAGGGAAAGCCCCGGTTCGTCAAGCAAGAGAATGACGTTCTGCTTCTGCCGCTTTACGTCCTCGTACCATGCCAGGAACGAGAAGAACCAGATGAACCCGCGCGAACGTGACCCGAGCGGGGTATGCGCCCAATGGACCGAATCGTATATTTCGCCCCAGACATTGAGCCCGGACCGCATCTCTTCGGGGTCTTGCGGCTTGCCTTCCCGAACATCGAACTTCATCTGGATGTGTTTGTTCTGCGACCAGTAGCTGACAATGCGGCGCGTGAGATGGTTTCCAGCGCCTTCGAGTTTGTTCTTCAACTCGGTTGTATTCTGTGTGTTCACCAACTCCCGGAGATCGAGCCGGGCCAGATTCACGAGTCCGATGAAAGGACGATCCGATTCCTTGAGCTGGTTGCTGTCTTCGCGTTCAACCAGCGCGTTGAGATTGTCCTGCCCTGTCATCTGGTAGTATTCATCGAAGTAGAGAAACTTTGGTGCACGCGGCCGCAACAGTGAGTGGAAAACGTAGTGCGCCAATCCGCTTTCCGTGACTTTCGAAACCAATGCCTTGCTTCTATTGACTGCCTCGTTCGCTTCAGCTTCGTCTAGGAGTTTCGCGAAGTCTTCCCAATTGTTTGTGGATTCCAGCGATGCTTGCAGGTCATTTGTAAAGCCCGAGTTTCTTGCGAGATGCTTGATCGCTGCGAGGTCGTCAACGGAGAGAACAAACTTACTATTTTTCTCACCGTAGTACGTCTCTCGGCGGAATGTACTGCTCTTCAACACCTTTGCGCCGAATGCGTCTGCCACAGCAGCACTGTCCTCCGCCTCAAGTTCGTAGAGGCAGTCGACGACAACCGCCTCGGACCGTTCGCCGTTTTCTACAGCGAAGCGGTAGTCTTCAACTTCGCGTTTCGGATAGTCGTAGGTCAGGTCGAAAACGCCGTCCTCGGGAATGATAGGATTGGTTCTGTACAGAGCTGTGAGCAACGCGGTCTTGCCCACCAGGCAGGTCGCGAGATCGTCTACCTTGATCGGGCCGGAATCCCAGATACTCTTGAATTCCCTGACGGTGAATTCCCTCAATTTCACTGTTCGTTCTCCTCATATGGTCCGAGAAAGCACTTGCCGTCGAAGTGAATGAGATGGGTCGGTGCGTTGGCGCACCAGACTTCCGTCTCCCACGAAGTGTCCCGCAGATACTTGCCCATGACAACGCGGCACTTCAAACAATTATCTCCGTTTCGGCCTCCGTTGTGACGACCTCGATCCATCCCCGCACACGCGGGGCTACCCAAACATTCATGAATGTGGATACACCCGTGGGCTGCCTAGTCCTACCTAAAGTCCAGTGAAGCCAATACCGTGCCAGAAAGTTCGCGGGCGGGTCAAATCAGTATAGTGCTACGGCACTAGTCAACGATCACGTCCCCGTAGTTGTTTCCGCTGACCAACGGCTCTTGATGAAGAAGCAGGCGTTGCCTAGTCAGCACGGCACTATCCAACCCAATCGCTTCTGCCACGGCGTCATCCCAAATTCGCCTCACTTCGCATTCGCCTTCCCTGAAGACTGGCACTTCGGTGAAACGGGTCTGCTCCCAAGCATCCGAAAGGACGTTTAGCACCCTTGGGTCGGAAAGATCCGGGAGCATTAGGTCCGCGACTACATTGGGGTTGTATTGAGGGTAGTCTAGGGTTTTGGCGGGACGCAAAAACAGCTGGAGCCTGCCGATTGTCGAATTGATGAAAACTGCTGCCCCCTTGCCTTGGTCCGGCTCCATGCCCGATACCGGGATCCAACCATTCCCGATGTACTTTTGGTCGGAAGCCACAGCGGTCAGCCTGGCGGTGTTCAGCCTCTGCCTACCTGTAACCAGCAGGTGCCCGGCCTTGTCCAAGATGGGCGCCCTTGTGGACCCATCCGGCAACGGGCCTTTGGGCTCCCAATCGGAGTCTGGCTTAGCCTCAATGAATCGCTGTCCATTCGCCCCTCCGGAGTCTATGACGGGGAATGAGTTGTTCATCGCCATGTCGCAGTCCTTGCGAGGTTTCGATTTAGTTCTTCTTTGGTTGTCGCTGGTACAAAGCCCTCAAGACTTGGCCGGAAGCCTTCGGTACGTGCCGTCGTAGAGGCTTGGCCCTGTTTTCCCGGGGTTGTACGTACCCCCCCCCCCCCCCCCCAGATTCAGCCACGCTGTAGGAAGGCGACAGGGGCTGTAGAGCGCCGTTGAGGCCCTCGGCGTACTGCAAAGCAGCCTCCCGAAGCTCGGGACTGTGAAGAGTCGTGGGCGCCCAGTTACCGACGTTGATGCGCGATGCTGGCCATGAGGATACCTGGCCGAGGCCATTGGGCAGAATTCCGTCACCGTGCAGGTTGATGATCTCTTCGTGAAGCGCCGCAGCCTCATCTTCGCTGCGGGGAAAACGGTCGAGGACAATGACCTGTGTGGATTGCGCCTGCGCTTCGCCGACTTTTTTCTTCAGTATGACCAAGGACTCATCAATGCTCGTCTTGGCGCTCATGTTTCTGTTGCCATTTTGATTGGAAACCAAAATGGCGTGGACGTGATACTTCTTGGCCAATTCGACCCGTTCATGCAAGCCGGATGGGCTGGTCAAGGCAATGGTTGGGCACACGAACGCCATCACGCCGCCTTCAACTAGGCAGCAATCCGCCAACGCTACGAACATGGGTCTTAGGGAGTTGCGGACATCAAAGGCACCCATTCCCTCGCTTCCCAGCAGACCATATAGCGCATCCATTCGGTGCCGAAGCGCTTTTTTGTCTTCCGGCGCGAACTTTTCACCCATTTTGGAGCGGTTGGAATAGGGTGGGTTCATGATAACGAGCCGGGCCCCGGCAATCAGTTCGGCAGCGTCCTCAACCACTGTCCCCGGATCACTCCATACGTCCTCGGCACTGATGGTTTCGCGAAAATCCAAGTCGCTTCTCCGCGGGGCAATCTGCTCGGCAGCAAACAATTCCATTGACCCTCCGCGGATCTGGCCGTTCCCCTGGGGGCCATAGGGCATTAGCCGTAGCCCCATTTTTGCGTAGCGCACGTCCTGAGTGCCGGCCGTGAGTTGGGATGCGGCGAGTTGTAGCGAGACTTCGTTGATGTCGAGCCCGACCAGGCAGCTTTGCACCAGTTCCCTCTGTAAACGGCCACGGCCTTGCTGTGGGAGAGCATCGCCTTGCCGTGCCTTGATCTCGCTCAAAGCGGCGGCCAGCAACGTGCCTGACCCGCAGGCTGGATCAACAATTTTGTGGCCCCTTCCCCACTCAACGCTTCCGCAAGCATCCAAGGCCAGCTTTGCAAGCAACACAGCTGCCGGAGGGCGGGTGAAGAAGGCTCCATCGCTAGCCTGATCGGCCATAAAGGCGTTGTACACCCTTCCTGCATGGTCGGTTCCCATGTCGGCATACAGGGTGGCGATTTCCCCTGCCGACTCAGCTACTGATCGGAGCGCTTGGGCTAGCCCAGCGGTCTTGCCTGTCCGGACAATGTGTTGGACAACATCGGCGGCGGGACCAAGCACTGCCTGAAAGTCATGGCGCAGAATGCGCTCCCACTCAAACCGAAACTCGCTGACCGGGTCGGCCGATGCCTGAAGCTCAGTTAGATGTCGAATGCCCTCAAGCCACCCGCCGGATGCAATGCGTTGATGGAGCATTGCTGCATTGAGGAGGATCAAGGCCGCGACCTTCGTGCTGTCGCCTTTGGCTTCATTGAGGCGGTCAATGCCGAAGTGCGCGTCCAGGTCCGGCTTGAGTTCATCCTGCGCCAGGAAATGGGCGGCGGTTTCTACACGTCCAATCAAAATGTTGGCGTCACGCTCGACGCTGCTTTCCCCCAAGCCCGAATTGGAGAGAAGGTTCACACGGATGCCCTCAGCAAACTCAACGAAATCGGGGTTGTCGAACAGGGTCAACTGCCTTGTTGGTTTCTTCGGTTTCGAGGCTGAGCTCTTCCTTCTTGCGATTGGCTTGCCGTCCTTGCCCGGCTTGCGGTTCAGCATGTTGCCAATTTCTTCGTTCATGGCTTTGTTTCGCTTGGCGGACTCGAGCTTCCGGTCGGGTAACTATTCGCACCCCCGCGCCGTTGGTTGACGCCTGAGGGCGTGTTTCGCACGGCTTGACATTATAGCCGGCGGGTTCTATGGTTCGCCCATTCGGACGTTGGGCGGGGGCATGGGTCACAGCTGGTTGGGTTCCAAGG
>JAJEIQ010000049.1 GCA_022827905.1 Pseudomonadales bacterium | reverse complement strand
CCTTGGCCTCCGGGAGTGAAATCCCGAAAGGGCACCAAACGGCGCCGCCGCGTTCAAGTCAGCACCACCAAAATACGCGGAAAAACGTCCCTTATTCATGCAGTTATGTAAACTACGGGCTCAGTTAACCGGACACTAGTGGTTTGGCCAACTATCCGTCGATCAGTTTTCGGAGGCTCCCATCGCCAACGTTGCCCACGAAATTCCCACTGAACTGCAGCCCGCTGCCGACGCGGCCTTGGCGTGGATCAACCGCGAACGGGGCGCCAACTTCCGGCTCACCGGGCTGGTGGACGCCGAAGAGGCCATCCGCGGGGGCATGGAACAGGCCATGGAGCTCGGTTTGGTGCTGTGCGACGGTGAACTTTGCCAACGTCAGCAGGTTCGCATCGAGCCCACCGGCCACGGTTTCTCCATCAGCGCCGTCGAAACCGAGGAAGCGCCGATTCCGCCGTTGCTCGACCCACCGCCGGGAGTGCGGGCGAGTTGGCTCGACGATCAGCTTGAAAAGCACGACTTCATTGCGCTGCTGTTTTACCGTGGCCTGTGGTGACCTCCTTGCCGCTCCGAGTTGCGGAGCTACGTGAAGTCCGGGGCGCTCGACGCAATCCGCGACGTCGGCGGGGAAGTGTTCGGCTTGACGAGTGAACCGCAGAGCCTCGCCACCGAGGCCAGTGAGACTTGGGAACTGGGCTACCCTTGCGTCGGCGACCCCCACCACGAGATCCGCGACGCCTGCCAGGACCGCGGCTGGCTGGGCGTCTTTGCCAATGAGAACGCCGGGCATCTGCGCCGGCGACCTTGGGCCAGCCACCCGAAGGGCTACTTCCAGCCCGGCGTACTGGCGGTCAGCCGCGAGGGCCGCGTCCTGTATCGATGGCGCTGCCGCCCCTTGCGGCAGAACATGAGCGGCGCTGGACAGCGTCCCACGCCGCAACATGTCTGGGCGGCAATTCAGTCGCGGCTCTCCCAAGGTGCGCCGGACGCGGCCTTGGACGAGCAGCCCGAGTTCGCTCGGCGGGATGCGCCCTGGCCGCTGTTCGTCGCCCTGCTGCTGGCGCATGGCTGGTTCCTGCGGCCCAAGGCGTTCCCCCTCGCCCGCCCAGGTGACGCGCCATCGGCCAAGCCCCAGAGGATGTTTCGTCGCATGGCCGTCTTCGCTGGCGCGTGGGTGGCCGCATTCGCACTGCTGCCGGCCGTTTGGGTGGCCCTCGGCCTAGCCGCCTGGGCGGCGGTGGCACTGCCCGGCGTCGTGGCGCTGCATCGCCAATTCCAGCACATACCGAACGGCGAACCCGAGCGCTAGGCAATCCTCACTCTTCAGTCTGCCAGTACGGCGGGTTGTTCAGCGGTCCCAGGGTCTGTCCTAACTGGATAAGCACCCCGTGGGCGCTCTTGGGCGAGATGAAGGCGTCGATGTTCTCTGGGTCGTCGAAGTGCTTATCGACAACGCGCACGCCACCCTCCTCCAAGGCTAAGGTCTTCTTCTCCAAGTCCGGCGTTTGCAGCGTGATGTGGTGGACGCCTTCGCCACGCTTTTCCAAGTGGCGGGCAAGAAAACCGTTGGGGTCGATGGGCTCAAGAAGTTCGATGCAAAAGTCGTGCAGGTCAAGGATCGCCACCCGGAAGTCGCCGCCGACTGAGTCGCCGATGCGCCGCAGGCGGGCACCGAGAGCGCCTTCGAAGAATGGTAGCGCCTTCTCGATGCTGTGCACCGCGATGCCGATGTGGTCGAAGCGGCCGATGGGTTCGTTGCTCATGATTCAGGATTCCTTGAGGTGGACGGTTCGGGAGGCGTCGGCCGAGTCAGCAGGAAGACGGCCACGCCGGGGAGAATGACGGCTTGAACGGCCAACGCCCACGCGGGGACATCAGCCACCACTGAAATCGCCAGTATCAGTGCCATGGCGGCCAGCGCAGCGAGTTTGGCCCCCGTCGATATGGCGCGATGCGTGCGCCAGTTCTCAATCGGCGGACCGAAGATGCGGTGATTGAGCAGCCAGGCGTGCAGGCGCTCCGACCCTCGCGAGAAGAGGTAGGCGGCCAAGATCAGGAAGGGCGTCGTCGGCAGCAGGGGCACAAGAATGCCGAGGGCACCCAAGCCCAGCGCGACCCAGCCGAGCGCCATCCACAGGTGGCGGCGCGCAAACTGCCCTGCCGCCATCAGCGCATGGCCGCCAACAGGCTGTCCAGGGTCTGTGGACCCTGAAGCTGGCCACGAAGGTCGCCGTCCGGGCCGATGATGACCGTGATGGGCAGCACCTGCGGCCTATCGTAAGCCCAGATCAACTGCGGGTCGTCGAGGGCAACGGGGAAGCGAATGTCCATCTTGGCGATCAGTTGCTGGAGTTCATCGCCCTCCACGCCGTCAAAGTTAACGCCGACCACGGCGGCGGAAAGCGCCTCGTACTCGTTGAGCGCGTTCAACTCCCCGACCTCCGCCCAGCAAGGCGCGCACCACTCGGCCCAGTAGTTGATCACCAGCCAGCGTCCCCGCCAAGCGTCAAGGGCCAAGGCGCTGCCATCGGCAAAGCGCAAAGTGGGCTGCGCCTCGCATCCCAAGACGCCTACCGCCATTAGAACGACCAAAATCGCCTTTTTCATGGGCTTCAACTATGATCGCTTAGAACCCGCGCCACCTGACGGTGGCGTGATCGAGTTGCTGGCGCAACTCGGCTCCATCACTGAACCGGTACCTCCACTGTTGATACTCCACGCTTGGAAGGCTGCAATATATGAGCGAAGTTATCCTCTACCATAACCCACGATGTTCCAAGTCCCGGCAGACCTTGGCGCTGCTCGAAGAGCGCGGATTGCAGCCGCGCATCATCCGCTACTTGGAAACGCCGCCGGACGCCGAAACCCTAGCCGGGCTGATCGACCAGCTCGGTTTGGAGCCCCGCCAGCTCATGCGCACCAAGGAAGCGCCCTACCAGGCACTTGATCTAGGCAATCCAGCACTGTCGCGGGCCGAGCTCATAGACGCCATGATCGCCCATCCGATATTGATCGAGCGTCCCATCGCGGTGGCCAACGGCAAGGCTGCGATCGGCCGCCCCCCGGAAAGCGTTCTCGACATCCTGTAGCCAGTCTTGCGGCAGCCTCGTCCACCGGAGCGCAGTCAGTGAATGATGGGCGGCGGCTCCGCTGGGGGCTCCGATTCCTGCACCGCGAAGCGCCGGGTGCGGATTTGGCCGCGCAGCAGGTCGGGCAACGCCTTCATGAAGGCGGCCATGTGCTCGGTCTGGTAGTGGGCGTTCAGGGTCGCCAAGTTTTCCCACTCCTGCATCAGCAGCACCGTGTTGGCGTCGCTTAGGCTGACGAAGAACTCATAGCTGATGCAACCGTCCTCCTGCAAGGTCTCCTGGGTCATCCAGCGCAGCAGTTCCAAGGCCTCGTCGCGCTGCTCCGGCACGATCGGGATCAAGCCTTGGACGATGATCATGGGCCACCACCAGAACGAAGCGCCGCCTTGATTTCGTCGATGATGGCCGGGTCGTCAATGGTGGTCGGCACCGTGACGGGCTCCCTGTCGATCAGCTTGCGCAGCGTCTGACGCAGAATCTTGCCGGAACGGGTCTTCGGCAGCCGCTTCACCACCACCGCCTGCTTGAAATTGGCGAACGCGCCAACTTGGGCTCGCATGTTGGCGACCAGCTCCGCCTTGAGCGCCGCGGCATCAACGTTGACGCCGTCCTTGAGCACCAGCAGGCCGAAGGGCACCTGTCCCTTGTCCGCATCCTGAACGCCCACCACGGCGCACTCGGCGACCGCCGGATGGCTGGCCGCCACTTCCTCCAACTCGCCGGTGGAAAGCCGGTGCCCGGCCACGTTGATCACGTCGTCAATGCGGCCCATGATGTACATGTAGCCGTCCTCATCCCGATAGCCGCCGTCGCCGGTGAGGTAGAAGCCGGGAAAGCGCGACCAGTAGGCGTCCACGAAGCGCTCATGGTCACCCCAGAGGGTGGTGAAGGCGCCGGGTGGCAGCGGATCCTTGACCACGACCGCCCCTTCCTGGCTGGCGCCCACTTCGCGGCCGTCCTCGTCGAGAATGCGCAGGTCATAGCCCGGAACCGGCACAGTGGGCGAGCCTGGCCGGGTCTCCATCAACTCCACGCCCGCCAGATTGGCGCACATCGGCCAACCGGTCTCCGTCTGCCACCAATGGTCGATGACCGGCACGTCCAAGTGCTCGCACAGCCAAAAGTAGGTGGGCGGGTCCAAGCGCTCGCCGGCCACGAACTGATAGCGCAGCGATGAGATGTCGTAGTTGCGCTTCTGCAGGCAATCTGGATCCTCCTTTTTGATCGCGCGGAACGCCGTGGGCGCGACGAAGAAGCAATTCACCCGATGGTCCTCTATGACCCGCCAAAACACACCCGCATCCGGGGTGCGCACCGGCTTGCCCTCGAAGAGCACCGCCGTGCAGCCCCGCAGCAGCGGGCCATACACGATGTAGGAGTGCCCAACCACCCATCCGACATCCGAGGCGGCCCAGAACACGTCGCCCGCATCGACCCCGTAGATGGCCTCCATGCTCCAGTGCAGCGCCACCGCATGGCCGCCATGGTCGCGCACCACGCCCTTGGGCTTGCCCGTGGTGCCGGAGGTGTAAAGTATGTAGAGCGGGTCATGGGCATCGACCGCGACCCAGTCGACCGGTTCGCTGCCCGCCTCCCAAGCAGCCCAATCGAGGTCCCGGCCCGCCGTCAGCGCCGCTTCGCACTGCGGCCGCTGCAGGATCACGCAATGGGCCACCGGCTGCTTGGCCAAGCGCAGCGCCTCGTCAAGCAGCGGTTTGTAGGGAATGACCGTCGCCACCTCGATGCCGCAGGAAGCGCTTAAGATCGCCTTCGGCGCCGCGTCGTCGATGCGGTTGGCCAGCTCCGGCGCCGCGAAGCCGCCGAAAACCACCGAGTGGACGGCGCCGATGCGGGCGCAGGCGAGCATGGCAATGACCGCCTCCGGAACCATGGGCATGTAGATGACCACTCGGTCGCCCAAGCCGACGCCGAGGGCCGCCAAGCCACCGGCCACCTTGGCCACCCTACCTTTAAGCTCCGAAAAGGTGAAGCGCACCACCGCGCCGGTCACCGGGGAATCGTAGATCAGCGCCGTCTGCCCGCCGCGGCCCTCGTCGACGTGGCGGTCAAGGGCCAGCCAGCAGGTGTTGGTGCGGCCGCCGCCGAACCAGCGCCAGGCGCCGTTGGCGTCCTGATCGAGAATCGTCTTCGGAAACTCCAGCCAAGGAGTCTCGGCCGCCCGCTCCCGCCAAAAGCCCTCGGGATCGGATAACGACTGCCGGTACAGCGAAGCGTAGCTCATCGCCCAGTTTCCCAGTGCGCCGGATCAACCGGCTGCAACAGCCCCAGCGGCCTGCAGTTCAGCAACTTCATCGGCCGTGAAGCCGCAATCCGCCAGCACCGCAGCGGTGTCCGCGCCAGGTGCCCGGGCGGACCCGGCAATGGCGGGCTCGGTGCGGCTGAAGCGCGGCGCGGGGGCGGGTTGGGTGACGCCGTCCACCTTCACGAACGTGTTTCGCGCCTGGTTGTGGGGATGGCCGGGCGCTTCAAAGATGGACAGCACCGGCGCAAAGCACACGTCGGTGCCCTCCATGATCGCGCACCATTCGTCCCGGCTCTTCTGCTTGAAGATGGCGGTCAGCTCGGCCTTGTAGTCCGGCCATTGGCTGGCGTCCAATTGCCGGGCGAAGCGTTCGGGATCGACCCCCGACTTCTCCACCAGCAGGGCGTAGAACTGCGGTTCGATGGAGCCGACGCAGATGTGGCCGCCGTCCTTGGTCTCGTAGGTGTCGTAGAAGTGGGCGCCGGTGTCGAGCAGATTGGTGCCCCGCTGGTCCTTGAAGGCGCCGCCTGCCGCCATGCTGAAGAACATGGCCATCAGCGAGGCGGCCCCATCGACCATCGCCGCGTCCACGACCTGCCCCTTGCCGGACTTTTGCGCTTCAAGCAGCCCGCAGACCATGCCGAAGGCCAGATACATGCCGCCGCCGCCAAAGTCGCCCACCAAGTTGAGCGGCGGCACCGGCTTCTCCCCGGCGCGGCCGATGGCGTGCAGAGCCCCGGCCAAGCCGATGTAGTTGATGTCGTGGCCCGCCGCCTGAGCCATGGGGCCTTCCTGCCCCCAACCGGTCATGCGGCCGTAGATGAGCTTTTGATTGCGGGCGAAGCAGTCGTCCGGGCCGAGCCCCAGACGCTCCGTGACACCAGGACGAAAGCCCTCAAACAAGCCATCGGCGGTTTCCACCAGCCGCAGCACCGTCTCCACCCCTTCCGGGCTCTTGAGGTCCACACCGATGGAGCGGCGGTTACGCGCCAAGACATCCTTGGACGCCACCGGATTCGGACTGATTCGATCCACACGGATCACCTCGGCGCCCATGTCCGACAGCATCATGCCGCAAAAGGGTCCCGGCCCGATGCCCGCCAATTCGATGATGCGGTAACCCGCCAACGGTCCTCCCATAGCCAATCCTCGAAAGCTAACTAAGCGAAGGCGCCAGTTTAACGATGAACCCAAAACAGCGAAACCGCGAACTTTGGCCCTTGGGGGCCAAAGTTCGTTTGGAGTTTCGCTGGCGCGAAACTCCGCACCTTTTCACCGTGTCCAAGCACCCAAAGGCCATTGACTTAGTCATCGACTTAGTCTAGGTTGCGACCCCATGGTTCAAGCCAGCGTACATGAGGCCAAGACCCACCTTTCACGATTGCTGAGGCGGGCGACCGATGGCGAGGAAGTTGTCATCACGCGCGCCGGGCAGCCAGTCGCCCGACTGGTGCCCATTGAGGGAAGCCGTCCCCTGTTCGGTGTTGACGAAGGCCGCTTCATCGTTCCCGACGATTTTGATGAACCGCTCGACGAGGCGTTGCTACGCGCCTTCGAAGGGAGCGAATGAACGGCGCCGGACACTGACCACTTTCCTGCGCAAACCGGCCATTTCGACCCCGCGACGTGAAGTTTCTCATCGACACCCATTGTTGGCTGTGGCTTCTGACTGAACCCAAGCGGTTCCGTATCGACCTTGTGCATACGCTCAGGAACCCGTCCACGCAGAGATTCCTGTCCGCAGCGAGTGTTTGGGAAATCGCGGTCAAGCACTCTATCGGAAAACTACCTCTTCCCGAGCCCCCGTCAACGTATATTCCCGAGCGTATGCGGCTGAGTAAAGTCGAAGGGCTCGCCATTACACCAGCCCATGCCCTCGCAGCGGCGGCGCTGCCGCCCCACCATCGCGACCCGTTCGACCGCATCTTAGTCGCACAGGCCCAGATGGAAGGCCTCGTGCTGCTAACTGCCGACAGGATTCTCAAGCGCTACGAAGTGGAGCAGATCGGCCCGCGATAGGAACCTCGCGTATGGTCATGTGTCCCATTGGCTGCGTCCACTGAATCCAACCAAGGCAACTCGCCCTTGACCCAAGCCGAATGTACGTGGACGATTTGCCGAAACGAGCAACTGTGTGGCTGCACACGATGAATAAAGGCGTTTTGGTTTTGCCGCTCCTGCTGGTGTTGGCTGGCGTCGCCGCGGCTCGAGCTGAGCTGACCGAGGCTGCAGCGCTCCAATTCATGGTGCGCTTCGAGGCAGCCTTGGCAACGGAGGACTTCGCGAACGTGGAGCCCCTCATCCACCCGCAGGCGGTGTTTCGGTTCAGCGAAAGCGACCATTTCGGCATGGCGGATATACGAGCCGCCATGGAGCGCACCTGGGCCTTTGAGGTTGACGACGAAAGGTACTACTTGACTGACAAGCGAGTTCTGCGCAGCGGCAAAGACGCCGCTACAGTGCTCTTCACTTGGAATTGGTCCGGCGACTCAGCGGAACATGGCCCCTTCAAGATCACCGGCCGCGGCACCGTGCAACTGGTGCGCCACGAAGGGGCGATCAAGATTCTGCTGGAGCATCTGAGCCGCTAGCCGTCCTTCCTGCGTCACGTCTGGTCAACGACATGAATGCGCCGGAAACGTAAGCCCAATCGGCTTCCGCTTCCAAGGAGCCTATGATTCAATGATCTGCCGATGTTGTAACGTACGCTGAACGGAGACTCCTCTTGACACGCGAGTGGCAACTTACACAGATAGATCACCATGCTTCGGAGCGTCTCCTGCGCCCTCAGGACATCGACGGCTCGCTGGCAGTCGTTGACACTGGGAACTGGGCGGTGACCCTCCAACACATCGACAATGATCGGGGCCGACCTAGCAAGCGTACTACCGTGATGTGGGCTGGAAGGGATTGGAGCCACCCGGGAGATGGTTTCGAGCCCGGCGGAATCCGCAGGCGCGCCGTTGTCGGGCCTTTGGTGGAGAACACATCACGGCCACCCTTCTATTGCATGACGCTCGACGAAATCAGAATCGATGGTGTGAGGGCGGACGGCGCCATTTGGGGTCATGTGACAAGTTCGAGCGGCGTTCGCTACGAAGACGCGGGCGCCAATCCGGCGGCTGGGCGAGACGCCGCCCTCAACACCGCATTGCACTTCTGCTCGCACTCGTTCGGAGCTGACGGCTACTCTTCACCGACAAGTCCCATCGAAGCGCCCACCGACAGCCAACGGCCATCGAACTTCGCCTTAGCCAATCAGGTCATGGCACTGGCATTCCGCGTTTCAAGTGCAAAGCGCGTCAAGGATCGGTCGATAGAGCTGTTCACAATCCGAGCCAATCTGGCCGAAGCACTCTTCCGGCCCGACTTCGAAAAGCGGGGTGAGCGGGTCGCCCTGAAGGTCTCCGGTACCGCCGACGCAGACTCTCTGGACGAGTTCCGGTTAATGATCGGAAATCTGCCCTTGGTGACTACAGTTGATCAGAGGGATCACTTCAGCACACTTAGCGCGACGTTCAAGCGCGCCGGGTTGGGCACGCTGAGCGCAAACTCGCACTTAAGTGTAGATGTAAGCACCTCGGACCACAGGCATCCCGCGCACGCGGCCGAGGATGTCCTCGCCGCTGCAGGAACGCGCAAGTGCATCGACTCCGGCTGGCTTTGCCCGACTCGCCAAGCCCCCGTCCCGCGGGGACAGAAAGACTCCGAATAGCTCCAGTTTTGCTTTGACTGGAAAGTGCATGTCAATTTGACTCATCAAGCTCTGACCTCTTTCTGCAGCATCGCGGGCTACGCCTCGCAGTACTGGACGAGCTACGACTAGGGAACCACTTTCAACTCCTAGGTGCCCTGGGTCGAGTAGGCAACGTACAGCTTCCTATCCGGACTAGGAAGTAGGTGGATTCACGGCAGGGCTTGCGTGATTGCCGTGTCGGGTCAATCGAGATCCATGAGTTCGAAGAAATCGGTTTCTGACAGAATTCGGATGTTCGCCCCCTCCTCGACTAGCGTTTCCGCTTTTCTGTGCTTGCTGCTCTTCTTGTAGCCATTCAGGATCGCCCTATTCTGTGTACCCACAATCAACATGGTAGTTTTTCGACTCACATTGCCCACGACTGCGCATCCTGCGTTCTGAGCTAGGTCAGCAGCATCCTGTCGACGAACGGCAAGCGCACCCGTGAACACCACGACCTCCCCGTACAACGGCCCGTCGATGTTGCCCCTTCGCGTCACCGATGCCGCTTGGTGCGCAGAAAACTTGCGACGTTCCAATCTCCGCAACCAGCCCGAGATATCCCTCTCGGCTTGAGTGCATGCGCGCAGTACAATCTCCGCTGCCGCTCTCGCGTCTTCAAGAGCGTCGTGATGCTGGAACTCAATGCCGAGATCCGAGGCGATGTTCTTCAACCCGTAACCTCTTTGTCCGTATCGTTCCGGCCACGCCCGCCGAGCGATTCGGGCGCTGTCGATCCATGTAACCTGCAACTGTTCGAGGTTATAGCGTTTCATCGCGCGTTCAAATGCGACACGGTCGAATCCGGTATGGCTAGCGAGCACAGAGCCCCGCAAACGGTCACGCAACTCGCCACGAATCTCTGGGAGTGTGGGGCTGCCCGCAACCTCGTCCTCGTCGATGCCGTGGATGGACACATTGAGCGAATCGAACCAGTCCTCTGGGTCGATCAGCGTTTGCCACTGATCGGCGATCTTACCGTCCCGCACATGCACGATGCCAATCTGGCAGATGCTCGCCCGATCGGCATTGGCCGTTTCCACATCGATTGCGTTAAACGTCAGCATATTCACCCACTCCTTCGTTTCGCCCGCATGGTCGAACTGTTCCGCGCGGAACGGCCTGTCGCCGGTCTGGGTTGGCGACACCCAAAAGCGAGGCCATTCGTCGCTTACACATCTCAGACTAACCACTCGAACTGACCCTTCGAGTCCGGCCGAAAAACTACTGAACCTAACAAATCCTCCCAACAAATCCCACAAACAAACCTGTGGTGCCTCAGTTCGACTTTCCGGCTTAGGGCCAGGCGGCGGCTATCCCTAGGCCGATCCGGTAACGTGGGCTTCATTGGTGGCCACTCCTTCGACTCCAGCGCCAACTCAACTTGGAGTCGGGCCGCCATTTCCCTTAAACTACCGCGCTTTTGATTTTCGAGGAGCGGTCCATGACCTTTGTGGTGGGCGAATCCTGCATCAAGTGCAAACTGACCGACTGCGTGGAGGTGTGTCCGGTCGATTGCTTCTACGAAGGGCCGAACATGCTGGTCATTCACCCCGATGAGTGCATCGATTGCGCCCTGTGCGAACCGGAATGCCCCGTTGAAGCCATTTTTTCCGAAGACGAACTGCCGGAGGATCAGCAGGACTTTCTGGAGCTCAATGAACGTTTGGCCGAAAGCTGGCCCAACATCACCGAACAGCAGGATCCACCACCGGATGCCGACGATTGGCGCGAGATCAAGGAAAAGCGCCACCTACTCGAAGAGTAGGCCTGCTCGAAGAGTAGGCCGCCTCACTTCAAGACCGAACGCGGGCTGATTGGCTTACCGTTCCTGCGAATCTCAAAGTGCAACGCTTGGGCGGCGCGGCCACCGCCGTTGATGGCGGCTATGGGCTGGCCGCCCTTGATGCGCTGCTTCTCCTTGACGATGACGGGTTGATTGACGCTGTAGGCGGACAGGTACTCCGCGTTGTGGCGCACGATGACCAAGCGCTCGAATCCGGCCAAGCCCGCGCCGGCGTAAACCACTTCGCCATCGGCGGCGCTCAGGACTTGAGTGCCGGGCTGCACTGAAAAATCCAAGCCCTTGTTGGTGCCGCCATATTCGTTGACCACTCGGCTTGACGTCGGCCAGCGCCACGTCACGCCACCCGCTTGGCTGGTCGGCGACCGGCTGGCGGCGGGCTTCGCAGGCGGCTTCGGCCGCGCTTTCGAATGGCGTGGCGCCGGTCTCGCCGCCACCGCCCGTCCGTTCAAGCGGAGCTTCTGGCCGGGATAGATGCGGTAAGGCGGCCGCAACCGGTTCAGTCGGGCCAAGGTCCGCACCGACACCCCAGTTGAACGGCTGATCGAATAGAGGGTGTCGCCGCGCTTGACCGTGTGAACCGCCTGCCGCTGATTGGCCTTGGCCGCAGGACTGCCGTCAACAGCACCTGGGGAGCGCTCGGCAACCGCTACCCGGCCTTGGGTGGCGCAGCCAGCGAGCAGTTGTGCCGCCCCAACCAGCAAGCACAGAAGTCCCAGACGAATGGCAGATCCGCAGCCCATGCTTCATCCCGCAGCAGATCGCATCCGCGTGAGCAGCCACAGGCTGCCAGCGCCGAGCCCCATCATGGCGACGATCAATACCACATCGCCTTCACCGCCTCCCGTGGCCCGTCCCCACTCCGCCGGGGACAGCAGCGCGCCCTCGTGGCGCCAAGGCCAAAGCCGCAGCAGGCCACCGGCCATCAAGCCCGTCAGAAAGCTCATGACTGCCTCGAAGCGCCACTCGAGCAGCCAGTGGAAGAGCCGTGAAAACAGGGCTGCGCCAAACGCGCAGCCGAGCGCGAATACGCCCAGAGTCATCCAATCGAAACCGGCAAGGGCATCCAG
The DNA here is from genome assembly GCA_022827905.1 of Pseudomonadales bacterium. Classification (GTDB taxonomy): domain Bacteria; phylum Pseudomonadota; class Gammaproteobacteria; order Pseudomonadales; family Azotimanducaceae; genus Azophilus. Next base: position 79,494 of record JAJEIQ010000049.1, on the reverse strand, counting down.
CACCGAAGCGTACAAACCCAGCAGCAGCAGCACGAAGCTGCCGGAGACCGCTGGCAACAGCCAAGCGCCCACCGCCAATGTGCCGCCGACGAAATAGGCCACCGGGTCCGGCTCCGCACCAAAAGGCTCGATCCAGCCGGCAGCCGCGCCGCAAAGGCTGCCAGCGACGCCGAACGCTGCCAAATGCCGGAGTGCCCGGGCGCGGCCGATGTCGATGGCGGAGTACAGGATCAGACCGAAGAAGAATCCCCAAACCAAGGTCGGCGCATCGGCCAGCCAACGACTCATCAACTGGGCAAAGACCAGCAAGCTCACTGCCATTCCCGCTCCCAAGCAGGTGAGAAACCCCAAGTTGTGGTGCCGCCAAAAGCGCTTGGGATCAGTCAGGCACCAACCGATGGTGGCGGGTCCGAAGGACGCCAAACTCGCCACCAATTCCCGGTAGATGCCCGTAATGAAGGCGATGGTTCCACCGGAGACGCCGGGCACCACTTCAACCACGCCCATGACAAGACCGCGGGCAAAGACGCCCATCCAGCGTGCTTGGCCGGCCCCTGCGGCAGGCGCTTGCTCGGACGAACTCTGTCCACCTGTCGGCCGGCTACGCATGGCGGGAAAGCCAGACGCCAATCAGGTCCGAAGACCCTTGACCAAGGGCACGAAGCGCGCCCCCTCCACCACCCGCTCCCCATAGCCCTGGTCGCTGCGGTCAATGACCTTCAGACGCTGATTCCCATCGCCGCCCACCGGAACCACCATGCGGCCGCCAACATCGAGTTGCTCAAGCAGCACCTGAGGCACCGCACGGGGTGCGGCGGTGACCAAAATGCCGGAAAACGGCCCTTTTTCAGGCCAGCCCTGGTACCCGTCGCCCAGTTTTGCGGACACGTTACGAATCTTCAGGGCCTCGAAGCGGCGTCTCGCCTGATCCAACAGTGGCCTGACCCGCTCCACGGTGAACACCTGGTCGCATAACTGCGCCAACAACGCCGTCTGGAACCCCGACCCCGTTCCGACTTCCAGTACGCATGCCCTAGGCACATCAAGCAGTTCCTGCATCATTATCGCCACAGTCACAGGCTGGGAAATGGTCTGGCCGTGGCCGATGGGCAAGGCCCGGTCCTGGTAGGCGAGATGGGCCATCGCCTCCTCGACGAAGATGTGGCGGGGCACCGTGGCAAAGGCACTGAGCACCCCCTGATCGAAAATCATGGGTTTGCCCGCCTTTTCCTTCTTTGCGAGTTCTTCAACCAGCCGCGCCCGGCTGCGCGCCGACGTCATGCCGATGCCATCCAGGTCGTAGCTTTTCACCGCGGCCCGTCGGTGACGATGTAGAACACTTCGCCTTCCTTGATCATGCCCAGATCCGCACGAGCGCGGGCCTCCACTGCCGCATCGCTCTCGGTCAACGCCATCACTTCCCCACGCAACAAACGGTTGCGCTGCTTCTGCAGCTCGGCACGACGCTCCTCAGCCTCCAGCTGGGCCTTAAGCGCAGCCGCCTTGAAGTGCCCACTGTCACCAAACCAGGATTGGTACTGCAAGCCAATCAAAAGCAACAACAGCATCGCAGCGACCGTCCTCATGCGTTTCGGACCTCCCCTCCTCCAAGGTAAAGCGCGTCGCCACCAAGCGCTTCCTCAATGCGCAACAGTTGGTTGTACTTGGCCACCCGGTCGGAACGGCACAACGAGCCGGTCTTGATCTGGCCCGCTCCGGCACCGACCGCGAGATCGGCGATCGTCACATCCTCGGTCTCTCCGGAGCGGTGCGACACCACCACGCCGTAGCCCGCCTCGCGAGCCATGCGGATGGCATCCAGGGTTTCCGAGAGGGTGCCGATCTGGTTGAGCTTGATGAGCACGGCGTTGGCGACGCCGCCCTCAATCCCGCGCCTGAGCAGGGACGTGTCGGTGACGAACAGATCGTCGCCGACCAATTGCAGCCGCTCACCGAGCGCTTCGGTGAGCGAGCGCCATCCGGCCCAATCGTTCTCGTCCATGCCGTCCTCAATGGAAGCGATCGGGTAACGGGCCGTCAAATCCCCCAGATAGCCGGTGAAGCCAGCACTGTCGTAGCGGCTGTTCTCGCCGGCCAGCGTATAGACCCCGTCATCGTAAAACTCCGATGCGGCGCAATCCAAGCCGAGCACCAAGTCATGGCCCGGTTCATAGCCCGCTCTGCGCACCGCCTCGACAATCGCCTCAAGGGCTTCGGCGTTGGACGCGAGGTCCGGGGCAAAGCCGCCTTCATCACCCACTGCCGTGGTCAGGCCACGCTCCGCCAATACGGCCTTTAAGTGGTGGAAGACCTCCACGCCACAGCGTAGCGCATCGGAAAATCGGGACTGCGACACCGGCAGCACCATGAACTCCTGAATGTCCACGTTGTTGTTGGCGTGGGCGCCACCGTTGAGAATGTTCATCATCGGCGTCGGCAATCGCATCCGGGGGCTGCCGGCAAGTTCATTGATGTGGGCGTACAGGGGAAGGCCACGATCCTCGGCGGCCGCCTTGGCGGCGGCCAAGGACACCGCCAGCAGCGCATTGGCACCGAGCGCGGACTTGTTGGCGGTGCCATCGAGTTCGCGCAGCCGGTCATCGAGCGCCTGCTGCGATTCGGCTTCCATGCCGGCCACGGCCGGCGCGATTCGCTCCCCAATGCCAGCGACCGCCCGCAGCACGCCGCGACCGAGATAACGGGCGGCGTCCGCATCCCTCAGTTCAAGGGCCTCCCTTGAGCCGGTGGAGGCACCAGACGGGGTGATGGCGCGCCCGACGCCGCCGGCCTCGGTGCGAACCTCCGCCTCCACAGTGGGATTGCCCCGGGAGTCGAGCACTTCGCGCCCCTTCACCGCCACGATTCGGCTCATGCCACCGCCTCCACCTGGCTCTCAAGCAGGCTGCCGCCCTTGACCGCATCGTCTATGGACTTGAGACTGGTGAGCAATGCCTTCATCAACCCCAAGGGCCAAGCGTTGGGGCCATCGGAAAGCGCTTGGTCCGGGTTCGGATGGGTTTCCATGAACAGCCCCGCGACCCCGGCCCCAACGGCAGCCCGAGCCAACACCGGCACCATGTGGCGTTGGCCGCCGGAGGCGTGGCCGAGCGCTCCGGGCATCTGCACCGAATGGGTGGCATCAAACACCACCGGGCAGCCGGTTTCGCGCATGACAGCCAAGGCGCGCATGTCACTGACCAAGTTGTTGTAGCCGAAGCTCGCGCCCCGTTCGCAGACCAGGATCCGCTCGTTGCCTTGGGCGCGCGCCTTGGCAACGACATTGCACATGTCCGCCGGGGCCAGAAATTGGCCCTTCTTGATGTTGACCGGCTTGCCGCACGCGGCCACCCGGGCGATGAAGTCGGTCTGCCGACAAAGAAAGGCCGGCGTCTGCAGAACCGAGACCACTTCGGCCACTTCCTCCAGCGGCGTGTTCTCATGCACGTCGGTGAGCACGGGAACGCCGATCTCCCGCCGCACCCGCTCCAGCACCCTGAGGCCTTCGTGGAGACCCGGGCCACGATAGCTTTCATGGGAGGAGCGGTTGGCCTTGTCGAAGGAGCTCTTGTAGATCAGGGGCACGTTCAGCGACTCGGCGATGCCCTTCAGCGTCTCGGCGGTGGACAGGGCCAACGCCTCGCTCTCGATGACGCACGGACCCGCAATGAGGAACAGGGGCGCATCCAACCCAGCCTCGAAACCGCAAATGCGCATCAGCCCGTGCCGTCTTTAAGGAGTGCAGGCAGTGCCGACGCCTGCTCCAATGCTGCCCCTATGAACCCGTTGAACAACGGGTGCCCCCCTCTGGGCGATGATGTGAATTCCGGATGGAACTGACAGGCGAGGAACCAAGGGTGGCCATCGATCTCGATCATTTCCACCAGTTCGCCGTCTTCCGAGCGCCCGGCAACCCGCAGGCCGAGCTGCTCCAATTGCGCCATGTAGCGGTTGTTGACCTCGTAGCGGTGACGGTGGCGCTCATGCACAACCGCGCACTCGTAGGTCCGTGCCGCCAAGGACTCGGGGTCGAGGCGGCAGGCCTGCGCCCCCAAGCGCATGGTGCCGCCGAGATCCTCATCGGCGCTGCGCTGCTCGACGCGGCCTTCCCGGTCCGTCCATTCGGTGATCAAGCCAATCACCGGATGGGGCGTGTCGCCTTCGATCTCCGTCGAATGGGCGCCGCTTAAACCGCCGACGTCACGGGCGTAGTCGATCACCGCGGCGTGCAAGCCGTAGCAGATGCCCAGATAAGGCACCTGATTCCTGCGGGCGTAGCCTGCAGCCAAAATCTTGCCTTCAAAACCGCGCTCGCCGAAGCCCCCGGGCACCAGGATGGCGTTCGCCGCCGCCAGCCGCCCGACTCCGTCGCGCTCCAGTTCCTCCGCATCAATGAAGTCGATGACCGGACGCACCCGATATTTGATGCCAGCGTGATTGACAGCTTCGATCAAGGATTTGTAGGCGTCGAGCAATTCAAGGTACTTGCCAACGATGGCGACGCGCACTTCCCCTTCCGGATTGAGTTCCGCCTGCACCACCGCCGCCCAACTCGACAAGTCAGCCGCCTCGCAGTCCAGCCCAAAGCGCTCCACGACGTAATCGTCGACGCCCTGCTCGTTCAGGACCGCGGGCACTTGGTAGATCGTCTCGGCGTTGACGATGGAGACCACCGCCCGTTCCTCCACGTTGGAAAACAGCGCAATCTTGGCCCGCGCCGCAGCAGGCAGGTCGTGGTCGGACCGGCATACCAGAATGTCCGGCTGCAGCCCGATGGAACGCAGCTCCTTCACGGAATGCTGGGTGGGCTTGGTCTTGATCTCGCTGGCGGCGTTCAGATAGGGCACCAACGTCAAATGGATGTAGAGCGTGCGCCCGACCCCGATTTCAAGGCGCAATTGGCGGATGGCCTCCAAAAACGGCTGCGATTCGATGTCGCCCACCGTGCCGCCGGTCTCCACGATGACCACGTCTGCGCCCTCGCCAACGAGCAGTATGCGCCGCTTGATCTCGTCGGTGATGTGCGGAATGACCTGCACGGTGGCGCCCAGATAATCGCCGCGCCGCTCGCGCCGGATGACCTCGGCGTAGATGCTGCCGGTGGTAAAGTTGTTGCGCTTGGACATGCGTACGTGGGTGAAGCGTTCGTAGTGGCCGAGGTCAAGGTCGGTCTCAGCCCCGTCGGCGGTGACGAACACTTCACCGTGCTGAAACGGGCTCATGGTGCCGGGATCGACGTTGATGTAGGGATCCATCTTGAGCACATCGACCTTGAGCTGGCGGGCTTCAAGGACTGAAGCCAAGGAGGCGGTAAGGATGCCCTTGCCCAGGGAGGAGACCACGCCCCCCGTCACGAACACGAAGCGGGTCACGGGCCGCCCCCTGACCGGTGCGCTCCGGTTGAGCGGGCTGGTTCCGGTGCCGGCGACCTGTTCGAGTTGGCCAAGCTTGCAGGCTCCATCAATTGGCAGGACCCGCCCCACTCGCCAAGGCTCCCAACAGCGCCGCAACCCCGGCTAATGCGGGCAACGTCCAAGATGGGATTGCACAGTAACAAATTGGCGGGGTTAGCTCAACGCTCAATTGAAACAGCAACGCTCATTTGTCGGAGCGAGGGCATCTTGCCCTCGAAACCGAACCGAGGAACCCCATCGAGGGCGGGACGCCCTTGCTCCGGGGCGCTCGACATGCTTGACCTGCGGTGCATGAAAATGCCTAACTTCACTTAGAGGGAAATCGCGGCAGAATCCGTCCACCAACCGATTCAATCAAGGGGGAGCCATGGCCATTGGAAGGGAAGGCCCGTCAACGAATCCGCTCAGCCTGCGTCCTGGACGCATGACGCTGGGCGCCGCAGGGCTTGCTGCCCTCGCCGCAGCGCTGCTCGCCGCCAACGCCAAGGCCAGCTTGGGCGAGGAGGCGCAATTCGTCGCCAACACCTTCTCGTTCCTTGTTTGGGGCGCGCTCGTGATGTGGATGTGCGCCGGATTCACCATGCTCGAGGCCGGTTCGGTGCGCACCAAGAACGCCTCCGTGATCTGCATGAAGAACATCGGCCTGTACTCCATCGCCGGCCTCATGTACTACTTCATCGGCTACAACCTGATGTACGTCGATGTCGGCACCTGGATCGGGTCGGCGAGCTTGCTGCTGGGGTCAGCGCCCAACGAAGTGGCGCTTCTCAACGGCGATGAGGGGGCCACCGCCGCAGTCATTGAAAGCGGCTACGCCACCCGCGCCGACTGGTTCTTTCAGATGGTCTTCGTCGCCACTGCCGCCTCGGTGGTGTCCGGCGCGCTGGCAGAACGGGTCAAGCTGTGGTCCTTTCTCGCTTTCACCGCCCTGCTGACCGGCTTCATCTATCCCGTCGTCGGGGCTTGGACCTGGGGTGGCGGATGGCTCGATCAAATGGGCTTCAAGGACTTCGCCGGCTCCACCATCGTCCACTCCACCGGCGGCTGGGCCGCTCTTGCAGGCATTGTGATCGTCGGCGCCCGGCGCGGCAAGTTCCGACCCGATGGCAGCGTCAAGGCCACGCCGCCCTCCAACGTGCCCTCGGTCACGCTTGGCGTCCTCATTCTTTGGCTGGGCTGGTTCGGCTTCAACGGCGGCTCCCAACTGGCCTTGGCCGGGGCCTTGGATGCGGTGGCCATGAGCAACGTCATCGTCAACACCAATCTCGCCGCAGCGGCAGGGGTGGTCGCCGCACTGGCGGTATCCAGGCCGCTCTTTGGCCGGGTCGACATCCTCGTGGTCCTCAATGGGGCCATCGCCGGTCTGGTGTCCATAACGGCTGGCCCGGACATGACCGATCACTACTGGGCAGTCATCATCGGCGGCATCGGCGGCATCGTCTGCTCGGGCGGCCTCAGATTGCTGGAATTCCTCAAGTTGGATGATGTGGTGGGCGCGGTCCCCGCCCACCTGTTCGCCGGCATATGGGGCACGTTGGCGGTCTGCATCGCCTCCGGTGGCGACTTCGGAGCGCAACTGACCGGCATCCTGGCCATCGGCGCCTTCACTTTCGGTGTTAGCATCGCGCTCTGGGCGGCTCTGGACAGGATGATCGGCGCCCGGGTTTCCGCCGAGGTCGAAGACCTTGGCCAGGACGCCGCCGAATTGGGCATCGAAGCCTATCCTGAATTCGTACTCATGCCGGACCAGGACGATGTCGACGCCCTCAGCGGCGGCGGCGTTGGAGATTCCCCGGACCGATAGGCCGCTCCCGGCGACCCCACAAAGGAACCCAATGGACATCCACACGGAACGACAGCAAAACGTCCTGATTCTCAAGCCACAAGGTCGCATTGACAGCGCCAATGCCCACGACTTTCAGCAATCGATAAGCGCGGCCATCGACGACCGCCAAGGCGCCGTGGTCGCCGATTTTGAGGGCATCAGCTACATGAGCAGCGCTGGCTTGCGAGCCATCCTGATCGTTGCCAAGGCCCTGCGGCAACGCGGAGCGCGGTTTGCCCTGTGCGCGATGACGCCGGTCATCGCCGACGTCTTCACCATCAGCGGCTTCAGCAAGGTGATCTCGGTGTTCGATTCACGAACCGAGGCACTGGCCCACATGCGCGGTCCCAGCACGGCGGCTGAGGACAGCGGTACAACCGGGGCTTTGGCCGACCACGAGCGTCCCGTGTTTGCCGTCGGCCACATTCGAATGCCGGTGGAGGACGCCGGTGCCGCTCACGACTTTTTTGTTCGGCACGGCCTGCGCAGCATCCTGAGGAAGGCCGACATGGCCATCTTGGAATTGCGGGGTGGCACGCACCTGATTCTAAACCGGGCGGAACAGCCCATAGAGGACGGCGCAAGGGCGCCTTTTGACCTCATGGTCGATGATGTGGACCAAGTGTGGCGGCGATTCACCGACGACGGCGTCCACGCGACGGACATCGAACGCGGCAACATCCACGACCTGTTCCACATCACGGGACCTTCCGGCTACTGGATACGCATCAGTTCGTCCCACGTCCGGGGCGCCGTGTGACGACGGCGGCCCGCGGAGCCGGGCGGCACAGCCGCCTTGAGCCCCCCTCACCAGACTGGAAATGAACTACAGCCTGCGAAATCTGCGCGGCGATCTCTTTGGCGGCATCACCGCTTCGGTGGTGGCGCTGCCACTGGCGCTGGCGTTCGGCGTCGCCTCGGGTCTTGGACCCATGGCAGGCTTGTACGGCGCCATATCGGTGGGTTTCTTCGCCGCGGTGTTTGGCGGCACCCGATCGCAGATTTCCGGGCCCACCGGGCCGATGGCCATCGCCATGGCGGTCATTGTTTCCAGCCACGCCGAAACCCTCGCTGAAGCGCTCACCATCGTCGTCATGTCTGGAGTGATGCAGATTCTGTTTGGGGCGCTGCGCATCGGACGCTTTATCACCTACACGCCCTACTCGGTCATATCCGGCTTCATGTCCGGCATTGGCGTCATCATCATAGTCGTGCAGATCTTGCCCTTCCTCGGCCACCCGGTGGCCTCAAGCGTCCTGAGCTCCCTAATGGCGCTGCCCGAATTGATGGGCCGCATCAACTTCGACGCATTGTTGATCGGCACAGTCTCTCTGCTGACTGGCATTTTTTGGCCGAAACCGTTGCGCAAGGCCCTGCCCCCCACGTTGGCTGCGATGATCGCGGGAATTGTGGTCGCCCTGCTCTGGCCAGGCGGCGCGCCGATCATCGGCGAGGTGCCCACCGGCCTGCCCAGCCTGCAATGGCCAGTGCTTTCCCTGGCCTTTCTTACAAAAGCGCTGCAGCCGGCGTTGATACTCGCCTTGGTCGGCTCAATCGACAGCCTGTTGACCTCCCTCATCGCCGACTCGCTGACCCGCGGCCAGCACAACGCGGATCGGGAACTGGTGGGTCAAGGCATTGGCAACGTTGTTTCCGGCTTGGTGGGCGGCATGCCGGGCGCCGGCGCGCCGGTCGGCACCGTCGTCAACATCCGCGGCGGCGGCCGTTCGCGCGTCTCCGGCATTCTCTGCGCGAGCATCCTATTGGCACTGGTTCTCGGTCTCGGGCAGTACGTTGAGCAGGTTCCCCACGCCGTGCTGGCGGGCATCATGATCAAGGTGGGCTGGGACATCATCGATTGGCGATTCCTGACCCGCATTCACCGAGTGCGTCCGGTGTACCTGCTGCTCGCCTTGATGACCCTTGGCCTCACCGTATTCGTCGATCTGGTGATCGCCGTGACCATCGGCCTCATCGCCGCCGGCCTGGTCGGCTCGCGGCACTTGGAGCGCCTGCAGCTCGACAACGTGGTCTCCCTGCCGTTTTTGGACCGCAGTTTCCTCACCACCTCACCGCAGGACGAACAGGCCGATCCCTTCGCCGCCCGTGTCGGCTTGGTGGCGCTGCGCGGCCAATTCTCCGTCGCCTCGTCCAACAAACTCGTCCAAACCATCGGCACCGACATTCGGGACCATGAGGTAGTGGTCTTTGACTTCTCCGAGACCGTCTATTTGGACGATAGCGCAGCCATGGTGGTGGACCAGATGCTCGACATCGCGGTCGACGAGAACACCGAGGTCATCGTCATGGGCCTCTCGGGAACTGTCGCCGATCACTTGTTGGCGCTCGACATCTTTCACGGTCTGCCGGAAGACCGCTTCGTGGTTACGCTGGATGAGGCCAAGGAGCGGGCGCAGAGCCTGTTGGAGGGTTAAGCCGCCATCTCAAGCAGATGCTGGCGGTCCGCTTGGTAGCGGCGCCCGACAGCGCGGTGAGGGCGCTCCACAGCGCCAGCCCAGCGGCGATCAGCCGGGTGCGGTTGACCATGTCGGCCAGGGCCCCCATGAACAACCCCATCGCCGAATAGAAAACGATGAAGAACAGGCCCGTCAGCAAGCCGAATTCCGTGTTGGTGAGGCCGAGGTCCGGAACGATGAAGTTGGCGAAGCTGCCGAGCAACTGCCGGTCGACGAAGTTCATGACGTTCAGCAACGTCAGGAATCCCAAAAAAGCGTAATGCCGAGACTCAACCCGGTTCTCTTCAAGGTCCACTCACTTCCCTCCCCGGGTCTGGCGCAGATTCAGCCGACGCATCGCCATTTCAGCAGGTTTGCGCGGCAATGCGCAACTGCGCGGCCTGACGGCCGCGTTTGGAGTTTCGCTGCGCGAAACTCCGCGCAACCCCCGCCGCAACGATGGCTAGTGAAGCCCACTGGTTGACTGGACTTTTTCGCCGGGGTAGCTTGCTGGGCCTTACGGCAACTGGCATCCTCAAGACCCGTGACTGATTCCCGCCTAAATCCGCTGGCACCCGATGCGCTGGACGCCGCTCAACGGGCGCTGTACGACGCCGTGCGCACCAGCCCCAGGGCACAGGGCCCGATGGGACGTTTGCTGACTCGGGACGACGGCTCCTTGGTCGGCCCCTTCGACGCTTGGCTGCGCTCACCCGTCTTGGGCGCCCTGTTCGAGCGGGTCGGCATGGCCTTGCGCACGGAAACCGTGGCACCCACAGCGGCCAGGGAAGTTGCGATCTTGGTGGTGGCGCGGGCTTGGAGCGCCGACTTCGAATGGTGGGCGCACCGGCAGGTGGTGCGCAACGAGGGCGTGCCGGAAGAAGTAATCGATGCCATCGCGCAACGGCGCCCGCTGCCCACCGAAGACCCAGCCATCAATGCCGCCCACGACGTCGCTGCCGAACTGGTATACAAACGGGCTTTGGAGGCCACCACTCTGGAGCGGGCAAAGGCTGTCCTAGGCGAACGCGGTCTCGTCGAAGTGGTCATGGCGGTCGGCTTCTACCAGCTCGTCTCCGGCACCTTGGAGAGCTTTCATCCGCCTCCCCCAACCGGCGTTGAGATCGAAGGGCCGCCCCCCATCGCGGAGCACGCAGGGTTCGATCTCTACCAAGCGGCCAGCACTCTGCGGGCAGTGCGCCGCCTCAGGCCCGACCCCATACCGGACGCCCTGCTGCGCCGCGTCCTGCAAGCGGCAACCTGGGCGCCGTCCGGCGGCAACCGGCAGCCGTGGCAGGTGGTCGCGGTACGCGACCCCGCCCTCAAGCAGCGGCTCGGCGAGCTTTACCGTCCCTTGTGGTCCGCCTACACCGAGCCCTATCAGGAGCGATTGGAAGCGCTGCCTGAGCCGGAACGCCGATCCATCCAAGGCGCCATCACCGCCGGCGACTACCTGGCCGAGCATCTGCACGAAACTCCAGTGGTCGCCGTCTTCTGCTTCGATCCCGGCGGCTTGGCAATCACGGATGCCGGCCTCGGCCGGCCTTCGGTGGTGGGCGGCGGCTCCCTCTACCCGGCGGTACAGAACCTGCTGCTCGCCTGCCGGGCGGAAGGCCTCGGCTGCGTCCTCACCACCCTGCTGTGCGGCGTCGAAGAGCAAGTGCGCGAACTGTTGGGCATCCCCGATCCGTGGGCCACCTATGCCCATGTGCCCATCGGCTGGCCAATAGGCGGCCACGGCCCCATCGCCCGCCGTCCCGTGGAGACGGTGGCCTTCGCCGATCAGTTCGGGGAACCGCTGTTCCCCACGGAGTCTCGATCCGGGGGCTAATCAGGCGTCAGCAGTTCGACCCAATGCACCACCGGGCAGGCGGCGGAGGCCAAGTGCATCTGGCAGCCGACGTTGGCGGTGGCGATGACGTCTGGCCGGCCTGCGGTCAAGTTAGCCAGTTTGTCTTGCCGCAGCCGTTGCGCGAGTTCCGGCTGCAGCACCGAGTAGGTGCCTGCCGAGCCGCAGCATAGGTGCGCATCCTTGACCGGAACCAATTCGTGGCCCGCTTCGGCCAACAGCCGTTCGACGATGCCCGTGAGCCGCTGACCATGCTGCAGCGTGCAGGACGGATGCCAAGCCACTTTGCGGCCTCGGCCAAGCGGCGCCGCCGAGGGAGCGCCGTCTCGATTCTCCAGCAACTCCAAGGCCACTTCTGAAAGATCCCGTGTCTTGGCCGCTACCTGAGTGGCCAGTTCCGCGTACGCCGCATCGTCGGCCAGCAGGCGCCCGTAGTCCTTGACCGTAACCCCGCAGCCGCTGGCGGTTGAAACCACCCACTGCGCCTGCGCCAAATGGGGCCGCAAGGCATCCAGGTTGCGGCGCATCGCGGCCAGCGCCCGCTCGGACTGGCCCAGATGCAGATTGAGGCCGCCGCAGCAGCCCTCCCCGGCCACCTCCATGGCCTCCACCCCGCGCGCATTGAGGTATCGAATCGCCGCCGCATGGGTGGCGGGTGTCGCCTCGCGCTGCACGCAGCCCCGAAGCAGCAGCGCCTGCGGGGCGGTGGATGGCTGTTCTGCGACGGCTGGCTCCGCAGTCGGTTCAGGACGCTTCGGCAGCGCCGCCGCCAGACGTCGCGGCAAGGCCCAGCGAAACCACTGGCCGAGCCGCGCCAGGCGGGGGAACCAGCGCACGTTGGGCACCAGCCAGCCGAGCCCCCAGCGCAGAAGCCTATCCCAAGACCCGCGTTGGGCGCGGCGTTCCACTTCCGCCCGTCCAATCTCAAGCAGTTCCCCGTAAGGGACCGCCGACGGACAGACGGTCTCGCAAGCACGGCAGGTCAGGCATCGATCCAGATGGGTTTGAACAACCTTGACAGACTCCTTGACCGACTCCCCGGAATCGCCGCCGCCGAAGTCCTCTAGCAGCCCCTTGATCAGGTAGATGCGGCCTCTCGGGCCATCGAGTTCGTCACCCAAAGCCTGATAGGTGGGGCAGACCGCATTGCACATGCCGCAGTGAACGCAACTGCGCAGCATCGCGTTGGCCCGCCCACCCTCGGCGGTGGCCAGGCGGGCCTTACTGAGGTGGGTGCGCATCGTTCAGATGGGGATTGAACAGGCCTTGGGGATCGAAGGCCCGCTTAAGGCGCGCCATGTGCGGCGAATCGAACCTCGGGGCGGCACCGGCCGGCAGCGCCACCCCGCCAGCTTGTTCCGCGTAGGCGCGCACGTCTTCCACTCGCGCATCGGTTCGCCACCAGCGCCGCGCGCCGCTCCACTCCACCAAGCAGGCGTCCGGTGGCAATTCCGCCGCCGGGGCGCAGTGGATCTGCCACAGCCGCTGGCCGTCACCATCTTGACTCGCAAACACGGGCAGTGCGCGGTCGCGAAGGTCGCGCCAGAGGGTGGAGTCCGGCACTTGCTCCCCGCCTATGCGCTCGGCCGCCGCCGCCACGCTCTCTGCCATCCCGGACAGCCGCGCGCTGAGCACACCGCCTTCGAAGCAGGTGGCGGTGATCGGCGAATGCGCGCGCGCCCAGGCGCGCATGCGGGAAAGCGCTTCGGCGGCAGCACACTCCAACTGGCAGGTGCGCTCCGCATGGGCCTCGGGAGTGACCCGCACGCTGATCGACAGCAGAATGCCCAAGCTTCCCCAAGCGCCGACCTGCAGACGGGAGAGGTCGTAGCCCGCCACGTTCTTCATCACTTGGCCACCGAAGGTCAAACGCTCGCCCAAGCCGTTGATCATCTCCACGCCCAGCACCGCATCGCGCACGGCTCCCCGCCAAGGCCGGCCGGGACCCGACCAACCGGTCGCCACAGCGCCACCCAAGGTGCCGCGTCCACCGATCATCGGCGGCTCGAAGGGCAACTGCTGGCGGCTTTGGTGAAGCAGTGCCTGGATTTCCGCCAGCGGGGTGCCCCCTCGGGCGGTCAGCACCAACTCCTCCGGCTGATAGTCCACAACGCCCCGGTTCTCGTCCACCTGCAGCGCATGGCCAGCCTCCGCCGCTGGTACCTTGCTGCCCGCGCCCAACAGCCTGAGCGGCTGCTCATCGGCGGCCGCACTGCGCACCGCGTCAACGAGTTGAGCGGCGCGGTCCCCGGCCACCGGTTAGAACCTATCTAGATTGGGAAACGGCAGTTCGCCGCCGTGGACGTGCATGCCGCCGTACTCCGCACAACGGGTCAAGGTGGGGATGGCCTTGCCCGGATTCATCAGCCGGGCGGGATCGAAGGCTTCCTTGACCCGCTCGAATTGGGCAAGCTCGGCGGCGTTGAACTGTGCGCACATTGGCGTCAGCTTCTCCACCCCCACGCCGTGCTCGCCGGTCACGGTGCCGCCAACGCCAACGCACAGCTCAAGGATTTCGCGGCCCAAGCCTTCGGCCAACTCAATCTGCCCCTCCTGATTGGCGTCATAGAGAATCAGCGGATGCAGGTTGCCGTCGCCGGCATGGAAGACGTTGCCGACGACGAGGCCGTAGCGCTCCGACAGTTCGCTGATGCCGCGCAGCACTTCGACCAAGGAGGCGCGGGGGATGGTGCCGTCCATGCAGTAGTAGTCCGGCGCGATGCGCCCCACCGCCGGAAACGCCGCCTTGCGCCCCGCCCACAGGCGCTCGCGCTGCTCCGCGCTTTCCGCCTGCTGGACATCGTAGGCGCCCTCCTCCTCAAACAGGCGCACGGCGTAGCGCTGCAAGGCCCGCGCCTCCGTGGCGTCACCATCGAGTTCGCAGAGCAGGATGGCGGCGGCATCCTTGGGATAGCCAGCGCCAGCAAAGTCCTCCGCGGCCCGCAAGGTAAGCTGGTCCATCAACTCCAAGCCAGCGGGCGTGACCCCCTCACCGATGATTCGGGACACCGCGCCCGCCGCCGACTCCAAGGTGCTGAAGGCCGCCAGCAGCACCACCTTCTGGGGCGCCTCCGGCAGCAGCCGTACCGTGACCTCGGTGACTACCCCCAGCATCCCTTCGCTGCCGCACAAAAGGGCCAGAAGGTCATAGCCCGGGTAGTCCAAGCCCTTGCCGCCCAACTCGAGCACATCGCCCTCGATGGTGCGCACCTTGAGGCCAATCACGTTGTGTACTGTTAGCCCATACTTCAGGCAGTGGACCCCGCCGGAGTTTTCGGCCACGTTGCCGCCGATGCTGCAGGCGAGCTGCGAGGACGGGTCCGGCGCGTAGTACAGCCCATGCTCGGCCACCGCCTCGCTGATCGCCAGATTGCGCACCCCCGGCTGCACCCGGGCGGTGCAGTTGTCCACATCGACCTCAAGTATCTGGTTGAGCTTGGAAAGCCCGAGCACCAAACCGCCCTGAACCGGCCGGGCGCCGCCCGACAGCCCGGTGCCGGCCCCGCGCGGCACCACCGGCACCTCGTGTTCCAAGCACACCGCCAGCACCTCGCGCACCTCGTCTTCCGTCCCCGGCAACGCCACCGCCCAAGGCATCTCCCGAATGGCCGTCAAGCCATCGGTCTCATAGGGCCGCATGGCGGCCGGCTCAGTAATGAGGCGGCCGGTTGGCAGCGCCCGTTGAAGTTCCTGAAGTACTTTGGATTCGTTCATTGCCGGTGTGCCACCACTACACGGTTTTTCCTATGAGTCGGAGATTTGCGGCCACAGACCGCGAATGCGAGTTTGCGTCGTCTCCCGCAGGGTGCGCCGATCAGTGCCATGGACATCCAACGCCTGATCGCGGAACCTCGAAAGGAAAGACTTGGGAATGTGGGGATTGTTCAGCGTGGAGCCTCGTTGGTTCACGTACATAACCCGCAATTTGAGCAACTCCAGCATCTTGGCCGGCGAATATCCGTCTCCGTCATCCATTTCAGATGCATATCTGGACGCGCTCCACTGCCGCTTCATCAGAGCCTTTGCATCCGCCAGTTCATACTTGTCCTTGCGACCGCAAATGATGTCCAAGTCTTCACGATTCAACTTGGCGGCAAGCCGTTCACCCAATGCGAAGTCAGGCCGCATGTAGGATTCGACCTTGCCGATCCAAGCCTCCATCGCATCAGGACCAAGGGGCAACACTCGCGCCAGATCAGTGCCGGATCGATCGTAGAAACCAAACACCCAGATTCGGCTCCGCCACCGCTTGATGTGATTCGGCCCGACGTCACGTGCCGTCGAAACAGAATCGGCTGTCGTGGACTTCAGTTCAACCGGGCAGACCCGATCCAAACCGTCCTCCTGGAAGTCGAGGAAGGCATCGACTTCCGACCGCCCTTCTCCTCGCCTCAGTCCCAAGAGGGCGCACATCTCCAGTTCCCGCCTATCGTCTTGAATGGCCAAGTCAGGCCCTCAGCGCATCGACGATTGAGTTGGCTATGGCGTACCCCACTGGGGGACACACGGAGTTTCCGATCTGGCCGATGACTTGGTAAACGGCGCCTTTGAACTGCCACTTTTCGGGAAATCCCTGAAGGAGGCCACAATCCTGCACCGATAGCCGGAAATGCCCGTTTTCAGGCGGGAATCGAAGGGCGGCTTCTCGCGACTCCTGAACGCCGTTGGGCCAAATCTGCAATTGCCGCCACACCGTTTGGCTGGCCTTGCTGTTCAGGATGCTTGTGGTCTTGCGCGGACCGGTGAAGCCTGACCGCAATGTCGGCGCAAAGCAGTCAAATCCGATGTTCTCAAGACCTAATGCCGCACGAGCACCCGGGGTTCGGCACTTGGCGGAAAAAAGCTCATCCTGATCACCATGAGTCGCCTTCGGCACGGTGTGGCGCCGGGCCGCGGCCGAAGACCGAAAGCCTACGAAAAAGACCCGCTGCCGCTCCTGGGGCACACCAAACGCGGAAGCGGAGAGGCGGAACGCGTCGATGGTATAGGAGCGCGAAAGCGGCTTGATTATGGTCTCTTGGACATAGTGGTCGAATCTACGGCCAAGCAACCCCGGCACGTTTTCCGCGACAAAGGCGGCTGGCCGAATCTCCCGAATGGCGCGAGTGAACGACGGCCACATGTCCCGGCTATCGTCGCCACCGCCTTGCTTGCCGGCGATGGAGAATGGCTGGCACGGAGGCCCGCCGTGAACAACGTCCACCTCTCCCGCGAACTCGGCGAAGTCAGTAGCTGACACATCGCCGGCTGCTCCCGAAAACACCGTCCAATTGGGTCGGTTCGTCTTGAGGGTCTCGCCGCACACGTCAAGCACGTCGTAGCTGGCGACATGATGCATGCCAGCCCGCTCAAAGCCCAAATCAAGTCCGCCACCACCGGAAAACAGCGACAGGGAGCAAAGGCCTTGGTGCTTGCGCTCCGGCATCAGCACCTCGGGCCGAAATGCTGGACGATTGAGTTCAACCTCTCCTGAGCAGAGCTCACCGCGCCGCGCAGCCGCCTTGCGCGACCGAGACCGGGCGGAGACTTCCCGGTACCAGTCCCGCTTCTCTTCAGAGATGTCGTAGGGCATCGGAACGGTGGAGACCAAATGACCTTCGCCTATCATACACGCGCTTCCGCACCCCGGCATCGCGCAGAGTTTTCCCAAGCAAGTGGGACGGCATAGGGATCCGAAAGTTACCCGGGCCTAGAACGGTCGAATTGGTGGTCCGCCGGAGGCGATTGCCAAGTTCCAACGCACTAGGCTCGCTGGATGGATCAGTGCGATCAACCGGCGTGAATCCGCCGAAGAAACGCCCGGATGTGATCCACGACGCCGGGTTCGTCCAGCATCGGCGCGTGGCCCACCTCAGGAACAGTGACGGGCGTTAGGTGGGGGTGGCGCTGCTGCATCTCCCAGAAGCAGGCCTCGTCGAGAATGTCCGACCGGGCGCCGCGCAGGGCAAGGACCGGCACGCTGCGCACTGCCTCGAAAAGCGGCCAGGTGTCCGGCGGGGCCGCGCTGGATTCCGAGGCCCGCAGGGGTTCAGCAATGGCCGGGTCGTAGAGCAG
The DNA here is from genome assembly GCA_022827905.1 of Pseudomonadales bacterium. Classification (GTDB taxonomy): domain Bacteria; phylum Pseudomonadota; class Gammaproteobacteria; order Pseudomonadales; family Azotimanducaceae; genus Azophilus. The sequence goes on along the minus strand of JAJEIQ010000049.1, from coordinate 61,899 downwards.
TTGCGGTTCGCCCGCCGCATTCTCCGCATAGGTGCGCTGCACCCAGCGGGCCCAGTCAGCACGCCCGTAGTTGGGGAAGGCGTCGCCGTTGAGCGCTTGGGCCTGATCGATGGCGTCGTCCCAGGTTTTGACGGGCGCCACCTTGCCAACCGTGCCCATGATGCGCGCCAAACCCTGCCGACTCACCACCGGCCCGATGTCGTTCAGAACCACGCCCCGAAAACCGCCCGGGTTGCCTGCGACCATCACCATGGCCATCATGCCGCCCATCGAGGTGCCCACCAACACGACATCCTTTAGGGCAAGCTGATCGATCAGGGTGGCCATGTCCGAGACATAACGAAATGGCGTGTAGTTGGCCGAGTTCCCGTCCCACTCCGACTGGCCCCGGCCACGCTGGTCCACAGCGACAATCCGATACTCGCCTTGAAGTTCCGCCGCAAGGTCGCCGAAGTCCGCCGAATTGCGGCTGAGACCGTGCATGCACAGCAGCGTGAGCGGCGCGTCTGGGTTCGGGTAGTCGCGGGCGTAGAGCTTCAGGCCATCGTCACTTTGATACCAAACATCCTGGTAGGTCATTTGCTGCGTCCCCGTGGCTTTGCCGAATCGGTTGCCTTGTTGAAGTTGACCGCAAACCGTGCGGTGCGGGCACTATAACCGCTGCATCACTGCAGCGCATCCTGAACGCGTTTCATAGGCGCACGGTTGACCGCAATGGCCGCCAAGCCCATAGTTCGGCCGGTTGATGGCGGGACGCATCCGCCACGGAAGAAGCCGCGAAACGAAGCGCCCCTGCACACGCCGATGGCCACCAAGCATCAACCCGTACCACCCACCGGCACAAGCCCAAGGAAAAACCCATGAGCCATCTTTCCGACTCGTTAGCCAACAACTCCTTCACGCTGACTGCGGAACTGAACCCGCCCAAGGGCGCTGACCTGAGCGACTTGTTTGCCGCTGGGGAAGCGCTCAAGGACTTGGTCACCGCCTTCAACCTGACGGACTCCGCCGCCTCAAGGATGGCGATGGCGCCGCTGGCGGTGGCCCGCCTGCTGAAGGAGCGGGGCATCGAATCGACGTTGCAGATCGCTGGCCGGGACCGCAACCGCCTGGCCATTCAAGCCGACATGCTTGCCGCCCACGCCCTTGGCGTGGAGAACATCGTGTGCATGACCGGCGATCCCCCCTCGGGCGGCGACCATCCGGACGCCAAGCCAGTGTTCGACCTCGGCGCGGAGGACATTCTGAAGGCGGCGGTCGGCCTGGAATCAGGCCACGACTTGGCCGGCAACACCCTCAAGGGCAGCCCCAGCTTTCTGCGCGGCGCCGTGGTCAACGTGGCCGTGCCCGACCTCGGCAAGGAAATCAGGCGCATGGAAGGCAAGATCGAAGCGGGCGCCGAGTTCTTCCAAACCAATGCCGTTTATGACGCGGATGGCTTCGAGGCGTTCATGAAGCGGGTAGAGGGGCTCAAGGTGCCGGTTCTTGCCGGGATCATCATGCTGAAGTCCGCAAGACAGGCCCGCTACATGACCGAGAAGATTCCCGGCGTGGTGGTGCCCGACCCGCTCGTTGACGAGTTGGAAAACGCAGAAAGCCGTGTGGCGGCAAGCGTATCCATGGCGGGCCGCATCGTGGGGGACGTCGCGCCCATGTGCCAGGGCGTCCACATCATGGCCATTGGTTGGGAACGCCGCATCGCGGCGGTCATGGAGGCGGCTGGTTTCTGAAGGCGTTCCACCCAACAGCTGACTCCGATTCCCAAACTCCATTGGTGAAGCCCAGCAATTCAGGTGCCTCGATAGGCTGGCCGCGAAGCCCAATGGAGTGCGGACACGGGCCAGCCCAGCGAGGTCGGGGTCGCTCGACAGCGCCAGCCCCGTTCGCCCACGCCTTTCGCTGAACTGTATGGTATGCTTACGCACCGCAAAGCTGACGCAATCAATCCACGCGACCGACAGAGGAGGCAACGACATGAATCCCGCGACGCGCCCCGGGTTTGACGTTAGTATCATGGTGAGCCGAGCCGAGCCGAGCCGAGCCGAGCCGAGCCGAGCCGAGCCGAGCCGAGCCGAGCCGAGCCGAGCCGAGCCGAGCCGATGCCATGAGCGCGTTCTCATGGCTCGGTCGCCCGAGGCCATCCGCCTCTCCGCCTGAGCCTTCCGCCCCCTGCCGTCTCGGCGAACGCCGACCCGCTTCTCCCTCCCGCAGACTCGATCTTCCTGCCTCCTGCGTCCTCGCGGGCTTTCGCCGAGTCGGCCGACGCCTTTGGAGCGGTTCCCTGGCGGCCTTGCTGCTGTGCGGCGTCGCAGCCCCGGCCGCCGCGCAAACCGTCTCCGTTCCGGCCACGCAAACGGTCGCCGAACCGGCAACGCACGGCACGGTGACCGTGACTTTCACGGGAGATCCGAACAACAGCGATACCGATTGGTCAAGTCCGTCCATTTTCTCTGGCGGAACAGCGGACGGGCGTCAAAGCAGCGAGGCCATATCCTGTCAGGCTGGCGATGATTTCGTAGTACACCGGGATTCCTTCGCTATCATTTCAGGGCAAAGTTCGCATACCAGTAGTAATCAAATCACCATCTGTGCGGATACTGTGGATGAGCCAGACGAGAAGTTCATTATTTCCTGGATCTTGCTCGCATACAGCCTTTTCGACAGCAATGCCTCCCATTGCCCTTTTTCCAGTCAGTGCCTTACCACCTTCACCATCACCGACGACGACCCGACGGTGGTGAGCATCGCCCGGGTGGGCTCGGGCGCGGTGAGCGAGGGCGGCAAGATCGAGTTCACGGTGACGCTGGGCCGTGCGCTGGTGGCGGGCGAGATCGTCGACGTGCCGCTTTCGATCAGCGGCACGAACGTCACGGGCGGCGACTGGAGCCTTGCGCTGAAGCCGGGCGCGACCAACACCGGGGTCGCGCGGCGAATCGGAGGCGTCCGCTTCTCCGGCGCGGGGGCGCAGACCGCGACGCTGGAACTGACGGCGGTGGACGACGGCACGGCGGACCACAACGAGACCTTCAACATCGCGCTCGGCGCGGACGCCGACTTCGACGACCCCGGCCTCGGCACCAACGTCGGCGGCGGCGCCGACCCGCACAGTTCGAACAACGCCTTCAGCGTGACGGTCAACGATCCCCCGCCGAGCGTGTCCGTGCACACCTACGGTACGATCGGCCGTGAAGGCGTCTCAGACTCGGCCTCGGTGCGTCTGCGCCTGTCGGCCGCCCTGCGTTCGGGAGAGAGCCTGACGGTCACCTACCGCCTCGACACGAACGCCCAAGTGAAAGAGTTTGCCGACGGCGTGACGGTCACCCATACCGCCGGCAACCAGAGCACGGGCACGGTGACGTTCACCGGCCCGACTGCCCCGCAGGAAGTGCTGCTCTATCTGAGCCCCGCGGCCAACAGCGTGAACCGTTGGGCGTCAGGCGTGAAGGCTGTCGATTTCGCACTGACGGCCGTCTCGGGCTTGGACGGCGCCGCGGTGGTGGCCGCCGCGGACAAAGTGAAGGTCTTCGTGAACGACAGCGCGGTCACCCACCACACCACCCTGGGCTTGTCAGGCGGCGGCCACGTTCGCCACGAAGGGCGCGAGGTGTGGGTAACGGTGAACGGCAAGGCGGGACGGAAAGCTGGGTCACCAGCGCCCTATGGTCGGTACGAAGCCACCCTCGGCGTGCAGCACCTCACCACCGGCTTCGACGACCTCGGCCACGCCTACGCCGGCCACGATACGTGGGTCAAACACCTGAGGCGCGACGGGGACACCGACTACTACAACGTGGTTATGTTCGGCTGGGTCTCCGCCCAGGTGCGCATACCGATAATGAGCGACGGCGCGGGCGAGGGCGACGAGCGCTTCCGGGTGTTCATCGCCGAAACGCCCGACTATATGGGCGTGAAGGGCTTCTACGGCTCGCAGTACGCCGCGCCGGGCATGGACTTCACCATCAAGGGCCAGCCGGGCGGCGGCCAGCGGGACGCCGGGGACCAGGCCGTGTCGCCGCCGGCGCCCACCCGGGCCGTGTCCAACGTCCAGGTGACGGCAGTGGACGCCGCCAACGCGAAAGTGACCTGGGACGCGGTGGAGCACGCCACGAGCTACGAGGTGGAATACGAGACGACCAGCGCCCTGACGGACACGGACAACTACGTCCAGGGCGTCGCGTTCGACTGGACGGACACGAGCTGGACCTTCCGGCACGACGCCGCCGAGGCCATGACGCTGACCGTCACCGTCACCCCCGTCCACGAGGACGAAAACGGCGGCACGCAGGTCCTGGCCGAGCTCGCGGGCACGGCCACCATCGACGTGGGCCCGGCGGGCACGGGCGGCGGGGACGCCGTCGGCGACGGCGGCACGGGCGGCGGGGATTCCGGGACCGGCGACCCGCCGCCGGCCTCGTCCTGCGTGGGCGACGGGCAGTGGGACACGGTGGCGGGCTACTACGGCTCCAACGCGAACAAGTCCCCGAACTACGGCGCGAACTGGTACCGGGTGCTGATCGCCTACCGGCTTGAGGACGCGGACAGGGCGCTGCCGGCCTGGACGGGCGCGGCCGCCGAGCCGACCGCGGCCTTCACCGTTGCGGACGCGGAGGCCGAGGAGGCGGTGTGGTCCGGCTGGACGCCGGTGCGCGAGGTGCTGGAGTGCCTGCGCGACGCCAACCGGATCGGCCGGTCGTTCGTCCCGCTGGTGCCCGCCGCGTCGCACCCGGCGCGCGAGGGGGTGGTGCGGTTCGTCAATGCCTCGCCACGAGGCGGCTCGGTGCGCATCCAGGCCACCGACGACAGCGGCTGGCGTCCGGCGCCGGTCACGCTTCGCGTCGGCCCCGGCGCGTCCATCCAACTCACGTCCCGCGACCTCGAGCGGGGCAACGCGGCCAAGGGCCTCTCGGGGGGCATGGGTTCCGGCACGGGCGACTGGCGGTTGGACGTGTCGGGCGATCCGGGCATTGAGGTCCGTCCCCACGTCCGCTCGGCGGACGGTCGGCTGGCGGCCATGGGCGCGGTCGCGCCGGTGCGTGACGGCGCGCACCGGGTGGCCGTGCTGCACCCGGCGGACGGCGCCGGGCGCACCGGGCTGCTGCGGCTGGCGAACCGGCGCCCGCAGGCCCTTGGCGTGCGCATCACGGCACTCGACGACGGCGGCTCGCCCGGGGGCGCGGTGTCGCTTAAGCTGCCGGCGCGGGCCGCGGCCACGTTCACGGCCTCGGAGCTTGAGCGCGGCGGTTCGGGGCTCGACGGCGCGCTTGGCGACGGCGACGGCCTGTGGCGGCTGCGGGTCGCGTCAAGCGGCCCCCTGGCGGTGATGGCCCTGGCGGAGGATCCGGCCGGGCGCCTGGCGAACCTGTCCGACCCGGCCCCCGCGGCGCGGCTGGGGTCCGGCGTCCACGCGGTGGCGGGCTTCCCGTCGGCCTACGGCCCCGCGGGCCGGCCGGGGATGCTGCGCATCGTCAACGGCTCCGCGGCGGGCGGCGCGGTCACGATCCGGCCCTACGACGCGGCGGGCCGGGCGCTCGGTCCGGTGCGGCTGCGGCTGGCGGCGGGCGGGGCCGCGAACCTCGACGCCTGGGACCTGGAGCTCGGCAACCCGGCCAAGGGCCTGTCCGGCGGCGCCGGGCCGGCGCCGGGCGACTGGCGCATCGAGGTGGAGAGCGGCCTCGACCTGCGGGTGCTGCCGCTCATCGAGACGCGGTTCGACCAACTCGGGGAATCCCAGAACCCCAGACGCTGAGTTCGCGGTTGGGGCGAAGGGTCGAGCGAAACAGAGAAGGGGGACATCGCTGCCCGCCTTTCCGGTCACCACGGCATTGACGCGATGGGCTCGACAGTCTAGCTTTCCTCGTGCGGACGCGGGGGAAGCGCGACGAGCTGACCGCCGACCGAGAACCCTTACGTGATGAGGTGTTTCAGAGTGCGGGAGATTACGCCAGTTGCCGGACCCGTAAAGCCGCCGCAATCTCGGTGTCCGCTATCCACTCGACAATGCCGAGAACGTCTCTTTCGGCAGCGGGCGAAAGCCTCGCACGATTCAACGCTCGGCGGCCTCAATCACGGCATCCATTTGCGCCAGCACGTCGTCCGCCGTTCGTGCCCCAATTTCGTCGGCCTCCTGTAGCGCCGTGGATACCATGGCGTTGAAGGCCTGCTTGCGACCCTTCTGCTCCTTTAGGAGCCGAAGACCGGAGCGAACCACTTCACTTACGTTGTTGTAGTCACCGCTTTTCACGCAGTAGTGCGCAAACGACTCAAGCTCGGGCGTCAGACTCACATTCGTTCCCACAGCAGCCTCATTTCCAGTCCGGATATCAAATTCTGATGTAATGCCGGCACTGTCGCAACACTCCTGCGCCGCCATGTTGCTCCGCCGTGTCGCCGCCGACGTTGACGCCCAGGCCATGTGTAGCTACAGTTGGGCTACATCAGAGGGATTTCCAATGACCAGCGACTCCGTCGTACGGGCGCGAATCGATAGCGAAACGAAAGCACGGGCCACCGAAGCGCTGCAGGCGATGGGGCTCTCGGTTTCCGATGCCATCCGGATGCTGCTGCTGCGGGTGGCAGATGAGAAACAGCTGCCGTTCACGCTGCAGGTGCCAAATGCCACCACCGTCAAAGCTATGCGGGAGTTGGAGGAAGGAACGGGCAAGCGTTTCGCCAACGCCGAGGAGCTGTTCCAAGATCTCGGTATCTGACGTGCTCACCCCGGTTCGGTCCTCGCAGTTCAAACGCGATATCAGAAGGGCCGAAAGGCGTGGCCGGGATCTAACCAAGCTGCGGGCGATGCTGGCCTGGTTGATCCGCCAGGAACCTCTCCCGGCTCGTCATCTCGACCATCCCTTGCGCGGAATCTGGAAAGGCTACCGTGAGGCGCACATCGAGCCCGACTGGCTCCTGATATACCGGATTAAGGGAAACGAGTTGCACTTGGTTCGCACCGGATCCCACTCCGACCTGTTCAACGAATGAGCTTGATATCGGAATTGGGTCCAGCATCAACCAAGATCAGGTGCGAACCGTGGAACATTCCAGTTTCCACTGGCTGCGCCAACAGGGGGCAGTGTCTCAGTTGAATCAAGTTAAGGTGAGTTGGTGGCGTCCATTTTTCCTTTAATGTAGCCGACCTCACTTCTCAAGTCCGAAACATCTTCCGCAACGTTCTCGACATCATTGCGGACTTCGCCGATCTCTTCGCGGACTTCGGTTATCTCCGACTGTAGGGCTCTACCCCCCGCAATCACCGATTGATTGACGCTGCTTATGTAGCTGACCAGCACCAAGGCAATGATGGACATGACTGCAACGATAACAGTGGCAGCACCCACGAGTGAGGAAAACGGCCAACGCCAACGGCTCGTTTGCGGCTCTTCCCCACCGTTTTCAGGCTCTTCGGGGTCAGGCTGCACTGGACGCAAATGCCGTTGCTTGGAAGCCATCACGCCTTCTTCCATGCATCGAGCTTTTGCCAAAGGGCCTTGTCGTAGCAGCCGTAATATTGGTCGATCTTCACAACGATTCCCGATTTGCCGCCTTCTTTAGCGTGAAAATCGAGCGAGTTGGAAACGTCGGCGCTAGTCGCCATTGCGGTGGCGACCACCCATGCATTTTCCTCCCGAAGGGGATAGACGTCGGAAAACGCTTGCTGCATTGCAGCATCATCAAGCTCGCTCGATATCACAACATAGCGATGCATCAATTCTCCCGTCTGCATGTGGTGGTTGACGTATGGTGGCATTTTTCTTGGTTCAGCCAACAAGTCAACACTTTTGAGTTGGCTCCGGGTTGGCTCTTAGCACGCCCAACCGCAACATCGGCATCGCTAACGTTTTGGGGCGCTACTCGCATATATCGAACTCGCTCTGATGAGCCCCTTCCCAAGGCCGTGCCAGTGGGTATTGCTCACCCACCGCGGTCACAGCCTACCCTACCGCGAACCTTGGCCGTCGTCGATCTTGATGTAGGTGCCGGTCACCGCCTCCGAGGCTGGGGACAGGAAGTACAGCAACGTGCTGTCCATCTGCGCCGGGTCGCAGATGCGCTTGCGCGGGAAGAACTGGGTGATGTCGCCCATGCGCTCCAGCATGCCGTCCATCATTTCCGACGAGAAGGCGCCCGGCGCGATGGCGTTGACGTTGATGTTGAAGCGCGCCCATTCGACAGCCAAGCACTCGGTCATGCGTACGATCGCCGACTTGGTGATTGAGTAGAGGGCGGCGCCGTTGTTGTTGTAGTTGAATCCCCCGACCGAGGAGATGTTCACCATCCGCCCCGGCATCTTGGCGGCGATGAGTCGGCGGGCCACCTCGCAGGAGAGGATGTAGGGGCCGCGCAGGTTGGTGTCAAACACCGCGTCGATGAGTTCCAGGGACATCTTGTGCGCCCGTTGCGCATCCGGGATGCCGGCGTTGTTGATGAGAATGTCGACGGTGCCAAGCGCCGCCTCCGCCTTTGCCACGCAGTTCATGATCGATTCGTTGTCCTGCATGTCCAGGGCGATCGGCTCCGCCACGCCGCCGGCGCTGCGGATTTGCTCCGCCAAGGCTTCCAGCCGGTCCACGCGGCGCGCCGTCACGGCCACCTTGGCACCGCTGGCAGCGATGACCTCGGCAAAGCGGCGGCCAAGGCCGGAGGATGCGCCCGTGACGAGGGCCACTCGGCCACTCAAGTCGTTGGACACGTTGGGCAGGGGATAGTCGGTCATGGATTTTCTCCGTCAGTGAGGATGATGGCATCGTAATCAGGCATGGATGGATACCATACAATAGGGAAGCGACCGAAGGAGCACTAGGTGAACGCTCAAGTCGATGAGCTGATCGAGACGCTCAAGCGATCCTTGGCCAAGGAGGGCTTGAGCGCGCCGCTCAAATTCGACTTGGGTAGGGAAGGCGCGGTGTGGATCAATGGCTCGGAGGTCTGCCGCCAGGACAGGCCCGCAGACACGGTGCTGACCACCACCCTCGACGTCTTCGCGGCAATCTGCGCGGGCCGCACCGATCCCGTCCAAGCCTACTACCAGGGTCGTTTGCGGCTCAGCGGCAGCCAGAATCACGCCATGCAGTTCAGCCTGCTGCTCGACGCCGCCCACAAAAAGACGCGCCGGATCGAGAGCTTTTCACGCCAAGACGATGGCCGGGCGGTGGCTGAAGCGCTGAACGCAGCCGGCGCCGCGATCGTCGAGAATTGCGTTTCCGAAGCGCTCGCCGACCGCGTCGCCAACGAGCTGCGGCCCCACTTCGACGCCGAGGGGGATGCCTACTACGCGGACTTCGAGGGCTACAAGACCCTGCGGCTGAGCGAAATCCTGGCTCGCTCGCGCACCTCGGCGGAACTCATTGGCGATGCGTTCACGCTCGGAGTCGTCGATCAAATCCTGCTGCCCCATTGCATCAACTACCGGATCGGAAGCTGCACGGGCATCGAAATCCTGCCCGGCGAGTCGGCCCAAGTCCTGCATCGTGACGACGGCATCTATCCCCTGAGCATTCAAGGCATGGAACTACAGGTAAGCGCCATGTGGGCACTGAACGACTTCACTGTCGAAAACGGGGCAACGCACGTGCTGCCCGGTTCCCATCATGGCCCGCCACGCAGCGTCAGCACTCGCACGGAACACACGGTGCAGGCGGTGATGGCCAAGGGCTCGCTGCTGCTCTACTTGGGCTCCGTGCTGCACGGCGGCGGCGCCAACCGCTCCGACGCGCCCCGCATGGGCTTGATCAACACCTACTCCCTCGGTTGGCTGCGCCAGGAAGAGAACCACTACCTCGCCATACCCCGGGAGGTGGCGGACAGCTACCCGGAACGCATCCGCGCGCTCATGGGCTATGAACCCCACGGCCCGATTCTTGGCAGCTATCCGGGGACATACTAGCTTCCCACCCGAATTCGCCCGATTTTCGGCCATTTCAAGTCACGCCGGGACAATCTCCTACAAGAACTGCAGAGATTTCCACTAGCGCGGGGCTTGCCCGCCGGGAAGGATGGATGCTGCCGACAACAAAGGAGCGAGGAGCATCCGTCATGGCGAATTCAACCACCCACCCGTCCCAGCAACTCATCACCATCGGCGCGGAGGACGATGACTGTCCAAAAAGCGTGCCCAAAGCAGCCACGCCACCGGAGAGGGAGGGCAAGCGCACCCGGCCCAAGCGATTCAACGCCCGGCGGATGGCGCCGCTCAAAAAGCGCCGCCGGGCGAAGGCTGGCCGCGGGCATCGACGACGGCGATGGCGGCGGTAGGCCCAACGGATTGAGTCCGCACGCCACCCGCAGCGACATCCCTTATTGATCGTACCAATATCTGTTAGTTTAGGCGGGCCTTATCCACAACAAGCCAAGAACCAACCAAGAACAGAACTCACGGGGAGGAAGTGCATGCCAGTGCTGGACACGCGGCTGGATACCCGCGATGCGGCCTTTCAGCAGAACAAGGCCGAGATGCTGGAGGCGCTCGACGAGATTCAGGCGCTACTCGACGAAGCCGCCAAGGGCGGCGGACCGGAGGCCATGGCACGGCTTGCCTCGCGCGGCAAGATGCCCATCCGCGAGCGCATCGCCGCCGTCCTCGACCGGGACTCACCCTTTCTGGAGATCAGCCCGTTGGCGGCTTGGCGCTCCCCCTTCACCATCGGCTCCGGATTCGTGGTCGGCGTCGGCGTCATCGAGGACGTCGAATGCGTCATCCTCGGCCACGACCCGTCGGTAAGGGCCGGCGCGTTCAACGCCTTCAACGCCAAGAAGCTGATGCGGGGGCTGCAAATCGCCCGCGAGAACCGCATGCCTTATGTGCAGTTCGTGGAATCCGCCGGCGCCGACCTGCGCGGCCAAGGCGGCGGCGATCCGGAGGCGGCCATCCAGCGGGAAATCGACCACTTCGCCGAGTCCGGGCGATTGTTCTACGAAATCACTGAACTCTCCAAGATGCGCATCCCCACCATCTCGCTGGTGTTCGGTGCCTCCACCGCCGGCGGGGCCTATCAGCCCGGCATGAGCGACTACAACATCTTCATCACGAAGCAGTCCCGGGTGTTTCTCGGCGGCCCGCCCTTGGTGAAGATGGCCACTGGCGAGGACGCCGACGAGGAGAGCCTGGGCGGCGCCGACATGCACACCCGCATTTCCGGCTTGGGCGACTATCTGGCCCGTGACGAAATGGACGGCATTCGCATGTGCCGGGAAGTGGTGGCCCACCTGAACTGGCGCAAACTCGGGCCGCAGCCCGAAGCGGATTTCGAGGAGCCCAAGCACGACCCGGAGGACCTGCTCGGCCTGGTCTCCAAGGACCTGCGCTCGCCCTTCGACATGCGCGAAGTCATCGCCCGCATCGTCGATGCCTCCTACTTCGAGGAGTTCAAGCCGCTCTACGGCCCCACCCTGGTCTGCGGCTGGGCGCGGGTGCACGGCTATCCGGTCGGCATATTGGGCAACAACGGCGCCCTGTTTTCAGAGTCGGCGGAGAAGGCCGCCCAGTTCATCCAACTGTGCAACCAGATCGACGTGCCGCTGCTGTTCCTGCACAACATCACCGGCTACATCGTCGGCACCGACTTCGAGCAGGGCGGCATTACCAAGAACGGCTCGAAGATGATCAACGCCGTGTCCAACTCCACGGTGCCGCACATCACCATCATCACCGCCTCATCCTACGGCGCGGGCAACTACGGCATGAGCGGGCGCGCCTATGGGCCGCGCTTCACCTACATCTGGCCCTTCGCCAAGATCGCCGTCATGGGGCCCAAGCAGATGGCGGGCGTCATGAGCATCGTCGGGCGGGCCGCCGCCAAGCGCCGGGGCATCGAGTTCGACGAGCAGGCCGATGCCAAGCGGGCGGCCATCGCCGAGCACTGGGCCGAGGAGCGCTCCAAGGGCCTGTTCGCCACCTCCCGGGTCTCCGACGACGGCATGATCGATCCGCGCGACACGCGCATCGTCATCGCCCTGTCGCTGTCGGCCGCCTACAACAACAAGGTCGAAGGCACCAAGGAGTTCGGCACATGGCGGATGTGAAAATCGAGCCGATTGGCAGGCTGCTCATTGCCAACCGCGGCGAGATCGCCCGCCGCATTCTGCGCACCGCCCACAGCATGGGCATCGACACCGTGGCCGTGTACGCCGATGGTGACGCCCGTGCGCCCTTCGTGGAGGAAGCGGGCAGCGCCATTGCCCTGAACGGGCGCACTGCCCGGGAGACCTACTTGGATGTGGGCAAGGTCATCGACGCCTGCCGCCGCTCCGGCGCCGACGCCGTGCATCCAGGCTACGGCTTTCTGTCGGAAAACCAAGGCTTCGCCCAAGCCGTGATCGACGCCGGGCTGAAGTGGCTGGGCCCCTCTCCGGAAGTCATCGGGCTGATGGGCGACAAGCTGTCGGCCAAGGCGCTGATGCAGGAGGCCGGCGTGCCGACGCTGAACGCCATCGAGATCACCGATGCCACCGAACCCGCCAAGGCCGCTGGGCAAATCGGCTATCCGGTGCTGGTGAAGGCGGCTGCCGGCGGCGGTGGCCGCGGGATGCGCGTGGTGGAGGACGAGTCGGGCCTTGAAGCCGCCATCGCCGGGGCACGGCGTGAATCGGGTGCAGCCTTCGGCGATGACACGCTCTTCCTGGAGAAGTGGCTGGATCACGCCCGCCACGTGGAGATGCAAATTCTCGGCGACCGGCACGGCAATCTGGTCCATTGCTTTGAACGCGAATGCTCCATTCAGCGCCGCCACCAGAAGGTGATCGAGGAGGCGCCCTCCCCGGCGGTCACCCCCGAATTGCGCCAGCGCCTCGGCGAAGCCGCCATCGCCGCGGCCACGAAGCTCGGCTACTCATCGGCCGGCACCGTGGAGTTCCTAGTGCAGAACGATGAGTTCTTCTTTCTGGAGGTCAACGCCAGGCTGCAGGTGGAACACCCGGTCACCGAGGAGATCATCGGCCACGACTTGGTGCGGGAGCAGATCCGCATCGCCGAAGGGGAGCCCTTGTCGTTCAGCCAGGACGACCTTGCCATCAACGGCTGGGCCATCGAAGCCCGCCTCTACGCCGAAAACCCGGAGCGCAACTTCCTGCCCGCGCCGGGCACGGTCGCCATCTGGCGGCCTGCCGAGACCGGCCAGGCCCGCTACGACTCCGGGGTGGAGTCCGGCAGCGAGATCAGCATCGACTTCGACCCCATGATCGCCAAGGTCACCGCCCACGGACCCACCCGCCGGGAAGCGGCCGGGCGGCTGGCCCGCGCCCTGGAAGCCACCGGCATTCACGGCCTGACCACCAACCGCGACTTTTTGGTCGCCACCCTGCGCACCCCGGAGTTTCTGGCTGGCGACACCACCACCGACTTCATTGAACGGGTGAATCCGCCGCGCCGCCGGGCCATCTCCGGCCTCGAGCGAATCGAGGCGGCGGTGGCGGTGGCCTTGGAGGGCCAGGCGCGCCGCCGCGCCCGGGCCCGCATCAACCGCCGGGTGCCAAGCGGCTGGCGCAACTCCACCATGCCCTGGCAAAAGCTGGACTTCGACATCGACGGCGAGGTGGTGCGCCTCGAGTACCAATCCCGCCGCGACGGCAAGTTTCGCGTGACTGCCGACGGCGGTGAGGAAATGCTCGTCGAAGCCCACGCTTGCGGCGAGGGGCACGTGGATGCCGCCATCGACGGCAAGCGCCTCCGGTTCAGCGTGCAACCCCAGGGCGACGAGTGGTTCGTGCAAGGACGCTCCGGGGGCCTGACTGTGACGCAACTGCCGCGCTACCCCGACTCATCCGGGGAGGACCAAGGCGGCGGCTTGGCCGCGCCCATGCCCGGGGCGGTGCTTTCCACTGCGGTCGCCGCTGGCGATGCAGTCCAGAAGGGCCAGCTGCTGCTGATTCTCGAGGCGATGAAGATGGAGCACCGCATCACCGCGCCACGGGATGGCACGGTGGAGGCGCTGCACGTGACCGCTGGCGACCAAGTGGAAAACGGCCAATTGCTGGTGACCATTGGCAGTGACTAGGAGAGCGCAATGACCACCATCGACACCCCCTTGGGCGCCGTTCGCGGCCAAGCGGAAGACGGTTGTTAAGCAGGACTCCAACGGCGGTCCAGAGAGCAGCGATACACATTCCTTCGGGATTGCGTTGACGAGCCATCAATGTCAGCCCATACTGCGCTGCACAGAAACTGTGAAGCTGTGGTCATGAAGAACATCACCCTATCCGTTGACGACGAATGCTACCGATTCGCCCGGATTCGGGCAGCGGAACTTGGCACTTCCGTTTCCGCTTTGGTGCGTGGGTATCTCAGAAGTCTAGTGACTGACCGCCAAGGCCAAAGTGAAAGCGGTTCCGAGCTTGGCGAAACCCCTTATCAGCGACGCTGCCGGCAACTGAGGGAGGTGTTTGCAGACTTTGATGTGGAGGGAACCGGATTACGCATGTCCGAGAACCTGCCTAGGGATGTGTTGTACGAACAGGCTACGATGCCTTCCGGGACGACCGCTGAACACCGCCGCCCTGCCGGGACTTCCTAAACGCTACGCTGTGAATCATGCGCTTTGTTGACACTAACGTGCTGCTGTATGCCGTCAGCGACGATCCGGCCGAGGCTCACAAACGCAAGCGGGCTCGGGACGTTCTAAGCGAGCCAGAACTTGCCGTATCGGTTCAGGTGCTGCAGGAATTCTACTTCCAAGCCACCCGTCCTACACGGACCAAACGCCTCTCAAGCGACGGGGCATTGCGCTTCCTGGAGCCGATTCTGCTGTTTCGGATTCAGACCCTGACCCCCGATGTGTTTCTGGATGCCGTGGATATCAGCCGCCGCTTTCAGGTTTCCTATTGGGATGGCGCCATCATTGCGGCCGCACGGGTTCTGGGCTGCGATGCTATCTATACTGAGGATCTGAACCCCGGACAGAGCTACGGCGCGGTGCGCGCGGTCAATCCTTTTGCGGACTCCCCATCGAACCCATAGCCAGAAGGCCAGCTTGATATGCGAATCGACACCGGAACCGACGAACTGCTCTGCGAGCTGCGCGACCGGGTGGCGACGGTGACGCTCAACAAGCCGGAGAAGCGCAATGCGCTCGGCGACATCCTCACGCCCGCGTTGCGCGAAGTTCTGCTGCGTCTCGAAGCCGACCCCGCGGTGGGCTGCGTTCTCATCACCGGGGCGGGCAGTGCCTTCTGCGCGGGCGGCGACGTCTCCGAAATGGGCAGCGCAACCACATCCGTCCAACGCACTCAGGACGAGCGGGTCGCGGAACTGACGCGCAAGCAGGAGGCGCTGACCCTGCGCCTCTACGAATTGGCCAAGCCCACCATCGCCGCGCTGCCCGGCCCCGCTGCGGGGGCGGGCCTTTCCATCGCGCTGGCCTGCGACCTGCGGATAGCCGCCGATACCGCCTTCCTGGTCACCGCCTTTGTCAACATCGGACTGTCTGGAGACTATGGATCGAGTTGGTTCCTCAATCGCCTGGTCGGCCAAGCCAAGGCCAAGGAACTGATGTTCCTCTCCGAACGCATCGGCGCCGACGAGTGCCTGCGATTGGGGCTGGTCAACAAGGTGTTTCCCGCCGCGGGCTTCCGTGAGGACGCCCATGCCTATGCCGAGCGCATCGCCAACGGCCCCGCCACCGCCTTGCGCCTGATGAAACGCAACCTCAATCGCGGGGCGCTGCAGGGACTGCGTGAGTCGCTGGCGATGGAAGCCCAGCATCTGATCGTCTCGGGACAAAGCGAAGACGCCAAGGAAGCCATCAGCGCCTTCGTCGAAAAGCGAACGCCAAACTTCACATTTCGCTAAGATCCCATCTGCAAGTCCCTTTCAGGAACACGAGGCCCATGCACGATCTCATCATCAAGAACGCCACCCTCATCGATGGCTCCGGCGCCGAGGCGGTCAGCGCCGATGTGATCGCCGACCGCGGCACGATCACCGAAGTCACGGCGGCCGCCGGCAGTCCAGCCAAGGCCAAGCGGGTCATCGATGCCGAAGGCGACCTGCTGACCCCCGGCTTCGTGGACATCCACACCCACTACGATGGCCAAGTCTGTTGGGACAAACAGGTGACGCCGAGCTGCTGGCACGGGGTCACTTCCATCGTGATGGGCAATTGCGGGGTCGGCTTCGCCCCGGTGCGGCCGGGCACCGAAGGCGAACTGATCGAACTGATGGAGAGCGTCGAGGACATACCCGGCACGGCGCTGCACGACGGCATCCCTTGGGGCTGGGAGTCCTTCTCCGAATACCTCGACCACATCGATACCCCTTACGCGGTGGACGTCGGAACCCAAGCGCCCCATGTCGCCATCCGCCACTATGTAATGGGCGAGCGCTGCTACGACGACGCCACGAGCCAGGACATGGCCGAGATGCGCCGCATCACCCGCAGCGCCCTCAGGGCCGGTGCTCTCGGCTTCACCACCTCCCGCTTCTACGGGCACATCGACAAGGCGGGCAACCTGGTGCCCGGAACCCGCGCCTCCGGGGAGGAGATGCGCACCATCGGCAGCGCCTTTGCCGGCCTCGGTTTTGGCGCCATGGAGTTTGTTTCCGACAGCTTGAACGAACCCGAGGAACTGGCTTGGATCGAGCACATCACCCGCACCACCGGCTGCACCGTGACGCCCCTAGTCAGCGCTGGTTTGGGCTCCGTCCTGGGGCCGGTCTGGCAGTTGGCGGAGGAGCTGAACGCGGAAGGGTTCAAGCTGCGGCCCCAAGTCGGCGCCCGGCCGGCCTCGATCCTGATGACACTGGAGGGCACCATCAACCCCATGCGCCAGTTCCCGGCTTATCGGGAAATCCACGAGCAGCCCCTTGCCGAACGCAAGACCCGCCTGAAGGATCCGCATTTCCGCCAACGGGTGTTGAGCGAGACGCCCATCCTGCCGCGCAACCCCGACGCCGTGCGCTTTATGAACGACCACGACCACATCTACATCCTCGATGCCGCCCTAACCTATGAACCCGGCCCCGAGGACAGCGTGGCGGCGGTGGCACGGGCCAAGGGCATCTCTCCCGTCGAGGTGATGATGGACTGCATGGCCGACGGCGTGCCGCTGTTGGTCCTGGTCGGCGTTTACGAGGGCGACCTAGAGGGCCAGCGGCAGGCTATCGAGCACCCGCAAAGCGTATTCGGCCTCTCCGACGGCGGCGCCCACTGCGGTGTGCTGGTGGATGCCGGCGTGCCCACTTACATGCTGAGCTACTTCAGCCGCGACCGGCGGCGCGGGCCGTGCCTGCCGCTGCCGTTTGTCATCCACAAGCTCACCCAGGACGCAGCCCAGGTGTACGGATTGAACGACCGCGGCCTGGTGGCGCCCGGCTACAAGGCCGACTTCAACCTGATCGACTACGACGCCCTGCAACTGCAGCCGCCGAAGATGGTTTACGACCTGCCTGCCGGCGGCAAGCGGCTGGTGCAGAAGGCCGACGGATACCGCATGACCATCAAGGCCGGGGAGCCGACCTTCGAGAACGGCGAAGCCACCGGCGCAATGCCTGGGCGCCTGATTCGCGGTGCTCAGGCTGGCCCCGCCACCGCCCTGAACTGAACCGGAGCACCCGTGCCATGGGCCTATACGCAAAGTACGTTCTCCCCAAGCTCATCGACATAGCGTGCGGGCAGAAGCCCATGACTGAGTTGCGGGCCGAGTACGTGCCGAGGGCTGAGGGCAACGTGCTTGAAATCGGCATCGGCAGCGGCCACAACCTACGTCACTACCGGGACGCGAACACCGTCACCGGCCTAGACCCGGCACCGGAGCTCACCACCATGGCCAGCCGCCGCGCCGCCGCCATCGATGCCGAGGTGAGCATCCTCCAAGCCTCCGGAGAGGACATTCCCGCCGACGACGGCCAATTCGACAGCATCGTCTGCACTTGGACCCTATGCAGCATCCCAGACGTCAGCCAAGCCCTTGGGGAGATGCGGCGGGTGCTCAAGCCCGGCGGGCGCTTCTACTTCATCGAACACGGGCTCGCGCCGGAGCCACGGGTGATGCGCTGGCAGCGGGCCATCGAGCCCGTGTGGAAGATCATCGGCGGCGGCTGCCACCTCACCCGGCAACCGGCCCGGCTGCTTGAGGACGCCGGCTTTGACTTGGCGGAAAAGCGCACGGGCTACGTCCCTGGCCCCAAGTGGGCCGGGTTCCTAACTCACGGCGTCGCCGTGCGCTGATCAGAGAAGGCCTCGGCAACGTCCCGATCCACCGCCGCCTTGGCTTGCAGGTAGTCGAGGCCAGCCGCGTCGGCCAAGCGCCGCACGTCCTCGAATTCCGATTTCCAGCGACGCTGGCCATCCGGCTGGGTCACCACCTTGACGCGCACCGGGCCTAAGCGGGTTTCCACCGTTTGGACTTCGCGGGGGAGGACGCGCTTCTCGAAGGGCAACACCCGCAGCCCGATGGTGGTGGAACGATTGAGCACCATGTCCGCCAGCGCGTCCACCCGTTCGGCTTCGCACAGAACCGTCAGGCTGATCGCCGGACGGGATTTCTTCATGACGATGGGGGTGACGTAAACATCGCTGGCCCCAGCCGCCAGCAGGTGGTCGATCAGGGGTTCGTAGGCCTCCGGGCTCATGTCGTCGATGTTGGCCTCGATCTTGCGGTGCGCCACGCCGGCCGCCACCTCCGCTTGACACTCGCCGACCACGGCCCGCAGCACATTGGGAATGTCGAAGTCGCGCATGCCCACGCCATAGCCGATCGCCGAAGGCGCAAAACCTTGCGGCGGCGCAAAGGAATCAACCGCCATCTTCAAGATGGCTGCACCGGTGGGTGTGGTCGCCTCGCCTTGAACCCCGCCGTAGGAGCAGGGCACGCCCGCGAGGATTTCCTGAGTCGCCGGCGCGGGCACCGGCAAGCGGCCATGGGCGCAATCGACGAAGCCGCTGCCCACTTCGACTCGGTCACAAAACACCCGCTCCACCCCAAGGGCGTCGAGGCAGATCGCCGCGCCGACCACATCAACAATGGAGTCCACTGCGCCCACCTCGTGGAAGTGGACCCGATCCACGGGTATGTCGTGAATCTTGGCCTCCGCCACGGCGATGCGTTCAAAGACGGCCAACGCCTTGGCCTCGACGCCCGGCGCCAGCCGAGCGTCCTTGATCAATCCAACGATGTCGCTGTAGCGCCGGTGCGGGCGGTGGCCACCACTTGGGTTGCCAAGGTCCTTAACGCGCGCCCGAGTGCCGACAATGCCCTGCTTGCTGGCCCGCTCAAACTCAACCCTGAACTCCGCCGCGCAGGGCAGCCTCGCCAAGCCCTCGCGCAACGTCGCCTCCGGCACACCCAAGTCCACCATCGCGCCAAGGTGCATATCGCCGCTGATGCCGGCGCTGCACTGGTAGTAAAGCGCGCGCAAGCGTCAGGCGGTGCTGGCGAAGTACTGGCGCGAAGTGGCGGCCGCGGTGAAGTTCTCCTGTAGATGCAGGAAATTCTGGATGTCCGCGTTCACCGCATCGAGGCCGTGCTCCAGCACATAGGCGTAGCTGCGTTGGAAGGCGGTCAGCTTGGCCGCCAGAAACCGCTCATCATAGTGGCCGTCAAAGGCGTCTTCATCCCCCCAGCCCAGGAAGTTGCGCCCCGCGAGGTAGCGCGCCGCCTTCATGCCGATCAGCCCGATGCCCGCCTCCCGCGCCCGCCCAAGCAACGGCGCAAGCCCGGTCATCGGGGGCGAGCCGGACAGGATGCTCTTGCCGTCCCAGTCGTACCAGCCGGCTGGCGTGATGGCGATCATTGCCAAGTCGTACCAGCCGGTCTCGATGGCCTTTTCCAGCACCGCCTGGGCGTTCTGGTGGGTCGAAAGACCCCAAAAGCGGACCTTGCCCGCATCCCGCGCCTGCTCAAAGGCCATGCGCATCTCTTCGCTGCCGACCAAGTCGGTGTTGTTGGCGCCCATCTGGTAGTAGGCGTCGATCATGTCCACGTTGAGATCGCGCAGGCTCTCCTCAAGGACTTCCAGCCACACTTTGGCGCCCTGCTTGGCAAGAGCGGGCGTGATCGAGTCGCCGGGGCCAACCTCCTCGTCGAGGTAAACGATGGACTTGGAGATCAGGAAAATGTCGTCCCGCGCCTTGGCGAGGAAATTCGCCATGTTGCGCTCGGCATCGCCGTAATAGCGCCCGGTGCCGACATCGAAGACATTGACTCCCGCCTCCAAGGCCGCGCCAAGCAGCCGGTCCCTGGGCCGGCGGCCCAGCGATGCGCCGCAGCCGAACACCAGCCGGCTGCCCTCAAACCCGGTGCGCCCCAAGGTTTGGTAGGCCATGTCCGGCCAACCGAGGCCCCCTTCCACTTGGCCCTGCGCCTCCGCAGCAGCGGCCTTCACGCTGCCGGTGCGCAGCAGCGTCTGGCTGGCGATGCCCGCCATTGCCAAGTGCTGCAGAAACGTCCGGCGGCTTTTGTTGGGCTCGTTCACGCATCACCTCCCATCCAACGGATCAGGGCCAAGTGTAACCGAAGCGTCCCGCCCACGCGCCAACTCAATGGCTCACCGCCTCCGCCAGCACCACGTACCGGCCGTTCCGAACCTGCGACAGCACGCTCTCGCGAACCCCACCGTGCTTTTCCGGGGAGAAGGACACCCGGTAGCCAAAGATGTCCGTGTAGTCCGTAATGGCCTCCACGCTCTTGAGCAACGCATCGACCGTCAGGTCGCGCCCGGCGTTCTCCAACGCCAGCAACGTCAGGTCGGCGGCGCGGTAGCCTTCCATGGCCGCCAAGCCGGGCTCATTGCCGTAGAGTTTCAAGTACCGATCCCACCACGCCTGCACGGCAGGCGACTTGTCATCATCCGGGTAGATCTTGGCCATGTGCGTGAAGGCATAGTAGTCCTCACCGCTTTCATGATCGGCAATGACTTGGCCATAGGCCGCGTTGTTGCCCACCCAAGCGACACCCTTCCAGCCCATCTTGCGGGCGGTGTCGAGAACGAGAATGGTGTCCCGATGCACGGTGGCCATGGCCACCATGTCGCAATTGGCCTCCCGCAGCCGTAGCACCGCGGCGGTGAACTCGCTCTCGGCGGGTTTGTGGGCCGTGCGGGCAATGACTCGCAGGCCCATGGCCCCCAACTGATCCTCGGCGGCTTCAACGATTTCCTGGCCATAGTCGGAATCGTGGTGA
The DNA here is from genome assembly GCA_022827905.1 of Pseudomonadales bacterium. Taxonomy (GTDB): domain Bacteria; phylum Pseudomonadota; class Gammaproteobacteria; order Pseudomonadales; family Azotimanducaceae; genus Azophilus. The sequence continues at coordinate 40,791 of JAJEIQ010000049.1, read as the reverse complement.
ATGACGCAGACCCTTTGCTTACCTTCGTTTTCAACGAAGTGGCGCACTGCGGCGCGAACCTCGTTGTAGTAGATGCCGCGCTGGGTGAACTTCATCGGGTGGAACGGCTCCAACATCTGCCTCCCGCCGCTGATGGGAAAGAGGTTCGGCACCCCCGCCTCAAACTGCTGCGGCATGATGGCATTGTTCATGGGCGTGCCGACGGCCAATACCATGGCGAAGATGTTGTCCCGATTGATGAGCTTATTTGCAGCCTGGATGGCCTTCGGCAGTTGGTATGCGGTGTCCTCCACCACAAAGCGGATCAGCCGCCCATGCACGCCCCCTTCAGCGTTCGCCTGATCGAAGCGCATGCGCGCGCCATTGGTGGCGCCCACTCCCCACAGGGCGGTGGAACCGGACAGATCCGTGTAGCTTCCTAGCACGATCTCGGTGTCTGTGACGCCGCGAACTTCGGCAGCAGCCAAGCCGGGCCTTCCGGCGTCATCGCCGCCCGTGCAGCCCGTCAACCCCAGCAGCGAACCCAGTATGAGTCCCTTCAGGCCCTGCACGAACATTCACACTTCTTTGCGGGACAGGACACTGATGCGTGGACCAACAGCAAAGGCGCTCAGTAACTCACCGCCTCCGCCAGCACCACGTACCGACCGTCCTGAACCTGCGACAGCACGCTTTCCCGCACACCGCCGTGCTTTTCCGGGGAGAAGGACACCCGGTAGCCGAAGATGTCGGTGTAGTCCGTGATGGCCTCCACGCTCTTGAGCAGCGCATCGACCGTCAGGTCGCGCCCGGCGTTCTCCAACGCCAGCAACGTCAGGTCGGCCGCGCGGTAGCCTTCCATGGCCGCTATGCCAGGCTCGTCGCCGTAGAGAGCCACATAGTGGTCCCACCAAGCCTGCACGGCGGGCGATTTTTCCTCGTCCGGGTAGATCTTCGCCATGTGTGTGAAGGCGTAGTAGCCTTGGCCGCTTTCGTGATCGGCAATGACTTGGCCGTAGGCTGCGTTGTTGCCCACCCAAGCGACGTCCTCCCAACCCATCTTGCGGGCGGTGTCGAGAACGAGAATGGTGTCCCGATGCACGGTGGCCATGGCCACCATGTCGCACTCGGCCTCCCGCAGCCGCAGCACGGCGGCCGTGAACTCGCTTTCCGTCGGCTTGTGGGCCGTGCGGGCGGCCACTGCCATGCCCATGGCCGCCAACTGGTCTTCGACGGCGTCTACGATTTCCTGGCCGTAGTCGGATTCATGGTGGATGATGCAGACGTTTTGCTTGCCTTCATTCTCAACGAAGTGGCGCACTGCGGCGCGGACCTCATCGTAGTAGATGCCACGCTGGGCGAACTTCATGGGATGGAACGGCTCCACCATCTGCCGCCCACCGCTGATGGGGAAAAGGTTCGGCACCCCCACCTCGAACTGCTGCGGCATGATGGCATTGTTCATCGGCGTGCCCACCGCCAGCAGCATGGCGAAGATGTCGTCCCGATTGATGAGCTTGTTGGCGGCCTGGATCGCCTTCGGCAACTGGTAGTTGGTGTCCTCCACCACAAAGCGGATCAACCGCCCATGCACGCCCCCTTCGGCGTTCGCCTCATCGAAGCGCATGCGCGCGCCATTGGTGCCACCGACCCCCCAAATGGCCACGGGGCCGGATAGATCCGTATAGCTGCCCAGAACAATCTCGGTGTCGGTGACGCCACGCACTTCGGGTGCGGCCGAGCCGGCATCCCGTAGGTCATCGCCGCCCGTGCAGCCGGTCAACGCCAGCGACCAAACCAGCAGCAGCCCTTTCAGCGCCTTCATCAACCTTCGTCTCCCGATTTGACTCGACAGCATTCTACTTTCATGGATCATATGCGGTCCATGAAAGGCATCGCCTCGTTATAGGGGGACCGCCAATGCCTGGCAAAATGCTGACCTGCACTTGGGCGCCGACGGTTTTCACCGGCTCACAGGTCGCCTCCGCGAATCGGCGCCGCGGGTTTCCGGACGGACGCGCCCTCGACTCCACCGTACTGCCCATGCTGGCGCGCATCGAAGGGCTCGGCTTGTCGCACCTGCTCATCGCGCAACGCTGGTGGGGCAGCGGCTTGGAGATTGAAGGCTCATCCCTCGACTGCCTCGCGATGACGGCGCTGTTCGCAGCCCAAACCGAACGCATCCGGCTGGTCACCGCCGTTCATCCCGGCTTCTTCCATCCAGGGGCAATCGCCAAGTGGGGGGCGACCCTGGACTGGATCAGCGGCGGCCGCTGGGACATCAACGTCACGAGCGGCTGGAACAAGCGCGAATTCGACATGTACGGCATCGACTTTCTTGACCACGATGAGCGCTATGCCCGCTCCGCCGAATTCATCGACCTGCTGCGCGGGGCCTGGGCATCGCCCCGGTTCTCCTACGAGGGGCGCTTCTACCGCGCCAGCGACCTTGAGCTGGAGCCCCGCCCAACCGCGCCGCTGACGGTCTTCCAAGGTGGACAGTCGAACGACGCGGTGGCGTTGGCGGCCGCACATTCCGACTGGATGTTTCTGAACGGCGGCTCGCTGGAACGGATCGAGGGCATCATCGAACGGGTCCGACAGGCCTGCCGATCAACAGGATGCCGGGTCCGGTTCGCGCTCTACGCCGCCCCGCTGGTACGCCGCACCGACGCCGAAGCCTGGACTGAGATTCAAGCGCGCATTGGGGCGATCGACCGCAGCCTGGCCGAGCGCCGCCGCGCCGCCACCGATGGCGCAGAGGGCATGTGGGCCTCCGATGAGGACCTGAGTTTGCTCGACACCAACGAAGGCTACGCGGCCAGGCTCATCGGCAGCCCCGACACCGTGTACGAGCGATTGGAAGCCTACCGCGCACTGGGCGTGGAGATGCTGCACTTCGATGTGCAGGACGCACTTTTCAACGAAACGATCCTGCCGGAGCTGGTGGGGTGAACTGGTGGAGTGAGATCCTGAGTCGGCACTTGCCGACCGGTACAATGCCGCGCCGAACGACCCGTCTTGGGAAGATGAAGACAACCGCCTGGATGCATAGGTCGCGAACTCACTTCGCACCAATCGGGTACATGGAACTAGGTCAATCGTTGAGCACCTTCGGTTTCGGTCAAAATTGAGGGGGGCCCTCAATGACGTCGCCACGCACCGGACGAACCAAGAATCATTCCGACTTGGCAACCGACTTCCTGTTTGAAGTCAAACGAACCGGCCTTGCGAAATTCCTTTTCCCAATCCTGCATCCACGTCATGCCAAGGCGGCATCCGTCAATGCCGAAGCCGTACGGCTACTGTTCGACTCAGGTTACACCCAGATACCCCTAGGCGATGTGGAAACGGTCCACGCAGTGGATGGCCGTCTCTATTCCAGCATTAGGATCCACCATACCGCAGGCCGTGAAAGTGTTTCGGGCTTGCTCCCAAGGGCTGCAAGCGTCCTAGTCAGTGCGCTCGAAGCGGCAAGATGCGCATGGTGGCGCCAAACTCTTCGGTCGCGAAACGGCGAACTCCGACAAATCCACGGTCACGTGAACGAGCTCGCTAATCCGGTGAAGTACCTCAGGGCCGACGTGTTTCACAACCTTCAGGCCAAGGCGCAGTCTGTTGCAAACGGGTTCACGGCACCGTGGCCGGAAGCACTTGCGAATGCCCCGGAGGTTCAGTTGCTGCGGGACATTCTCAAGTTTCTGGAAGCACCAGACAACGTTCGCGAGAGGGCCAACAATGCATTCATCGTCAAAGAACTGGCCCTCTCGCGCGGTCTTTTTGACCGAATCGAGGCCCGCCCGCTAACGGAAGAGCAACGTCGTGCAGTCGTAGTCGATGAGTGCCGCAACCTCGTGGTTGCTGCGGCTGGTAGTGGCAAAACCTCGGTCATCGTGGCCAAGGCAGGATGGCTCATCCATAAGCAGTACCGTCGTCCGTCCGAGTTGCTGCTGCTGGCCTTCGCACGCGATGCCCAGAACGAGATGCAAGAGCGGATGGAAAGGCGTCTCGGAGCTGCAGTCGCACGAAATGTGACAGTGCGCACCTTCCACAGCCTTGGCTTAGCGATCATCGGCGAAGCCGAAGGGAAGCGCCCAACTCTCGACGAGACGGCGGAGAACGACCAAACGTTGTTCGGACTGCTCAAGAAAATCGTGGATGATCTACTCGCCGACACTAAGCTCTCCGCCACGATGCGCAGGTGGTTCCAGGAGGGTTTTGCACCATACAAAAGCAGACACGAGTTCAAAAACTGGGGCGAGTACTTCGAGTACATCCGCAAATACGACATCCGCTCGCTGAAAGGCGAAACCGTCCGCAGCTTCGAGGAATGCGAGATCGCGAACTTCCTCTACCTCAATGGGATCGCCTACAACTATGAAGCCCCTTATGAGCACGATTTGGCAACCTCGCAGAAGCGCCAGTACAAACCGGATTTCAAACTTCCGGAACACGGCATCTACATTGAGCACTTCGGGATCGACGCCGAGGGAAACACTGCGAAATTCATCCATCGGGAGCGATATCTAGAGGAAATGGCCTGGAAACGCAGCGTCCACGCCGAACACGGCACCATCCTGATCGAAACCTTCAGTTACGAGCAAGTGGACGGCAGGCTACTCCGAAACTTGGAGGAGAAGCTTTCAGCCCACGGCGTGACTCTTTCGCCCATCCCCCGCAAGGAAGTGTTCTCCACTCTCGAACAACAGGGGCGGATAAACCCGTTCACACAGCTGGTGGCAACTTTCCTACAGCACTTCAAGGGCAGTCGGCTGTCTTTTGCCGACATCGCCGAACGCGCCGGCGCTCACCGAGACCGGACACGGGCGCGGGCGTTTCTCGCGGTGTTTCAGCCGATTTTCGAGCGCTATCAGAAAGCACTTGGGCGCTCAGGGGCCATCGACTTCCATGACATGATCAATCGGGCAACCGATCTCGTGGAGGAAGGACGATACCGCAGCCCGTTCAGATACATCCTAGTCGACGAGTTCCAAGATATTTCACTGTCCCGCGCACGGCTGCTGAAGGCACTGCTCGACCGTTCACCGGGGGCTCAGCTATTTGCGGTCGGTGACGACTGGCAAGCGATTTACCGGTTCGGCGGCTCCGATATCGCGGTCATGCGGGAGTTCGGAGACCATTTTGGTGCCTTCGAACGCATGGACCTCGCAACCACATTCCGTTGCGCCGACCGCATTGCTTCGGTCGCCACCGACTTCGTGTTACGCAACCCGGCGCAAATTCGCAAGTCAGTCCGCACAACGCGGAAAGCGGACAGGCCAGCGGTGTTCGTCGGGCTCCCCGGCGAACAGGACTCCTCGGTTCTGAAGGAGGCACTCGATCGAATCGCGGAAGATGCTCGCCAATACGATGAGCCATCGCACACGCTTCTGTTGGGCCGCTACCGGCATCTAAAGCCCCCCAATCTTGGCGAGCTACCGAAGCAGTATCCGGGTCTTCACTTCACTTGGAAGACCATACACGGCTCAAAGGGCCTTGAGGCCGACTATGCGGTGGTCCTAGGTCTATGTTCGGGAAAGTACGGGTTTCCCGCCGAGATAGCCGACGATCCACTGTTCGATCTGGTGCTGGCAGCACCCGAAGCCCACCCGAACGCCGAGGAGCGGCGCCTGCTCTATGTCGCCGTCACTAGGGCAAAACGGCAGGCCTTCCTACTTGCCGACGGTGGCCCTCCGTCGGAATTCGTTACCGAATTGATCAACGATGAATACGATGTCAAGGTGTTCGGCCACCCACCGGTAGCCGACGTACCTTGTCCGAAATGCACCAGCGGGCGGTTGAAGCGCCGGGAAAACTCCAACAACAAAAGTGTCTTCTACGGCTGTTCAAACTTTCCGCTCTGCCAGCACACTACGCAGGCTTGCCCTCACTGTGGCAAAGGTCTTCTTGTCAGGCACGGCCAAGCTTTCCACTGCCGCGACTGTGGTGGAACCATTGAAGCCTGTCCCAATTGCGAGGGTTGGCTGATCATCAAAATGGGTAAGTTTGGACGCTTCCTCGGCTGTTCGAACTTTCCGGATTGCCGATACACCAGAGACCTTCGTAGGCGAAGAAGGACGACTTGAAGCGCTTCGGGACACACAGGACCCCGACGGTGGTTCCAATCTTTGGGGGCCGATTCCGCCAAAAGTTGCTTCTCGACTGCCTACCCAGCAAGGACGCCTACCCGCTTACCCCCAAGATCGACGTCACCAACTTGGAGGCATCGGCTGGCGCAGCAGCCTGAGACGCTCGCATCGAACAAGCTCCCAGCAGCGGAGACGACGCTCTGAGAGCTTGCCATGGTCTTTAGCCATCATCCTGCCCATTGTGCCGCACCCGCCGTATCCGAATGCGCTCCTTGGTAACCACGATGATCGCGCCGTCGCGCATCGCATCCGCGTGATGCCCAATTAAAGTCCTCAGTATCTCTGCTCTCTCCACGGGGGTCATTTCAACAAGACGCACGATGCTCGGATGCGGCAAACCACGCAAGAACACAAGCTCCCCGAAGTCCTTGTCTTCGGTAATGAGTACCCGATTTTCCTCCGCGGCGAGCGCCAGCACCGCATCATCCGGTGCGTGAGGCAAACGATCATGAACAGACAGAACATCGCAGCCAAGGTCTCTAAGCGCTGCAAGGACCGGTGTTGAAGCGGCACAGGCATCGAGCAGGAACTTCACGAAACCTCTCGAATGGCAACGCGGTCATGCACGTTCTCTCCCGCCAGTGCGCGATGGGCAAAGAGAAGGCAGGCACGAACATCTTCCGGTTCGAGGATCGGATAATCCTCAAGCAGCCCCTCAACCGTTTCGCCAGCAGCCAAATTCGCCAGCACATGCTCCACGGCGATTCGCATGTCCCGGATGATCGGCTTACCGCCGAAGACATCCGGACGCACCGTGATGCGGGCCAACAACTTCTCCTCCTGAGTCATTTCTTTTCTCCTTCGCTTTCGATTCACTCACCCGGTCAGCTTGGGTGGAGGGTACCCACCCCGATGCTCAACACGATGACTTGGCGCAAGATACCCCAACATCGATCTAAGCGGGAGAGGAAAGTGCAAGGACGATCCAAACCCTTCACTTCCGCGCCTGCGGGGTGGCCAAATGGCAAGCCACCCGCGCCTCTTGGCCCATGCTCTGCGCCCGCGGGCGCTGTTCCCGGCAGCGGTCTTCCGCCTTGGGGCAGCGGGGATGGAAGGCGCAGCCGGGTGGGGGATTGCGGGGGCTCGGCACCTCGCCGAGGATCATGGGCTGCTCGCGGGTTGACTCCACGGCCGGGTCGGGCACCGGCACCGCACCGAGCAGGATTTGCGTGTAGGGATGGCGGGGCTTGGCAAAAAGTGTCTGCTTCGGCGCTGTCTCCACCAAGCGGCCGAGGTACATCACGCCCACCCGGTCGCTGATGTGGCGCACCACGGAGAGGTCGTGGGCGATGAACAGGTAGGTGAGGCCGAGTTCCTGCTGCAGGTCCATGAGCAGGTTGATCACTTGGGCCTGAATGGAGACATCCAAGGCTGACACCGGCTCATCGCAGATTACCAACTCCGGCTCCAAGGCCAGAGCCCGGGCGATGCCGATGCGCTGGCGTTGGCCGCCGGAAAACTCGTGCGGGTAGCGCTCGCCCATGTCCCGCAGCAGGCCCACTAAGTCCAGCAGCTCGTTGATCCGATTGCGGTACTCGGCGCTGCGCCGGCCCGCGCCGTGGACGATGAGTGGCTCCCCCACCAAGTCCCGCACTCGCATGCGGGGGTTCAGCGAACCGAACGGATCCTGGTAGACCATCTGCATCCGCCGACGCAGCCGCCGTAAGGGTTCCCCCGCCAGCACCGTGATGTCCTCGCCGTCGAAGAAGATGCGCCCTGAAGTCGGCGTGAGCATCCGCAGCACTGCTAGGGCCGTGGTCGATTTGCCGCAGCCGCTCTCCCCCACCAAGCCCAAGGTCTCACCCCGGCGCAGATGGAAGGAAACCCCGTCAACCGCCTTCACCGCACCGACTTCGCGCTGGCGGACCAAGCCCTCGGTCACCGGATAGTGCACGCACAGATCCTCGACCCGGAGCAGTTCGGAAGCTGCGCTGTCGGTGGCGGGCTCAGCCATGACGGTGACAGGCCACCGAGCGGGAGGCGTCCAAGGCGTGAAGCGGCGGCGCGGCAGCGACGCAGGCATCGTGAACATGAGGACAACGGGGCGCGAAGGCGCAGCCCGGCGGCAGTTTGGCCAAGTCCGGCGGCTGGCCCGGAATGGCGGGCAGCCGCTCCGACGCAAAGCCATCGAGACGGGGCACCGAGCGCATGAGGCCCTCCGTGTACGGGTGCATCGGTGCCCGGTAGAGCGCTGCGGCTGGGCCGCTCTCGACAATGCGCCCGCCGTACATCACCGCCACCCGGTCGGCATAGCGCGCCACCACGCCGAGATCGTGGGTGATCAGCAGCAGCGCCGCGTTGGCCTCTTGAGTCAGCCCCTTGAGCAGCGCCAGAATCTGGGCTTGCACGGTGACGTCCAAGGCCGTGGTCGGCTCGTCGGCAATGATGAGTTGCGGGCGGCAGGCCAAGGCCATGGCAATCATCACCCGCTGGCGCATGCCGCCGGAGAACTGGTGGGGATAGTCGTCCAAGCGGGCTTCGGCGTCCGGTATGGCCACCTTGCGCAACAGCTCCGCAGCTTGGGCGTAGGCTTCGCGCCAGGCCATGCGGCGATGCAGCCAGATCGGCTCGGCCACCTGCTTGCCGATGGTCAGCACCGGGTTCAGGGACGACATGGGCTCCTGGAAGATCATGGCGATGCGATCGCCGCGAATGGCCCGCAGCGCCGCTTCGTCCAAGGCGGTCAGGTCTTCGCCCGCAAAGCCGATGCGCCCTTGCTCGATCCGCCCCGGGGCAATCAAGCCAAGGATCGACAAGGCCGTGACGCTCTTGCCGGAGCCGCTTTCGCCGACCAGCGCCAAGGTCTCCCCGGCTTCGACGCTGAGCGACACTGAATCCACCGCCCGCACCAGTCCGCCGTCGGTGCGGAAGGTGACGGTCAAGTCCGCTACTTCGAGCAGGGCGGTCATTCAAACCCCAGCGAACGCTTCATTGCCTGATCGATCCAGATGCGGGCGTAGATCGGGCCGGGCCGTTGCGAGCCGACCCGGAGTTCGCCGCCGTAGTTCTTCACCCAAGGCCACCAAGCGGTGTAAAAGTAGCCGATGGGCAACCAGAGGTAGGGGGCGCGGTCGAGCATCTCCACGGTCAGTTCGCGGATCATGCGGATGCGTTCGGCCTCCTCCCGGGTGCGGTGGATTTCGTCAATCTTGCGGTCCACCGCCGGGTCCGAGAAGCGGGACGGGTTCCAAGTCTGCCCGGTCTTGAAGCTCTTGCGCAGCGTGGTGGTGGGATTGACGTGGCCGCTGCCCATCAGATAGCCGGGGCCGTGGTTCAGGGTGGTCATCAAGGACAGAAAGGAGGCGTATTCCATGGGCTCAATGAGCAGCCGCACCCCCACTTGGGCCAGGTAGTCCTCCAGGAGCGGCACGAGGTCCATGTGGGTGGGACTGCAGGCGCAGACCTGGACCTCCACTGCGAAGCCGTCCGGGTAGCCCGCCTCGGCGAGCAACTCGCGGGCCTTGGCCGGGTTGTAGCTGAACAGCTCCTGCACCGAGGCGGGCATTTCCTCCAACGGTTGGTAGTAGGGGCCGTAGTCGGGATGCTGGGGATAGGCCATCAGCTCGGCGTGGCCGCCGTAGAACTGCTCAACGATCTCCCGTTGGTTCACGGCCAAGTTCAGGGCGCGCCGCACCCGCACGTCGTCGAACGGCTCGCGGTCCACGCGCAGGGCCATGAACTGACCCGTGGAGGACAGCCAGCGGCTCCACTTCAGCTCCGGCGTCGTCTCCTTCAGGTGGTCCACGGCAATCCACCGAGTCACCTCCAGGATGTCCAGCTTGCCGGTGCGCAGCGCCGTCAGCCAGGTCGCCTCGTCCTTGATGATGCGGTAGGTCACGTCATCGACGAACGGAATGGCGTAGTCCTCGGCGCCAATGCGCTCCCGATCCCAGTAGTCGGGGTTCTTGACGTAGCGCTGGGAGTTGCCGCGCACGTATCGGGCGAGCTGGAACGGGCCGGTGCCGGTGACGTTGCGCCAGTCCCGGCCATCGACGGCGCCAAACTCCCGGGGAATGATGGCGGAGTAGTAGCCGTAGCCGAAGCGGTAGGCCCACTCCGCATTGAACTCGCTGAAGTGGAACACCACCGTGTGGTCGCCGCGCGCCTCCAAGCGCTCGATGTGGTCAAAGTACGTGGCGATGCGGCGCGGGCTGGCGCTTAAGTAGTCGAACGTGAACAGCACGTCGTCCGCGGTCAATTCGCGAGCGGCCATCACCCCCGGCTTGTCCGGGAACAGCACGCCTTCGCGCAGGCGAACCGCCAAGGTGAGTGGGCCCTCCCAATTCCACGACTCCGCCAACTCACCCCGCCAAGCGTCGTCCGGCAGGTAGGATTCGGCGATGAACCGGTGCTTGCCGCCCTTGCGCACGCTCTGCTCCAAGTCGCCGGCGAAAAGCTGTTCGCGCACGGCGCCGGTGTCGTGGTTGATCTTCCAGGCCCAGTCGGCCGGATCCCAGGACAGCGGTGAGAGGCTGACCACCACGGTGCCAATGTTGAGCGAGCCCCCGTACTGCGGTGCTTCGTCCTCGGCCACCGCAGCCAAGGGGAGCAATGCCAGCAACCACCGCAGCCGCCTCATCGCGCCCCCCGAAGCCCCGAAGCCCCGCGCATGCGCGGGTCCAGCAGGTCGCGCAGGGCGTCGCCATAGACGTTGATGGCATACACCACGAGGGTGAGGCTCAAGCCCGGCGCCAGCGCCAGCCAAGGGCCAAGGTACATGTAGGTGCGCCCGGTGCCGCTGAGCATGCCGCCCCAAGTGGGCGCCGGTGGCGGCACCCCCAGCCCCAGGAACGACAGCCCCGCCTCGGTGAGGATGGCGGCGCCAACGCGGGTGGTGAACAGCACGATCACCACCGGCATGATGTTGGGCAGAACATGGCGCCGGAGAATGTGCAAGGCGGTTGCGCCCATCGAGCGAGCCGCGTGGGTGTGCGCGTTCTCCCGAATCGTGATCACCGCGCCGCGCACGATGCGCGAGCCGGCGATGCCGTAGAGCAGCCCGAGCACGACGACGATCTCCGTCATGCCGGGGCCGACCACGGAGATGACGGCGATGAGCAGCAGCAGGTCCGGGAAGATCATCCAAGCGTCCACGAAGCGCTGGATGAGCATATCGGTGCGGCCACCGAAATAGCCCGAGGCCACGCCCAGCACGATGGACACCAAGGTGGCCAAGGCCGCCGCGCAAGCGCCGACGATCATGGACAGCTGGGCGCCGATCAGAACCCGGGAAAGCACGTCGCGGCCCAAGTGATCGGTGCCGAACAGGTGCTCCGCCGACGGCGGCAGCAGCCGCGCCGCCATGTTGGTCTCGTTCAACCCGTAGGGCGCGATCAGTTCGGCAAACAGGCCGCACACCAGAAAGAGCAGGAACACTGCGCCGCCGAATGCGCCCAAGGGCTTTTCCTGAATCAGCCGCCCGGTGAGGCCCTTCGGCGCCGGGCGGGCCGACGCGGTGCCAATCGTCGGCAGCGTGGCCTCGCTCATTGGTGGCGCACCTTCGGGTCCAGCCAGCCGTAGCTCAAATCGACCAGCAGATTGATGACCAGCACGCCGAAGCCAACCACCAAGAAGACACCCGATATCACCGGATAGTCGCGCTGAAAGACCGCTTCGAGCAGCAAGAGCCCCATGCCGGGAACGACGAAGATCTGCTCAAGGATCACCGCCCCGCCGATCAGCAACGGTGCCTGCAGGCCGATCAGGGTCACCACTGGGATCAGGCCGTTGCGCAGTGCGTGCCGCGCCACCACGAGGGTTTCGCTTAAGCCCTTGGCCCGGGCGGTGCGAATGTAGTCTTGGCGCAGCACCTCCAGCATCATTGTGCGGGTCATGCGCATGGTCAGCGCTGACAGCGAAAGGCCGAGCAGAATGGCGGGCACGATCATGTGCGCCAAGTTCTGCAGTGGATCCTCCAGAAACGGCGTGTACTCCAGCGCCGGCGACCAGCGCCACCACACCGAGGGGAAAACCATCACCAGCGTGCCCAGCCAAAAGCTCGGAATGGCCAGCATCACCAAGGAGAAGGAGCGCGCCGCATAGTCGCCCAGGGTGTCCTGCTTGAGTGCGGAGTACACGCCGATCGGCAACGCCACGGTCAGGGCCACGATCAGGGCCAGGAAGCCCAGTTCAAAAGTGATCGGCAAGGTGGCCGCCAACTGCTCGGTGACCGGCGTGTTCTGCCACAGCGAGCGGCCGAGATCGCCCTCCAGCACGCCGCCAATCCAACGGAAGTACTGCACGTGCATGGGTTGGTCCAGTCCCAGCGCCGCCTCGATGGCGGCCCGGTCGTGGTCGGTGGACAGGTCGTTCTGCGCCAACATCAGGTCGATCACGTCGCCCGGAATCAGCCGCATCGAGACGAAGACGATGAGGCTGGCGAATATCAACGTGGGAAGCAGCGCCAAAAGGCGGCGGGTGACGAATGCCTGCATCAGCGAAGCCTAACCCGGCAAGCTTGGCTGAACCAGACTCCGCGCTACACTTCCGGGGCCGTTGAAGCGCCCCCGCATACAGGCCCCATCGCGTAAAATGCGGCCATGGAACTTTCTAGGCCCTTCATTCGCCTGCCTTTCGCCTTTGACGCCGGCCGGCTGGCTGCCGAAGCAGCCGCCTTGCCGGATGGGGCTTGGATGCCCCACCCGTCCGGCATGAAAGGCAACTCAGCAGCCGCACTCATTTCCAGGGACGGCGGCGACAACGACGCCTTCGACGGCCGCATGGCGCTTACACCCCATTTGCGGCAATGCGCTTACACGCAACAGGCCATGGCGAGCTTCGGCGAAGTGTTGGGACGCTCGCGGCTGATGCGCCTGGAGCCCGGCTGCAAAGTCGCTGCCCACGTGGATTTCAACTACCACTGGCACACCCGGGTGCGCATTCACATCCCCGTGATTACCGATCCCGCGGTCATCTTCCACTGCGGCGGTGCCGGGGTCCACATGGCGGCGGGGGAGTGCTGGATATTCAACTCATGGCGCCGCCACCAAGTAATGAACAACGCCGCCATCACCCGCGTCCACTTGGTCATCGACGCGGCCGGCTCATCGCGCTTTTGGCGCTTGGTACGGGAAATGGAAGCGCTCGACCCGCAAGCCGATGCCACAGCAATAGCCGAGCGAAGCCAGCCCGTGCGCTTCGATCCCAATTGGCGGGGCGACATCGCCACGGAAAGGTACAACACCGCACCGGTGATGGCGCCGGGCGAACTCGATGCGCTGGCGGCAGCATTGGTGCGCGATTTCGAGGCCCACCCCGGCAACAATCCCGAGCTCGTCGAGCACTACAAAGGGCTCCTTACCGATTTCTGCAAGGACTGGCGCGAGACTTGGCATCTGCACGGCTACGCCGCCGCCGGACAGAAGCGCTACCAAGCGCTGATCGACGCCCTGCGGCGCGAACTCGACCCCAACCCACGAGCCCTGGTAACGGCAAGCAACGAAATCGGCGTCAATCCGATCATCAACCAACGCCTGCTGGCACCGGCACTGGCACCCAATCAAGCTGCCAACCTGCTTGACCGCTGAGGCCGACCGCATGGAACTCAAGCTCCACAACACGCAGTCCGGGCGCAAGGAGATCTTTCGTCCCTTGGATCCGAAACGGGTGACGCTCTACGTCTGCGGGCCGACCGTTTACGGACCGGTGCATATTGGCAACGGTCGCCCGGCGGTGGTGTTCGACGTGCTGCGCCGCCTACTGACGACGATTTACCCCGAGGTGTTCTACGTCTCCAACATCACCGACGTGGATGACAAGATCAATGCCCAGGCATTGACTAGTGGCGAGCCCATACAGGCCTTGGCGGACCGTTTCAGCGCCGCCTACAACGACGACATCGAAGCGCTGGGGGTTCTTCCCGCCGACGTTCAGCCCCGGGCCACCGGGCACATCGCCGAAATCATCGCCATGATCGAGACGCTGATCGACCAAGGCTTTGCCTACGCCGCGGAGGGCCATGTGCTGTTCCACGTCCCCGCCGACGCCCATTACGGCTGCCTCTCCCATCGATCGCTTGAGGACATGCTCGACGGCGCCCGGGTGGAGGTGGCCCCCTACAAGCGCGACCCCAAGGATTTTGTGCTCTGGAAGCCTTCCACCCCGGAACTGCCCGGCTGGGAAAGCCCTTGGGGGCGCGGGCGGCCGGGCTGGCACATCGAGTGCTCGGCGATGATCCACACCCATCTCGGCACCCGCATCGACATTCACGGCGGTGGCGTCGATTTGGCGTTTCCGCACCACGAAAACGAGCTGGCGCAGTCCCGCTGCGCCCACGGCCAGCGCGATTGCGTCGGCTATTGGCTGCACAACGGCATGCTGACCCTAGGCCAGGAGAAAATGTCCAAGTCCCTCGGCAACATCGTCACCATCGCCGAGCTGCGGCAAAGCCACGACGGGGAAACCCTGCGCTACGCGCTGCTCTCCGGCCAATACCGCTCCCCCTTGGTTTGGTCGGACGAGCTACTGGACCAATCCCGCCGCAGTCTGGACAGGCTCTACGGGGCGCTGCGCGGCGGTGCGCCGACGCCGCCGGGCACCGACTACCCCACCGCCGTGCTGAACGCTCTAGCCGACGACCTCAACACCCCCGGTGCCCTTGCGGCCCTTCACGGCATCGCCGCGGAGCTGAACCGAACCAAGGACGAGAAGGAAGCCCAGCACCTACGGCAGCAACTACAGGCCGGCGGCTGGCTGCTGGGCCTGCTCAACAAGACTGCCGAAGAACACTTTCACAAATCGCTCGTGGCCGAATCCGATCAGGCGCTGCCGGACGGGGCGGAGATCGAAGCGCTCATCGCCGAACGCAACCAAGCGCGCAAGGCTCGCGACTTTGACCGAGCAGACGCCATCCGCGACCAACTGACCGAAGCCGGAATCGAGCTTGAAGACACTCGGGCCGGCACCCGATGGAGACGAATCAGCTAATGACCACCGCTATCACGCTGGGCGTGGAGGAGGAGTTCTTCCTCATCGACCCGGAAAGCCGGAACCTGTTGGCCGACCCGGACCCGCGCATCTTCAAGGCCTGCGAGGCGAACGCCGCCCCGCACAAGGTGGTGCACGAATTCCTGCGCTCGCAGATTGAAACCAATTCCAAAGTCTGCAGCTCGGTGGCGGAAGTCCGCCAATCACTTAAGGAGAGCCGCCGATTGGTCATCGAGGCCGCCGAGCGCTACGGTACCCAAGTGATGGCAGCGTCGGTTCACCCGTTTGCCGCCTGGCAGGAACAGATGCCAACCCCAAAGGACCGCTACGAGCGATTCGCCACCACCTACCAGGAATCCGTCCAGCGCCTGGTCGCCGGGGGCATGCACATCCACGCCGGCTTCGGCGATGAGGACTCGCGCATTCGTGTAATGACGGCGCTGCGCCGCCATCTGCCCGTGCTGAACGCCCTATCCGGTTCCTCCCCCTTTAACGCTGGCCGGGAAACGGGGTTCAAGTCCAGCCGCCTCAACCTGTTCGGTGCTCTGCCCCGCTCCGGTCTGCCCGATGCGATGCGCACCCGGGCCGAGTACGACAACTTGGTGTGGCACTACCAACGCATGGAGTTGATCGCCGACGGCAGCGAACTCTGGTGGAACATCCGTCCCTCCCAGGCCTACCCCACGGTGGAACTGCGCATCTGCGACGTTTGCCCGCGCATTGATGACGCCGTCTGCATCGCCGCCCTCTACGCCTGCCTCATCCGCAGGCTGGAGCGGCAAGAGCGGGAAGGCCACCTGCCGCCGAATCCACCCACGGAGATAATCGCCGAAAACCGCTGGCTCGCCCAGCGCTACGGTGTGCTCGGCTTCCTCGGCGACACCCGCCAGGGCGGCCGCATCGACATCGCCGACGAAGTGGCCATCTTGGTGGACGAACTCACCGCCGACGCCAAGGCCCTGGAGTGCGAACCCGAACTCCGCCACGCGCTCAACATCATCCGTGAGGGCGCCAGCGCCGACCGGCAACTCGACCACTACCGCCTGTGCATTCTCGAGGGCGCCACGGAAGCCGAAGCCCTAAGCGCCGTGGTGGACCTCGTGGTGGCGGAAACCCGGGCGGACATTTGAGCGGATCAGTCCTGATTTGGTCGAAACGGAATCCAAAACAAGCCAAGGCAGCACAATATTGGAGTTTCAACGTGTCTAATCGCAATCTGGAGACACCTCTTTCACTCGATTCCCGAGCATTGTGGGCGCCGATACTTCTTGAGCCCATACTCGGTTCGGGAGAACGAGTCGCGGTAGCAGTCGTGGGCTGCAATGCTAACGGTGACCGTGAGTTTCTGCCGTTGATCAACCCCAAAACAGCGGGCGTCTGCTTTCGGGATCAAGCTAGCTACGTAAAGGACGTTGTCGCCCTGACCATCAAAAGTTGCAAGTCAGCCCTCGACTCCGGCGTGGCGCTCAGTGATTGGGAACCGCCCTTGGAGGGCGTTTTTCTCGGCGCCATTCAGGACGTTGAGGCCTCGTCACTGGCGGAGTTGCTCCACCTCGCAGCCCCTTTGGCCTCCTTCCTCTATCGCGAGCCTTCCCGTGGCGACTTTCCTCGCCAGAAGTAGCAGCGAAATGCATCCTCAACCGCGCCACCGGCGCCACACCCATCCATAGACCGCAGCGTTGACTAAGATCAAGCCGCCGACCAACACCCATTGCAAAGATCGCGACAGGCCGGGCGGGTACACCACTGGCACTAAGTAACGCTCCACGAAGCCGCCTGAATAGCCTTCGAGGCCGGCTTCGAGCCTCAAATCCACCTCCAAAGGCGTCAATGGGCAGATCAGCCCAAAGATCTCGACCGACGCCGCCCAAACGAAGGCTGCGCCGTGAATCCAGATCGCGCGCGGCCAGCGCAGGGCCAACAAGCCGCCAAGCAAGGCGAACAGGATGAAGCCCAGATGGAGGACCACCACCAAGTCGGCAAGCAATGCGTACACCATGAACCGAGTGTAACCCTGAGCGAAGGCCAGATGCGCTCGCTCCGGCGTTTGAAGGCCCGCGCTATCAGGTGCCAGCTGCCTCGAAAATGCTGGCTATGGATGCATCGAGGGATTGGTTGAAGGCGGCATCGGATTGCTGCGCTGCCAGGCCTTCGGTGAGCGCTCGGGAAAAGCTTGCGGTCATGCCGTTCTGGCGTGACAGGCGGGCGTTGGACTCTTCCCGGCTATAGCCTCCGGAAAGAGCGGCGACGCGCACCACGTTGGGGTGGGCCACGCAGTCGGCATACAGGTTGTCCACTTCAGGCAGGGTCAGCTTCAGGACCACCTGACCGCTGGCTAGGGCATCAAGCTCCGCCATCATGGACGCCTTCAGGATTGCCTCGGCGGCAGCCTTGTCCGGGCAGTGAATGTCCACCTCCGGCTCCACGATGGGGGTGAGGCCCGCTGCCAGAATCCGCTTGGCGGTCTCGAACTGCTGGCTGACCACGGCCTCGATGCCGACGGCGTTGGCCTGCTTGATGACCGAGCGCATCTTGGTGCCGAAAACGCCCTTGGCCTTGCCCCGTTCGAGCAGGGCGTCGAGTTCGGGCATGGGCTTCATCACTTGGGCGCCATCGCGTTCCTCCGCCAAGCCCTTGTCCACCTTGAGAAAGGGAACGATTCGCTTCTCCTGCCACAGGTAGGCCGCTGAGCCGAGCCCTTCGACCTCGCGGTCCATGGTGTTCTCGAACAGGATGGCCCCCAAAATGCGCGTCGAGTTGAAGGCAGGACTGGTCATGATGCGGGTGCGCATGGCGTGGACCAAGTCGAACATTTCCGCCTCGTTCGACCAAGCGCTTTCCTCGACCCCATAGAGGCCCAATGCCTTGGGGGTGCTGCCGCCGCTCTGGTCCAGAGCGGCGATGAAGCCCGGACGGGCGCGAATGATGTCCAGTTGTTCTGCGGTGTTGCTCACGATTTTCCTCTTAAGTCTTCGATTCGGCGTCCATCCTGTCCCTCTCAGGGCAGGCTGTAGGCCATCAGGTAGTCGCCGGGCGGCGAAGGCGACGTGAAATTGCCACCGGCGGCGATGACGACGAACTGCTTGCCGCCAGAGACGTAGGACATGGGCACGGCATTGCCCGTGGTGGGCAACTCGTCGCTCCAGAGTTCCTCGCCGGTTTCGGTGCTGAAGGCCCGAAATTGCCGGTCATTGGTGGCGGCGATGAACGTCAGCCCGCTGCGGGTCACCATCGGGCCGCCCATCTGCATGGTGCCGTAGCCGCTCAGCAAGGAGAGCGGCCAAGGGGCCATGTATTTGAGGCTGCCGAACGGCACCTGCCAGACGATGTCGCCGGTCGATAGGTCCACCGCCGCCAGCGTGCTCCAGGGCGGCTTGGTGCAAGGCGCGCCCCAAGGCGACACGAACGGCGTCATGGCCGCGCAATAGGGCGATCCGTGCTGGGGAAAGCCCACATCGTCACCGCATTCATCTTGCGGCACCAAGCGCACGACCATGGCCACGTGCTTGGTGTCGGTCACCATCAGTCCCCGCTCCGGATCCACCGCCGGGGAGCCCCAGTTCTGGCCACCGATGTTGGAGGGATACATCACCGTGCCCTGCTCCGTCAGCGGCGTGTAGATGGGGCCGGTGGTGAGGTCCTCAAGCGCCTTGCGGCACTGGCCCCGGTCCCAGAACGTGAACCCCCAAGCGTCATCCGGGGAGACGCCCAACTGATTCAGCGGCTCCGGCTTGATCGGGAACGGCTGGGTGGGGCTTAGGTATTCGCCGGGCACGGCACCGGTCTGAGGCACCGGCCGCTCCTCCACTGGATGCAGCGGCTGGCCCGTCTCCCGGTGCAGCACGAAGGTCATGCCCATCTTGGTGACCTGCACCACCGCCGGGCTGGTCACGCCGTCGATGGTCACGTCAACCAAGGTGGGCTGGGCGGGAACGTCGAAGTCCCAGACATCGTGATGCACCGTTTGGTAGTGCCAGACCACCTCGCCGGTGGACGCATCCAGGGCCACCACGGAGCTTGAGTAGTAATCCAAGTCGCCATCCCGGTCGCCGCCGTAGTAGTCGGGCGAGGAATTGCCGGTGGGTGCAATCACCAGATTGCGCTCGGCATCCACGGAAATGGTGGACCAGACGTTGGTGGTGCCGGCGGTGAAGTTCCCCTCGGTGTCCACTGCCGGCTTGCCGGGCGGCACGGGGTTCCAGCCCCAAGCAAAGGCGCCTGAGCGCAGGTCGTAGGCGCGCACCACGCCCGAGGGCACGTCGGGACGGAAGGAGTCGAGCACGTAGGCGCCGGTGACCAGCTTGCCGTCGATGATGGCCGGGGCGCTGGTGATGCCGTACTCACGGGCTCCGTGCTCGGTCAGCCCGACGGTCAGATCGATCTCACCGTTGTCCCCAAACCCAGCGCAACGCTTGCCGTTCGCCCCGTCCAAGGCAAAGATGCGGCCGTCCAAGGTGGGCAGGATGATGCGGTGGGCGCATGCATCGCCCGGCTGCGCCTCGGGGTCGATCCAACTGCTCACCGCGCGGCAGTTGGTGAGGTGCTCCAAGCCCATGTTGACCTTGGGGTCGAAGCGCCAACGCTCCTTGCCGGTGCGTGGGTCCAGCGCGAAGACGCGGTTGAACGGCGTGCAGTAGTAGAGCCTGTCCTCCACCACGATGGGGGTATTGACGAACTGCGACGCCGATTGGCCCGCGGAATCGTAGCCCTCCACCGCCGAGATCGCACCCTCCCGGAAATCGCCCGAGCGGTGGGTCCAGGCCAACTCAAGCCGCTGCACGTTTTGCGGCGTGATTTGCGCCGCCGACGTGTAGTGTCCGCCGCCAGCGGCGCCACCGTAGGCCGGCCAGCCGACGTTCTGGCCCACTGCCGCCAAGGGGCAGGTCAACAGCGCCGCGGCAGCGAGCCCGGTTCTCAACATGCTTGCCAGAGGCTGCAAGTGCCGCCGATCAACGCGGCGGCAATCCACGCTTGGCGCGCTCCGCGTTCATGCGCTCCTGGTCAACCGGCAGGCGCTCGCCCAGTTCATCCTCGGAGATGGCACCCGCCATATGGGCTTGGGCCTTGCCGCCGTTGTACATGATCTTCTTCACTGGCGTTACCGCGAGAATGACGCGCAGGGGCGAGTCGAGCAGGTTGTTGAAAAAGGCCTCCCCGTCCGGGTTGTCCGGGTTCAGCTTCTTCGACAGGGCGGCGTAGTACCAAGCCTTGGTGTCGTCGTCGTCAAAGAACTCGCCCGTGCCCTTGAAGGTGATGGCGCCGCCCGGCAAATCCGCCGAGGCGCCGTCGGGATAGCCCCGGCTGCTGACGTTCACGGAGACCCGGTTGTCCCGGCGAATGGCAGCGGCGCGGTGCCGGTGAACGGCAAAGGTGATCCAGATCTTGCCCTCGTGCCAGAGAAAGGCGTGGGTGACGCCCACTGGCCAACCGTCCTTGGTGGCCCACATGAGGACGCACTCCTGAGAGTTGTCCATCAACTGGTCAACTTCCTCATCGGAAAACGGATAGATGGACACGATTTCGTGGTCATGGGTTTGCGCCATTGGTTCCTCCCTGATGGCATCGAATGGTTGATCGCCGTTTTGGTCTTTGGCATGGGCCCATGCCAAAGGATCAAGGTTAGCACAGATCAACGCTCAAACAGCCCGAGTGTTTCGATGTGGGCGGTCTGGGGGAACAGGTCGTAAACGGCGGCCTCGGTTAAGTTGAAGCCGAGATCCACAAGATGGCGCGCGTCTTGGGCGAAGGTCGCCGGATTGCAGGATACGTAGGCCAATCGATCCGTACGCTCGCTGAGCGTTTCCGCCAGCGCCGAACCCAGCCCCGAGCGTGGCGGATCGACCAGCGCGGCGCCCAGCCGAGTCGGCAGTTCGGGGGCCTTGTACAAGTCCGCAACGGCGAATTCGCAACGCCCGCCCATGCCGTTGAGGGCGGCGTTACCCTTGGCTCGGTCAATGCAGCCGGCGTCGCCTTCCAGCCCGAGCACCCGGTGGCCGCGCCGCGCCAAGGGCAGGGAAAAATTGCCGATGCCGCAGAACAGGTCCGCGGTCAGGCCGTTGGGTCGCCCGAGCGCCTGCACCACATCGGCAACCAAGCGCTGATTGAGACCGAGATTGACTTGGGTGAAATCGGACGGGTGAAAGTTCAGGTAGAGCCCGAAGGCTTGGATGGCGTAGCCGAGCCGCTGGGTCCGGCCCGCTGGCGCCGCCAGCAGGGCGGCGGTTTCCGGTCCCCCCGCCTGGGTGAGGAGCGCGACCCTGAAGCGCAGGGCAAATCGCCGCAACGCGTCCACATCGCCAGCCACGAGCGAGCGCAAGTGCCGCACCACCAAGGCGCAGTCCTCATCGCCCGCCGCCAGTTCGATTTGAGGCACGGCATCACGCACGCTCAAGCCATTCACCAACGCCTTCAAGGGTTCGATTAGGCGTCCAAGGCGCGGCGTCAGGACCAAGCAGTCGTCCATGCGCGCCACGCGATTGCTCAGGTGCTCGCGAAAGCCGATCAGCGGCGCATCGCCGACCAGCCGAACGCCCAACCGGGCCTTGGTTCGGTAGTGGTAGCTCGGCCCCGCCACCGGCGGGCGCAATCGCCCCACCTCGACGCCGCGAGCGCCCAACAAATCAAGCAAACGCGCCTGCTTGGCGGCGAGTTGGGCTGCGCCCTCCAATTGCTGCACCGCGCAGCCGCCGCAGCGGGGGAACAACGGACAGGGCGCAGGATGCCGGGCCGGGCTCGCCGTCAGCACGGCATCGGTCTCGCCCCACCACTCGCCGCGCTGGCGGCGCAGCAGACGCACTCGCACCTGTTCGCCCGGCAAGGCGTTCTTAACCCGGATTGGCCGCCCATCGATCTCGCCCAGCCCGCGGCCGTCGCTGTCAACGCCGGTGATCCGCGCTTCGACAAACTGAGGCAGACGCCGGGGCACCTTCGCTCCGTCAGAGTCCGCGACGATAGAGTCGGCGGCTCATCAAGGGAGCGGGACCCAGGTGGTCGGCAAGCAGGGCGCGGAAGATCTGCTTGGCAAACCGGCGGGTTTCCGGCTCGTCGAAACATCCGGCTTCAATGGCCTTAAGCGCCGCCCCCGGATAGCCCTCGCCTTCGGGGCCAGCGATGAAGCCCGCTTCCGGCGACACCCCGTACCAAGCGGCCTCGTCAATGCCCTCGCCGGTTGCCGCATCACGGTTGAAATCCAAGCCGTAGCCAAGCTCCTCAAGCAGCAGCTTCTCGAATTGGCGCAGGCACGATTCAATCCCTTCGTTGCCGTCCACCTCGGCCAATTCGCCCAAGGCCCACTCCACCCCGCCGAACAAGCGCGGCGCTGACTCCCATTCGCGAGTCAGGCGCACGACCAGTTCCGCCACATAGCAGGCCGAAGCCACCCGGTTGCCGGTGAACCAACGGGCTTCGGCCAAGTCAAAACGGTGCAGGGACACCAAGGCGCTGCGGCCCGCACAGCTCAGCAAGCCTTGATAAAAGGGCTGCAGACTGATCCCGCCACGATTGCGCCCAACCCGGCGCACGCCCCGGGCAACGGCCGCAATGCGGCCATAGGAGGCGGTCAGAAACTGCACGATGAGGCTCGACTCCCGGTAAGCGCGGGTGTGCAGCACGATGGCCTGCTCATCCTGAATCCGGTTCACGAACCCGACCGTCCACCATCCAAGCCCAAGTCGCGCAACGCCGCGGGACTGTCCGACCAGCCGCTGCGCACCTTGACCCAGAGATGCAGCATGACCCGGCGGCCGAGCATCCGCTCGATGTCCAAGCGCGCCTCCCGGCCAATGGACTTGAGCTTTTCGCCGTCCTTGCCGATGACGATGCGCTTTTGGCTAGCGCGCTCGACCAGAATTTGGGCGCGGAGGTCCACCACCGCCGAACTTTCATCGAACGACTCCACCACCACCGCCGTTCGATGGGGCAACTCATCCCCCAACCGGCGCATGAGCTTTTCACGAATCATCTCGCTGGCCAGAAAACGCTCGTTTTCGTCGGTGAGCTGGTCGGCGGCAAAGAGGTGCGGCCCGGCGGGCAGGCTTTGGAACACCAGTGCGCGGAATTCGGCGACGCCCTCCCCGCCCAAGGCTGAGACCGGCACGATTTCCGCAAACAGGCCGCTGGCGCCAAGCCGTTCCATCGCCGGCAACAGGCGGGTCTTGTCGTTCAGCAGGTCGATCTTGTTGATAAGCGCAAACGCCGGCTTCGCCGCCCATTCAACCTGGCGCATCACCCACTCATCGCCGTCGGTCAGCCGGTCCCGGTCGAGCACTAGGACGATCAAGTCCGCATCGCCGAGGGCCGCCTTGGCGTTGCCCACCATGCTGCGGTTGATGGCCCGCTTCACCCGACGGTGGAGGCCCGGCGTGTCGACGTAGATCGCTTGGCACGAGCCTTCGGTGTCGATGCCGATGAGGTTGCGCCGGGTGGTCTGCGGCTTGCGGGAGGTAATGCTGAGCTTTTCGCCAAGCACCCGGTTCAACAGGGTGGACTTGCCGACGTTGGGCCGCCCGGCAATGGCCACGGTGCCGCAACGTTTGTCCGCCTCAGTCATCGGCTTCGATCAGGTCGAGCAGTTGGGCGGCCGCGCGCATCTCCGCCTCTTTGCGGCTCGCCCCCTCGGCCGTGGCCATCAAACCCAGTTCGGCGACTTCACAGGAGACGATGAAGCGGGGCGCATGCCGGGCGCCGGCTTCCTCGACGATTCGATACACCGGCAACGGCATGGCCCGCCCTTGAGCGAATTCCTGCAGCGCCGACTTGGCATCCTTGACCAGCGCCGCCGTCAAGCCAGCCAGCCGGTCGCCAAGCAGGTGAACCACCAACGCCCGGGCCGCCTCCACGCCGCCATCCTCATGCACGGCGCCGATCAACGCCTCGACCCCGTTGGCAAGCACGGAAGCGCGGCGAAATGCGCCTGAACGCATTTCGCCAACGCCAAAGCGCATGTAGTCCCCCAGGGCAAGCGCGTGGCCAATCTCCGCCAACGTACCCCGCTTGACCAGCGCAGCCCGGGCCAGCGTCAGGCCGCTCTCCGCCTCGCCCGGATGCTCGCGATGCAGGTGCGCGGCGACGGCATAGCCGAGCACCGCATCGCCAAGATACTCCAATCGCTCGTTGTGGCTGTCTGGCGAAGCGCTTTTGTGGGTCAGGGCTCGAATGAGCAGGCGCTGATCGGCAAATCGGTAGTTCAGTGCGCGTTGCAAGCGGTCAAGCTGGGGAGCGCCGGGGCGTTCAGTCACGGATCAGGGCGGCTTCGGCTTGATTCAGGTCGGCTGGCCTAGAATCAGGCTGCGCCGCCGTCCGCGTCAGCCATTGGTTGCGCTCGAAGGTCGGCAGCTTGAAGCCGGGATCCTTATGCACCCAGATGGCCACCGCCTTGCCAACGATCTTGGCTTCGGCGACATATTTCCAACGGCGGCTGTCATCGCTGCGGTCGCGGTTGTCGCCCATCACGAAGTACGAGTCCTCCGGCACCGTCCACTCGCCATTGCGATCGCCGACCGGATAGCGGTAGGTGGTGTGGGTCCCTTCACCCAAGGATTCGCGATAGGCCCGAACGGGCACAGCGGCACCGCCGATGACATCATAGAACTCGCGCACGAACTCATACTCCGCCCGCTCGTCGTTGACGTACAGCGCCTTGTCCTCATAGCGGATGCGGTCCCCTGGCAGGCCGATCACTCGCTTGATGAAGTAGCGCGAATCGTGGGGAGGGATGAACACCATGATGTCGCCGCGCTGCGGCTCGCCGATCTCGATGACCTTGGTGCCGAGCACCGGCAGGCGAATGCCGTAAGCGTACTTGTTGACCAGGATGAAGTCGCCCACCTCCAAGGTCGGCACCATGGACTCGGAGGGTATCTGGTAAGGCTCGGCGAGAAAGCTGCGCAGCACCAACACCAGCAAGAGGACCGGAAAGAAGGAACGAGCGTACTCGACGATTATTGGCTCCTGGTCCGGCGCCTCCGCCTCCTCGGCGGAGCGGGCTTCCAGCCGGCGCGGCTTGAGGAATAGAGCGTCGAGCAGCCAGATGCCGCCGCTGATCAGCACGGCCCAAGTGAGCACCAAGGGAAAGTCGATGTCCATGCCGTTATTCTATCCCGTCTCTAACGCTCAACCTTGAGCGCGGCCAAAAACGCATCCTGGGGGATCTCCACCCGGCCGAGTTGCTTCATGCGCTTCTTGCCCGCCTTTTGCTTTTCGAGCAGCTTCTTCTTGCGCGTGACATCGCCGCCATAGCACTTGGCGGTGACGTTCTTGCGCAGCGCCTTGACCGTCTGCCGGGCCACGATCTGGCCGCCGATCGCCGCTTGGATGGCGACGTCGAACAGTTGCCTCGGAATCAACTCCTTCATCTTCTCCGCCAACTGACGGCCACGGCTCTGGGCTTGGCTGCGATGCACGATCATCGCCAAGGCATCGACCCGCTCGCTGTTGATGAGCATGTCGAGCTTGACCAGGTTGGACGCCTCGAAGCGGTCGAAACCGTAGTCCAAGGACGCGAAGCCGCGGCTGACGGACTTCAGCTTGTCGAAAAAGTCCATCACCACTTCATTCAAGGGCAGCTCCCAAGTCATCGCCACTTGGCCCGAGGAGAACTGCATGTTCTTCTGCACCCCGCGCCGTTCAACGCAAAGGCTGATCACATTGCCCACGTAGTCCTGGGGCGTGAGGATGTTGACCGCGGCGATCGGTTCGCGCACTTCGGTGAACTGCGGCGGCAGCCGGGAGGGGTTGTCCACCCGGCTGACCTCGCCGCCGGTGCCGACAACTTCGTACACCACCGTCGGTGCCGACGTGATGAGGTTCAGACCGTACTCCCGTTCGAGGCGCTCCTGCACGATCTCCATATGCAGCAGGCCGAGAAAGCCGCAGCGAAATCCAAAGCCCAAGGCGTCCGAGGTTTCCGGTTCGTAAAACAGCGAGCCGTCATTCAAGCTCAGCTTGGCCAACGCCTCGCGAAAGTCCTCGAACTGTTCGGAGGCGACTGGAAACAGTCCCGCGTACACCTGCGGCTTCACCTCGGCGAAGCCGGGCAACTGGGCCACTCCCTGATGCCGGGCAGGCGTGATGGTGTCGCCCACCGGCGCCCCGCGAATGTCCTTGATGCCAGCCACGATGAAGCCGACTTCCCCCGCCACCAGTCGTTCCGTCACCTGTCGTTTCGGCGTGAAGCAGCCGACTTGATCGACACCGTGAACCTGCCCCGTGGACTTGACCGCCACCTGGTCCCCGGCCTCAACCTGACCCGCCACCACCCGCACCAGGGAGACGATGCCGAGATAGTTGTCGAACCAAGAGTCGATGATCAGCGCCTGCAAAGGTGCATCCGGGTCCGCTTCGGGTGGCGGAATGCGGCTCACTAGGCCGGCCAGCAGCTCCGGCACCCCGGCCCCGGTCTTGGCACTGACCAACAGCGCATCGTCCGCTGGCAAGCCGATGATCTCCTCCACTTCCCGCGCCGCAGCGACCGGGTCGGCTTGGGGCAGGTCGATTTTGTTCAGCACCGGCAGCACTTCGAGCCCCTGTTCGATGGCCGTGTAGCAGTTGGCCACCGACTGGGCCTCCACGCCTTGAGCGGCATCAACGACCAGCAGGGCCCCTTCGCAAGCCGCCAAAGAGCGCGACACCTCATAGCTGAAATCCACATGACCCGGCGTGTCGATGAAGTTGAGCTGATAGGTGCGCCCGTTTTCGGCCCGGTAATGCAGCCGAACGCTCTGCGCCTTGATGGTAATGCCCCGCTCGCGCTCCAAATCCATGGAATCGAGCACTTGGTCGGCCATCTCCCGATCGGACAAGCCGCCGCAATGCTGGATCAGGCGGTCGGAGAGGGTCGATTTGCCGTGATCGATATGGGCGATGATCGAGAAGTTGCGGATGTGGTCGGCGGTAGGCAAAACGGGGCGGCTTCCTTACTCCGGTACGCTTAACGGCACGAAGGTCTGCACGCCGCCCCGCACAATCAACACAGGCACGCGACGGCCCTTCGGCAGGGTCTTGGCGATTTCCCGGAAGCCCTCTCGGCTCTCCACCGTTTGATGGTTGAGTCGGGTGATGATGTCGCCAGCTCGAATGCCGGAATCCGCTGCCGGGCCGGTGGACCGGACCACGCGTACGCCGCCCTTGAGATTGAAACGGCTGAGTGCCGCCTCGGGCACGTCCTCGAGCACCAACCCGAGGTTCGACGGCTCGTTGGGAGCACCTTGGCCAACGGATTCATCGCCTTCAAGATCCGGCAGCTCGCCGACCTTGACCTTGAGCTCGAGCCGCTCGCCGCCGCGCATGACGGTCACGTCCACCTCGCTGTTCGCCGGAGTGCGGCCCACGTAGTGGGGCAGTTCGCTGGAGCGCTCGATGGGGTTGCCGTCGAATTCGATGATGACGTCTCCCGCCTGCAGTTCGCTTTCCTCCGCCGGGCTCTCCGGGGCCACCTCGCTGACGAGGGCGCCGTGGGGGCGCTCGAGGCCGAAACTCTCGGCTAAGTCACGGCTGACTTCCTGAATGACCACACCCAGCCAGCCTCTCGAGACCCGCCCGCCGCTTTTGAGTTGATCAACCACCTCCATGGCCACGTCGATGGGTATGGCGAAGGACACGCCCATGAAGCCACCCGACCGGGAGTAGATCTGCGAATTGATGCCCACCACTTCGCCATCCAGGTTAAACAGCGGACCCCCGGAATTGCCCGGATTGATGGCGACGTCGGTCTGGATGAAGGGGACGTAGTTCTCATTGCGCTCGGTGGGCAGGCTGCGCCCCTTGGCGCTAACGATGCCTGCTGTGACTGAGTAGTCGAAGCCGAACGGGGAGCCGATGGCCAGCACCCACTCGCCCACATCCAAGTCCTCGGAGCGGCCCAAGCGCACGGTCGGCAGGTTGTCGGCCTCCACCTTGAGCAAAGCCAAATCGGAGCGCCGGTCGGTGCCCACCACCTCGGCGTTCAACTCTCGCCGGTCGGGGAAGCGCACCAGTATTTCATCGGCGCCCTCGACAACGTGATTGTTGGTCAGCACGTAGCCGTCATCAGAGATGACGAAGCCAGAGCCCAATGAGCGCGGGCGCGCACTGGGCGGCGGTTGCTGCGGCGGCATGCGGCGAAAGAACTCCTCGAAGTCGCGCATGCGCGGGTCGCGCTCGCTCTGCCGCCGGGTGGTGCTGACGTTGACCACCGCCGCGGCGTTGTCCTCCACCAATTCCGTGAAATCGGGCAGTTCCGCTGCGGCAGCGCCGAAGCACGCGCCCAGCAGCAGACCAGCGGTCATCATTGCGATTCGTCGTGTCACCGATCGTTCCTTTTGTGTGAGTGGTGTGTGCGAGTGAATGAGATTCAAGTGGGGAACGCCTTCCTGAGCCGACCGAGCCCGTCTGCCGCAATGCCTAGCAGGGGCGCCAAACCCGCCAGTGCCCAAGCGGGCTGGTCCGCAGCAAAAGCCGCGGTGCCGGCAGCGCTGAGCAGCAGCAGGAGCAGCGGAGCGCCAAACACAAGCAGCGCCGCTTGCGCCAATCGCCAGCCGCTCGAAACATTCGAGGGCGGGACGCCCTCGCTCCGGCCTTCGTTCGAAGTGATTCCCCGGAGCGAGGGCGTCCCGCCCTCGAACTGGCTGCGGAACCCCACGTCGGGCTCCATCACTTGAAATCTGTGCCATGCAAGGGCGCAGGGGCATCCGATGCACCCGCCTCGACCGCCAACGATCAAGCTGCCGTCTTGGCACGGCATCGGCTAGGGCTCCCCCGACTCGTGGTACATCGAGCGGGCAATTTTGCGCACCGTCGGCTCCGGCAGCTCGCCCACCAAGGTGACTTGGGCACGGCGTCCCGACGGGCCGGTCACGAACTCGGTGACGGCGACGGTGGCGCCCTGACGGGTTGCTGCCGCCGCGGCCCCGCCGCTGGGCCTATCCTCGACAAAGATCGAAAAGGCCGCTAATCCGTCCGTGTACATCATGGTGTTGACCGACTGCAAGCGGCCGCTAGCGCCGCGCACAGCAGCTGAAGCCATGGAGAATCCAGCCGGTATCCAACCCGCCCGCCAACGAATCCGGCCCGGCCCTTGATCGACGGCATCGCCCCTAGGCTGCTCGTCCACCGATGCCAAGGCGCCCTCGTGCCGGCCAGGCTCCAATGCCGATGGATCGACCCCGTCACCAATTTCGATCTGGGCGAACTGAAAGACCTCCAAACGCGTGCCGCGCCGGTCAACCAGCTCGGAGCGCAGCAGCAAGCGATGCTCGCGGTCCAGCCACAATCGATGCCCGTAGCGGTCGCCATCCCGAGGCGTCAGGGCAACCCGCTGCGCCCAACGCCCGGCGATGCGGCCGACGCCAAGGTCGGAAATGGCGTACTGCGCCGAAACGCGGTCGAAGGGGCGGGTGAAGGCTCGGGCAAAGGGACCGGAGGCAATGCCGCGGCTGAGTTCGACCAAGTTGTCGCCCGGCATGAGCACCCGGGTGACCTCATCGCCCCGACGGATGATCTCTCTCGGCGCCCCGTTGAGGTGCACCAACCGCTCCCGCTGCTCGCCGTCCACGACCATGTGCACGATGCGCAGCGTAGCGACATCCTGCCCGGTGAAGTAGCTGAACACGCCATCGTAGTTGAGGTCCATGAAGGCCCGGTTCATGTCCGCCAGCCAGCTTGGAGCGGCGCCCCAGCCAAGTGCCGGGACCAGCAGGCCAGCGACCAACCGCAATATGGGGCCGGCCCGCATCAGGGCCGGGACTCTGGCTCAAAGGTCACGAGCTTGGTGAAGGCACCGACATCGGGCTGGTTGACCGCCTTGTGCTGCATGTGTTGAAGCATGTAGACGTTAACGTTCGGCCCCTGCAGAGGCGGCCCGTTGGCCAAGGTCCGTGGCGGCGCTGAAGCCTCTGGACCGGCGGCGACTTGAGGTTCCGACGGCCCCTCGCCGCTCCCTAGGGTCGACAAGTTGGTCGCGACGATCACGGCGACGGCCGCCGCCGACGCAGCAACCCAAGCGGTTACCCGCCCCCAGTTCCGTTGCTGACCTAGCGGTTCCTGAACCTCTCCGGCGGCCGTGGCGGGACCGTCCTGCAAGTTGGCCCAAACCCGGTCGGCGAGGTCGGAGTCGGACCGCACCGCCCCGCCTTGGAGCGCGGCGGACACCCGCTGCCACCGATTCCAAACATGCCGCAATTCGCCATCGCGCCGCACCTCATCAAGCACCCGGCGGACTTCGAAGGCATTGGCCTCCCCGTCCATGAGGGCGGAGAGGGACTCCCGCAATTGCTCTGACATGGCGCCTAGTCTACCCCCTTGCATGCAATTTGACGCACTTCACCATACGACCGGTTTGGGGTCGCTTGGTTCCCTTATCCAGCCAATCAACAACCCACAAGTTCAGTTCAGCGGTCCAACAAGTGGCCGATGCGGCGGTCCACCGCTTCCCGGGCGCGAAAGATGCGTGAGCGCACCGTGCCCACCGGACATTTCATGATGGTTGCAATCTGTTCGTAGCTTAGGCCCTCGAACTCGCGCAGGGCGAGGGCGCTGCGCAGATCGTCCGGCAGGGCCGCGATGGCTTGGTCGATCGCCTCCGCCAACTCATCCCTGGAGGCCGCCGCATCAGGACTTTCGTTTTCAACAAGCCGGTCCGCGCCATCCATGAATTGGGCGTCCTCGACGTCGATGTCCACGCCCGGCGGACGCCGGCTCTTCGCCATCTGATGGTTGTGGGCGGTGTTGATGGCGATGCGGTACAGCCAAGTGTAGAACGCGCTCTCGCCGCGGAACTTGGGGAGGGCTCGGAAGGCCTTGATGAACGCTTCCTGGGCGACATCCTCGACCTCCTGCGGATCCCGAACATGGCGCGCAACCAAGCTGCGGATCTTATGCTGATAGCGCCCGAAGAGCAGATCGAAAGCGGTTCGGTCACCTCGCTTGACGCGGGTCACCAGTTCCTTGTCTGTCTCGTCAGCCCTCATGCCTGAATCCGGTCCGCATGGCCGTAGCGGGCGGCATTTTGCTCGCAATCGGCGCCGCTTACCACCGAGCAATGAGCCCCAATGCAATGCGTGATAGTCTTCACAAATGACCCAACGCTTCGCAACTGACATTCTCATCATTGGCGGCGGCGCAGCGGGGCTTTCCACGGCGTTGAGCCTAGCAACCGATGCGCGGGTGACCGTGCTCTGCAAGGACCGCACCGAGGCCAGCTCGTCCCAATGGGCCCAAGGCGGCGTGGCGGCGGTGACCGACCCGGATGACAGCATCGAGGCCCATGGCCGGGACACCATCGCCGCCGGGGCCGGGCTTTGCGATGAGGAGATCGTCCACTTCACGGTCTCCCAAGCGAGCCGCGCGGTCAACCGCCTGCGCAGCCGGGGCGTCACGTTTGACTCGGTGGGCAATGAGTTCGACCTGACCCGCGAAGGCGGCCACTCCTTTCGGCGCATCCTGCACGTGGCGGACGCCACCGGGGCGGCCGTCGTGGCCACGCTGACCCAGCGCGCGCTGGACCATCCCAACATCGAGCTATTCAACGACCGAGTGGCGATCGACCTGATCAACCTGAGCAAGCTCGGCCGCCACGGCAACCGCTGCGCCGGGGCCTATGTGCTCAACCGCAGCACCGGGCGCGTTGAGGTGTTCCAAGCCCGTTTCGTGGCGCTGGCCACCGGCGGCGCCAGCAAGGTGTATCTGTACACCAGCAACCCGGACGGCTCCACCGGCGACGGCATCGCCATGGCTTGGCGGGCCGGCTGCCGCATCGCCAACATGGAGTTCATCCAGTTCCATCCCACCTGCCTCTACCACCCGCACGCCAAGTCATTCCTGATCTCTGAAGCCGTGCGCGGCGAGGGCGGGGTGCTGACGCTGCCGGACGGCACCCGCTTCATGCCCAACTTTGATCCCCGAGCGGAGCTCGCGCCAAGGGACATCGTGGCCCGGGCCATCGACCACGAGATGAAGCGCCTCGGTGCGGACAGCGTCCACATCGACATCAGCCACCGCCCCAAGGACTTCATCGAGGAGCGCTTCCCCACCATCGCCCGGCGCTGCCGGGAGTTCGGCTACGACATCACGCGGGAGGCCGTGCCCGTGGTGCCGGCGGCCCACTACACCTGCGGGGGGGTGGTGGTGGACCAGACCGGCCGCACCGACATCCCCGGCCTCTACGCCATCGGCGAAGTGAGCTGCACGGGCCTGCACGGCGCCAACCGGCTGGCCAGCAACTCCCTGCTCGAATGCCTGGTGTTCGCCGATGCCACCGCCGAAGCCATTCGCGCGCAACTCGACCGTCCCCACACCCCTGTCGAGGCACCCCACTGGGACGAAAGCCAGGTCACGGATTCCGACGAGGACGTGGTGATCGCCCACAACTGGGACGAACTGCGGCGCTTCATGTGGGACTACGTGGGCATCGTGCGCACCAACAAGCGCCTGCAGCGCGCCCTGCATCGGGTCAACCTGCTCAAGCAGGAGGTCCACGAATACTACAGCCACTACCGAGTGAGCAACGACCTCATCGAGCTGCGCAACCTGATCGACGTGGCCGACCTCATCATTCGCTCCGCGCTGCTGCGCCACGAAAGCCGGGGCCTGCACTTCAATTTGGACTATCCGGAGACGCTGACCGAAGCCAAGGACACGATTCTCTTTCCCGGTTCAGTCGAGCATCTGGACTTGCTGCGGCCCTACGCGGAACGACGTTAGCGTTACTCGATCTCGGAGCAAGCGGCCTTCAAGTCACGGCGCAGCCGGGCGAATGCCTCTGCGCTCACTTCGTCGCGATAGACCCTGAGTGTTCGGCCCCAGAATCGAGCGGGGCCGCCGTTCCAAGTGACGGC
Source organism: Pseudomonadales bacterium (assembly GCA_022827905.1). Taxonomy (GTDB): domain Bacteria; phylum Pseudomonadota; class Gammaproteobacteria; order Pseudomonadales; family Azotimanducaceae; genus Azophilus. The sequence continues at coordinate 7,931 of JAJEIQ010000049.1, read as the reverse complement.
GAAGCGGGACAGGCGCACCCAGCGCACCGGTTGGGGAAACTTCAGCTTGATTTCCCCAGCCGGACGCAGCAGCCACAGCCAGAGCGCCATCAGCGCCGCTCCGGCGTTGCCGAACCAGACCCAACCGCCAGCCACGGCGACCACCAATTGGGCAGTCCAAGCAAGCCAACGCAAGCGGGCGGGCACTAGGGTCATGCCTGATCCCGGTCAAAGCGCCGGATCAGGCCGACAATACGGGCCAATTGCGGCTCGGAAGGTTCGCAGGCGCCCTGCAGCCAATCGTGGAGCTGCCAATCCTCCATCTCCAGGAGCCGGGCATAGGCTTGCCGGTCGGCCTCAGGCAGAGCCTCGAAGCAGCGCTCGAAGAACGGCAGCAGCTTGAGCTCGACTTCGGCCAAGCCCCGACGGCTGCGCCAGTACAGGGCACCGATTGCCTCTTTCCCTGCTAAGCGCAAATTCTCATCCATCACACTGTCCGGGTTCAGGAACTTATTGGATGCTCTACCGTCCAGTCTGCACGGAGTTTCGCGCCAGCGAAACTCCAAACGCACCCGCGCAGCGGGTGCGCCTCGACAACCGACTCAAAGCGGGCAACAATCCTGCCTCAGCCTGCAACCATTGGACAATGGCCATGGTCGGCAACTCGCCGCAGACATCTCGCACACCCCCGATCAGCATCGCCGACGGGAAAGCCGGCGCACTCGCTCTTGACGACTTGGGCGTGCTGACCTTCGACGGCCCGGATTCCGCCTCGTTTCTGCAAGGCTACCTCACCATCGATATGGATGCCCTTGGCGGGGAGCCCGCCTTCACCGCGATGTGCAACATCAAGGGCCGAGCCGTCTTGACCGGCTACGCTTGGCGCGAGGGCGAGCGGGTGACGCTGGTCCTCCAGCAAAGCCTGTGCGGCTTGACGTTGGGCTTTCTTAGCCCCTATTTGGCGTTTTCGAAAACCCAAGCCAGCGATGCAACTGACGACTATGCGATCATCGGCGCAATGGGCTTGAACCTTGCGCCGCCAGCGCTCAACCTCGATGCCGGGCGCCAACTGTTGGTGCTCGACGAAGATGGCTTCGACAAAGCGCACGACCTGCTGACCAAGGGCCCATCCCTTAGCACAAACGAGTGGCGCAACGTCACGCTGGCGCAGCGGGAGGTTTGGCTTGAAGCGGCCACTTCGGGCTCCTTTTTGCCGCAGATGCTCGCGCTCGACGAACTCGGTGCGGTGAGCTTCAACAAGGGCTGCTACCTGGGCCAGGAGGTGGTGGCCCGCGCCCAGCATCGCGGCGACGTCAAGCGGCGCCTGGAACCGTTCGAATGGAAGGTCAGCGAGCCCCACATCGGTGCGGAGATACGGCGTGCCGATGGCCACGCTGGCGGCGTTGTGGTCGCAACAGCGCCTCAATCCCCATACGAGGGCGCAGCACTCGTCGTCCTGAACCGAGGCGCCGTCGGACCGTTCACGATCAAGAGCAGCACCTGTGAACTGCGGCCGACCGGCGCTCCGTGACTTTCAGCCAATCTCGCCTTAGTTGGTGGCAGCAGCCGTCAACTCTCCTGCCAGACGGGCAACAAACGCATCGTGCCGCGGGCTGCCAATCCCGGCGTGCAGGGCCTCCAATGCCCCAGCGACATTATCAGCGAGCAAGGCGCCGACGGCCAGCCACAGCCCGGGGAACACCTTGCTTTGAATCGAGTCCGTTGAGTCGGGCTGCTTCAATACATACTTGCCGTTGGCCAATTCAAACCAGTCGATGCGCTTGTCGAGCGTGCGCCAAACAACGTATTCGCGCACGCCGTTGCGCCAGTAGGCATGGAATTTGCGTTGCAGGTCGCGGGCAACGCTGCTCGCGGCGACTTCCACCACCAATTCCGGCGCACCGGCAATGTAGCCATCCTTATCGACGTGAGACTGACCGCCGGCGGCCGCTTCGATGAGCAAGGCCACATCGGGCTGCGGTTCGTTGTTCCGGTCGAGCCGCACAGTGGGGTCAACGACCGCGCAAACTCCAGGGGTGTACGCCGCGTAGGCGAATAGGATGCCGGCAACCGAGGAATGGGGCCGACTATGGGTATAGAAACCCACCGGCTCCTGCACCTGGGTGACCCCTTCGACCAGTTCCGCCTTCTTGATGTCCGGGTTCGCGGCGTAGCGCCGTTCGAATTCCGCGCGCTTGAGCCGCTCACCGGTCCTGAGCGGAGGAGCCGCCGGCCGACGCCCTGTCGCTTCCTGCTTTTTGCTGCTTGAAGAACGCTCAATTTGGGGAGGGATCATGATGCATCTCAGCAGATGAAAACAGGCTGACCATGATATGGAGGGCCGCGCTGCAACGCCAACTGTAGGCCCTAGAAAAACACAAAGGACCGGACCACCACGTTCCTTCGGCAGGGCGCATCGGCCGGCGCGGTCGGGTCGACGCAGGCGCTGTGGAAGGACCAGCGCGACACCGAGCCGTCTGTGACCGAGTCGTAGCATTTGAGCATCGAGACCTCGGTGGGCTTTTGCTGGGGAAGCCAATACCACTCGTGCTCCGGACGGTAGGTAAAACGGGTGGTCTCCCCCACGCGGTCGTCGTAGATGCGGTAGTTGGTGATGTAGGGCTGGTCGGCGAACGAGGGCCAAGCGCACAGCACGAAGGGGTTCTGTCGCACCGTCTCCATGGGCTTGGCGAGATTGATCGACATGAACCGGCGCGACATCTTGGCGTCAGCCTCCGCTTCCGTGTAGCGCTGGGTACGCCCGAAGTTGCGCAGGTTCCGGGTCAGCAGTTCGCGGCAGCGGACGCGGCCGCTGTTGTCGTTCAGGTCGTTGTGCACCAGGTTGGCGTAGCCGCGGTTCACGCCCGGGTCCTTGTTGTCCTGGTCCTCAACGACATCGCCCTGATAGTCCTTGTCGAACACGTCGTGGTTGTAAACGAGGGCGTCGGTGGCACCGGGGAAGAACTCGAGGAGCAGCTTCTCCATTTCCGGGTAGAACACCCGCTCCACCTCGTGGGCGTCGTAGAAGTCCCCGCACTGCGACTCGCAATGAGCCAGCGAGACGCCAAGCCGGTCCATGCATTCAGCGCTGTAGGGCGACAGGCCCGGGTAGTACTCCCCGATGCGCCGAGCGTCGCGCAGCACTTGCGGAAAGTAGAGGCAGAGCTGGTTGATGTTCCGTTCATCCTGGCGGAAAGCCTTGGCCTCGGCCTCCCGCCCGGCATCCCGCCAAAGCGCGTTGGAGGAGACGACGGAGTAGGACGGCTGTTCGTGAACTGTGTACCGCAACGGCAGCGCCACGCCCCCTTCCGGAGCTTCGATGTTGTTCACCCGAATGTAGTCCAAGCACTCCTCGTAGCGGCGAAACCCAAGTCCCCACTGGGTTTCAATCGGGCCCGGGGGCGCGTTTTCAATCGTTTCGATGAGGGCTTGGTTCTCGCCCCGGGCAATCTGGGCCAGGGCCGCTTCGGTCGCCGCCTCGGTTCCAGCATCTCCATCCCGGTTCAGTGACGCATAGGACCGGCCATCGTTTGCGGCGATGGGCGGCGGCTGGCCGTCGGTGAGCTGAAACGGCGGCACATAGACCGGCGCAATGGGGCTGGCAACGGCTTCGGCTGGATTCATTGGGCTCCTCCAGTGGCAAAAGGCGAATTATGACATAACGAGTCTAGTGGTCGTGGCCGTGGGGCCGCTCGGCAAGTGCTTGCTGGCGGGATTCCAGCCCTGCGCCGGAGGTCAGCCCCTTGGCGATCAACAGCGCTTCCAAGGCCTCTTGGAAACGGTCGTAGTAGGCGTACTCGCCCTCATGGGTTCCGTCGTGGCGGGCAATGGCGTCGATCAGGTTCGCCTGGAACTCCGGCCATTTGAAGCAACCGCTTTCGCATAGCGCCCAAGCCATGCCAAAGACGCGGCCCTGCCAAGGTTCGGCAAAGGCCAGTTCGCCGTTGGCCATCGGCGGCGCCAACGGGCCCTCCAGAGCGAATTTCTCGGCGATGTCCAAACTCAATCCCGTTTCGTCGGCTCAATGCAAGGCCGAGGCGCTTCAGCCTAAAGCGCCACTCCAATCATGGCATCGCGGCTGACACGCTGGAGCAGGGCCTGCTCACTTAGGTCGGCGGCATCCTCGGGCATCTGGGGCAGCACCAAGTAGCGGATCTCCGCGCTGGAATCCCAAACCCGCACCTCCGTTCCTTCGTCCAATTCGACGCCGAATTCCTTCAGGACCGCCCGCGGCTCGCGCACCACCCGGGAGCGGTAGGCCGGATCCTTGTACCAGCGCGGTGGCAAGCCCAGCAGCGCCCACGGGTAGCAGGAGCACAGGGTACAGACCACGACGTTGTGGACATCGGGCGTGTTCTCCACGACAACAAGCTTGTCCACCTGGCCGCCACTGAAGTTGAAGAGCTTGATCGCCTCGTTGCCATCGGCCAGCAAGCGAGCCTTGAAGTCCGGGTCGCGCCACGCCTTGACCACGACCTGGGCGCCATTCATCGGCCCAATGCGCTCGTTGAACAAGGCGATGACCTCATCCACCGCATCGGCCTTGAGTAAGCCCCGTTCAATGAGAATCGACTCCAACGCTTCGGCCCGCAACGCTTGGGGCTTAGCCTCGCTCACGGTTTCACAACCTTTTTCAAATAGGGTTCGAACAAGTCCAAGCTGACGGTGGTGGCGGGCTCGGCACCGGGACCCCAAAGCGTCTCGCCGGGGAAGGAAATGGTGTAGAGGTGTGCGGGCTGCTCGCCGAGGCCATGGGCATTGGCGTCGGGAAAGACCCAGCCCCCGTGCCAAGCGATCACCTCGCCGCGCTTGCCCCGGGCGTAGGCGGGCAGACGGGTGTGGCTGGCGCAGGGCGCATCCTGGGTGACCACCGCATCGCCCACGTTGAACTTCCGTGCGGCGGACAGTGGCCGCTGCGCCGCCAAGCCCTCCGGTGCATAGTCAACTCGATCCGGTGCGCTCGACGGCCGGGCGGCGACCCGCCCAAGGACACCCCCGGAGCGCTGAACCCGATCGTCGATCTCACGTTGGGTGAGCAGACCCGCCTCAACCAACAGGTTCTCGATGCCGCCCAGCCAGCGACCGTAGTAGCCGTGGTCGAGATAAGCCACGGGATCAATGCGCTCCACCGCATGGCGGAACTGATCGACGTTGCGCATCGCCCCAGCAGCGCCCACCGCGCCAGACAGCGCAAACACCACCGCCTCCCAGCGCTCGTGAAAGGCGGGTTCATTGAGTTCGCGCACGATCTGCCCAAATCCGTGCTTGCCGCCTAAGTCATGAATGCCATCCATGCCGATAGCCGTTGTTTCGCCCAAGAGAGAGCCAGATTAGGCGGAAAAAACGCTTCCGCGCAAGGGCCAATCGATTCAATGGAAAATCGAAGTTGCGGCAAGGGACGGGCGGAACTATGGTTTCCCTCTACCTCTTGATCCCCAGACGCGCACACGCTGACAAAGATGACCTCAAAGAACCAAGTCGCCCCACCTCAAAAGGTGGCCGCGGCACTGCCAAGCAGCCAATGTACCGATGTTGCCGAGGAAAACGGGCGGATCGTGCCAACCTCGGCGCACATCAGCCGAGCCGACGCAGTGCGAGAAAAACTCGTCGAACTGGGCTTGTCGGAAACTGATGTAGCTGACGCCACAACTTGGGCACGGCGAGCCCAATGACTCTTCGGCGCTTGGCGCTGAACAGAACAGCGTGAAGCCTTGATTTCACCCTACCTACCGTTCTTTCCACGGAAGCAGCCTTCGCGGGTCGCGCAACCCCGCTTCTTCCGTCCACTGCCTTAGATAGTTCGCGAACATACAGCCAAGATCACCGGTCTTCTGAACCGTGTCGGCAACCGCTGGAAAGTCGATGTACTCGAAATTGTCATCTCGCGGCTGAATGAAAACTACCTCAACCGCGATACTCTCTCCGGCTTTGGTAGCCTTCACGCCTGCAAACGCCGAACGCCAATCAAAATAGGGATCACCGACTTTGCTCCTATCTGCCTTCTTCGGCGTTGGATGCTCAACGAGTCCGAGTTGGAAAAGAAGGAACAGCAAGTGACAGTATTTCGCTTCTTTGCCGGTCGCTCCGTAGATATCCACAATTCCTTCGACTAACTTTTGAAGTCCGGCATTCCTTGCTTCTTCAAGATACTTGTTTTGTTCTTCACGCACAGAGCCCATATCGGTCTTTAACTCAACAAAGTAGGCGGTCGTGAGATCCTCTGAAAACGCAACGTAATCAACCTTTTGTGATTGATTTGACCCGTTGCTTCCATCACCAGACAAGGTACCTTTTCGGAGTGGAAACTCGGGAATCACAATCCGGTGCATGGGAACACCAAAGTGCGCAGTCAACACGTCCCGAAGAAAAAGCCCAAAAAAGGGCGCCAAGTTGGGTTCCAGCCGATAAGCAGGCAAATGCCGCCACCTGTCGAGCAAGGTGAAGATATCCGCCATTGTTCGAGATTCAATCGCCGACATTTGCTGTTCGTTCCTCCATTCACTCCGGTGTAGCTCAGCCCGGCCGGGCTGCCTGGCAGCGAAGCCTAGACAAACAGCCCTTCAACTTCGCTGGCGCAGGGTAGCACGGTGCCGCGCCCCCCAGGCACCGTCCGACTGGGCATTCGATCTGTTTCTATTTGAAAATCATACTTTACATTTGGTTCTCCATTTGTATAGTAGGCCTATGATTCCAAGGGAAATCTGGCTAGATCGGCTAAGGGCGGCATGGGCTCAGCGCCCGCTCGTCTGGCTGTCCGGCGTTCGCCGGGTTGGCAAAACCACCTTGGCGCACATGCTGCCAGATGCCGAGTACTTCAATTGCGATTTGCCCTCCATCCAGCGTCGTTTGGACGATCCGGAGTTCTTTTTCGACGGCTTGCCCCCTGACGCCACGGTGATCTTTGATGAAGTGCATCGCCTCAACGACCCCAGCCTCCTGCTGAAGATCGCAGCGGATGAGCACCCCAAAGTACGAGTGCTTGCAACGGGCTCTTCGACGCTGGGCGCCACCCGCAAGTTCCGCGACGCGCTGACGGGGCGCAAGGTCACCGTTCACCTCTGCCCGGTGCCTTGGCATGAATGCCGCAAGGCATTCGGCATCCGCGATCTAGACCGTCGGCTGCTGCATGGCGGGCTGCCTGACCAGCTTTTGGCCAATAGACCGGATGCCGACTTCTTCGCCGAGTGGATCGACAGCTTCTACGCCCGGGACATTCAAGAGCTGTTCGGCATCCGCAACCGCCAGGGTTTTCTGACCTTGCTGCGCTTGCTGCTTCTGCAAAGCGGTGGTCAAGTGGACTACAGTCGGCTGGCATCCTTGAGCGAATTGAGCCGGCACACCGTCAAGGCTCACGTCGAGGCTATGCGAATCGCCCATGCCGTCCATTTGCTGCCGCCGTTCCATGGCGGCAGTAAGCAGGAAATCGTCAGCCGCCCCAAGTGTTACGCCTTTGACACCGGCTTCGTCGCCTACGAACGCGGCTGGGAGCAAATCCGCGAGGAGGACCGCGGCTTGCTTTGGGAGCATTTAGTGCTCGATGCGTTGCGAATGCAGTTCCGCGACGACCAGATTTTCTACTGGCAGGACAAGTCGCGCCGCGAGATCGACTTCGTGATCCGCCGGGAGGGCGGGCGGGTGGACCTGGTCGAGTGCAAGATCAACCCAGACAAGTTGGATCCAGGCGCAGCGGAGGTGTTTCGACGCATCTACCCAGAGGGAACCAACTACGTGGCTGCCCCCGGCGTCCGGGAGCCCTGGCGAGTGCGTCGCCACGGTCTGGCGTTTACAGTTACTCCGCTACCGATACCGGACTATACATAACGACTTAAATAATGCCGCATAGCCTCTGCAACACGGAATTGGGTTTCCGCCATGCGTCGAAGCAGGACTCGACCGCTATTTGCAGTTCGTCCAGGTCGGCGAAGTACCGATTGTGCGTTGCCAGCCTTCGC